>JAFGKT010000074.1 GCA_016928435.1 Sedimentisphaerales bacterium | reverse complement strand
TTGCATGGTATACAAGAACAAACACAATAGCGCAATGTTAAAATAGATAACTTTTAAGCTTTTCTACAGAGCAGGTCAGACCCCTTTAATTCATTAGACCCCTTTAATTCATTGACCCCTTTAATTCATTGTAGTTTCTTCAATTCCCCCTTTACTCCTTCACTAAATGCACACCTAACACACCTGAGCCAATGGCCACAACCATAAGACAATCTTTAACGCTTTTGAAGGGAGCATCTGGATGAATCCATAACCAAAATATAGTTAAACAGGCGAGTACGCCGGCGATAAGACAGGTAAACATCAATAGTTTTATGAACTTTATGGTCCTGGGCTTAAGCCGTTTCGTGATTGATTTGTCGTTTTTGAAACGTCTTGAGAGATACAGCAATTCACCCGGCACTATAAATGCGATTGCCAAAAGGTTTATTGATTGCTGATAACTCGCCAATTCAATAACGTCTGCATATGAAAGAAAAACCAGCACCATCAAAGCAATGCCAATAGCAAGCCATAAGAAAACCAAGAAACGCAGGACAATGCTTTGCATGTTACTCTGATCCTCCACAAAAACACTTCTCACGGCAATTATTGATAGCTTTCAGTCAAATTAAAGGTGGTCAAATAACAGCGCGGGGGATAAGTTGACCAATACGCCCGTTTACCCATTCTAAAGCTCTTCGCCTTCACATTCATCGTTTGCCGCGGCGCGTTTGCGGCGGATATAGTTCTGGGTGACTTTGACGAGGATCAAACCATAAAGACAAACTACGACCATTCCGACCAAGGTCTTGAGCAAAGCCCCTGGATTATCGGAGCGATCGCCCTCTGATACAAAAGCGAACAGGCTCAAAACAAAGAATAAAAGCGGAGGAGCGAAGATAAGCCACATACCAATGAGTACAATCCGTTTGGAGGGACTTGACGCTGCTTTTCGCCAAGTGTCGCCGGTCGCGGCGATTCGCTTGATAGGATCAATCGTGGATAAAGAGCTAAGAGGCGTCCCGCAATGCTCACAGAAATCAGCGTGGGGGTGGTTCTCAGCCAGACAATTATAGCAGATTATCCGGCCTTGATCATCACGATCAGCTTTTGAAGATTCGTCAGTCATAACCATCGATTTCCGACTGTTCAAAGTCGATCAATCTCGTCTTGACACATCTGCTTCTGTCCGGGATCAGAAAGTTTACTCAGCGCAATCGCCAAATGCTTTTTCGCCGGTTCGCTCTGGTGCAGATAACGACTATAAACCAAACCCAGCATCAGTTGAACCTGCTCAATGAAGGCGTAGTTGGGGTAGGCCTTGAGAAAGTCTTCATACGCTTGCGCCGCGTAATTATATTGCGTATTCTGGACCAGCTTGTTCGCAACGTCCAGTTGCACCTGTTGCGGCAGAACTTGCTCCTGGTCCACTTGACGCAACTTCAGATAGTCATGGGCCGCCTGCGTCAAATCAGATTGAGCCACAGCTTCGGAAATCGATGATCGCAACTGCATAATCTCATCGTGCCGTTTCTGCTCCTCCGGCGAACCGACATCCGAAACCTTAACCGCCACCTTCTTACGGGCCGCCGCTGTATCGTGCATATAAGGCGAATAACCTTTGTTCACCATCCGCGCTAACTGCAGTCGCTGACGATACCGCCGAACCAGCGCCCACAAGTCAAAATGACTATGAGGAAGAATCTTGAAAATCAGCAGAAGCATAGGAAGCCCAATGCCGTAGAAATACCCCGCCAAGTGAGCGCCGTACGCGACGTTGGCTTCCGCGATTCTCGGCTCGATGATATTGTCAAAAAATATCAGCTTGAAAAGAATAAAGTACAATGCCCTAATCTCGAACGCGCCAACAAAGAACAGAAAATAAAGAACATTAACATACGTATTCGGAAACAGCACCATGTAAGCACCCGTAACCGTAGCGACCGCCCCGGATGCGCCCAGCACCGGCGAAACATTAAACACCGCGTGACCAACCCCCGCGAACACCGCGCCCCCCAAATACAACAGCGTATAACCGACATTGCCCAGCTTATCATTCACGTTATTGCCGAATATATAAAGAAACAGCATGTTGCCGATCAGATGCATCCAATTGGCGTGCAGAAAAGCGTAGCTTACAAACTGGAACAGCTGAGGCGACTGCGGATCCAGCTTGAAGTGCGCGAACGAATCGCGAATCACCGCTACGCCCCCGGGAATAGGGTGCGGATAGTACGTTATCAAAAACACCAACGTATTCAAAGCAATCAAAGCATAGTTGACAACCGGTCGGCGTTGCAGAGGATTGTTCGTCCCGATGGGAATAATCATTTAACTAGTCAGTCCTAAAAGTAGGTTGCCAAAGTGTGAGTTCCGTAGCTCCGCGCCGCCTTCAAACTTGCACAACAACAGTTCGCCTGCCGATCCGTCACTTCAGCTAAGTATCTGGTTTTAGGCATATTGTAGCCGTTAACAGCCTCGTTGCAAGAGTAAGGCCCAAAAGCGTTGATTTACATTGACAACCACCGGGTGATTTGATACGTTCGGCCACTGGGAATGACGTAGATGGAACATTCTATTCACGTTAATGACCAAACGTTCTGGGAGGATTGTTGAAGCGGTAGTGTTCTGACACATTGCGGTGCAAAAAACACCCGATCATGTTTGAGCAAAACCTAGAGATTGTGCGATAAAGTACTGTTATATAACATCTTACAGCTTTTGATGAATCACGAATATAGGAGATAGCCATGGCTGGGCAAAAATGGATTTTGGCATTGGCGATAATATTGTTAGTTCCGGTTACGGCAGCGTTGGCTCAGCCGGTAATTCAAGAGGACGGCCCAGCAGCCGACAACGCCGGCGACCTAGCCGCGAATGTCCCCGCCGCCGACACCGAAGAATTGGATGAAGCATATGTTGGTCGGATTACCGGCGATAGCGTAAACGTCCGTTCCGGACCAGGACAGGTATATTACGCCGTCACTCAGTTGGATCAGGGACAATTGGTCATCGTTCGCGCCGAACGCCACGGTCGCCACAATTGGGCCCAAATCGACCCGCCCGTCGGCAGTTTCAGTTTCATTGCCAAAGAATTCGTCGAGATCATGGTTGAAGCCGCCCAGCCCGCGACCCAAGCGGAAGCCGACGACGGCGAAGCCCTGCACACCAGGCCCATGTTGGGACGTGTCACAGGCAACAATGTCCGGGTCCGCGCGGGTGCCATATCCGTCCCACCAGAGAACGCCGATCAGGTACAAACCCGTCTCAACCGCGGCGCCGTGGTCGAGATAATCGGCGAACAAGATGACTACTATAAAATCGTCTGTCCCGCCGGCACCCGCTATTGGATATCTTTGGATTATGTTCAGCGCGTCGGGCCTGTAACTGAAGAACTAGCGACCAGCCTCGCCCAAGAGGCGCAACAGACCGCCGGCGAAACCACCGAGCAGTTGTCACAGGCACAGATGGATCGCCAGGAATACCACGCGATTGTCGATCTATTGGCCCAAGAGCAGGCCAAGGAAATCAGCGATCAAGATTTCGCCCCCATCCGATCACGTCTGGAAACGCTCGAAGCGCAAACCCAATACGACAACATCAGATTAGACTCCCAACAATTACTCCGCCGTTTGGCGCGTTCGGAACTAGTCCTCGATATCTGGCGACGCGCTCAGGATAGAGAAGCTCAGTTGCAGGAGACACTCGACCGTATCACCGCGACCACAGCCGAAGCGAGAGCGTCACAAGCCTACTCCACTGATACCGCCGCGCCTGTCATGATGGTCCGTCTTACTCCCGCCGCTACCCGCGCCACGATCGACGGCAAACGAGTATATCAGGTACGCGACGCCTCCGAAAACATCCTATGTTACGCCGTCGCCATGCACGACCGTTTGGATCTTCAGCCTTATGTCGGTAATACCGTTTCGCTGGCTGGATATTATCGCACCGGCAGCAACACCGGCGGACTCCGAGTCTTGTATGTGACCAGCGTCGTACGTGAAGTCGAGCCCACAATCGAAGAGCCGCAAAGCGAGGTCCAGGAAGTCCAAATGGCCGATAGCACCGAAACCGAACACTAACACAAAAAATAGTCGCAGCACATTGCGGGGGACCCATTTACACAATACGTGGACGGGAATCGTATGCGCAAAAACAAATTAGCCCACTGACTTTCTCGGCCGGTCGTAAAGACCCAACTGCAAACATATGCCGAACGCTGCACCTGTTTTGAAACGACTCTTGGAGAATCAATAACCTATGAAAATCGAGATCGCAGCAAAATGCTCCGACGCCATAGTATCCACCAATCATCCGAGATGCGATTATCGAACCGAAGAAGCAAAAAGATACGTTGCTTGGATCGAAAAACACCTCAAACAGCACATCGAACCGGGTAAAACAATCCTCGATCTGGGCTGCGGCTCAGGCAAACAAACATTCGCCCTCGAGGCTCTAGGCCTGCAAGCGACCGGTATAGATTGCTCAACCGTTTCCATGCAAAAGGCCCAGGAAGTAGCGGATAGCATTACCAGTAAATGCGAATTCGTAATCGGCGACTACACCAAACTCCCCTTCCAGCCTAACTCCTTCGATTATGCCCTTCTTCCGCAGAATCTCATCGAATGCTCCTATGCCGAATACGAACAACTAATTGACAACCTGCCAAATGTGTTAAAGCCCAATGGCAAACTCTTTCTCACCATGAGACAAGACGACCCGCAGCACTACGACATAATCACCGGCCGAAGTCTCCATCCAACAGTAACCATCCCCAATGTCGGCACATTCGATTACCCCACATACTACTGGTCAATATCATTTATGCATCATATCACCAGCAAAAAATTCGAGCTGCGCAAGTTTGACTGCATGGATCAAGCAAACCAAAAATATCTGTTCGTGTATAATAAGCGATAATCCCAACATGGATAATACCTTGCCGCGACGCCAAAGGAGCCACGCATGTTCAAAAAGCACAGCAAAACCGGCTATTGTTTCGCACTGGAAGGCATAGAACGCAAAACCTTAGTCTATGGCCAAGAAACACTCATGACCGAGTTCCTCCTCAAAGCCCAAAGCACCCTGCCCCAACACAGCCACCCCCAGGAACAAACCGGATACTTGGTGAAGGGGAGGATGCGGCTTACGATAGGCGGGGAAGAATTTGATGTGGAGGTTGGTGATAGTTGGTGTATTCCGGGCGGGGTGGAACATGGTGCGGAGATAATAGAGGATTCGGTGGCGATTGAGGTGTTTTCGCCGGTTCGGGCGGATTATTTGCCGGGGACAGAATAGTTGTAATGCTGAGAATATCGTTGTAATGATGAATAACGAATATATGAGACAGGCATATTGGCTTGATCCTCGGGACAAGCCAGGGCTTTTGATGGCAGTGATGCGTCAACTGGCGGGAAATGCTCATCTTGCTCTAGAAGGCTATGAAGATGATATGGCCGAAATGAGTTTTGATCAGATTCAAGGGGTAAGGGAAGGGATTGTTCCGCCTTTCAGGCATGAATATGACGAAAAGGCCAAGTTTGTGGTTCTGCCGTTAGAAGCTGATACTATGCCATTGATCATGCAGGAAATTCTACCCGAGGGTCGAATTGTTCATAAAGTTGGTGCGATTCAGATAGAGAAAAATGGAGCAATAGAGTTTTTAGTCGGAGACAATTTTGATCAAGAGTGTGTTTCGGCGGGGCCTGGTGTGCCGGAGCAGTTACTAAGAGATTTGGTGGTATCAGGTGTTTTGCGAGCGTATCGTTCAAGAGTCGACGACGATGATCATGGTTCGCCGCAAATGTGAAGTGGAATAGCTATGAGTGAATTTGAGATAGTAAGCGATTTCAACCCAGCCGGTGATCAGCCCCAAGCGATAGAGCAGTTATGCCAGGCCCTGGATCAAGGTGCGCGTTATCAGGTACTAAAAGGCGTAACCGGGTCCGGCAAAACCTTTACCATGGCTCACACCATAGCCCGCTGCAATCGCCCCACGCTCGTTATAAGCCACAACAAAACCCTCGCCGCCCAGTTATATGAAGAATTCAGCGAACTCCTGCCCCACAACGCCGTCGAGTATTTCGTAAGTTATTACGATTACTATCAGCCCGAAGCATATATTCCCCAGCGCGATATCTATATCGAAAAAGACGCCTCCCGCAACGATGAGTTAGACCGCCTGCGGCTCAGTACCACAACCTCATTAATGAGCCGCCGCGATGTGGTGGTCGTAGCGTCCGTGTCCTGCATCTTTGGCCTAGGTTCACCCGAGGAGTACAAGCGCATGGTCGTCCCCTTGCGGGTCGGACTCACCGTCGATCGCGATGACATGCTCCGAAGCCTCACCGACATCCTCTATGACCGCAACGACATTGCCTTCGAGCGTGGAACCTTCAGAGTGCGCGGCGACGTAGTCGAAATATGGCCCGCCTATGAGGAATTCGCTGTCCGCGTCGAAATGTTCGGCGACGAAATCGAAAAACTAAGCCTCATCCACCCCGTCAGCGGCGATGTGTTGGCTGACCAGCAGCAGCAATTCATATACCCAGCCAAGCACTATGTCATGCCCGAGGACCGCGTTGAGGGAGCTCTCGCGGGCATAACCACCGAACTGCAAAATCGCGTCGCGGAACTAAACGCCCAGGGCAAACTCCTGGAGGCCCAGCGTCTCAATGCCCGCACCCGTTACGACATGGAAATGATCCGCGAGGTAGGCTATTGCAGCGGAATCGAAAATTACTCGCGTCATCTATCAGGCCTGCCCGCCGGCGCCAAACCTTATACCCTCATGGACTACTTTCCCAAAGACTATCTGCTCATAATCGATGAATCTCATGTCACACTCCCTCAGTTGCGAGCCATGTACGCCGGCGATTTCAGTCGTAAGACCGTCTTGGTCGAACACGGCTTCCGTTTGCCCAGCGCCATGGACAATCGCCCTTTGCGTTACGAAGAGTTCGAGCAAATGTTCCAGCAGGTGGTTTATGTCTCAGCCACGCCCGGCGATTACGAAATGCAGCAGTGTCAAGGCGTAGTGGTCGAGCAGTTGATCCGCCCCACCGGGCTGGTCGATCCCGAAATCAAAGTTGAGTCCGCCCGAGGACAGGTCGCTCACCTCCTCGAAGAAATCGGCAAACGCGTCGCCGTAAAAGAACGCGTACTCGTCACCGCGCTCACCAAACGCATGGCCGAGGACCTCAGCAAATACATCACCGAACAAGGCTATCGTTGTCAATACTTACACAGCGAAATCGACACCCTAGAACGTGTGGAAATCTTGCGTAATCTACGGCTCGGAGAGTTCGATGTCTTGGTAGGCGTCAATCTGCTCCGCGAAGGCCTTGATCTGCCCGAAGTCTCCCTCGTCGCCATTCTCGATGCCGACAAAGAAGGCTTCCTCCGCAGCGAAACATCCCTAATACAAACCATCGGCCGAACCGCCCGCAACGTGAACGCCCAAGTCATACTCTACGCCGACAAAATGACCGATTCCATGGACCGAGCCATCAACGAAACCGCACGCCGCCGAAAAGTCCAGCAAGAATATAACCAAACCCACGGAATAACCCCCGAAACCGTCCGCAAAGCGATACGCACCAAACTGGAACAAGACCTCCAAGCCGAACGCATGGCCCAAGAAGCACTCCGACACGACGAAAAAGAATACGCCAAGGAAGAACTAATAATGATCTTGGAAAAAGAAATGCTCGAAGCAGCCGAAGCACTGGAGTTCGAAAAAGCCGCAGCCTTGCGCGACCAAATCGAGGAAATCAAAACCGCTCCGGAATTAAACGGAAAACTAAAACCGAGCCCGAAGCGTAAGCGCCGGGATTATTTATAGAAATCCGATAATGTAACTCAAGAAAAAGTACGCCCTTGTGACCCGCCTACAACACCGCTAAAATATTAGCACTAACAATCCAAAACATGGCAAATAACAGGACCAGGCCGTGAACAACAAAAAACCATATCTAGAACTAATACAACTAGCAAAAGCCGAGGACTTAGGCCCAGGCGATGTCACCAGTGCCGTCACCATCCCCCCCCAGCAGCAAGGCAAAGCCTCGCTCGTATTCCGCGAATCAGGAATACTCTGCGGTATAGAAATCGTACGTGATGTATTAGCCGCCTACGATCCTAACCTGCGCCTAGATGCCGAAGCAGCCGACGCAGCCCAAATCAAAGCCGCCCAACGCGTCGCCACAATCGAAGGCCCAATGCAAAGCCTCTTAGCCTCCGAGCGAGTAGTGCTGAACTTCCTCCAACGATTAAGCGGCATCGCGACTCTAACCGCCCAATATGTCAAAGCGACAACCCAAACCAAAGCCAAAATATGCGACACCCGCAAGACAACCCCCGGTTGGCGCGCGTTAGAAAAATACGCCGTACGCTGCGGAGGCGCCCACAATCACCGCCAAGGTTTATATGACGCCGTACTAATAAAAGATAACCACCTTGCCGCCCTCGGCGCCCGGAATCTACGATCAGGCCTAACCGAAGCCATAAAACGCGTCAAAGAATACCAACGCAGCGTCGATTTCATCGAGGTTGAGGTCGATAGCTTAGACCAACTCGCCATCGTCCTCGAAGTGCAAGGCGTCGATATGGTGCTGCTGGACAACATGACCGTTCAGCAAATGGCCCAAGCCGTCCAATTGCGTGATAGCAGCACTATTGGCCAAAAAGTACTATTAGAAGCCAGCGGCCAAGTCAACTTGGCAACGGTTTCCGCAATAGCCGCCAGCGGAGTCGATAGAATTTCCGTCGGCGCTCTGACCCACTCAGCCCGCAACCTAGACATCGGTCTGGATTTGATGGCGAATCGCCACGGATAAATTGACCAACGACAGTAGGTTGGAAAATGACGCTTCCGCTGGGCACTACACTAATGGATACGAATGGGCACTTAGGACAAAAAAAAGAATAAAAGGGGTCAGACCCCTTTTATTTTAGAGGTCGCCATGGCAGGGACGCTGTTGGATATATTACGCCGTCACAACGAACAGTGGCTCAGCGTCGAAACACTCCAAGGTATTTTGCCCTTGGACGCCCCAGCCATTCACCAACGCATCGAACAACTGCGATTAATGGGCTATCAAATCGAATCAAACCCCGTCTATGGATTTCGACTCCACGGCACCGAAGACCGATTAAGCTCCGAGTTAATCGAAACCAGCCTTAATACCAAGCGAATCGGACGAAAAGTCCTGGTCTATAAAGAAACCAACAGCACCAATGATGTAGCTTGGCAGCATGCCGATGAACAAGGCTACGATGGGCTCGCCGTTTTGGCTGAACATCAGCGTAAAGGACGGGGACGACTGGGCAGAAATTGGCAAGCAGCCCTCGGCCAAAGCGTCTTACTCTCGGTCCTGCTGCAAAACGAAACCAACATAGCAAGCGCCCAGTTAACCCTCCTGGCCGGCTTATGCGTAGCCGAAGCCGTCGAAGAAGCCACCGGCATCGCGACCCGAATCAAATGGCCTAACGATGTCATGGCAAAAGGCCGCAAGCTGGCGGGGATCATGGTCGAAGCAAGGCAGTTGCGTCAAGGGCGGTGTTTTGTAATAGGAATGGGAATCAACTGCGCACAAAAACAGCAAGAATTTGCCCCCGAACATCGCCACCGCGCCATTTCTTTGAGCCAGTTGACAGAAACCCAAATCGATCGTGTCCATCTCACGCAGATGCTCTTGCGCAAACTCGACCAATGGTTGGCAAACACAAATGTTGATCGTTCAGACCAACTGCACGATCGTTGGTTGGCGCGATGCGATATTGTCGGGCATCATTTGGAACTCATCAGCAACGGCCAAACATTCGCAGGCCGAGTCCTCGATGTCTGCTGCCGCGAAGGATTACTCCTCCAACTCGACGACGGAGTGGTCCGCGTCTTTGATGGTTCAACCACCAGCACCCGACCATAATCGCCCAAAAACCAAACTGCCCCCAGTAGGGCGGGCCATGCCCGCCGTCCCTAACCAAAAAATCACTCTAACCCCTAACGTTAGGGTGAGTAATTTTGAACTTCTTGTTCAAAGTTGCCCATGCGGTTCCCTATATATTTAGGGGTGGGTCCAATCAGGTCCCATAACCTCCCAGCATCTCACCAACAATCCCCTCGAATAGTCTTTTAGAGCCTATGGGGGTAATAGTCGGTTAATACCCGAATGTTTATTGACGATGCAAGAATGTCAGCAGATGCGCAGCCCGACCAACCGCGTATCCGCTTCCTGTACCCACAGAGTAATATAATGGTCCGATAAAAACTATACAGGGCAGGTAAAAATGCAAAACAACGAACCAGGATCAAAAACAATATTGATAGTTGATCATGAAGTACACATACTCTATGTCTTGGGATTGAAGCTCCGCGAAGCCGGCTACGAAGTTAGGGCCTTTCAGGATTCCCAAGCCGCGTTGGATTGGGCCATCGCTAACCGCCCCGATCTAATCATCACCGAATTTCAATTGCCCCATCTTTCCGGGCTCGAAATCTGTCAGCGTTTGCATCGATACTATGCCAACAATCCCATACCCTCGCTAATTCTTGCCGCGCATGGGGTATGGATCGATGGAGCAGCCCTCAATTCCGCCGGTATCACCCGTTGCGTACAAAAACCCTTCAGCCCACGCGAGGTGGTAAACCTCGTTGAGGATGTTCTGCTGGGAGTCGCTCTCTAAAAAACGCCGTAGGGTTGGTGGCAACAACAGGGTGAGCTAATGAAGCTGGCAGAACAGACCAAACAAACGCCTTTCAGAGCGACCGTTCTTGAACAAATCCAAGAACTGCTCAATGGCTTGCGTATCCCCGCCGTCTTTTACGATCAAAACGGCAAATGTCTAACCGCAAAGACAATAGAATCGTGCAACCAGAACGGTCGATGTCACCGATCACAATCGAGCATTTGCGACAAAATTTGGCGCGGACGCGATCTCGCCCTGGCCGAACAAATCTTGCTCCAGCATACCCCTTGTCAGCGAATGATTAAGCTAACGCAAGGCAACGTTCTCTTACTGGCCTCTGTTACTGACGACCAAAGCCACAGCAAAGCAGTAATAGAAGGCCTAATCAAAGCACTCTGGCGAGAAAAAACAACCAACAATACCATATCATCCGATATGCAACTGATGGCCGGTTCCCTGGCCCAGAGCTATGAAGAACTCAACCTCCTCTACAAGATAACGGATCACATGAAATTCACGCAGCAGCCCGGAGATTTTCTCAGTTGGCTCTGTGCGGATGTCCGAGACGTAATTCGAGCCGATCAGCTATTGATTCTTTGGCGAACACAAGAGGACCAACACCACCAAGAACACTCCGTAACCGCAGGCCCAAAAAACTGTGACAATAAGCTGAAACAGTTACTCTGGAAGCGGGCGGAAAAAGCCAAACAACATCCTCATGGTGTCTTGCTCGACGGCGGCGCAGGTAGCGAAGGCTTATCCAATGCCTGGCCCGATTGGGTCGGCAGTGCGGTATTGGGGCCAATCTGCCAAGGCAGCAGGCTAGCCGGAGTAATCGCAGGACTAAACCACAAATCCACACGAAAGTTCGATGCATTCGCCGCGAAAATGCTCGCCTCGCTAGGCAACGAAATCGCCGTCTATCTCGATAATTCCCGACTCTATCAAGATATGCAGGAATTGCTCTTGGGTTCGTTGCGCGCCCTAACCAGCAGCATCGATGCCAAAGATCCATACACTTGCGGACATTCCGAACGAGTCGCGCGATTGGCGCGTTTCTTGGCTCAGCAGATCGGACTCAGCCAAGCCGAACAGGAAAACATCTATCTTACCGGCTTACTTCATGACGTAGGCAAAATCGGAGTTAGCGAACAAGTCCTGTGCAAGCCGGGCCGATTAGGCGATGATGAATTCGAGCAAATCAAATCCCATCCTCAGATCGGAGCCAATATTCTCGGCGGAATCAGACAAATGGCAAAAGTCGTCCAGGGCGTCTTGACTCATCATGAACGCTTTGACGGCAACGGATATCCCGGACAACTGCATGGCTGCGAAATACCACTGTCCGGCAGAATCGTAATGCTCGCCGATAGCTTTGATGCCATGACCAGCGACCGGACCTATCAAAAAGCGATGTCCATCGCCGCCGCCCAAAACGAAATCCAAAAATGCAGCGGCACACAATTTGATCCCGAATTGGCCCAAGCGCTTCTAAAACAAAGCGAACATGAATTACGCAGTAAACTGGATAATGTCGCCGACGATGCGCGTATCTCCAGCCACGCATGCCTAACAGCCATGAATTAATCGTATGGAGCAAGGGGGAATTGCCCAACCATGTTTAAAGTCTGAACGTGCGATTAGACTAGATATCACAGTTGGACAGATACACGGCTTGGGGCGGAAAGCAGAAATAGACATATAATTGCAAGCCTTGAGTATGGCACTCACTGGGTAATAACGGGTAAAATAAAAACCCCGGCAATATTAGATGCCATTGGGTACATCAGTTATTTTACAAATGGAGGCAATGCAATGTCTTTTGAAGATGGTTGGGCCGCGATAAACTTGGAAATGCCCAAAAGAGTGCCAAGAACCGAATACTCCGTAGAGATGCACTACGATCTGGTCAAGGCGATCACCGGTATCGATGTGACCTTGGATAGCACCGATCAAGTCAAGGCCGACGCTCGCAAAACGCTTATGCAAGCATGGAACTATGATTTTATATGGAATGTTTGGACATACAGGCATATGTTTGGCGATCTGCACACCGACATGGGACACGCCGAATACGCCGTCGCCGGCTCCGATAGACGTGATCCCAAAACTTCTCCGTTTTCAACCACTGAAGAAGTACTCAATTTTGATCCTTGGGAAACCTTCGGACAGTATGATCAAGCCGTATTGACACAAGAGTTTGAGGACCACTACAAAGCTAGTTGTGAATATTATCCTGACGCGGTGAATATGACCGGTGTTTATGTTACGATGATTTCAGGATTGCTCGAATTGTTTGGTTGGGACATGCTGCTGTTGGCCTGCGGGACAGACCCGGTGCGTTTCGGCGAATTGGCCAATCGTTATTCGAGCTGGATTCAGCAATCGTTTGATGCACTGGCGGCGGCGGATGTGCCGGCCGTTATGATACATGATGATATGGTGTGGACTTCGGGCGCAATCTTTCGGCCCGACTGGTACAGACAATATGTCTTTCCCAATATCAAACGCCAGATACATCCTTTGGTCGAGAGCGGCAAAAAGATAATGTTCACCAGCGACGGAAACTATACGGAATTTATCGACGATATCGCCGATTGGGGAGTAAATGGCTTTGTACTGGAACCATCGGTGGACATGGAATACATCGCTAAAAAGTACGGCAAGACGCATGCGTTTATCGGCAACGCTGACACCCGAGTACTTCTCGACGGCACAAAGCAGCAAATCCGCGCCGAAGTCGAACGCTGCATGGCGATAGGAAAAAACTGCCCAGGATTCTTCATGGCTGTCGGCAATCATATCCCGCCAAACACCCCCGTCGAAAACGCCTTATATTACAACGAAGTTTACGAAGAATTGAGCAAACGCTAAGGAGTACCATCGCCCCAATCATCCGTACGAAACGGCGACGCGGGCAGGTTAGCAGTATTGTACAAATTGCAGCCTTGCGGATTGTTCGCCCAAGCGTAACGCACAGCAACCGGATTCGCAACTTCATCGCAGCGTACCACAACCGTCTTGCCTTCAATTGTCGCCTCAGCCCAGAAAAACTCACGATCTTCCCCCGCGATGGCGAACCACAGCAATGCACCGTCTTTTGCCACCAGTCCCTCAGCCGTATGATCGAAGTAAATCCTGATTGTGCTGCCTTCGATCCTCATGTGGTCATAAATAGGCCCGCTATATATAATATCTTGACCATAGGCGACAGCGCGAGCCGCCAGCGCCAGTCGATAGCCTACTTCTTGTTTATCGCGTGGATGAATATCCGTAGCGTCACCCACGTCGATGGCGACCGCCATGCCCGTGTTCGCGGTATCCCGCACCGTCATGCTCTGAGCTTCACGAAGCTGGGCCCACCCACTAGCGCCAGGCCTAGCCTCCGCAAAGCTCATCGGCTCATCAGGACCAAAGTTGGCCAACTGAACCAACAAGAACGGCATCTCGTCTTGCTGCCAATGGCTACGCCAATCACGAATCAGCAAAGGCATAAGCGTCCGGTAGAAGTACCCGTTACCCGCGTTGGATTCACCTTGATACCAAATAACACCCGCGATTGGATAACCCGTCAAGGGAGCGATCATACCATTGAAATAACTCGTTGGACCACGAGCCCCATCGGATGCACGATCATTATCTTGCCCCATAGCAACCGCTTCTTCAGCTAAATGGCTGCATTGCGGTTCAGATTGGAATCCTTCAAGGCTGATCCACCCTTCAATGGCGGTACCCCCGATCGTACTATCGATCAAACCGATAGGAACATTCAGGCTCTGATGCAGATTGCGACCAAAAAAGTAACCAACAGCCGAGAACCCCCCTATCGTATCGCTCGAACATACCTGCCAATTCGCGTCAACGTCATCTTGCCCAATAACGCTCGAGCGGTTGGGAACCTGTAAAATGCGAATTCGCCGAAAATCAGCGTCAGCGATTTCTTGCCCGCCGTTGTTGGAATTCCTCACAGGCCATTCCATATTCGATTGCCCCGAGCAGACCCAAACTTCCCCCATCAAGATATCATCGAGAGTAATCGTCGTCGTGCCCGCCACCCTCAAACTATAAGGACCACCTCCCGCCAGCGAAGGCAGATAAACCGAAAATCTACCTTCATCATCCGCCCTTGCCGATACCGCGTTACCCGCCAATTCCACAGTCACCAATGTCCCCGGAACATCCCAACCCCAAATATGGATCGGCATATCACGCTGCAACACCGCACCCGACGTCAATACCGAAGGCAAACGCAAGGTCTCCGGTATCACGCTCCTGACCGGATCGCCCCGACCAGACCTGCACCCATAAACACCAACAACCAAACAAACCACCAAAAGAATCAGCACCCGAAAAATTCTTCCCATCTGCCCAGCCTCCTACAAAAAAACAGATCCCGCGATAAAGTAAGGTAGGTAATTTTGAACATTTTGTTCAAAGTTACCCACGCGGCTCCCTGTCCGCCACAAATCTCATTTACGCCGGACAATATCTATCGATCAAACCAGCCATAAATTCACTCAAATGATTCAGACGCAGCCGAGCAGGCCCCATCGCCAAAGCAGACGCATAGCCGAGATTACCGTCAATCGTTCTCAAAGCATAATGCGCATCGGATAGCTGCACAAAATCACGGCTATCCTTAATCGCCGATATACGCATCACAAACCCCGCCGTCACAACCGACAACAGAATCGTACGAACACCTTCGACAATCGAATAGTTGTAGAGATTCGCCCCGCAATGGTTGAACCCCGCGAAACGA
This sequence comes from Sedimentisphaerales bacterium, assembly GCA_016928435.1. Lineage (GTDB taxonomy): Bacteria > Planctomycetota > Phycisphaerae > Sedimentisphaerales > SM23-30 > JAFGKT01. The sequence goes on along the minus strand of JAFGKT010000074.1, from coordinate 2,355 downwards.
CACGTAAGATAACGCGCGAAAAAATCTTGGACATCACCAGGCCACGGCACGTTCAGGCTCTCGACTTCCGCGATATCACACTTGGGCCAATCAGGCCGAATCGCAGGCAAAGCACCCGACGTCAAACCAAGCTGCTTCATGTCACGCGTCTGCTGCATCCGATTACGCAAACGCGCCCCGAAAGAACTACTAAGCTCTTGAAAAGCACTATTGCCCTGGCATAGCAAAAAAAAGAATTGCCCCAACAGCTTACGACACTTACTAATATCTCCCGCGTCACTGCTTATCGGCCGCTGCGCTTCGCCCAGCGCGCCAATTTGGAGCATGTTCACAAAATCCCCTACGTCAGATTCCGACAACCGCGACCACCGCACCATAGGCAATTGCCTAACAAAAATATCAATCGCCCGAAGCTGCTCATTCAGCGAATCCCCCCCACTTGCCAAGTTAATCAGCGATTGCGTAATAGTATCGAGCTGCGAAAGCGAACCTTCTTGACGCCGCGAGATTCTCGGCAAAACAACATCCCGCACTCCTTCAGGCACGAGCTTGTCAGTGATCTTGCGAATCTCCCCCTGATAGCCCTTAAGATGCCCCGGTTCATTTTGCTCAACAGCCGGACAATCAAAGCGAAGTCCAATGCGAATCTCATCCCCGATCGGCGTGATAACAAACGGATAAAGTTGACACGCCAAAGGCTTAGCTTCCGCGCCAAACTCCTTGTGGATCAAGCAAAGATTATTCCTATCCAAAAACACACACGAACCGTCGCTCCGCTTGGCTAAAGCGTAACTGCCCCCGCTGCCCCGATGGCTAACCCATAAATCAGCAACATCCAATCGACTGCGCCAATCAGCAAGATCCTCGATGGCACGGCGTTCATCCGCACGAACCGCAACCAAAAACCCCCGACAACACCCGCCGCAACGAATGCAATTATACTGTTGAATCTCGGTGATTTGCGGATGAAACTTGGCTTTCATAGGCAAAACAACATCCCAATACAAAAGACGCTAAAGAGTAATGCTTTTGTGACGATGAGAATGGCATTCGATGTTGATAGCCACAGGTAGAGAAGCGATATGGCAAGGAAAAGTCTCGATCAGCACCGCAAGGGCCGTCGTGTCACCCTTCAAACCTCCAGGCCCAACCCCCAGCCCGTTGATCCGCTCCAAAAGCTCCGCCTCCAGATCAGCGTAGAAAGCATTCTCATGATGACTGTCCAGCGGACGAAGCAGAGCGTACTTCGAAATTTCACAAGCCTTCTCAAACGTCCCGCCAATCCCCACACCAATAACAAAAGGCGGACAAGCGTCAGCTCCCGTTACGCGAGCCGTCTCCACAATAAAATCAGCTACTTCCCCAACCCCGGCCGTCGGCTTGAACATCCGAAAAACACTCTTGTTCTCGCAACCGCCACCCTTAGCCATCACCGTCAGTTTCAGCTTGTCACCACCAACCCAACGGTGGTGGATCACTGCAGGCGTATTGGTCTGAGTGTTACGCCGATCCACAAGCGGATCAGCCACAATGCTCTTACGAAGCAAACCCTTCTCGTAACCTGCTTTAACACCGTCATTTATGGCATCGTCAAGCGTGGCGTCCGGCATATCCCCACCCGCCTCAACATGGCAACGACTCCCCTGCTCCACAAAAACAACCGCGAATCCCGTATCCTGACACAAAGGCAAACGCTCTTCACGGGCGATCCGGGCGTTTTCCAGCAGTTGCTCGATCAGTTCCACCGCGGGCTCGTGACTCTCACACGAACACGCGCGCTCAAAAGCCGCTATCATCTCTTCATTGAGATCATAACACGCGCTTATGCAGAGCTGACTGACAGCGTCAACCACCGCTTGATAAGGAATGTTCCGCATTGTAAATGCTTTTTCATACACAATTTACGCTTCGGCCGGCCCGCCGCTTGCGGTTGATCATCTTACGGCCGCTGGAGGTCTTCATCCGAGCGCGAAAGCCACTCTTGCGAAGCTTCTTAATCTTGCTGATGCGATGGTTTTGCACGTTTATACTCCTATGCTAACTCAAACACTAAAGCCAAATTATATGGAACCTCTTTTTATACCAGAAACTCACTCACTTGGCCAGCCCCGATTACCACAAAAAAATCCCATCCCGCAAAACCACAACCGCCGCCTCTGATGCCGATTCCCCCCACTCATATCCGCCAACCAACCACAACCTCATCCGTTAGATGTAGGGCGGGCCATGCCCGCCGTCCCTGACGCTGTTTCCCCACCTGGTGCCCACTTGACAAGGTTCAGGACATCGCTAACCCGAAAATGGGCCAGGACATCGATAACCCTTGTTTTTTATCAGGGCAATGTATGCTGCAAT
>JAFGKT010000073.1 GCA_016928435.1 Sedimentisphaerales bacterium | reverse complement strand
TTGCATGGTATACAAGAACAAACACAATAGCGCAATGTTAAAATAGATAACTTTTAAGCTTTTCTACAGAGCAGGTCTGACCCCTTTTTAGTTTTGACCCCTTTTTAGTTTTGACCCCTTTTTAGTTTTGACCCCTTTTTAGTTTTGACCCCTTTTTAGTTTATAGTTTGTGGCGCGGTTTGGTAGGTAGTGATAGTGCGCAACGGGGAATTTGAAACTGCGGATTATCGCGGATTTTCAAATTGGCCAGGGGCGAGGCATGAGTATAAATGGGGACAGGTAATTGGTTGGGATTAGTATCGGCAATGAGTTCTAACCCCCGAACATAAAGTTCGGGGGCTAACGTTGGGGATGTAAGGTGCATGGCGACGAGGTCGGGTGGGGATTTATTTGTTGAGTTTTTCGATTTCTTCTTCGACTTCTTCGGCGCCTTCGGCGTAGAAACTTTCTTCGTCGGGTGCGAGGTGCTTGAGGAGACGCAGGAATTCGCCGGCGTGCACTCGCTCTTCATCGGCGATGTCTTTGAGGACTTCGACGGCGAGTTTGTCGTCGGTGGATTCAGCCAATTGCATGTAGAGCTGGATGGCTTCGTACTCAGCGGCGATCATGAAACGAATGGCTCGGATCAGTTCGGGTTTGGTGAGTTTGCGGTCGGCGGCTAGGCTGGCAAATGGGGTTCCAAAATCTGGCATGATTGATCTCCTTATAGAAACAGGATTATGAAAAACAGGGTACAGCATGGGCTGATGAGCCCATCCTACCTTGGGCAAAAACAACCATACGGATGTAGCGGACTTTTAGGTCCTTTAAAGATTATAGGCGATTTGGGGCGGATCGTGAAAGATTTTGTTTAGATGTTAGCGCAGGGGATTTTTCGCTGGAGTGCTAGGTCGCCTACGGTTAGGGCGGCGTTGCGGGCGATTACAGGGCATTTTACTTTGAATAGATAGAAGATGTTTTTGTCGATGTTGCTGAGGGTTTCGTAGTTGCCTTGGCCTTTGGCGATGATTAGGTCGGCTTGTTGGAAGCGGGCGCGGAATGATGATGAGCAGGATTGGAGTATAGTGCCTGGGGCGTCTGAGCCGTTGTCGATTACTTCGACGAGTTCAGGGATGGACGCGGCCTGGGCGTCGGCGATTAGGGCGTCGTTGATGACGGGTTTGCCTCGGACGGCGACGGTGAGTTTATCGAGTGGGAGTTTTTCGACGAGGAGGCGATCAAGGATGATTTCTCCGGCGTTGTCGGCGAGATACAAAATGTTTTGGGCTTGGTCGATGGCTTGGCGGAACTGATCGAGGGCGTGTGGGGGGAGTTCATCATGGAGGGCGGCTTCGATGGTTTGGAGGATGTCTGTTTCGTTGAGTTTGGTGTTGACGGCGTAGTCGATGATATTGCCGGCTATGGCGAGACGGAGGGCGGTTTCAAAGGGGTCGGGGGAATCGGCGACCTTGGCTTGGAGCTGCGGATACAACTTTAGCATTACGGTGTTGGATTGGTTCTTGATGGCGAGATAAGGGTCGGGGTTGTCCATAACGCGGCGGATGATGCGATGGATATGCTGCCCCATCGCGGGCGGGGTTATGGAGAAGTCCATGTTGGAGGCGGCTTGGAGAACTGCCTGAAGAACATCTTTGTGTTTTTGGGGATCGTCGCTGATTAGTTGGGACGCATGCAGGGCTTGGCTGACGAAGCATGGGACGCATTCGAGATAAGTTTTCATTTAGATCCAATGTCCTTCTACGTTGGCTTGCTCGATGGTTTTGAGTTGATTGGATTTGAGTTGGTCGATGGCTTGTTGGACGGTGGTATCGTTGGGGCAGAGGAAGATTTTGACGCCGGCGGCGGTTAGGGTTTTGAAGGCCTTGGGTCCGACGTTGCCGGTTATGATTGCTTGGGCGTCTAATTCAGCGACGTTTTGTGCGGCTTGAATTCCGGCACCTTGGGTAGCGTTTAGATTTTGGGTGTTGTCGTGGACGGTGAAATCTCCGGTTTCGGTGTCGATGAGGATGAAGTGTTTGGCTCGGCCGAAACGCGGGTCCACGATTGAATCCATGGTTGGGGTTGATGAGGTGACGGCGACTTTCATGATTAGGGCTCCTTTGTTTATATATGCCTGTAATCTAGGGGTAATATAGGGGAAATGAGGACGGGGTTTAATTGTTAATTTGAGAAAAAGGGGCGGTAAGGGGTAGGGGGTCGATGTAACAGACGCTTTTTACGGGATTTATAGTTTTTGGGGGAGGTTTGCACAATGTAGGCGAACCGGCGAGCTAGACAACATTTTTGGCAAAATGTTGTTACGTTCGGGGGCTAACGTTTGGGTGCGGGAGGTGAATAGCGGGGAGGTGCGGTGGATGGGGTACGACGCAAAAAAGGGGACAGGCACTTGCGCTGACGCTCCAGAGCCAGTCCCCTTTCTTTGCTTGGGGCGGTGATGACGATGGGGGTTACCAGGTGTAGCGTAGGGCGGCGTACATGTTGGTGTTGTTGTGGAACTGGCCGAAGAAGGTGTGGGGTTGGTCGCCGAAGAAGATGTTGGCTCCTAGTTCGGTGGTTAGGGCGTCGGTGATTTTGTAGGTTAGGTTGGGTCGCATATAGACGTCGGCATCGGAAGGGGAGTAGTAGGTGAAAAGGGATAGGGTTAGGTTTTGGTTGAGGAGTTGTCGGGTTAGGCGGAAGGTTAGTAGGTGGCGGGTGCGGTCGCGATGGGGGCTGAACGGTTGGGCGTCGCGGTAGGCGCCGTAGTCGGTCATTTGTTCGACGTAGTATTGGAATCCGCCGTGAAAGTCGCGAGCGAGTTCCTGGGTGTAGCCGACGAGGAAGCGGAATTCGCTGTTGTTGATTAGTGGATCGCGGCCTGACTGGTCGTCTTCGCTATTGTAGTAAGCGAACTCGGCGTTGCCTATACCGTTGGCGACATTGCCTCGAACGCTGGCGCCGTAAACGCTGAGGTCAGGGAAGATGGCTTCGCCTTGGAGGTTTTGGCCTGCTGGGCTTTTCCAGAAGCCGCGGTAAGCGTAGGCGGCGACTTCGTAATTGCCGATCATGCGGTAGGCGCGGAGAGCGATTTCGTCGTCGCGGAACCAATCGTTGGGTCGGTCGGTGTTGAGGCGGGCGTTGTTGCCGACGATGCGTTGGCCGTTCCAGTAGGAGATACGTTCGCCGGTGATGTGGCGGTCGGGATCGAATTGGGGTGTGTAAACGATGTCGAAGTTGATTAGGTCGGTGAAGATGCTGAACTTGGCGGCGTCGGATGGTGCTTTGAGGTATTCGACGTCTCGGCCTGTAAAGAACGATTGCCAATCTTTGGGGAACATGTCGTTGAGGAAGACGAGGTCGCCGGTGCCCCAGGTGAGGATTTGTCGGCCGACGCGGGCGTCCATGAAATCGAAGGGGCTGAATGAGATTTGGGCTTCGCGGAGGTCGAAGTCGCATCGTTCGGTGACGAAATCGCCGATGACGTCGCCTCGTACGCGGATTTCACCCCATTCGGGTAAGGTGGATAGATCGGTTTGGAGGCGGGACTCCATAATTGACATGTCTCTTTCGAAGGGGTCGTTGAGTAGGCGGAAACCGGAGCGGGCTTCGGCGAAACCGTGGTACTCGAAATAATCGAAGCCGAGGAATTGCAGTATGGGGTCCATTTCTTGGGGGTCGGTTTGGGCGCAGAGGTTAGGGGCGGCGGTGGTCAGGGCGAAGGCCACAAGCGTGAGGATGATCGGGCGGACGAGTTTTTGATGTTGCATAAGAACACTTCCAAGTGCAGTGTATCGGTTGGGATTAAATGGTCTTTCTGTGTATTTTGTCCTTATGACCCCCTGACAGGTCAGGGGGCTAATTTGCCGGGCGAATGAAATTAGCGTACCTCTCGGGGTGGACGGCGTAAGTAACGTTCTTGGAATATGTCGCCGATGTTGATGTTGTATTGGACATTGGAGAATCGCATTTCGGTGGTGCTTTCGGTGGTTAGATTGCGGACTATTGAATGGACGACAGTAGGATAATCCTGAATGGTTTGGATTTCAAGGGCTTCGATGGTGCGGTAGAGCTGGTCGTCGCTATCGTAGTACATCATTTTATAGGGCATGTAGTTGTCGCGACGGATCCAGACGTCGAAATAGCTGAACTCGACGCTGTCGGGATTAACGGGGGTGTTGCGGACGATGAAATATTCGTCGGTGGTTTCGGTGAGTTGGTGGGTGTCGGCGGTGAGGGATCGGCCTGATACGTCTTCGTAGAGGTAATCGGAGCCGACGAAGCTGGTTCGTTTGTCGGTGGCGGCGATGCGGCGGATGAGGTCGAGGCTTGGTTCATAGAGCCATCGGTCGTCGTCGCGGTCTTCGGCGGCGTGTTTAAGTACGAGGTAGGCGGTGCGTCTGGCGTCCGGTGGTTGACGAAAATAGACGTAGTAGTTTTGGTCGCCTCCGTCTTGGATGTCTTTGCGGAGGATGGTGAATTCGTGGCGTCGTTGGTTGCCTTGGCGGTTGGTTACGACCATTTCGACGTTGGCGCGGCCGTTATCGCCTTGGTAGTAGGCCATGATGTTGGCACGTTCGACGATGGTTTGGACGTCGGGGATTTCGGATGAGGGTGCGGCAGCGCAGGGGTCGGCTACAGCGCAAGGGTCAGCGGCGGCGCAGGGATCGGTTGCGGCGGGGTGGTATTGAGCATAAGCGGCGGCGGCGATGGCAAAGAGGGTAACGGAGACAGCGATAATTAGTTTATTTAGTGGGTTCATGATGATTGTCCTTTCTGTTGTTGTTTTTCGTTTTTGGTCGTTTTGCAAGCGTTGCGGCGGCTGACTAAGCTGCAGGTGAGTGCCATTAATGGGATGGCGATAACGCTGATCCACGCGAGGCGGGACCAGCCGACGAGGGAGTATTGATGCATATTGAGGGCGACCAGGAGGACAGTGGCGGCGGAGACGACGGCGCAGAAGGCGCAGTTGCAGGTTAGGCCTTGCGGTTGGCGGAGGCTTTTGAACAAATGTTTTTCACCGAGTCGCAGTATAGCGGGTAAGACGAGTAAGGTTATGGCTCCGGATACCGCCATGATGGCACAGAGGAAAATGCCTACGGTTTTGTAAGGCATGAGCGGCGCGGCGAGTAAGGGTAGGAAGCCGATAGCGATGACAAGTACGTTGCGAGTGATGGCGAGGGCGGGTTCTCCGAACATTTCCGCGACGCTGGCTTTCCAAGATTGTTTTTCGAGATAGGTTTCGCGAGAACGTTGGAGGAAGTGGATGGCGAAGTCGACGGCCATGCCTAGGGTTAGGGCGCTGAGCACGGCGACGGGCATGTCGTAGTCTTTGCCGATCAGGCCTATCATGCCGTAGATCATTAGGATGGTGACGGTTAGGGGGATCATGCAGATGAGGCCCCAAAGTGGTGAGCGGAATAGGATGGACATCATGATGAATACGACAAGGAAGCTGCCGAGGAAGGATTGGAGCATACCGGTTACCATGCGGTTTTGCCAAACGGTGTTGATGTAGGTTAGTCCGGCCCAATGATATTGGAGTCGGAACTGAGGCGGAGGGGGATTGGCGGTTACGAAATCATCGACGGCGGCGACGACCTGTTCCATGTCTTTGTTATCGCCGCTGGTTAGCTGGACCCAGATGTTGGCGCTGTGGTAGTCGCTGGTTACCATGTGCCATAGGTCTTGGGGGCGGTTGCTGCTGAGGAACTGGCGGAACATGGCGCCGACGACCTCGAAGCGTTGGGGGATTACGGCGCTTTCGGGGCGGCCGTCGATGAACTCTTGGCGTACTTTTTTGACGATATCAACGATGGAGTTGGTTTTGCCTACGACGCCGGTCGCTGCTAGGTGGTTTTGCAGAGCTTCCATCCAGTTCAGCAGGGCGGGGTCTTTGAAGGGTTCGTTGAGCTGCTGGGCTTCATAACCGGCCCATTCATCGATGCGGTCCCAAACGTAGTAGTCATCGCCTTGGGCGGTGTCGGCTTGGTTTTGGGCATAGGCAGCGAGGTCGGCGACGAGTGCGGCTTTGTCGGCGTTTTGCTGTTGGAGTTGGGGGGCTCGCTGACGGAGATAGTTTTGGGCGGCATCGAGTACGGGGTTGGTTATGGATTGGGGGAATTCGTCGGCGATAAGGTTGGCGCGTTGCTGTAGGCGTTGGGATAGGTCGGTGACGTAGTTGTCGGTGATGGCGGCGCAGGGGTCGGCTTGTAGGATGAGGTAAGCCATGTAGGTGCCGGCGAAGTGTTCGTTGAGTACGCGGTCGGCTTGGCGGATGGGGTGACTTGGTGCGAACCATTTTACGGGGTTGTCGTTGATTTGAATGCGAGTGATGCCGTAAACGGCTACGGCGCCGATTAGGACGATGACGACGAGTATAGGTTTGGCGTAGTTGTAGGTCCATTGGCCGGCTTGGCGGAGGAATCGGGTGAGCAGGGTGCCTTGTTCGTGGGGATGGTTAGCGGCGCCGAAATTGGCGAGAGACGATTCCTTGACGAACATGATGTAAGCGGGCACAAAGAGGATTGTCCAGACCCATGCGGTCATGATGCCGATGGCGACGAACATGCCGAACACTTGCACTGGGGGTATTGGAGTTAGAGCCAAGGACGCGAAGCCGGCGGCGGAGGTTAGGGAGGTATAGAGCATGGGGACAAAGAGGTTGCTCATAACTTCGCGCATGGTTTCGCGGCGGCCCTTTTGGGGGGTGTATCGGTCGAAGAATTCTGAAAGGATATGTACTGAATCGACGACGGCGATGGGCATAAGGAAGATGGGGATCATGGAACTCATGATATGGACGGGGTAGCCGAATCCGATGAGCAGTCCCATGGTTGAGATTACCGAGACCATTGCGACGATCATGGGCGAGATGATAAGCAGGAGTTTTCGGAAGAACAGGAGCATTAGCAGGAAGATGACGACCATTGCGGCGGGCGCGGAGATTGCCATTTGGATGAACATTTCGACGCCGAACGTATCTTCGGCGACGGGCAGGCCGGTGATGAAGTATTGGTCGCTGCCTTGGAGGGTAGCGATTTTTTCGCGAAGGGCGGTATATAGACGGTAGCTGAGGTCTTTGCGATCGAGGGGGAGATAGACGCAGAGGGCTTTGCCGTCTTCGCTTACCATGGTGCCGTTAAGGAGCGGGTTGCTAAGGACGTTGCGGCGGATTTGGTCGGCTTGGGCTTGGGTTTCGGGCGGCTGAGGCATGAGTCGGGAGAAGGTTAGGCCTTCTTGGCCTTCCATGGCAATGTGGGCTACATGATCGACCATTGACGGCGCGATGACGTCGATGGTGACTACGCCTTCGCTGACGCAGGGGTCATCTTCGGTGGGCCAACTAAGGGTTTTGGCGAATTGGGTGAGTTCGTAGATGTTGCGTAGGGAGTTGGGGTTGAACACGCCGCAGGGGTCGGATTCGTTGGTAATGCCTAGTACGACGAGGTCGTTGAGGTTGAAATTGTCTTTGGTTATGTTGTGAAAGACGCGAACTGCTTCATCGGCGGGGAGCATGTTTTCGGGGTCGGTATCGACTTGGATACGCGGGATGAGAGCGCCGAGGGCGAGGGTTATCAGTACCATTAATATGGTAATGATTTTGTAGTGTCGCATAGCGAGGTCGGTTGTCCATTCACGTAAACGCATTTAAGGTGTCCTTTAGAAGTTGGTATTGTAGAAGATCGCAACCTTGGTTAGTGGTGAATATTGGAGTATTTTTTTTGATAATCCCTCAAGCATGCAGACTCTATCAACGGCTTTGGTGCAGTTGGTGCCGGCAGGGCCATATAAATGAGTATAGCACAAAGAATATTACCCGCAAGATTCTCCTTTGGTTTAGGTTTGGTCGGTGTTGTGGGAATCGCAGTTACGGTAAAGGCACTGGAGCAGGTCGCTGACGCTGGGATTGAGGATTCGGTAGAAGACTTTGGCGCCGTCGCGTCTTTGGGTGAGTACGCCTCGGTCGCACATGGTGTTTAGTTGCTGGCTGGTTATGGGGTACTTGGCATGAAGGGCGTCGACGATTTGTCCGACGCACATTTCTCCGGATTCGAGCAACTCGATGATCTGCAGGCGTACGGGGTGAGCGATTGCCTTTAGGACTCGGGCGACTTTTTGGGCCATTGCTGGGTTTTCGATTAATGGTTGGGGCATTTTTTATTTCCTAACGTTTTTATTGCTAGGTGTTTACGATTGAAGCAGTGGGTTGCCGGTGGTTAATTTTACTATTTTAGTATATGCTAAAATAATGAAATGTCAAGTTGTGTAGAAGATTTTTTTTTGGGGGGGGGGGTGGGGTGTAAAGTGCTAGCGGGTGTTGATTATGGTTATGGGGATAAGCATTTTTTTGGCCATTTCGGTGACGGTTAGTGCTAGGACGCATTGGGCGGAGGGGGTGGTGAAGTTTTCGCAGTGGAGGGTGAAGTTGATGTTTGCGTTCTCGCAGAAATCAAAGGCATGACAGATTGTTTGTCCCGCTAGTCCTTGGATTACTTGCCATTGGGGCGGGAGGTGCCATTGGAAATTGACGACGCCGGGCAGTCGTGTTCGGCCGTGGATTTCAAGGGTGACGGGGGTTTGACCTTGGTTGTCAGGTATTGGGCCATTAGGGAGTCCGACAAAGACATCGAAAGAGTCGAAGTGGAATTTCATTTTGCCAATGGCTGACCGCATCATCTCGCGATACTGTATGCTGGGTGTGAAGTCTTCGGGTTTGATTTTGGAGAGGTCGGTGGTATCGGCGTTGAGGTAGTTTTCTTTGCCGAGGGACAGCGTTAACAGCTTGCCCTGGTGGATTGTACGGTCGGTGAGTTCGTCAACGGTTTTGGGTAATGGTCGCATTAGTTCGCCGTTAGCAATACAGATGGTTTTGATTGTCCGGCCGATCGGCTCGATCCATTTTTGCGGAATTTCCTTGGCTCCATGAATGATGCCCCATAAGGCTCCAACAGTGGCGGCGGTGCAATCGGTGTCTTCGCCGAAGTTGACGGCGGTGCAGATGGTTTTTTCGAAATCGTTTTGGCCATAGAGCAGGGCGGCGACAATGATGGCGATGTTACTAGGGACCATGTAACCTTTTTCGCCTTTGTCGAAGCCTTTCTTTTTGTCTTCGGCGCAGGTTCTGTCCCACAATACGCAGCCTCCTTCTCCGCGATGATTCTCGAGGATGTTGTCGCGGGTTTGTTTCCAGGATTTCCCGGCATCATAGGAAGCGATAGCGGTTTTGACGGCGGCGGTTACGCCTGAGTTTTCGGGGATATAGGCTAAGCCGATTTCGATTAGTTGTTTGAAATCACTGATGACAAACGCGGCGGCCTGCATGGCGGCGATCATAACGGCGGCATAAGTGCCTTCGCCGTCGCCGTGGTCAACAATAGCGTCTTCGTAGGCGTATTTGGCGGCGACTTCGGGCAGGCCTGGCGCGATGCAGGCCCAGATTTCGCTACGAATAAATGCGCCGCAGCTATCTTTGTATACGTTGCGGAATGATCCGGATATGGGCGGGATTAGGCCTGCGCGCAGGTTTGCTTTGGCGGTTCCGTATTCGGAATAGTGGGGGGTGATGTACATGAGCCAATATTCAGCGAGGTCGTGGGCGTCGATTTTGAGTCCTCGCTCTTCCAGGGCCATGAGCCAGACTAGTTGCAGGTCGAGGTCGTCGTTGGGAATTGGTTCGCCGCCTAGGTCTTGGGTGTAGAATGTGACGTCGTGGGTTTGTCGCCACCATTCCATTGGGGCGCCGAGGGTGCCTCCGATGTTTTTTCCCAGCCAGCAGCCTAAGACTTTATTTTTATAGTCATCGTGATTGAATGGCATGTTTTACTCCAGAATCTTGTCAAAAAATCCCTGGCCCTTTGGTCTCAGCCAGGCCGTCCTATGCGATTCTTTGGCCCATAACTTATTAAATCATGTTTGGGCTTGTTCTGTGCGACAAAATCGCAAAAAACGGGATAAAGGAGGACAAAAAGGACAGATTAGTCGCTAACCGGCATTATGCGGGTTATCCAGGGCGGTTGTCAGTTGTGTTTTTCTTGAGAATATCAAATCATTATCAAATAAACAACATAAAATTACCAAGTACGATATGTGATTTTTGTTACATTTTGATGGTGATGGTTGCCGGCGGTAACGACGCAGCGAAGGCGGAAATGGCTGTTAAGGGTCATATTCGCCTGTTGCAGGCGATTTTAATGCACTGCAAATACGGGATTTGCGACAGAAGATGTCTTTGATGGCGGTTATATCGTGGGGGTAAAAATATGGTTTGGAAGTGATTATGTTTTTATGCGGTGTTAAGGATGATAAGATTTTGTGTTTTATTTGATACTAATATGAGTTTTATCTTGTTTTAGGTGTGCTATTTTGTTATAGTGCGATTAGTAAAGATAAGGTGAGTTTTGTATATGGCAGTTCTAGAGAGTGTAAATTTGGATAAGGTTGGCGGCAAAGCACTGCCGTTGTACGAGCAGATTCGACGTCAAGTTAAGGCGTCCATCGAGGCAAAGGCGCTCAAAGCGGGGGATAGGTTGCCAACGTTGAGTTCACTTGTGAAGAAATGGAATGTTAACTACAGCACTGTTAAGTCGGCGTTCGATTTGCTGGCGGAGGACGGGCTTGTGAAATTGGAGCGGCATCAAGGCGTGGTGATTACCGAAGCTGAGCGTTGTGATGTTTTTACCATGATGTTTACTCGATGGGGCAATGACGCCTTCATGATAGATGTTGCTGAAGGCATTGAGCGTTATTGCTGTGAACACAATCAAAGATTTATTCAATGTGACAGTCGGCTTTGTTACGGCAATTATGTTGACGCGATCATGCGTCCACCTAAAGGTGTTGACGGGCTGATTGTGATGCCTCTGAATTCGCCGGAATGCCGCAGTGCTGTTATTGATGCCATCGGTCGTATCAAGATGGTTTTTGTAGATCGTGTGATTCCGGATTGTTCTATTAGTTCTGTTACGGCGGATCATTTCGCGGGTGGGTGTCGGGCAACGGAACACTTGATCGAGCGGCACGGGACGGGAGTGTTTTATTTTGGGATGACGGAATCGCCTAGTTCGTGCCGTGACCGCTATGCGGGGTGGGCTGGGGCTATGCGTCAACACAACTATCATGATTTGGCGCAATACACTTGGGCAACGGATATTTCAGAAAGCGATCCTAAGATGCTTCAGGGCGATATCCGGCAAGTTCCAAAGGAGTTTGCGCTGCGATTTCTAAGCGAGAACAAGCAGGGTAAGTATGTGGTGTTTGCCATGAACGACGCCTTTGCTCAAGGGCTTTATTTGGCTGCTGAGGAGCTGGGTCTGGTAATTGGTAAAGATGTGTTTGTGATTGGTGAAGGCGATAGTCCTTCTTGTATGGTTACCAGTCCGCCCCAGAGTAGTATTTACTATTCGAGAGAGCAGCTAGGCTACGAAGCGGCGTCGCTTCTGCACCAGAGTTTGTCGGGAATTATACGTCGGCCTGCGCATCGTCTAATACCGGTTGAACTGAAGATTCGCGGCAGCAGCGAAGGATGTAAGCGTTCACAGTAAAGAGAACCACGAATGGGCACGAATAAAGGCATGATTGTAGTTTGTTTGTGGTTGCAAGAGCGTGAACGGTTGCCATAAATTTTGTTATGACTAGTGTGTGTTGCACTAGGCGGAAAGAACTCTTATCAGAAGGAGTATTGAAGATGAGTAAGAAATTGTGTTTGATGTTGGTTGGTGTTTTGGTTTTGGGATTGACGTCGATGGCGCCGGCAGCGGTTGTGTTTCACGATAGTTTTGAGGGTTTGAGCAAGTTAGACACATCTGTTTGGACTTCGGGAACGGCAGCTTCGATAGATATGTTCAACGTGGCCCCTTCTTGGGGTGGTGCTCCGGGCGAGGGCAGCTATTTGGCTTATCAGCTCAATGCTGGCAACGGTGTGACCAACCTGGCGGTTCATGATCTGGGCGGCGCCTACTATGGCACGGCTTCCATGTGGTTGGCCTGTTATCAGCCTGGGATGAGCATTATTCGCGTGAGCGATTCGGCCGGCCGTACTGCCGATCTTGGCTGCATTGCTGAGAGCTGCGCCACTCAAACTTGGATTGGCAGAACAGACGTTAGCGAAGGCTGGATAAGCAGTTCTGTTACCTTTACGCAAGTTACCGGTTTCGCGTGGAACCAGGCGATTTTCGTAGTGGACGAGAATGGTTTGAATGCCTATGGTAATCAGGTTGACGCAGCCCATCTGATTTATACCTATGCGGATTTTGCTGACATCAGCTCGATCGCGTTTGGCGAGCCCCAATACGATGCTGGGTACGCTTATACTATGTGGGATGCCTATGACGGCGCGCACGTAGAGGGCGAACTTGTTCCGGAACCTGCTTCGATGGTTTTGCTGGGACTTGGTGCGTTGGCGGCCATTCGTCGCAAACGCAGCTAGTCGCTCCTTCGATTTCCAACGAATGGGAATCGAGTAATTTGGATAGTTCCAGTGGGCGTTTCGCCAACGCTCGCTGGAACTTTTTGTTTTATAGGTATGATGGTGAGTAGAAGCAGGGCGGTCAGGGAATTTGTGACAGGATAACAGGATAGGCCAGGTTTTGAGGTATTATTTTTGACCACTGTCCCTCCGGTCGTTAGACGGGTGTGTTACTTTTCTGTTTGTTTTGTTGTGATAATGTCTTATACTAAATAAGATTATCATAAATGTAACACGAAATGAACAGCCGGAGCTAGAAGAACGTGACGATGCGAAAAAGACAACAGCAGATCGTTAAGTATATTAACGAACATGCGTTAGCGGGCGTCGAGGAGCTTGCGGAATTATTCGGCGTCTCGGTGATGACGATACGCAGGGATATCGAATACTTGGCTTCTATGTCTCTGGTTCAGAAGGTTACGGGTGGAGCCCAGGTTCTGGACAAGCCCAGTGTGGTTCATGAGGCGGAAGTTTCAGCTCGAATCAATTTCAACCTGGAAAAGAAGCAGCGTATCTGCGGTCTGGCGTATTCGCTGATAAAGCAAGGTCAATCGGTATTTATAGGCGCCTCGACGACGCTGCTGCCCTTGGCCAAGCTGATAGCTGCGAATAACCCTCGCATAACGGTTGTGACCAATAGTGTCTTAGCCTGCATTGATTTGGTGACAGCCAGCAAGGTTGAGGTAATCAGTGTCGGCGGCAGACTTGATCGCGACGCATTTTGTTTTGTGGGGGCGAATGCCGCGGGTTGGACTGATTCATTTTCATTTGATATCGCGTTTTTTGCCAGTACGGCTTTTTATCCGCAGGAAGGCACGTATGAGTCGTCCTTGGCGCTGCTGGATCTGAAGCAGACAATAGCCGCTCGGTCGAATAAGGTGGTTTATCTGGGGACTTCGGATAAGTTCGGCAATCGAGGATTAGTTAAGGTGCTGGATACTTCGGTGTTGGATGTTGTTGTTACCGACGATGATATTGCTGAAGCGCATGTTCAGTTTCTCAAGGAAAAGAATGTGGAAGTAATGATCGCATAGTGACGCATGTGTAATGCTATGCGGGCTTATAGACCACTCCAGATAATAGGACATGAATTTGTGGGTGAGATTGGGGGTGGGGGGTGATGTTGAGGGGTATGTGGTGGGGGAACGCGTGACCTGGTGTTGGACCAGAGCGGCTCTATAGACATTTCATTTTATTTTTACGCCCAGATAAAAAAATCAGCGGACGTTGGCGAAACATCCGCTGAGGAAGAAGAAACGTGCTTAGAAACTAATCGCGCGGTTGGTTGGTGGTGGGAATTTTGGGGTGAGCGGTGTGGTTCAGAGTTGAAGGATGCCTAAGGTGCGTATCGCATTTATAGATACTACCGCGTTTCGGGTTTTGATTGGGGGTGCGGAGGGGCGAGATGGTCCAGATAAACAATTTATTTGCGGTTAAATTTGAGCTAGTTGACGACCTGGGTGGTGGTGGATTGTTTTTTTGTTCGTGGCCAATTCGCTCGCGGGCAAAAAACCGCATAACTCATTTTAAAGAAACGATTTGCAGTTAAGCACGCTTAGTTGAAACAAGGAGAGCGGTTGTATATTTGGGTCAAATTTGCTCGTATTTGGATTGAAACCGGCTTGTATTTTATGGTAATTTGTTTATAAATTGGGCTTTCATTCTTGACAATCAAGGCGTTAATTTGGTATAAATTAGAACGCAACGAAGATATGCAAAAGGTGTACTGTCATCAAGTTGAGCATCTTAGGCAAGTTATTCGTTGCTGATATAAGGTTAATGTATTGCCGATAGTTCAGAATGTTGGTGCCGGGTAGGTTTTTGGGTTAGTATTGAACTGCCCAATCGCAGTGGGCGCAGGTTGGCATTACATTAATCGTTGTGTTGAAAGTTAAGGCATTGGGGTTCTTATGAATCAGCTAGACGTTAAATTGGAACGAGGTCGGCAAGGCGATCCGCTTTACGAGCAGATTCGTCGGCAGATCAGCCATTCGATAGAAACCAAGAGGCTGCAGCCGGGTGAGCGTCTGCCCACGGTGGCGGCACTGGTTCGTAAATGGGATGTTGATTTCGGCACGGTGAAATCGGCGTTTGATTTACTGGAAGCAGAGGGTTTGCTAAAAGTCGAATCGCGTAAAGGGGCTCTAATACAAGCCAAGCCGCTGAAGAAGTACACATTAGCATATATACGATGTGGTTCGGACACTTTCGCTGTAGATATCTCAGAAGGCGCGGCCAGCTACTGCAAAGAGAACAATCAGAATTGGTCCTGTATTGGGGTTGACGCGGACTTAGATAGATACCTGGAGACGGTGAGGCATCCTCCGCAGGACATTGAAGGCATGTTGATTATACCTTTGGAGGGTGTGGAATTTAGAGAAGCGGTGAACCAAGCTATCTCGAGCGGCATAAAGGTGGTTTTTATTGATCGGGTTTTGCAGGATATAGCGACCAGTTCGGTAGTAGCGGATAATTTTGCGGGGGGGTACCGTGCTACGCATCATTTGATCGATAGACATGGTGAACCAGTCTTTTATGTTGGGCTGACGGAGAATGTCAGTTCGGCTCGAGACCGTGTCAATGGGTGGGCGGCAGCGATGCGCGAACATTTATATAATGATATTGAACCATATCTATGGCCGATGGCCTTTTCAGATACGGACATGGTAACATCTCCGGACTTTTTGAAGCATCCGACGGAACTGGCAAACAAGTTGTTTGATTCTTTCCGTGGTGAGAAATGCAGCATTTTAGCCAGCGATGATTACATTGCCCAAGCTTTCCATACCGTTGCCAGCGAGCGAGGTTTTGAAGTTGGCAAAAACGTATTTATTGTTGGTTTCAATGATTTGTCTTTCTGCAAAGAAGGCCGACTGGAATTAAGCAGTGTTTATTTGCCTCGTTGGGAATTAGGTTTTGAGGGAGCCAAACTTTTGCACGCAGAGCTGTTAGGCGAGATCAAGAACCATACCAACAGGATACTTCCGGTGGAATTGCACATTCGGCAGAGCAGCTTGGGTCGATAGACAAAAGCAGGAATTATATTTTTGAGGAAAAACGCTGTATAGCGTATGCAGGGAGAGTCTGCGCCCAGATTTGGTACATATTACAGCGAATTGCGATAAGTTGATTACGTATTTGGTCGGTTTCGTCACGGGCCACGTCGTATTTTTTGGAGAACGAGTTATACGTTGACCAGCATCCTTAATCATGGCCGGCCTGGCCGGCAGCAATTGGAGGTTACAATTACAATGAAGAACAGACAATGGTTATTTTTATGTGTTTGCCTGGCGGTGTTCAGCGCAAACGCTGTCTGCCTGGCGACGGGGAGCGATCCGAATTCGGGAAGTCCTGACTATGTTTACACGTTTATCAACGCGAACGATTGGATAGACGCCGGCAGCAATCCTCCCTATCGCATTTACAGCGAGTCATATTGGGGATTGGCTGATTCCACTTATGGTACCTGGTGGGCGAACAGTTGCGAGGGCGGCGCGGACCTGACTTATAGGTTCGAAGTGCCGGAAGGCAAGGTTATCGACGCGGTGCAAATGGGTATCACCGGCTGGACTGTGGACGAGGATCATTCGATAGAGGTTTTCGCCAACGCTCAAAGCCTGGGCAGTGTGTATGGTGTCGGCCCGGTAATGAACTTCTACTTTGACGCCAGCGTGGCTTTGGAAGTTCCCGCTCAAAGTGTTTCTATTAGAATTCATTTCAATAATGACTCGGATCCATGTGAACCTGACGCGGCCCGTGTTCACAGCACTTGGCTGGCGCCGGGCAACGATTACGAATTTGCTGTTCATGTCAGTGACAAAGATGACACGTATCTGGTTGAATTGGATGGCAGCGGCGCGTTTGATTGCAGAGGGCCCGCCGAAGCGTTCAGCGATTGGGCCAGGCTGAATTTCAACGGTGCCGGTATGGGGACCAACGATCTTGGCACGATGCCTCCTGGGGCTGATAAAACAGCAATAATGCTCATACCGTTTAGGCTTCCGGCAGGTCGCGTCTATGAGACGTGTCGGATTGATTATGGTTCGCGTTTGCATAGCTATTATGATGGTGAAGATCCTGACAGTCGCACTAACAACGGCTATGTCGCCATTGACGTCACAACCTCTCAAGGGACGACCAGGATTTATCAACACAATAATCCAGACGATTACGGCGGTTTGTTATTTGATGATGGTTTTAACTATGATCCTTGCGGCGGTGATCCGAATGTTCCTGACACATGGTCTTTCCGCGTTTTCACGGACATCTCTGATTTAATAGCCGGCGAGAATGTGTTCGAGCTTAAAATTACTTGCCGTACCGGCTGGTCTGATTGGCTTTATAACGGCGGTATATTTTTGCCTCTGATTGAAGAATGGGCAGACTGTGACTTTTTGATGGCCGGTACTACGGTTGAGGATCCTGATCCTGACACTTTGGGGCTGAACGAATTCTGTCTGCGTGCCAGACCGGACAATTTTGTACCTTGGGCCAAGTCTTTTGGCGCCACGGGCGACATGACCACCTTCTATGAGGGCAAGTGGTATTCGGGCACTCCCACGCCTATGGCGGGAGTCAGTTTGTCGATCCCATTTAGTTTTCCGCGTGCTTTGGTTGACGCCCGCTTGGAGTATGGTTCAACGCTTAGCGGTTATGAAAGCAACTGGGGCTACTGTAAGATGGATTTGATAACCGATGAATCCGTTACGCAGATTTACTATCATCAATCGCCCGATTACGAAGGCCAACCCGAGAGTATGAACTACACTCCCGAAGGCGGCGTTCCTAACGAAGGCCCGGGCACATATCGTGTTTATACAGACATCGACGATCTCGTGGCTGGTAAAACGGAGTTTACGCTGTATATTTACGCGGAACTGGGCTGGTCGGGATTTATCTACAACGGTGCCCTTTTCTTGCCTGGAATGAGTCTGGTAGGCGACTCGGACTTTATTCTATCCGGACACATGGTTGACTCTGCCGATTTCTGCGGCGATGACTACACTCAATATCTAGATTCTGATGTTTCGCACGATTGTTATGTTAATCTGCCGGACTTGGCGATTATCGCCAGTGAGTGGCTCCAATGCACCAATCCGGACGATGTTGACTGTACGCAGCATTGGGATTGGTAGAATAGCGTAATTCGGCGTAGATAATATTTATGTTTGTGATTTGAGTAGGGATTCAGATAGGTGGATTCCTTCAGCGGGCGTTTCGCCCACGCTCGCTGAAATTTGGAATATCGGCGTAACCGTGACGAAAAACATTGTAGTGACGCAGCCCCAAGTTGTGTCAGCTTCCCAACGCAAAGGACTTGCTCCCTGAGAGCTATTTTTAGAAAGGAAACGAAGATGGTAAAACAAGCACTGAAGATTTCCCTAGTGCTCTGCCTTACCGTGTGCCTGTGGAGTGGCAGCTTACTGGCAGCGACGCCGCCGTCATATTACACCAATTCACTTAGCACACTGCGTGCGCAAGCACAAACTTATCTCACCAGTGTAGGCAGAGGCAGTCAGACTTATGCTGTGGGCATCGCCCCGCCAATGACACGAATTTATTACGAAGGCGGACCGGACCTCGCTTGGACTGGGCCTATAGAGATTACCGCTGCGCGTGGTGAATCGGAATATCGCGAACTGGCGATTATTCCCATGGTTGTCTCTGGCAATGTCGCCAATGTCAGTGTTTCTGTGAGTGAGATGGCATGTACATCTCCTGCGCACGTACTGCATCCGACCAACGAAGTAAAAGTTGGACCTTTAGGATATGTGACCGCTGAGGCACGAGTTGCCGAGGCGGAGCATTACGTGCCTGATATAATGCTCTACAGTGGAGTAAGCCCATTCCTTGCTTATCGTGATCGGTTGCAGGCTGTGTTTATTCAGTTTGAGATTGCCGAGGACACTCCCGCGGGTTTATATACCGGCCAAGTCACCATTGCGCCGGACGGACTATACGCTGAAGTATTCGATATCGAATTAACCGTACTGGATTTTGTACTGCCTTACGGCGGCGCGATTCCGGCGCAATTCAGCAGCACCCAGGGTGACATGATGCGTGATTATCGCTGTGTATCCGGCTGGTGGGATCCTCCCATTCCGGACAAAAACAGCGATGGTGCAATCGGGTTCTACGAACTGGCCAGTCTGAACCAAACCGACATCAACATGATGACTCAAAGTGTGGAAGATTATTTTGCGACACCAGGCAACAACTATATGATAATTCGTACGCCTGGCACCTGGCAGAGCGGTAATCTGGTCGGCGGATTCGGAGGCGACTACGCGACCTATACCACCACTGAAATCGACGCGATGAAGAACTACTGGGATATCATGGCGGACATTTTGGACGGCTGCGGCCACCTGGACGACGCTGTAGTGTATGTTTGGGACGAGCCCACAAGTGCGGTTCTGACCGAAGTTCAAACGCGTTGCCAATGGGTTCATGATGCTGATTCCCGTCTCAGAACACAAGTTGTTGACAATAGCGGTAATTGCCGATCTCTGCGTCAGAGCGGGTACATCAATTACCATATCATTTTGACGAGTCAATTGGATCTGACGGCTGACGCCCCGGCCAACTGGGCCGCGGGAACCGAGGTTGGTATATATGTATGCATAGAACCTTTAGGCAGCTATCCTAACTTTATGGCTGATGATACGCTTTTGGATGCCCGGGTGCTAGGTTGGCAAATGGCTCAACGAGGCTTAACGGGATTCCTGTATTGGGAGACACAACAGTCATTCTGGGAAGAGAAGAACGACCAGCGTTTCCCCAGAACCGAATGCGGTTCGATGAGTAATTACGGTGATGGCACATTAATCCACGCGCCAAACGGCGGGTTGTGGTGTGTCTCCCCGCGTCTGCATAATTTCGCCGACGGCATGGAAGATTATATCTACATCCAGATTCTCGAAGAGCTAATGGATCGTTCTGACCCAGCCAATCCCGGTATTCCCGATACCACCGAATGGCAGACCGCTCGCTCAGCAGGTGCGGCAGCTTTAGCCCAAGTCGCCGGTGTCGGCGGCACGTCAATGAGCGGCCAAACCACCAGCACCACAACTTTGCTCGATGCCCGCAGTGATATCGCTGACGCCATTGTTACCCTCAACACATTGTTGGGCCCGGAAGTGTGCGGCGAAGAAGGTCAGCACTATTATCTTGCTGATATAAGCGGCCCCCAAGGCCAACCCGATTGCCAAGTAGATATGTACGATTTTGGTCAACTCGTCGAAGAGTGGGCCGGTTGCACTGACCCCTGTGATCCCTGCTGCGGCAGCAATGTCTGGTCAGGCACCGAGCCCTATGTGCCTTAAACGCGTCTTTATCGTGTTTTTGGTCTTTTCAGTTTTTGGTGTCATATAATGCGTTAGCGGGGCTGGCCAAAGGAAAAATTGGTCAGCCCCCTCTTACCAAGGAGTACAGATCATGCGTAGCAAGGCAAAAGGTTTTACGCTCATCGAGTTGTTGGTTGTGGTATCTATCATTGCTTTGTTGGTGGCGATATTGCTGCCGGCGTTAGCCAGAGC
>JAFGKT010000072.1 GCA_016928435.1 Sedimentisphaerales bacterium | reverse complement strand
TTTTTAAAGAGCTAACGATGAGACAATACGTAAAATCTCATCCAAATATTACCTGGGCAAAAACCTAATTTCGGGCAACACGCCCTTAGAGCCCATCCTTATGATTACTGGGCATTATATAGGGATTAGGGTGGTTGTGGAAGGGCAAGGGGACAAAAAAACGGGTTGGTTCGGTGGGGGGGATGGTGTGTGGATGGTGGGCGGCGGGTCAATGGTTGAAGTAAGTTAAAACCCCCTGACGGGTCAGGGGGCTAATTTTGGGAAGATAGGTGGTGATTAGAAACGGATACCTAGTCCTACGGAGATTTCTTGTTGGTTCATGTCTCTTTTGTGTGATCCGGAGCCAAATACGCGGTGCCATCGGTAATCGACGCGTAGGACGGGGTTTCCTTGGTCACCGAGGAGGAATTTGATGCCTAGGCCTGCGTTTAGGGCGAATCTGAGGTCGGAGTTATCGCCGGCAAAATCTCCGTCGAAGTAGTTCATACCTGGTCCGGCGGCGAGATAGGGTCGGATTCGGCCGTCAGCCCAACTGTTGCCGGCTGGGAAAAAGAGTACATCGACGTTGGTCATGAGGTTGGTTGCGTTGCCTCCGTCACCGAGCATGGCGACGGGGTCGGCGTCGATTTCGGAGTCGCCCAAGGCGGCGGCGATGGTGGTTTCGAGGCCTAGGAATTCCTGTTCAGCGGAGATGCGGACACCGGTCAAAAGTGCGGTTTCAACATCGTTAGTGGCTCTTTCGCCGTTTATGATGGCGGTTGAGAGGTGGTCTCCGGTTAGTACGCCCATGAAGACGGATGCTTCCCACCGGGTTCTACCGTCGATGTTGTCGGTTAGTTGGGCGAACGAGGCGGCAGTGAATGCGAGCAGGGCGATGGCGGCGATTAGTGTTACGCGTCGGGACATGTTATTCTCCTGTTTGTTTGATTCCAACTTGTTTACTTAAAGCTAATTATGATTATTATCGGTCGAAGGTGAAATTTGACTATAGCTGGTTTGGGGAAAAAGTCAAGTTTTGTGGGTGGGTGTGATATGATTTGGGTGTTGGTAATATGAAACCGCGGATGTGCGAGCCGCACGGGCAGATTGACCGACGGTAGATGGTTGGGCAATGAGGCTTGGTTGGTATGCTATCACCCTTTAGCTGCGCGAAAGGGTGCCACCCGGATGGTTGGGCAATGAGGCTTGGTTGGTGTTCTATCACCCTTTAGCTGCGCGAAAGGGTGGGCACCCGGGATAGATAGAATGGGGGTTTATCTGGGGTGTGATGTAGGCAAAAAGGCCAGAGATGGAATCCGGCGTTTGCGTTTTGGGCTCTGATTGGGGGAATTGGGGGTGAAGTTTTTTATTTTGGATTAACGGTATTGACTTACTGTGTTTTATCGTATATACTAACAAGGCTTTTTTGAGAATAGCGAACGGGGTGGGATATAAGTTCTTTTGCTGTAAGGGTTTGCGGTGAATAACCGTAGTGGTAAGTTTATGTCCGTCTAGAATTTAGGAGTATTTTGAGATGATTTCGACGAAGCATGCCGGTCTGAACGCGTGGGTTGAGAAGATGGCCTTGATGTGTCAGCCGGATGATATTGTGCTGATCGACGGCAGTGACGAGCAGCGTGACGAGCTAAGGAAGCAGGCTTGTTCGACAGATGAGATAATCGAGTTGGATCAAGAGAAGCTGCCCGGCTGTTATTATCATCGTACAGCGGTTAATGATGTTGCTCGGACGGAGAATTTGACGTTTATTTGCACGTCTTTGAAGGACAACGCTGGGCCTACAAATAATTGGATGTCTCCCGAGGAAGGCTACCGTCGCGCGGGCGAGATATTCGCTGGTTCGATGAAGGGCCGTACGATGTATGTGATTCCGTTCGCGATGGGTCCGGTCGGTTCGCCGTTCACGAAATACGGCGTGGAGTTGAGTGACAGTATTTATGTTGTGCTTAACATGCTGATAATGACGCGGGTAGGGGACCCGGTTTTGGAACAACTGGACGTTGCGGGCGAATTCACGAAATGTCTGCACGGCAAAGCTGAGCGTGATATCGAAAATCGTTTGATACTGCATTTTCCCGAAGACAACACGATATGGAGTGTGGGCAGCGGTTACGGCGGCAATGTGCTTTTAGGCAAGAAATGTCTGGCGTTGCGTATCGCGAGTCACCAAGCGCACAAAGAGCGTTGGCTTGCGGAACACATGCTGATATTGGGGATCGAAGAGCCAAACGGTCGGATTGATTATATCGCGGCTGCGTTCCCGAGCGCGTGTGGTAAGACGAATCTGGCTATGCTTATTCCGCCTGAAGGTTTGAAGGTTAAGGGTTATAAGATATGGACGGTTGGTGATGACATTGCTTGGATGCGTGTTGACACCGATGGTTGTTTATGGGCGATCAATCCTGAAGCGGGTTTCTTCGGGGTAGCTCCGGGCACGAACAGCCGAACGAATCCGAGCGCGGTCGAGACGGTAAAGAGCGATACGATATTCACGAATGTGCTGTTGAATCCGGACGGTACGGTATGGTGGGAAGACGGTGACGGTGAGCCGGCCGCGGAAGGCGCTACTGATTGGCAGGGTCGTCCTTGGAAGCCGGGAATGAAAGATGAGAACGGCAAGGCGATTACGGGCGCTCATCCTAATAGTCGTTTCACGGCACCGTTTGTTAATTGCCCATCGCACTCTTACCGTATGGAGCATCATCACGGTGTGAAGATATCGGCGATCGTGTTTGGTGGTCGCCGAGCGCATTTGGCGCCGTTGGTTTATCAATCATTTGACTGGGTACACGGTGTGTTTGTGGGCGCGACGATGGCTAGTGAGCGTACCGCGGCTCAGTTTGGTAAGCAAGGTGAAGTTCGTCGTGATCCGATGGCGATGCTTCCGTTCTGCGGTTACAACATGGCGGACTATTTTGAGCATTGGCTTCGTATGGGGGTTCAGATGCGTTGGCAGCCGAAGATATTCCATGTGAACTGGTTCCGTCAAGATGAAGAAGGTAATTTCCTTTGGCCTGGTTTTGGCGAGAATCTGCGGGTATTGGAGTGGATTTTGGCTCGTTGCCGGAACGATTGCGAAGCGTTGAAGACCGCGATAGGTTTTGTTCCGAAGCCGGAAGACATTGACATGACAGGCTTGGATATGCCTAATGGCGCGATGGAAAAACTTTTTGATATTGATCCGAAGGCTTGGGAAGAAGAAGCTAATGGTATCGAAGAGTTCTTCGGTAAGTTTGGTGATCGTTTGCCGGTTGCTCTGAAGGCAGAGCTTGAGGCGCTGCGGATGCGTTTGCATGAGCTGGGTGGGGCGAAGCAGTAAGGTTTTGCATTCGCGGGATTTGAAATTAAAACGCTGGGCGCGCGGTTTTGGCGCTCAGCGTTTTTTTATTTTTGTAGAGGTTTGTTGTTGTGCAATGATTTTGAACCCCAGAGCTAGAGCAGCATAAATGTTGCTTACGTTCGGGTTCTAACTGGTTGGTTTTTGGGGATTGCTGGGTTTACATTGTTAGGAGGAATATGGCGGTTGCTGCCATTGATATGGCTAGGGTTGCCACGGCGACCAGTCCTAGTGTGTCTCTGGTGGACGGTGAGACGAACTTTTCGAGAGGTTTGTTGACGGCATCAAGGCTTTGGATGATGATTCTCTGATGGATGGGCAACTGAAAGATGGGTTGGGCTTTCGATTCGGTTTGAGCGGATGAGGTTGAGTTTTGACCCGACTCGACGGCGTCGAGTTCCTCGGCGAGTACCTGATCGATTTCTTGGTCGGTTTCATTGGGCAGAGGCGTCTTGGCGGTTTTCTTGCGAGTCGCGGCGGCAAAAGCATCTTCGGTTTTGATATCAGGAGGCGTTGGGAAGCCGTCTTTAGTTTTTTTACTGATTGGTTCTTCGTCAACGGGTTCAATTTGGTCAGCCATAGAGGCTATGGCGTTATCGATGTCATCTAGCGTGGTGTCGTCGTTGTCCTGATCAATGGTATTATCAAGGGGTTCATCGTCCGCGTGTTGGTTGTCTTCGGTTTGGGCGATGGTGTCATTGGTTTCGGGGTCGGCTTCGAGGTTTTCTTCGATATCGTCGGCGAGCGATGAAAGGAGGTCGTCGATGTTTTCGATATCTTCGATGTCTTCGCTTGGGTCGCTATCTACTTGGTCGGCAGGTTCGTTGTCGGGTTGTTGGGGTTCATCATCGAGTTCTTGGAGGTTTTCGATATCGATTGATCCGGATTCTGCATCAGCCATGGCGGCCTCTACAGCGGCTTCGATGTCGCTGTCGGTGCTATCCTCGGTTTGCTGGATAGAGTCTTCGAGTGAGGCGAGGATGTCATCGATATTATTTTCGGGGCTATCATCTGATTCATCATCATCGGAATTGTTGAGGATATCATCGATGGAGTTGATTTCGGGGTGTTCATCTTCGGTGGAGTCTTCGGGGGTATCGGTGTCGCTGGTTGGGGAAGGTGAATCGTCTTGATCTGGGTCGGTTAGTTGCTGGTTTAGGCCTTGGACTGTGTCGGCGAGTTGATCGAGCGTGTTTTCGGTATTGTCGGGGGTAGGTTCGGTGGAGATGTTGGCGTCGGGTGATTGGGTGTCATCGTTGCCAAGTTCGTCGTTTATATTGGCAAGGGACTCGGAGGCGGCTGCCAAGATGTCATCCACATTTTGCTGATTGTTTTCGGTAGCGTCGCTCATGGCTTCCTCATTGACGGTGGTGTTTTCGGCCATTATGGTTTTCTCCCACGGGGCGTTGAAACTGATTAGTGTTGCTCAAACACCTGTAACTATGTTATAAAATCCCTTGGGTGCTATCTATCTCTACTATCGGTGGAAGATAGGGGGCGGTTAACTTGGCAGGCCCTTGAGAAAAAAGCAATTCTATGAGACTGAAAGGTATGTGATCTGGTGGGAACGACACGATTATTCTGTTGTCCGATAAAAGAAGGGCTTTTACCGCTGGCAGGGGCGGAACTGCACCATGGGCTGCATGTATTGCGTTTGCGTGCAGGCGAGGAAGTTGAGGTTTTTGACGGTGCGGGGCACGTTGGTTATGGGCGGGTGCAAGAGTCGGGCAAGCGGGAATTATCGGTTTTGGTGGATGAAGTGAGATTTATCGGGCGTAATGAGCGGGGGATTGTTATTGGTGCGGCGGTGGCTAAGGGCGATCGGTTTGATTGGCTGGTTAGTAAATGTACGGAGTTGGGGGTTGATCGGATTTGTCCGGTGGTGTTCGAGCGGACGGTGAAGCTGGCGCGGGGTGAGAAGCTGGTGGAGCGCTATGAGAAGTTGGCGATGTCGGCGGCGAAGCAGTGCGGGCGTTTGTGGCTGCCGCGGATCGATGGTCCGATGAGCTTGAGGGAGTTTTTGGAGACGATGCAGGCTGAGGGCGCGGTGGTGCTGTATGGTTTGCCGAGCGCGGATAGGTCGCTGTTTGATGGGCAGATTGGAGAGACGGCAGTCGCGGCGGTGGTTGGGCCTGAAGGCGGGTTTACCGAGACGGAGCAGGAGATGCTGGATGCGTGTGGTGCGCAGGCGGTGCGACTGACGGACACCGTTTTGCGTATAGAGACAGCGGCGGTGGCGATGGCGGTGGGGTTGTGTATGATGAGGTGCGGCGCTGCGGAAGGGTGAGCAGCGGCCTATGCCTGAATTGATCGTATAGTCAATTGCCGTAATACTATCATTTATTTTTTTCTTGCGATTACCAAGGGGCGGGAATATCCCATTGGTGCGATCACCTGCACTTGGTCAAATCCGTTGGCTTTTAGCATGTTCACTGTATATGTTACAGACGATTTGGTCCGAACATGAGGATCAGAGCGTTTTATTGTTTGAGATACATTGCACTGAAGCACTAGAATTTCTGTTACGCTGTGCAAAAAGCGAATCAACTTAGCAATGCTGTCGTCATCAAGATAATAAATGGAACACATTGCCATTGCCATGTCGAACTTGCCTAACTGCAACTCAGGCACTTCTGTCATGCTGGCATGATGGTATGTAAAGTTGTATGTTTTGTTGTCTGCCCACTCCAGAGCTGCTTTGGCAAAAAGTCCTTGATTGATATGGTGCTGATCCAGCTCGATACCAACTACCTCTCCGGCCCCATACCTAAGCAACTGCAGCCCATTAGCACCGTTGTTGGCGCCAAGATCCAATATTCGCTTGTCCGCGAAATCCGGCAAAGACTTTTTCAGCAGATAATGCCAACGTCCATATCCGGCGTTACAATCCCATAGGCTTCCAATCCGTAACCCCGCCCCCAGATACACCGGCGCATACCAATTACGCAGAATAGGATCATTCTTATTGCTTATTCGATTACGAATGCCTTCGTAAGTGAGCTTTTCTGTGCCAAGATGCAGATTGAATTTCTCGATGTCGCGATTACGCAAACACCTCGACATGTTGCTGCCCGTTCTAGAAAAATCTCTCGCATTATCGAAATCAATCCAATAAAATGCACCTGAAGATTTTTCTCTGATAAGATTGCCTTTTTTTATATCACGGACAGCAATGCCGCACTGATGAATCTTTTGCAGTTGCAGGAATAACTGGTCTATTTGCTCTTTGCTGATAACTTGGGGTAAATAGGTGTTGCCTTGCTTTGCAATCCATAGCATCTTATCTTTCTTGTCCAGTTTCATCCATTCATCGTTATGCAGGATGTCACGAACGCGGATTTCGGCTCCCTTTTTGACCAATTCCTCCTGTAATACGCTTCCTTTAATATATGAAATAGTCAACCTTAGCGCAGCTACGTCTATCGCCAAAATCGCTGGAACATTACATCCTGCTCGGCCTAGTTTGTACAAAGCATTTAACTCATTAACAAACGCGACCTTGTCACCTCGGTAGTCTTTTCGTATTCCCACATACCCATCCACAACGACAACGCACAAGTCAAAACGTGTACGTTTCATGAACTCCTCAGCAGGCACTGTAGATACGTCCGCAATCGGTGCGTATTCTGAAAGCCAGTATCCATCTTGATCTATTCTTGCAACGATGAGTTCATCATTTTCTGACAAGTTTTGTTTTAAGGCCTGAAGGTTTTCGCTGCTAAGGCCTAGCTCTTCTATTTTGACTCGGTATCCCTTTTCCCTCTGCTGCAAGACTTGTTGTTTCAGTGAAGCCCAATACCGTAGATTACTGTTTGCGGTTGTGCGAGATACCAGAAGCTTTATGCCTCTGTAGAAAAAAGAATAAAGCGGCATTAACGCAGCAACTATCGGCGTGATACAATAAATCCAAGCCAGCCTAGCAAGCAATCCCATTCGATATCGCAACAAAACAACAACTATTCTCAATGTAGTATCTCCTCAATGTGCGAAATCGCACTTTTTCTTGATTTACATTGTCGGGTTTCATAGCGGAAGTGCCTTTTGGAGTGGTCTGATTGTTTTTTTGTCGCTTTCGAAAGTATGATCGAAGATGAGCAAAAATACGTATGCGATGAAAAGCACTTCTGAGTGCATATTTTGACGTTAAAAACTGCGAAAGTTGACTCAATCAAAAGGGCTATATACTCGTCCGGGCTGCACCAGTTTCGTCCGGCGTGTTCTGAGTGCAGATTTGTTGCTGGTTTGTGGCAAAGGCGCAGATTGAGATACGTAACGCAGGTTCGAGTATAGACGTAAGCTCCGCGGGATTCGAAGTTTGGAAGAAATGGGCGATACAGGACTTGAACCTGTGACCTCCTGCATGTCGACTGCCCGGTGGTGGTGGGGTTGGTGCTGTAAAGTATTGTTATAGCTTGGTTTAGCCTTTTATGGTTACGCGGTATTTTGCGTTAAAATGTACGTTTTTAAGGGGGTTTTTACGCGGTTCCGTACAAAATGTACGGTTCGATTATTTCCGAATCAGTATAGAAGCTAGCCCGCTAACAACATATCCAATACAGCCAAAAAGAAGCAGGAGGAATCCACCGGCTTTACCTTCCATACTGCCAGCAATCACTAAATAGAGCCCTATTCCGGCCATTAACATTGAAACGAATTTGCCAATTTTGACAAATTTAGTTCCAAATCCGTTCCGGCCCACTACCGCCTTGTCCAGCATGTCCGACAACTCCCATTTAGTGGTGCCGTTGGGGACCTTTAACCCTATGTTTTTAGCAAATCTGAGTTGGCGGGCGGTTGGCGGATCATCGTCGATGTCGGGCTCGTCGCGGTGTGGTTTTTGGGGCGGTTTAGTAACTTTATTTATTGGGTGGCCACAATGGGGGCAATTGTTGATTTGGTCGGAACATTTGCCCTCACAATTGGCACAATAGATAATACCCATAAAGTTTACCTCCATCATGTAAATTTACTAGGCTAACAGGCCGGATTCCTCTTGATGGAGTCCGGATATATGTTTTATACTGGAATTGCGAAAGGGATGGCTCAGGAGTTACTAGGAGTAAACCGTGTACGCACAAATAGTTATCACTTTCGACCAATTTTACGCTTTGTTGCTTTTATATCCCTGGCCACTTGACCCTTCTGCCCCGGTGTCAGAGTTTCTAACTGAGCTTGAAGTTGCTGATTCACAATTGCCTTCACAAGAGACTGCCAAGTTTCCGCATCGGTCTCTTGACTAAGAAACTCTGCCTGCAAATCTTGCGGCAACGCTACCCAAAGTCTTACAGCCGCTTCTAAACTACGCTTCTTTTTCTGACCTCTATTGTCCACTTGTTCTGTGAACGCATCAACCACAGAGGAGGCCATAAAAGCGCCCAAACTTTTTTCCTCTATTTTTGTACTCATAACTACAGAATAACACAGCTTTTGCATTACACCCACTACTTTTTCCTGTAATTTACTGTAGAAAACTGTTGCGTTTGCCCGATCACGTTGTTAGTTTGAGCTACAGAAATCTGCATTATTCTGTAGGGATACAGAATAGCTAATTTTACCTGATAAATCCAGAAAAATACTGGAAGGAAAAACGGAGTTTTCTTGTGAGCAAGGTAAAGTCAATTTCATTTCACAATCGAGACTATCCCGAGTTGATTGCGAAAGTAAATGAGCTGGCAGAGTTAGAGGAGCTTCTCCCTCATACAGTCGCGAAACGATTGTTAGAACGGGTTGTAGAAGCTCGGATCAGTCAAATCAAATCGAAGGGAACTGGCCATGCATTACCTCACGCTAGCTGAAGCGGCGCAGATCGCACCGGGGCGGCCGTCGGCCAATGCTGTGTGGCGTTGGTGTAGGCAAGGGGTTAGGGCTCGGAATGGTGACAATGTAAGGCTGCGTCATATCCGGGCTGGGCGTAAGATTTTCACGAGCCAAAAGTGGCTTGATGAGTTTTTCGTGAGGCAAACGATAGCGGACCTGGAGCGGTGGGACAGGCTAATTCCGATTCCGCTTTTGCCGTATCAAGAGCGAGGTCAGTTGCAGGCGAGGCGTTTGTCTGCTCAAGAGTTTTTACGTAAGGAAGGTTTTTTTGAAGCGAAAGGATAGTTCGATGGCGAAGTGTAACTTCAAGTTTGATTTGGGTCAGGAAGTGGTGATCGGAAGCAGTCACACGCCGGCGGTGGTGAAAGCTAGAACGGATTTTGACGATCCGAGCGTGTGTCCGAACTATTATCTTGCTTATCGGGATAGTAGCGGCCCGGTGGAGCAATGGTGGACAGAAAATGCGATTACCGCGGCGGCGGAGGTAGAAAACGACACGCAATCGCCTGACAGCCCGACGGCTGTGGAAACAGAGGACGACGATTCAGAGGCTTGTGAGGAGCCTGTGAACGCGGGGGATGGTGAAAGTGAACTGAAAGAGACAGACGCGGCCTCCTAGCGTCGGGTAGTGATGCCCCCGACGGTTTTTTCGTTCTTGGCCGACGTCGTCGCCATAACCGGCGTCGGCCATTATTTGAACTCGAAGGGCCGGGGATTGGTCGGGCCCCGGCCTGTGTTTTGACGCGAGAGGATGAAGCATGGTCAGTGATGTTGACGTTGCGATGAATGCTGATTTAACCGAAGGAGCATTGCTGGCTCATATCGCCCGGTGGAAGCAGTTGGCCCATATGCATTGTGATGAAACGAGGTTTTTGGCCGGTCAGTTGGCCAAATCCAACAATTTGGAGGGTCTAGACCTTCTCGCTCAGACAACCACCAGGCTTTATCAATGCGACATGAAGCTGTTTGACAAACTCAAGGCTGTAATAAAAGAGGAATAGAAGCATGGATATCATTATTTTGCGAAAACCGAACGGCCGGAACGTTGTGGTTAATATGAGTTTAGTTTGGAAGATGGAGGATAACTATCTTGCTGACCAACCGGGCACCGGCGCAACAATTCTATATACGGTTAAGGGGGAGATTGAGGTGTTGGAGAGCCAGCAAGAGATTTACGAAATTTACCGGCGTGCCAATCCATCAGCGGAGCTTATGACGCGCGTAGATGACGACAAAGGACCTTTGCCGGCGGTGAAGCTGGGCCAGGGTGATTTTGAGCGCGTCTGGCCGTCCCGTAGTTTGGCGGCCGCCGCGAACGGTGAGCCGTATTAGTCATTCCTCCTCCTTTCGATGCTGCGCCGCTGTTCGCGACTGGCGGCGCAGTTTTTTTACCTCATAGATGGATCGACTTATGATAGAACGGATTCTATCTCAATTAGAACACAAATCGACAGGGGAAGGGAAATGGCAAGCGAAGTGCCCGGCCCACGATGACAAACGGCACAGCCTGACCATAACAAAACAGGCTGACCGGATTCTGCTGCATTGCCACGCCGGCTGCGCGATGCAGGATATCATTGCCGCGTTGGGCCTGAAGCCTGCTGATTTATTCCCCAATTCCCAAAAGCGAGAGAGCAAACCGAAACAACAGGGGGATATTATCTATGACTACACCGATGAGAATGGCAAGCTGTTGATGCAGGCCGTTCGACGGCCGGACAAGTCATTTTGCCAGCGTAAGCCGGATGGGAGTGGGGGGTGGACGTACAAGCTAGGCAACCTCAGGCGGGTTTTGTATCACTTGCCCGAATTGATTGCCAGCACGGGGCCGGTTTTTATTGTCGAAGGCGAAAAGGATGTAGACAATCTTCGTGCGTTGGGATTGACGGCAACCTGTAACGTCGGTGGGGCGGGTAAGTGGAAAGAAGATTACGGTCACTATCTGAAAGGCCGCAAGGTTGTGATTCTGCCGGACAATGATGATCCCGGCCGCAAGCACGCTTTGCAAGTGGCTGAGATGCTTTCAGAGGTCACAGAAACGATCAAGATACTCAATCTGCCAGATCTACAGGTCAAAGGCGATGTGAGTGACTGGATCGAAGCTGGGGGCACTCGCGAGCAACTCTTGGAGCTGGCCGGGGCTGCTGTGCGTTATCAATTGCCGGCGAAGCGGAGCGCAGGGGGGAAAACCTCAAAAACCTATCTGCGGACCGATGTGGGAAACGGTGAACGGTTCGCGGATTTGTATGGCCGGCGGTTGCGATATTGCTACACGCTGGGCTGTTGGATGGTGTGGGATGGGCGGAAGTGGGACTTGCAGCGGGGCGAAGCTCATAGCCGGTTATTGGTTGCCGAGATGGTTCAGCGGATGGGGTCTGATGCAGCTCAAAGCGGCAACCAGGCCGAACGCGACTGGGCCTTCGAGTGCCAGAAATCCGCCCGTATCTCTGCGATCCTTCTGGAGGCCAAGGGACGGCTGGCAACATATGGAGATGAGCTAGATTCCGACCCTTGGCTTTTTAACTGTCAGAACGGCGTGCTGGATCTGCGCAGTGGTGAACTCAAAGCCCACGATCCCGATCTGTTAATAACCAAAATCGCGCCGGTGGACTATGACCCACAAGCCGACTGTACAGCATGGAATAATTTTTTGGATGTGATTTTGGCCAAGGATTATGAGGTGATGGCGTTTTTGCAGGCGGCAATTGGGTACAGTTTGACTGGGTCGACGCGAGAGGAGAAGCTGTTTTTTGTCCATGGGCCAGGAGCTGCGGGCAAATCTACATTTGTAGAGGCGGTAAAGTCAACACTGGGAGATTATGCCATCACAAGCGATTTTGAGACGTTTCTGGCTAAGTCAGGGAATGAGGGTGCGCGAAATGACATAGCGAGGCTCAAGAGCAGTCGGTTTGTGGCATCGATTGAGGTTGATGATGGGAAACGACTTGCGGAGGGGTTGGTTAAGACGATCACCGGCTCTGATACGATCACCGCGAGGTATCTGTACAAGGAGGCTTTCGAGTTTCGGCCGCAATTCAAACTATGGCTGTGCGCGAACCATGAGCCACGGGTCAAGCAAGGCGATGATGCGATTTGGCGGCGGATTCTGCGGATACCCTTCGACCATGCGATTCCTGAAGATAAACGCGATCCGCAAGTCAAGGCCACATTGACCGATCCGGCGATTTCGGGAGCTGCAATTTTGAGATGGGCAGTGGAAGGCTGTTTGAGTTGGCAGAAGGTAGGGCTATCGGTGCCGAACTCGATCAAGGATGCTACCAATGACTATAGAGCCAAGATGGACCCATTGGCCGACTGGTTGGCCGAAAACGCCACGCTTGTTACCAATTGGATGACCCCTGTTACCATTCTGCGAAAGGACTATGACGATTGGGCCGAGGAGAACGGCGTCAAGTTTACGGTTGGCCGGAATGTCTTTAATGAACGGATGCGAACACTCGGAATTACTTTAACGACACAGCGTTACGGCTGGGCTAGGAAGCCGCAAAAGTGCTGGGTAGGAATCAAACTGAATGATGACGAATCCCTACAACAATAGGTCTGTTACCGTTTGTTACCATGTAACCACTAAATAGGAATCTCCGAGCTATATCGCGTACGCGTGCGCGAAGGTGGTAAGTTGCTCAATCAATGGTAACACGGTAACAAACGGTAACACAGTAATGAAAGGATAATGTAATGAGCCCTACTTATTATCAAGAATTGGTTGTGCCACCACGAACCCCATACCCACTACCTGAGGCCTTCGACCGCAACAACATCGACCATTGGTGTTCGGTGTCGAGGTGCCAGTGCCAATGCGCATATTGTCTCTTTGGCACTGAGAACGGAGAGGTGTTTGTTCAATGGCTTAATGAACACCCGGGACTGCCAGCCGAAAGCCCCGCGGGTCCTTCCTAGACCCTTACCCAGTGCGGACAGAGAATCGCAGGTTTCTGCGCGACTGTTAGTTTGTTAGATGGAGCTAAAATGAAAATTGAAATGGTGTTTCCTGTGATCCTAATCGTGCTGGATGTTGCAGCGGCCGCCTGTTACATCCCCTCAGAGCGGTGGAGCCGGGTTGTCTACTGGCTTGCTGCTGCGGTTTTGACGGCGGCGGTAACGTTTGAACGGAGGTGAGCTATGCCGGTTTACGTTGATGAGCTATTCCCCACCCGAAAAACTCGCAGATGGCCTTACGATCGAGCCTGTCACTTGATCGCAGACACCAAGGACGAATTGCTTACGTTTGGTGACCAGTTAGGCCTAAAGCGAGCCTGGGCTCAAAACGACACATTGCCGCATTACGACCTAACGCCGAACATGAGATTCAAGGCAATCAAGAACGGGGCCAAAGCATTATCGCGCGATGCAATGGTTGCCAAAATTAAAGAAGCGCGGCTAAGGAAGGCTGCAATATGAAAATTGCATGGACGTTCACAGGAGTTGTTTCATTGGTGATGTTGATCGTGTTGGCTGGTTGTTTGTCGATTTCGGAGCGGTTGACGCCGGCCGAACGTGATCGACAGGCAGAGGAGTATGTGACGGAATCAGGGGTTGCGGATCCCTGTGATTTCCAGTCATGGTTATACCCAAATCTGCATGACTTGTACAAATTGGAGCATTATGTCGATCACGCGCACACCACGAATCAGCTCGAATTTCAACACGCGATCGAAAGCGACGAAACGCAATACGGTTTTTTGCGCGATCGAGTAGCGGCGAATTTGCAGACGGCGGCTGCCGATCATGAGGCATGGTTTGGTGATACGGGATATGTTTCGGTGTTGATGGGCATGGCCGGGCTAGGTGCAGGATGGACACTGCTTAAACGACCGGGCGACGTTAAGGTTCAAACGGCACCAGGAGCTTTCGGACTCAATACTAGCAAGGCTATTGATGTTGTTGGCACCCCCAACGATTTGCAAGCAAGGTCTGACACATGATAGCTGTTGGCGACTTGGTCTATGTGCATGGGCGTGGGTACATGCAATGCTATGTGCCCCACGCCCAGTGCCCTCACGAAATCAACCACGGCCAAGAGCCTTGGCAGCCGGCGAAAGTGATCGCTGTTGGCAATGTTGTAGGTTGGCAGCGTAACGGCTGGCCGGTGATCGACGTGGTGATGGATGATGGAGTGAAACACGAGGCTGTACACGCAGCCGGATTTGTACAAGAGGTGTAATATGGAATTTTTGAAAGTTGACAACACATGGAGGGATTCCTATTGCCGGCGATTCTATCTGTGGCCGGCTTTTGGTTTTATTGCCAGAACCCATTACAGCGGTAGGGTCCTGGTAGAAAAAGCCCTGGTGTTCGGTTTCTTGTGCTGGAGTGTTGTTATTATGAAGTGGTATAGCCGGTGAGCAAACACAGCCAAACAGCCTGGGATTTTGCCGGCGATGATGACCCGGCCGCCGCTAATCGCAATTACCAGCGCGATTACATGGCAGAGAAACGCGCCAAGGAACGCGACATAGAGATTCCCCCGGTTGATGATCCAGCCCGCCGAGCCGGTTTTGAATGGGATGATGAAGGATTTCTTAAGTACTACGGCGGGCATGTTTTTTACAATCCATTCACCCTGGATCAAAAAGAGATAATAGCAGGGATATCTGATCGGGTGCGATATGGCGGCCCGCAAGCCATTGCCGCCGAGCGAGGCGGCGGCAAGTCATCGATTACGAAATGGATGGCTATTAAAGCCTTGTGTTACGGTCATTCAAAATACCTCGTTGTTTTGGCCGGCAACGGCACGCTCAGCAGTCGAATTTTGGGGGATATCAAATACGAATTCGAGACAAACGACCGGCTTGCGGCCGACTTCCCAGAAATCTGCATCCCGGTACGGGCCCTGGAAGGCGCAGCTCAGCGAGCGAAATCGCAAACGGTAAACGGACACCGGACCTGCTTGGAATGGCAAACCCACCAGATCGTACTACCTCGAATTGAGGGATCGCCGTCGAGCGGATCGATCATGGTTGCAATCGGCATGGATGGAGCCATTCGCGGACTGGTTCGCGGACCGCTTCGGCCCGATTTCGTAATCATTGATGATCCACAAACCCGCGAATCGGCAGCGAGCAGAACGGAAACGCAATCGCGTCGAGAAACAATCAAGCAGGACATTCTAGGCCTTGCCGGTCCGGGCAAGATTGCAGCGGTCATGATGCTCTGTACGGTGATCCGTTGTGGCGATCTGGCCGACGAATTCACCGATCGAGAGCAAAGCCCGGAATGGGCAGGCATTCGCCAGCGGTTTATTCTCAAATGGCCCGAAAGAATGGACCTTTGGGATGAGTATATCGTCATGCGCCATGCCGATCAGGTTGGCGGCGATGTTTCCGGGCGAAAAGCTCGCGATTTCTACCTTGCCAACAGGGCCGAAATGGACAAAGGCGCAGCGGTCAGCAACCCTTACCGCTTCAACAGCGATAAACATGAAGACGGCTCACAGATGGAGGTTTCCGCCCTACAGCACGCTTTCAATCTGATTGCTACACTCGGTCGAGATGCCTTTGAGGCCGAATATAACAACGATCCAAAGAGCCTGACCGCTGAAGACATCGGCATAAACGAAATGGCTGTATGCAAAAAGCTGAATAGCCTGAAACAAGGCGAATCGCCCGGCGATAAACAGCGAACCACAGCGCATATTGATGTACACGGTAGGCGACTGGATTGGGCTATCGTGGACTGGTCAGCGGGCCTTACCGGCAGCGTGGTCAACTATGGTGAACAGGTAGTTCATGCCCCAACCGGAGCAGTTACCAGTGACGAGAACATAGAGCACACCCGCGCGGCTATACTATCGGCCTTGTTGGAGATGAGAGAACTATTTGAAGCAGCCACTCTTGGCCCGGTGCCCGACTGTGTGACAGTTGATTCTGGTTGGCAGCCTCAGCCGGTTTATCGCTTCTGTAAAATATCAGGCCCGAAATATCATTCAGTCAAAGGTTGCGGCCAGGGCCAGGGCGAAAAATTTAGGCTTCCAACCGGTAGAATGGCACCAAGCAGACGCGGTGCCCATTGGTTCATGACCCAGCCGCCCGGCGAGCGAATTTGGTTGATAAAATACAACGCAGACCACTACAAAAACGCTGTTCATACCGGCTTTATGACCCCTGCCGATTCGCCCGGATCGCTTAGCCTTTTTGGTGACAAGGCCGGTGTACATCGCAACTTTGCCCGGCAAATCTGCGCGGAGGTATGGGTGAGGGAGTTTCGAGCGGGCAAAGGCTGGATCGAAGGCTTTGATGTTCTGCATCACCACAACCACAAACTCGACTGTGTTGCCGCGGCAATGATGGGTGCTGAATATCTACGGATCGCACCGGTCGAGCGAGCAAACGAGACGCAGCAACCAAAACAAAAACGCGCAGGCCGCCGCCGGCGAACGTACGCCGAGCGAAGAAGCGCATAATATTAAGCATAAAGGATTATGCATATGAGCGAAGACACCACAAAGCAAAAGGATTTACTTTCAGATCAACAAACAGAGCAAGAGCTAGAACCGCAAGGCATTAAATGCCCTAAATGCAAGTGCCAGCATTGGCGAATCGTGAACACTGCCCCAATTGCTTTTGGTGTTCGGCGTTATCGCCGTTGCCGTCATTGCGGTTACACGATGTCAACGCGAGAAAGACCCGAAAACCAGAAAAAACCAGAAAAAACCAGAACCAAAAAGTGAAAAAGAACTCTACATATAGAGTCTTTTGGCGTTCGGGGCGTTTTTCTCTTGGCGCATTTATTGGTTTTTTGCGATAAGGGCAAACATGGCGACGGATTACAGCTCACAAATTACAGCACTTGAAACGGCCCTGGCTAACGGGACATTGACCGTCAGCCACAAAGGCCGAACGACGACTTATAAGTCAACGCAGGATTTGATTAATGCCTTGAATTATTTCAAGAAGCAGTCGAGCCCTGGCTTGCGTTTTAAGATTTCCAAACTGACCACCTCATCGAGATCATAATGGCAGGATTATTTAAGAGAATTGCCAACGCATTTTCAGCAGCCCCGAAAACCCCGGGCAAGCGTAGTATTATTAAGCGATATTATGAAGCTGCACATCCCGACCGCGATCTTACCAATCATTTCAAATATGCAGCCGGTGGAAGTGCCGCAAGTCTTGTTTCTGCTGATTTCCGCACACTGCGCAAGCTCTGCGAATATGAAGTGCGCAATAACAGTTACGCAGCCGGCATAGTTCAAACGTTGGCCAATGATGTTGTCGGCAATGGACCGAAATGGCTGTTTGACGATGGCATGGAATCCCTAGAGGCTGATTTTGCAAATTGGGCTGAGAATTGCGATTGGCTAGGATACCAAGACCTAGGCGGCCTTTTGCGGCAAGCGGTAATTGGCCTATGCCAAGCAGATGGCGCATTTTTTGGCAAGCAATATGAAGGTCCAGAACTGAAACTAATGGCCATCGATCCAGTCCGAGTTGATTCGCCCAGCACGAACATAAAAACCGGCCTTATCGATGGCATAGAGTTTTTGAAGAATGGCCGGCGTTTGGGGTATTACGTCAACAATTCACACCCAGCAAGCCTTATCAGTGAAGGCCTGGAGAATTACAAATTCTACACTCAGGACCGAATCTATCACCTATTCCGCATCGACAGGCCCGGTCAGCATAGAGGCATACCCTGGCTTGCTCCTGCTATTGGCTTGTTTGCATTACTACGGGACTTCACCCGATCGACTGTCAAAGCTGCTAAACGAGCAGCGGCGTTATCGGTAATTATGAACACCAATGACCCGCAATTGGTTGGCGATGCGATAGCTGATGACGATTACGAGCCGCCGGCGACTTTCGACGAAATCGAGATTCCCGAGGATTCAATGCTTTCTTTGCCGGAGGGTTATGGCGTAACGCAATTCAAAGCCGAGCATCCCGCGACGACATACGAGATGTTCAAGGCTGAGATTCTCGCCGAGATCGGCCGCTGTCTGAATATGCCGTTGAATATCACTAGCGGTAATTGCAGCAAGTACAACTTTGCTAGCGGCCGATTGGATCATCGTATCGCTAAACTACAAAGTATTGAATTCGCTTGGATGCGAGGGAAAGTGGTGGATGGAGGGTAGGTTTTGATAATGTAA
>JAFGKT010000071.1 GCA_016928435.1 Sedimentisphaerales bacterium | reverse complement strand
TTTTTAAAGAGCTAACGATGAGACAATACGTAAAATCTCATCCAAATATTACCTGGGCAAAAACCTAATTTCGGGCAACACGCCCTTCAGCCCATGCGGTTCTTATTGCCTGTTGTATTGTTTGCGTATATCATGGAGCCAGGATGCACTGTCGTACTATCTTTTGTCATTCCCGCGCAGGCGGGAATCCATTGCAAATATTTCACAAGATAAACCTATTGCCCAAGGCTAATCAATTATGAAATATCGTACCGAAAAAGACCTGCTCGGCCCCCGCGAACTGCCCGCTGACACCCTCTACGGAATCCACACCCTCCGCGCTCTCGAAAATTTCCCCCTCGCCCAGCGACCCGTCAACCCCGCTCTTATCCACGCCTACGGTACCGTCAAACTAGCCTGCGCCCGCACCAACCAAGAAGTCACTCCATGGCCCAACGATATCTTCGCAGCTATCGAAACCGCCTGCAATGAACTCGCCGACGGCCGCCTCGATGCCCATATCGTCGTCGATGCCCTCCAAGGTGGGGCCGGAACTTCCACCAATATGAACGTCAACGAACTTCTCGCCAACCGCGCCCTGCAAATCCTCAATCGCCCCCTCGGTGACTACGCCACCATCAGCCCCCTCGACGACATCAACCGCCATCAGTCCACCAACGACACCTACCCCACCGCTCTCAAAGTCGCCGCCCTCAATCGCCTCGCTGATCTCGAACGCGCCGTCGTCTCGCTGCTCGAAGCCTTCCAAGAAAAAGAAAAACAATTCGCCGACATTGTCAAGATCGGCCGTACCCAAATGCAGGATGCCGTCCTAACAACCCTTGGCCGCGAAATGTCAGCCTACGCCGAAGCCGTTTCCCGCGATCGGTGGCGCATCTATAAATGTCACGAACGCCTCCGCACCGTTAACCTCGGCGGCACCGCCATCGGCACCGCACTCGGCGCTCCTCGCCAATATGTCTTCCGCGTTGTCGAACATCTCCGTGCCATTACCTCTCTCAATCTCGCCCGCGCCGAGAACCTCGTCGAAGCAACCCAAAACGCTGATGTCTTCGTCGAAGTATCAGGCATCCTCAAAGCCCTAGCTTCCAACCTCCTCAAAATCGCCACCGACCTCCGCTTTCTATCATCAGGACCAACCGCAGGCCTAAACGAAATCCATCTGCCCGCCCGCCAAGCAGGCTCTTCCATTATGCCCGGCAAAGTCAACCCCGTTATCCCCGAAGCCGTATCCCAAGCCGCTCTCGTAGTTATGGCCCACGACCAAACCATCGCCTACGCCGCATCCCTAGGCAATCTCGAACTCAACGCCTTCCTCCCGCTCATCGCTCACTGTCTCCTCGAAAGCCTCGACCTGCTAACCAACGCCGCAACCATCTTTCGCCAACATTGCATAACCGGCATCCAACCCAACCGCGACCGCTGCCTCCAAGACGTCCAAAATGCCACCGCGTCCGTTACCGCGCTGCTTGAAGTCATTGGTTACGAAGCCGCCACCCAACTCGCTGCCGCCGCCCAACAGCAAAACAAATCCATCCGAACCCTAGCCATCGAACAAGGCCTCCTCACCCCTCAGCAGTTCGACCAACTAACCTCCCCCGAAAACGTAACCCGCCTCGGCTCACCAACTCCGCCCCAAAAATAGCCAGCGTGGCACCCTTTCGCGCAGCTAAAGGGTGAATCGTTTACCATTCCATCTCTAATGTTTCAATTTCCCAATTCTGCACTCTTGCTCCCTTGTCCATCCATCCCCAACATGCTATAATCCTGGGTATCTGTATGGTATCTATTATTAGTGTATATTATGTCTATTCGTGGTTCTCTTTTTTGTGAACAAAAATGCTTAAAACTCCCAAAGGCTTCCGCCTCCACATCGGCATATTCGGTCGGCGCAACGTCGGCAAATCCTCCCTCCTAAACGCCATGACCCGCCAGAGTGTGTCCCTGGTTTCTGATGTTGCCGGCACTACCACCGATCCCGTCGAAAAACCCATGGAACTGCTCCCCTTAGGCCCAGTCCTATTCATCGATACCGCCGGCCTCGACGACGTAGGCAGCCTAGGCCAAATGCGCGTCGAACGTACCAAGCAAATCTTCGACCGTACCGACGTAGGTATCATCGTCGCCACCCCCGATCAATGGGGCCCCTTCGAACAAACCATCCTTACCGAACTGCAAACCCGTCAAATCCCCGCCATCGTCGTCTTCAATAAATCCGACCTCGGCTCCCCTCCCGCCGATATCCAAGCACAACTAACCGAACAAAAAATCCCCATTGTTCTCACCGCCGCTCCTCAAGGCACTGGCATCCTCGATCTTCGCGAAGCCCTCATCCGCACCGCCCCCGAAGAATTCGTCAACGCCCCAGCGCTCGTCGGTGACCTCATACCAGCCGGCGAACTCGTCATACTTGTCGTACCCATCGATCTCGAAGCACCCAAAGGCCGACTCATCCTCCCCCAAGTGCAGTCCATCCGTGACATCCTCGATAACGACTCTTATTGTATGGTCGTCAAAGAGCGCGAACTCCGCGCCGCCCTCGACCGCCTCAATCGTCCCCCCAAACTCGTCGTCACCGACTCCCAAGCATTCCTAAAAGTCTCCGCCGATACCCCACCCGATATCCTTATGACCAGTTTCTCCATCCTCTTTGCCCGCG
The DNA here is from genome assembly GCA_016928435.1 of Sedimentisphaerales bacterium. Classification (GTDB taxonomy): domain Bacteria; phylum Planctomycetota; class Phycisphaerae; order Sedimentisphaerales; family SM23-30; genus JAFGKT01. The sequence goes on along the minus strand of JAFGKT010000071.1, from coordinate 15,760 downwards.
CCAAAGGGGACCTCAGCGAATTTGTCCGCGGCGCCCTCGCCATCGAACAGCTACGTCCCGGCGACCGTGTCCTTATCGCCGAATCTTGTTCCCATCATCCCGTCGGTGACGATATCGGCCGTGTCAAAATCCCTCGTTGGCTTACCCAATACGTAGGCGGCAAACTCGAATTCTCCACCGTCCAAGGCCACGACTTCCCCGACGATCTTTCCTCGTACCAGCTCATTGTCCATTGTGGTGCCTGCATGTGGAACCGGCGCGAAATGCTCTCCCGCATGATCCGCGCCCGCCAAGCCAATGTCCCCATCTGTAACTATGGTCTTACCATAGCTTACACCCTCGGCATCTTTCAACGCGCCCTCCAACCATTTCCCGCGGCCCTAGAAACCTTCCAACGCCTCCAACAAAACCAACAAAAATAGATTCCGACGACAAAACAATTCCGTAAGATTATAGTACTATCTATTGCCTTGACAATAACCATATATTAACTAGTAGAAACACTCCTATACCCTGACAGCGTGCCCGCGCTCAACTACTAGATACCATCCCTCCGAATTAGTATTGAATACTCACCTACCTTTATTATAATTACACTGTTGGATGGTGCCGCCGAAAATGCAGCCGGAACATCTTTTTTATTGCCATTTCTCTAGGCGGACTTATCATGGGTTCTAATCTGATCAATATCGTGTGTTTATCCTAACGCGAAAGGAGACTTATCATGTCGGAACAACAGCAGCCCAATGCCCCGTTTAACTTGGGCCAATGGTTTTTGGACAATTTGCCTTTTTGTCGAATCTTCAAAGGATTCCGAAGCGCCGCCCAGCCCGGTAAACTAATACTCGGCGTCGTAGGCATCCTCGTCTTCTTGTTGATCGGCTGGTTCGTCGATCTGCTCACGCCATCCGTCGTTGTTCGTCCTAATGACAACGCCCCCGCCCAAACCGAACTTGATATCTATGCCGCCGCTACCGAAGCGGTGACGCGCGATGATTTCTTCGCCATGCTCCAACGCCATCGTGACCGCAATAATGATCTATTGCGCGCTTGCCTTGTCAACCAGCCTATCAGTCTCGCTGCCACCGCCGCCGATAATGCCATTCGCGATGGTGAAGCCGAAGGCAAAATCGAGGATAAGTATGAAGAATGCTTCCGCAATGCCATCAGTGTATTGGAAGCTCGTTACGAAGCTCGCGTTAGCGCTATCATAAATGAAGCCGAAAAGAGCGACGTACCCAATGCCGAAGAACTCCGTGACGATCAACTCGAAGCCCTTGATCGCGCCTATGCCACCGTGTTCGCCGCTATGACCTGCGATCCCGATGGCCTGCGACAGTTTGATAACGGGATGATCTCCATGATTATCCCCAACGCCCCGCGCAATCCCGATGATAGCGCTGAGGCCCGGCAAGCCGCCACAGAAGCCGTCGACTCCGACCGTACCTGCATCCGCGAGGCCGTCACCATGGCCGCCGCCTATAGGCTCGCCCGAGATATCGATGCGCCGGGCGTATTCAAAACTTTCATCGACTACAATATGAATCAGTTCCATAACGCCGTCATGTCAATCGTTCGCGATCAAAGCCTCGGCGGCGCCTGGACATGCATAACCAACACTTTCACCAGCATCTGCTGGCTCTTCCGCTTCCACTACATCATCGCTATCATCATGGATATCGCATTCCTCGCTATCTGGGCTATTATCGGTGGCGCAATCTGCCGCATGACCGCTCTCCAAGCGGCTCGCGATGAAAAACTCGGACCAATGAGCGCTCTAAAGTTCAGCATGAAGAAGTTTATCTCCTTCTTCACCGCGCCACTTATCCCCGGCATCGTCATCGTTATCGTCGCCCTCTGCATGCTTGTCTTTAGCTTGCTTGGCGCTATTCCGGTTGTCGGTGAATTCCTCGTCGGCATCTTTATGGGCTTGGCGCTCATAGGCGGTTTCGTCATCGCTCTTATTGCCATTGGCATGATCGGTGGCACCCAACTTATGTTCCCAACCATTGCCGCCGAAGGCTCCGACGGCTTCGATGCCATCAGTCGTGCATTCAGCTACCTGTTCAATCGACCATGGCACCTCATCTTCTACACCCTGGTTGCTGCCGTCTATGGTTCCATATGCTATGTGTTTGTTCGCTTCTTTGCTTTCCTTCTGTTGCTCGGAGTACACAGCAGTGTCGGAATGGCTGTTAACCTCGACGGCTCCTCAATGTTGCCCATCCAAGGAAAGTTCGATGCCATGTGGGCGCGACCAACCTTCGAAACTCTCCATGCTCCCGTCAACTGGCTGGCACTTAATTGGTCCGAAAGCATCGGCGCGCTGCTCATCTGCGTCTGGGCCGGATTGATCATCGCTATGGTCATGGCTTTCGTTGTTAGCTATGCCTTCTCCGTCAACACGATCATCTATCTCATACTCCGTAAAACCGTTGATGGCACCGACATCGAAGATGTTTACGTCGAAGAAGATGTCGAAGCCTTAGCCACCGAAACCGCCGGCGAAGAAACCGAAGCCGCCCCTGAAGATAAACCAAAACGCAAGTCCAGAGCTAAAAAAGCCTCCGCCGATGAAGCATCCGATGAAGCTCCCCCCGCGGAAGAATCTGGAGAACCAGAAGAACCCAAGGAATAATCGCGACAGAAAATTATTCCTCTAGCTAAACAATAAAGAAAGGCCTTGTCGTCCAATATAACGACAAGGCCTTTTTCTTTTATCCCACATATTTAAAATTGATAACCGTTCACGCTCTCGCAATCACCAATAAACCCCAATAATGCCTTTATTCGTGCCGATTCGTATCCATTCGTGTTTATCTTTCGTGTCTTTTTGCGTTCTTTTGTGGTTAATAATTCTCTGACCTGTCTTTTTCCTGACGCTCACCGACTAACCCCCTTCTGCCATTATCATGCCTCTGGCAGCTATATTCGCGAATATTAGTGTCTATTAGTGGTTCGCTTTACTGTGACCGCTTACTAAAATTGTAGGGTTACAACTTGTTTGCACCCACAGCGTCTGTTATTCAGAATCGTATGTCAGCACTGAATGAATATCGTATTTCGCTAATTGATCCCGCCCTTTCAAAAACGCCAGTTCAATCAAAAACGATATCCCTACGATATTCCCACCCAAACGTTCCACCATATCACAACAAGCCTTCATTGTCCCGCCCGTCGCCAGCAAATCGTCCACCATCAAAACCGTATGACCTTCTTTGATCGCGTCCGCGTGCATCTCTAGCTTGTCTGTCCCGTATTCCAGGGTGTACTCTTGAGAAATGGTCTTGGCAGGCAACTTCCCCGGCTTGCGGACCGGCACAAAACCGCATCCCAATTCCCGCGCCAGCAAAACCCCAAAAACAAACCCACGGCTTTCCGCCCCAACCACCACGTCAATATTCTTTTCCCGAAACGGATCTGCCATCGCCTCCGCCGACAACGCCAACCCCTCCGCGTCGCTAAGCAGCGTTGTTATGTCACGAAACACAATCCCTTTCTTCGGAAAATCATGAACATGCCGGATCAGCTTTAATAACTTTTGCTCGATTTCCAGTGTCATCATAAGTCGTCCTCGTTCCTAATCTGACTTAGCCTAGCGATATAAACCTGCCGTTAGTATAGACCATCACCCCATCTTTTGCAATGTTCAAACAATAACCACCCTCTGCCAGGCCGCATAAAACAAACCTGCCAATGTTCTCCGCCCAATCTCGTGAAAAAATCCCCGACCAATCGCCCCCATCTCCCCGCTTCTAGCCTCAACCCCCCGACAATATCAGATTTAGCTTCTCCAAAGCTTCTTTCTCAATCTGACGAACCCGCTCCCTCGTCAGCCCCACATGCTTGCCGATCTCTTTCAGTGTCAAAGGCTCGTCCCGGTCCAATCCAAAACGCAAACGCAGAACCGCTGCCTCCCGCTCGTCAATTTTCGACAGCAATTTCTGCAATGTCGCCAGTTCGTCCGCGTTAAACACCGCTTCGTCAGGACGCGGGGTTTTGTTATCTTCCAAAAGCTCGTTCAATGTCAAAGAGTCTTCCGAACTGGGCATTTGGTTCGGAGAACTAAACGCCTTCACTGCCCGCGCTATTATCCGAACTTTGCGCAGCGGCATCTTCATCGCCGTACTCATCTCTTCTAATGTCGGCGTCCGCCCAAGCTTCTCTTCCAAACGCAACGAACTACGTTTCCAACGAGATACCATCTCAACCATATACGCTGGAATATGAATCGGCTGAGCCCCATTGATCAGCGCCCGCTTGATCGATTGCTTGATCCACCACGAAGCATATGTGCTAAAACGACTTCCTTGTTCCGGATCATAACCCTCAACCGCACGTAGCAAACCCAAATTCCCCTCTTCAATCAAGTCAGCCAGCGGCAACCCCCGATTACTGTAACGCTTGGCAATATTCACTACCAACCGCAGATTACTCCGAACCATCCGGTCCCGCGCAGCCATATCATTGTCTTGAATAATACGGCGACCCAGCTCCCGCTCCTCTTCCGCAGTCAGCAGTGGAGTAGCGTTGATCTCCCCAAGATATAACTGCAGCGCTGATTGCACGTGTCTTTTCTCCGCTACCAAACAGATTCACATTACCAACAAAACATTATAGGACCGCAACTCAAACACGCCCCAACGCAACCAAATATAGCCGATTCCGAGCACGCGGCCCAAAGACCACGCGCTCGAAAACGGTAATAGTCACATACTACGCTTCGTTAGTATCGGCAAATCCATAGGTTCGGATTAGTGCTTATCAAGGTATTAACAAGACTTCAAAAATTATTCGCACTACCGACTATTAAATGGACTAGTCCTTAGTCGTATCATCAGAATCAGCACCGCTCTCAGCGTCAGTGCCAGTATCAGCCTCAACACTATCAATAGCGTCACTGATATCGGACTCTTCAGTAGCATTATCTGCGTCGCTTGCCTCAGTATTTTCTGCTGTTGTGTCCGGTGCGGCCTGCGCTTGTTGCGCTGCCGTGTTGAATACCGAAGAACTGTCGATCAGGTTCGTACCCATACCGGCCGCGCCTTCCAAACCACCACGCTGTACCGGACGAGCAGCCTCAGCAACATCGTCTTCCGCTGCCCATTGGGCCCGCTTCAACGACAAACCAATCTTGCGGTCTTCTAAGTCAACCCGCAAAATCTTAACTTCCAAATCATCACCGACGTTAACAACATCTTGAGGACCGTCCACCTTCTGGTCCGAAAGCTCCGATATGTGCAGCAAACCTTCCAGTTCCGGTTCCAATTCGACAAATACGCCGAAGTTCGTCAATTTCGTTACCGTACCATGAACAATCTGACCGGCAATGTACTTCTCCGGGATCGCCCGCAGCCACGGATCTTCCGTCATCTGTTTCAGACCCAATGCCACCCGCTGCTTCTCGCGATTCACATCCAAAACAACACACTTGATTGTATCGCCTTTTTTCAACATGTCGCCCGGATGGCTGATCTTCTTCGTCCAACTCATGTCCGAAACATGCAGCAAGCCGTCGATACCTTCTTCGATCTCGATGAAAGCGCCGTAGTTCGCCAAATTCCGAATCCGACCTTCCACGATTGTTCCCGGAGGATACTTCTGAGCAACTTGAGTCCATGGGTTCTCTTGGAGCTGCTTGATACCCAAAGAAATCTCCTGCTTCGCCGGATTTACATCCAACACCGCTACCTCGATCTCTTCGCCAACGCTCAATATGTCGCCCGGATGGTTGATACGTTTCGTCCAGCTCATCTCGCTGATGTGTACCAAACCTTCTACGCCGTCTTCCAGTTTGATAAACGCCCCGTAGCTCATAATGTTCACTACGTGCCCCTTCACCACACCGTTGACCGGATAACGTTCCTTGACTGTCGCCCAAGGACTTTCCGTACGCTGTTTCAAGCCCAACGCCACTTTTTCCTTTTCGCGATCAATGCTCAGAATCTTAACTTCAATTTCTTGATCCAATTGCACCACTTCGGATGGATGACCGACGCGGCCCCAACTCATGTCCGTAATGTGCAGCAAACCGTCCAAACCACCCAAATCTACAAAAGCACCAAAGTCCGCGATGTTTTTCACTGTGCCCTTGCGAATATCCCCAACTTGAATGTCGTCCAGCAGATTCGCCTTCGCGCTCGCACGCGTCTCTTCCAATAGCTTACGACGAGAAATAACTATATTACGACGTTCTTCGTCGATCTTCAAAATCTTCGCTTTGATCTCACGACCAATATATTCGGATACGTCACCAGGACGGCGAACGTCAACCTGAGAGGCCGGCAAAAATACCGGTACCCCAACGTCAACCAGCAAACCACCCTTGATCCGACGTGTAACCTTACCTTTAATTACATCACCTTCATTGCAGTTCGCGATGATCCGCTCCCAACCGCGAATGCGATCAGCCTTGCGCTTGCTCAGCATCACCAGACCACTGTCCGACTCCACCGATTCCAGCAAAACCTCAATCTCGTCACCAATATGAATCTCACTAGGATCGTCAAATTCACTTTGGCTAACCGCACCTTCACTCTTCAAACCAACTTCGATAATAACGTCATCACCGATGTGATTGACGATTTTACCTTTCAATATCGCGCCCGGCTCAAAGTCCTGAACCGATTTATCTATCATTGATAGCATGTCGTCTTGAGCTGTTACACCCAAAGCCCCAGCGATCTGCTCATCAATAGCTGATTCGTCAATGTCAAAGTTTAGAAAAATACTTTTGTCTACCATGTGTTACCTACTTTAGTTAATTACCACTACGCTATCTGGACACCAAAGCCTAAGTCCGAATCGCCAGTTGATTCGGGGCTACTATATAACTTGTCATATGCAAAAACGTAAGCCACGCATAAACAACAACGCAGATTACTCAGCCCACAAAAAGGGCTAATTTACTATTAAAGCCCAATAACTCCTCCGCGTCAACCCATCTGTTAGCTTTTTGCTGGTGGGCTACCAGAATTCACCTAATAATTTCCCTCGCAAATCAGTCACCCCCAACCCTCCTAAAACACTCACACGCTAGATCGCCCGCAAACCATCAACAAATTGCTCTATAATCCACCGAGGCGTCGAAGCGCCCGCTGTAACACCTGCTATCTTAGTGCCCTCAACATATTGTGGTTTGAATTCACCCCAGTCCTGTAAGTGGTAGGTCTCCATCCCTTGGCGGCGGCACAATTCCGCCAGCTCCCGAGTGTTAGCGCTCTGTCGGCCGCCCAACACAAACATAACATCAACCTCATTCGCCAGTTCAACCGCCGCTTCCTGCCTCCGCGATGTTTCCCGACAAATCGTGTTCACTACCTTTATTTCGGTGTACCCCTTCGCAGCGATTAGACCCACCAACCGCCCAAAGTCCGCGGCCCCATGCGTCGTCTGAGACATTACCGCCAGTTTACCCGTCTGTGGCAACTGCGCCAAATCCGCTTCGTTTGCCACCACCATTACACCTTTGCCGTAACCCTGAGCCGCACGAACCTCCGGATGGTCCGGATCCCCGATCACTACAACCTGGTAACCTTCCTCACTGCATTGAGATACCAACTTCTGCAGCCGCTTCACCAACACACAAGTCGCGTCTGCCAACTGCAAACCACGCTCTTTTACCGCTTCCAAAACCTTTGGATGGCAACCATGACTGCGAATCAATACCGTCGGCACCTCTCCGTTGTCCGCCGTTGGTACCTCCGATACCTCTTCCACAACCTTTAACCCCGCGCTCTCCAAACGCGCCACCGCTTGTTCGTTATGAATCAGCGACCCCAAGCAATATACCCGCTTACCTGCCGCCAGAAGCTGCTCCGCTAAATCTATAGCGCGTTCCACCCCAAAACAAAACCCGCATTGTTGTGCTATCAATACCTGCATAAAACTCTCACCATTAGTTATATATTTTCGCTGTCTGTCCCCTTGACCTACCATTGCTTGACAGTCAATCCAAATTCAACTATATCCTTTGATATCTGCTTAGCCAATCGGCCTGTCTCATAGCTCAACAATACTTCATCTGTCCCTATTTTACCTTCTTCGCCAGCGCCTTCGCAGCGATGTCCGTCCGCCAATAAGCTCCCTCAAACGATATTCGTTCAACAGCCTCATAAGCCAGTGCTTGGCTCTCCGCCAATGAGCCGCCAATTGCCGTCACGCCTAGCACTCTTCCGCCATTGGTCACCACTTTCCCATCCTTATGCGTCGTCCCCGCGTGAAACACTTTCACCCCTTCCAATTCTTCAGCCTCCGAAATCCCTTTAATCACTTTCCCTTTTTCATAATCGCCCGGATACCCCCCCGAAGCCATCACCACGCAAACCGTCGGCCGTGAATCCCATTTCAAATCCATCTCGTTTAATCTCCCATCACGCACCGCCAGCATTATCTCCAGCAAATCACTTTGCAGTCGCATCAACACCGGCTGCGTTTCCGGATCACCGAATCGGCAATTAAATTCCAACACCTTAGGTCCACCCGCCGTCAACATCAAACCCGCGTACAACACACCTTTATAAGGCGTCTCGTTCCGGTTCATCCCGTCAACCACCGGCAGCAAAATATCACGCACAATCTGATCCATTAATCGCTGCGTCACCACCGGCGCCGGACTGTAAGCACCCATCCCACCAGTGTTAGGCCCCGTATCACCATCGCCAATCGGCTTATGGTCCTGACTCGTCTCCATCACCGCGATCGTCCGACCGTCAACAAACGCTAATATCGACGCTTCCTGACCCGTCAGCTTTTCCTCAACAACCACTCTGTCCCCCGCGTCCCCAAAGATCCGATTCACCATTATCTTTTCCGCCGCTAATATCGCGTCCGACGGCTCATCGCAAACAAATACTCCTTTGCCCTTCGCTAACCCCGCCGCCTTCACCACAACCCCCGTATCACGCGACGCGATATACATCTTCGCCTCTTCATAATCCGTAAAAGCCTTCGTTTCCGCCGTCGGAATATTGTTCGCCCGCATAACCTCTTTCGCGAACACCTTATCCCCCTCCAACTGTGCCGCCGCCTCCGAGGGCCCAAATGCCTTTATCCCCGCATCCTCCAACTTATCAACCAGCCCCATCGCCAGCGGATCTTCAGGCCCAACAACCACAAAATCGATCCGTTTATTTTGGCAATACTTCAATATCCCATCCAGATCGGTGTCGCTAATATCAACATTCGTACCATATTCCCCCGTACCCGGATTCCCCGGCGCAATGTATAAGTGCTTGCAAAGTTTAGACTTAGACAACTTCCACGCTATCGCGTGCTCTCTACCCCCACCGCCTACCAGCAACACTTTCATCGCAAAATCCTTTCTAACACAATCTTAATCACTCATATATATACCCGCATCTAGGGCGAGCCATGCCCGCCATCGAAAGCTCAATCGCCGAATCGAGACGAACGGGTAAATCGCACCCCCAAATCTTAACGCATTTCCCCCGCGTTGACAATGATATCAAAACCCCAAATCAACCCCGTCACACATAACCACCTGTCACTGTTAGCCCCCGAACTTTATGTTCGGCGGGTTCGCACTCACTGCCGACACTTATCCCACTCAACTATCTATCCCGATTGATGTTTCTGACCCGCCCTTGGCTAATTCAAAATCTGTGCAATCCTATGCGAAATCTGCGGATCTGCGGATAAAACCTCCCCGACCCAATGGCTTCACTGTTACCTCGGCCAAAACACCCTATCGCCACCTTCATCTCCATGCCCCCACGGCGAATCCGGATTCTGCCAACCCCCGTCATCGTCAAAATCTTCCCCCAAACTATACAGCACAAAACTATCGCCTTCCCGCCGATAAACCAAGCTCCCCGCGCTATACGGATCCCGCGGCAATTCCGCCAAATACCCCGCCGCCACCAACTCTTCCAAACTCCCCGGCCAATCCCCTCGCTCCATCTCCCAAACCCGCAACGCCAAAATAGTTAACGCCGCCTCATATTCTGCCTTAGCTCGGAAAGCTACCGCCGATGCCCTCCCCAATGCCGGCAATAAAGACCTTGGGATAAAGTAACGAACTTCACTCAAACCTATAATCATATCGTCAACCGCCGTCTCTTCTCCACTTGCCCGCAACTCATAAGGCGTCATATCCTCCTGTCTCTTTATCAGCGCACCCCATTTATCACAAATCGCCATCACCTCATCCCGCCGCGCATGAACCAATGCCCAGGATATCGTTTCCAAATCGTTTACCCAAATGCGGTCTTCGTTGTGAATCGAATCATCTTCCAAATTCAATAATGCTTGAACCGTTACATGTCCCCCGCCGATGCCCCCATCTGTGAACGCTCTTTGCACCGTGTCATATTGTGTCATTACCTCAAAATCTAAATTCACCATTGGATATCCATCTGCATATATCTCGCCCCATCGCTCCTGCGCTTCCGTCAACAACTCCAACGGCACCCCAGGTTCCATCGCCAGCCTAATCATCTCCCCACTAGCCAAGCTCCCTATCGCCATCCCCACCAATTGCTCGATCAACATACCTTTCCCTTGCTGCAATGCACCAACTCGCGCCACTGCTGCACAATCCGCCAGTGCCGTCTCCCAATCCCCCGCTACACGAGCCCGCCTGCTTCGCCAAATGCCTTGCTTAGCCACATCTCGAAAAGCCCCCAAGTTAGGCAAAGCCACCGAAAACAAACTCTCATTCCACAATGCATATTTGGGATCTTCCTCTGTCGCTGCCCTCTTACTACCCTCAGAGAAATCGTATTCACGCCAATAGTACAACCTCGCGCTCGCCGTCCCAAAATCCCTCCACGCCTGTTCATTCTCCGCCATCCATTCGTTCAGCACTCCTCTTTCTTCGTCCGACAATTCCTCCCAACTTTCTCCAAATCGCCCCCGATTCAAATCTTCATACTCGCTCGGCAAACTAATGTACTCCCCCGCCGCTCTGTCCAATAATGGCCAAGCATTCAACTCCTCCGGCAAATCAGGTCGCGATATCGCATTCAACCGCGCCAAATAATCCACCCGCACCACTGGCCTATCATTAACAAACAACCCAACATAAACAATAAATGCTAATATCAAAATCCCCAACCCTTGCAAACTACGAATAATCGCCTTCTTCCACCAAACCCTGCAACGTTTCTTCCCCCGCCGTATCAATTTCCCCAACGCCTTAACATCCCCAAACGCTTCCACCAATTCCTTCCCAACCTTCTCCCGCTCCCCCTCATCCGCGCAATCCTTAAGCGCATCCACAAAATGCCCTATCAACTCCTCCCGCACATCCTCCCTCACCTTCCGCCGATACCGAACCTTCTTCACTAGCAGCTCAATATATTCCAGCACAACCCCCGGCAAAACCTTCTTCTTCCCATCATCCATCTAATCACCTCTAATTTGTCATGCCCAGCTTGATCGGGCATCCAGAATGCAGCTATATTCCAACACTACATGTCCCTATTAACTGTCAAGGGTGGCACCCTTTCACGAAGTTAAAGGGTGTTTTTCATTGTATCGTCGATTATCTATTCCTGGCAATTTGCCATCCTTTTCACGCCGCGGCTTTGCGTGAGTCTAATTCTTTTCTTTTGTGGTGAATATGTCCCCGTTAACACCTTCATGTAGCGTGTGCAACTCATTTACCTACGCGGTCCCTGATCTATCGCCTGCATTGTACTCACAACTAAAACCACCTATGCCTTCGTTCTGCCTTGGGCCATTTTTATAATCTGCGGATAAAAACTCCCTGATCTTTTCGTCATACTGCCGGCACCGCTCGCGGCCCCACCAACCCAAACACCAAATTCACCGCGTTCTGAAACTGCTCCCACTCGCGCTTCTGGCTCGCCAACTGCTCTTTCCCCTTACTCGTAATCGAATAATACCGCCGCTTCCGCGTCCCCTCCTTTTCCTGCCATTCCGCCGTCACCAATCCCTTAGCCTCCAAGTTATACAGCAACGGATAAAGCGTACCCCGGCCCAGCGTCAGCACCTTATTGCTACGCTGCTCAATCGCCTCGCTCAACTCGTACCCATACATCGCACCTCGGCACAAAATCTCCAGTACCACAACCGGCGCCACACCCTTCAATAATTCCCGTTCAAATTTCATAACATATTCTCCAGCAAACATTTAGCCCCCAGGCTTATCCTGGGGGTACGAACTCAAACCAACAAACACCACCAAAAAAACAACATCAACTGTCACCGCTGGCAACACCTCCGATTAGCCCTCCGACCTGTCGGGGGGTTTTAACTCACTGTACCCACCAAACCAACATCATCCCAAAACCGCAAAGTCCCAATCGTCCAGAATAAAGGATACCCCTTTATTCAAAGTGTCTTACTAAACATATTATGTAATACAAACTATGCAAAGTCAACCAAAATCCCAAAAAAAACCTCCCTCATGCTCAGCCAATAAGCGATTGCCGCAATCTTTCCTTCTATTGGTTGATTCCACCCCGAGGCCAAAATACCCGGTCGCCACCATCATCGCCTTGCCCCCATGACGAATTCGGATCCTGCACACCCCCATCATCATCAAAGTCCGCACCCAAACTATACAACACAAACTCATCCCCATCCCGCCGATAAACCAAACTCCCCCCACTATAAGGATCGCCCGGCAATTCATCCAAATAACCACCCGCTACCAACTCATCCAAACTCCCCGGCCAATCACCATGCTCCGCCTCCCACAAACGCAACGCCAAAATCGTCAAAGCCACTTCATAATATGCTCTGCCCCAATGAACCAATTTTGTGGAACTGTCCAAGTTCGGCAACATTCTGCTTGGAACAAAATACCGATAGCTATTACCGAAGTCAATTATATCATTAGCGGACCGCTCTTGATTGTTGTGCTGTTCATAAGGCGTTATGTGTTCTTGTCGATATAACTGCTCAAAATAAGCATCACTAATCTCCATCACATCATCTCGCCCAGCATGCCAAAATGCTATAAACCAATTCATATTCTCTTTACTGATCAAACACGCATTCTTCGCATGATTATAAAATGCCTCTGCCCCTCTAAGCGTCATATGACCGCCGCCAAACCCACCTTCAGTAAAAATTCTTTGTATGATATCATACAAATTCAATCTGTGGGATTCGTAATTCAATACCGGGTAATCCTCCGATTCAAACCAACTACGCCACACTGTGTACGCCTCGGCAAGCATGTCTATGGGGCAGTCAGGCCTCATGGCCATTCGCGCCAACTCATTATGGGCAATGTTGCCAGCGCCAAGCCCCGCTAATTGTTCAATTAGATCCCCCTTACTATTCTGCAATAGCATCCCGGCCCGCATCAGGGCCCTGCAATACGACCAAGCTTCCTGCCAATCTCCTTCAGCCAAGGCTCTCTGTATTCGCAAAGAACCCTGCTTGGCAACATGACGCAAAGTCATCCCAGTATCATCATATTCTACCAAACATTCTATCAGACTAATTTCCCGATAGTCATATTCTGATCGCTTTGCCATATAAGCATCAGGCGGATCATATTCATGCCAACAGCATTCCTGCTCGCTGGCAACAAGAAAGTCATTCCAGGCGTCGTCATTAGCTGCCAACCATTCGTTCAGAGCAAGGCGTTCTTCTTCCGAAAACTCAGCCCAATCTCCGCTGCTTTGGTTTAATAACTCCACAAGCTCTTCGGGTAACTCAACATACTTTTCACTCGCACTCTCAAAATAAGGCCAAGCGTTTGACTCATCCTTATAATCCCCCCGCATTAATTCATTCAACTGCGCCAAATAATCAACCCGAACTTTTGGCTTACCACTATAAAAGTACACCGCATAACCAACGATAAGCCAAAAAATAGCCTCAAATATCAAAAACTTCACCAGACGTCGCTTGTACCAAGGTTTTCTTGGCTGCTCTTGTTCCCCTACGTATTCTTTCGATAACTTAAGTTCATCCCTCATACCGATACTCCAGTCACGGCAATTAAATATCAATACAACATTTGATTCTTAGAGAAATCCCAATTACCCCAACCCAACATCACCGTAACAAATCACCGCGTCTCTGCTATTGGTTTAGTCCGGCACCACCACCTTGACCAGCAGCACTTCCGGATCACGCCTATCACCCCGGAACCCCGTTATAAACACATGCTCCGCCGCCTCATCCATCGCCATCCCCAGAGCAAGCGCATCTTCGCCCATATCAATCGGCCTCGTCCACAGCAGCTCTCCTTGCTCATCATACTTAACCAGCATAACATCCCTGATCCCCGCCAAAATACCACCCACATGAGAAAACTCTCCCACGATCATATAAATATTCCCCGCCTCATCCGCCGCCATCCCTCGGCAGTTCTCAGCACTTTCAGCATCTCCCCATTGTTCTGTCCCCAGCAGACTCCCTTCCGCATCGTATCGGGCCAACAACACATCGATGTCACTGTGAGGTCCAGGATTCGATCCATATGCCTGGACGCCGCTCGCAAATACCTGTTCATCTCCGCTTACTGCTATTTCATAAAATGTACTTGCAGTCGTACCCAGTTGCTCATGCCAAATCCGATTCCCTTCTCTATCATGCTTGCTCACACAGGCGTTAAATAATAATCCATCCTCACCGATTCGATTGCCTTCAGTTGATCCACATACGTAGATGTTTCCATCATCATCTATTGCCCCGGACCAGGCCGTGTCCATGCTGTCAGTTCTAAACTGTCTTTCCCACAGCAAAGTACCGTTTGCATCATACTTGGCTAGAAACGTGTCATAATCATGCTCTTCCGAAATGTCGACAGCCATGCCATACATGTAGATATTTCCATCTGAGTCTAACATTGCCGCAACAGCACCCTCATCACCTTCCGTACCTAGTTGTTCTGTCCACAGCAAAACCCCTTCTGCGTCATACTTGGCCGCAAAAGCGTCAAGATTGCCCGCGTTCTCCCCACCCAAGTCGCCCCTCGTACCACCTACTACATAGGCGTTGCCTTCTTCGTCCACCGTTACTGATGAACAGGCATCCAGCCGGCGTGTGCCTATTTGCACTGTCCATAGCACATTTCCATCCGCGTCATACTTAGCCAAAAACCCGTCGTCATCCCCCCTGTTGGCTCCGTCCAGGTCGCCTTCTGTACGACCCGCGATATACGCATTGCCCTCCCTATCAACCGCCACACTAATAGGTATTCCCGTACCTAATTGGCGCGACCACAAAACTTCACAACTCTCACTGCTTTCTGAATCCTCGCCCGCATTCATCTCATTTCTGTCACTCATCAAGCCGCCTGATCCGCTGGCATCATCCCCACGCACCTCCACTGAGCAAATCCCCCAAGTCAATAACGTTACAATGAATACCAAACTCAAAACAACATTTCTAGTCATGCCAAAAACCTTTCCTTGATTTCTTACGATTTCCCAAACTCTGTGTTTACAATGCCCTACATTTTGGTTTCTGGCCCTTCATCTGTCAATGTTTTTGTTCTTTGTATTGCCCGTTAGCTATGTAGGATGGGATCATCAGCCCATGCTGCCCTCTAATTCTTCTCCGCGTCTCCGCGTGAGTAAAATCGTCAACCATCACGTCTCAAATTCCCATGTGCTACTGCATATGTTGATGTACCCCGCCCGCTCCCGGCAGACTATTTTCTTCTACTTCCTTTACCCTCTTAACTTTTCTTACGCCTTATGCTACAATTCCCGTGGAAGCTATGTAGGATGGGCTCTCAGGGCGTGTTGCCCAAACAGCCTATACTTCCATTAAAATATATATTATAATCCTTATCACCATAGATAAG
>JAFGKT010000070.1 GCA_016928435.1 Sedimentisphaerales bacterium | reverse complement strand
GGTGGCGGTGAGGCGGTGCCTGATCGGGGGCGGGTTCCGGGGCGAACTATGGGGGCGAGTGGTGGGCAGGACGCGGCGCTTACGATTGTTTTGGCGGAGTATTTGCCGGAAGGTTGGTACGAAGCGCAAGGTTTGCAGGCGCGGGCGCAAGGGGTGCTGGGCAGTTCGGATGTTTGGCTTGAGCAGACGGATACGGGGGTGAGTGTACGCTATGGGCATTTTAACCGGTATGAGGAGGCTGAGCGGGCGTTTGGGGTGGTGCGAAACAATTACGCAGCGATGGACGCGGGTGGTTATCAGTTTTGTTATATATACAATATTCCGCGGCCGAATCCGCCGATACCGCGCGATTGGGATTTGTTTGAAAACAACTGCGGGTACAGTTTAGAGATAGCGACGTATTATAATGTGCCGGAAGAAGACTATTACGATCGCAAGGCGGACGCGGTGCGGGCGGTGGAGAGTCTGCGGGCGGAGGGCGAGACGGCGTACTTAGTGCATGGCAATCAAGAGTCGCGCGTTTTTGTGGGGTGTTTTCCGAGGGATGTGGTGCAGACGGCTTACGTGAACGGCGAATTGCAGCAGGTGGTAAATCCTTTGGTGCAGGCGTTTATTAACCGGTATGAATATCGTTATGAGAATGGCGGAGTGGTTTATAATGTTGGTCATGATGGGATGGGGGGCAGCACGCGGACGCCGATCCGGCCGGTGCTGGTGAATGTGGATACTTTTTGGGAGGAAGGGCCTTTTTAAGTGCTGGGTGTGGGTGAGGTGCTTGTAGCTAATAGAAATGGCAACGTGGGCAAAGGGTTACCCACGCTGCCGGATTGCTTTGATTAGCGATTAGTTTTTCTGCGGATGATCAGGCCGCCAAGTGCTAGGAGGGATAGCGTTAGCGGTTCGGGGACGATTATGATGTTGCCGTTATCTAGAGTGAAATAGGTTGAAAAGGGGGAATTATCGGCTAGCGTACCTGTGATAGTGCCGGTAGTTAGTCCCAGATCACGAACATTGTCACCTTGAGAAAGAGGCTGACCATCGACTGCGAAGCCAGTTCCGTCCAGGCGAATAGTTCCGCCTCGACTTGCGTAAGTGAACCAATTGTTGGTTCCGCCTGAGAATGTAACGACGGAATTGTCGGATACTGATGCATATTCTAGTGTTCCGCCGGTCACAGTCACATTGGCATTTTGGAATGTGGTCACCTGGGACGCATATCCTCCAGATATTGTGATGCTGCAATTATCCCTTGCACTAATATCTAATACTTCTCCGCCAGTCATGCTGAGGGTGGCGTTATTATACATCTCAAGAATAAATATGTTTCCGCCACTTATCAGATTAAGATGTGTTCCGGGATTGGGCGGGGACGTTATATCGTCTAACTTGAACCGTTTGAACTCCTGATCTGTATCAATAGTGTGGCTAGCACCATCGTTCCATTCAATATATTCAATTGCTGCCTGCAGAACGGAGTTCACAGCTAAAAGAATCAAGACCGCTAGAGCAACACTGGTTAATCGCTTCATGACATTCTCCTCCTACCCATTTGGGCATAAAAAAACCGGCGTAAAAAGACACCATGTCTCTCTCGCCGGTCCAAGTAATCAAAAGGTTTTGCCTATAGTAGATATTCTACATAGAAGATTCTATATTACCGTATAACATTCCTTTTGTCTAGGTAAAAACGGTAGTATCTGCTAAAAGTATAGTCGCATATCTTTTTATTGTTAGGGGGTTTATGATAAGTTT
The DNA here is from genome assembly GCA_016928435.1 of Sedimentisphaerales bacterium. GTDB lineage: Bacteria > Planctomycetota > Phycisphaerae > Sedimentisphaerales > SM23-30 > JAFGKT01. The sequence goes on along the minus strand of JAFGKT010000070.1, from coordinate 57,902 downwards.
TGCGTACAATCACTTTTTTGCCAGTTTCTGCAGGGAATGCGTTGATTATTGAGAAGTTTTGGTAAGAGTGGCAATTTGAAAGCGATTGACGATTGGGTATGGTTGACATACTATTAGTTGTCTGGATTGATGTTTGGTTTTTTTCTGAAGGGGCGGTTTTAGAGTGATTTCAAAGTTAAAACCCCAGGTCAGGGGGCTAATTTGACAGGCAAACGAGGTAATGGAAATGACGCGTATGAAAGAGTTGGTTTTGGCTACGACGAATGGGGGGAAGGTTAAGGAGTTGCGTGAGATGTTGGCGGGGCGTGATGTGGTGGTTAAGGGGTTGGGGGATTTTGGGGTGTTGGATGAGCCGGAAGAGACGGCGGCGACGTTCGCGGAGAACGCGAGGCAGAAGGCGTTGTATTATGGTGAGCGATTAGGGGGTTGGGTGCTGGCAGATGATTCGGGATTGGAGATTGAGGCGTTGGGAGGTAAGCCTGGGGTTTACAGTGCGCGGTTCGCTGGGTGCGATAGTGAGAATAGTCGGGAGCGGGACGCGGCGAATAATGCGAAGGTGTTGGGGTTGCTGAAGGATGTGCCGGACGATAGAAGGGGGGCGAGGTTTTGTTGTGCGCTGTGTTTGGTATGTGGAGGGGAGGTGCAGTTAGAGGTGCAGGGTGAGGTACGCGGGGTTATTGGGCGAGAGCCGCGAGGTACGAACGGGTTTGGTTATGATCCGTTGTTTTATGTGCCGGGATTGGAGTGTTCGGTTGCGGAATTGCCTGCGGAGAAGAAGAACGCGGTATCACATAGGGGCAACGCGTTGCGGTTGTTGTTGGAGCGGATGGTTGGTTGGTTGGGGTAGCGTGGCATCAGGGATGGATCCGGCGACTGCGCGGGGATGACAATTTGATCGTGGGGATAACAAAGATTAGGCGGGTTGTTCGTTTTGGATTATTTGTTCTAAAGTTTGGCGACGGCGGATTAGGGCGAATGTGTTGTCGGCATGGAGCAGAACTTCTGGGGATTCGGGGAATGAGTTGTAGTTTTTGGCGCACATAGCGGAGCAATAGGCTCCGGCTCCTTCGATGACGACCAGGTCGCCGATCCGCGCGGATCGCATTAGTCGGGGCATTAAAGCTTCGGGATCGCCTGGCGCGGGTGTTAGGACGTCACCGGACTCGCAGCAATGGCCGGTCACGATGTAGTGTTTGAGTTCTTCGGATTGCGACTGGGGCTGAGGGACGACGATTATGGGGTGTTGGGCGCCGTAGAGTGCGGGGCGTTGAAGGTCGGTCATGCCGGTGTCGAGTTTTAGGAACTGATAGCCTTGTTGGCCGGTGTCATTGACGTCTTGGACGGTGGCGATGAGGGCGCCGGCGTTAGCGAGCAGGTAAGTGCCGGGTTCGATTTCGAGGTGGATTTTTCGGCTGGTTTCTTGGTGGAAATCTAATAAGGCTTGGCGGACAGGTTGTCCGATTTTTTTTAGGTCGGTTGAGGGTTCATGAGTCATGCGTCCGACTTTGTATCCGCCGCCTAAACTTAGGGTGGTGACGTTAGGGAATTTGCGGACGAAATCGAGGCACATGATGGCGACTTTTTGCCAGACGGCTGGGTCGCTTCCTGATCCGATGTGGGTATGGAGCTTGTTGATGTTCAGGTTGTATTTTTTGGCAATTTGGAAGACTTTTTCGAGGTCTTGATGCCAAATGCCGAAGCTGGCTGCTGGTCCGCCGACGTTGGTTCGGTTGGTGCTTCCTGATCCGAGGCCTGGGTTTAAACGAACGCAGATATCGGAGCCGGGGAAGTTTTGGCCGAAGGTGTCTAGTTGGCGTAGGGAGCAAGCATTGAAGATAACGCCTTTTTTGACCAGTTCGACTAAGTCGGTGGGCATCTCTTGGGCGGTTAGCATGATCTTGGCGGGTTTGATGCCGGCGAGTATGGCGCGTTGAGCTTCGTAACCGCTGCTGGCGTCGATGTGGAGGCCTAGCTTGTCGAAGATTTGGAGGATGGCGGCGTTGGGGTTAGCCTTCATGGCGTAGCGGACGGTTAAGCCGAACGCGTTGGGGAAGTCGAGAGCGTTCTGGGCGATTTTTTCGATGGTGGGAGCGTGATAAACGAAGACTGGGGTGCCGAACTGGGCGGCGATTTTACGGGTGGTGTCTTCGGTAAGAAAGCGTAATGTTTCTATGGATGGCATAATAGGCACCGGTTAGGTTTTTGCTGTGTCGGTAATAAAAATGTCGGTGCGACGCGTGATTACGCCGCACCGATTATCGTTTTGACCAAGTTACATCACAGAAGCGTTTTAGCGGAGGAAGCCGACTTGGGGCAGTTTTCCGACGAGGGGCTTGACGTATTCGATAAAAGCGTCGGTGATGTTATTGCCTGCTTTATTGATGTATTCGGCGGGCAGAGATTTGGTTTTGACAGCGACGGAATCTAGGGGCGTGACGAAGGTTTCGATGGCGTATTTGTCGCCGTTGCCGAGTCGTTTCATCGCGATGCTGCCATCGGTTCCGTCACCGGCGGCTGCGGAAGCGGCGGCGCGACCACATTGTCGTGCTTCGGCGGCATCGACAGCGCTGACTATGCCTGGGAAACTACGTTGGAGATAACCAAAGGTGTCGGCGCGAAGGCGAGCTTTGGGGAGTTTCTTTTTGACTTGGGCGACGAGGAAATCGCCGAGTGCGCCGCTGCCGCTGAGCTGGACGTTGCCGTGGGAGTCGGTTTCGGCTTCTTCGACCATTTTTACAGCCCATGGTGTGTGATCGGTGTCGCAGATACCTTCGCTGACAACAACGAGACAGCGACCGAGACGTTCATAAGTATCGACAACGTCTTGGGTGAACTGCTCCATGGATACGGGAGCTTCGGGGATGTAGATGAGGTGGGGTCCGTCGTCGGGTCGTTGCTGCGCGAGTTTGGCGGCGGCGGTTAGGAAACCGGCGTGGCGTCCCATGACGACATCGATTTTGATGCCGGGCAGTGCGAGGTTATCGAAGTTGTCGCCCATAACGGCTTGCGCTACGAAGGCCGCGGCGGAGCCGTACCCGGGGCAATGATCGGTTACGAGCAGATCGTTGTCGATGGTCTTGGGAATATGGAAGACCTTGAGGTCGTAATTAGCTTGCTTCGCGAGATCGTTAACGATGTTGGCGGTACTGGCGGAATCGTTGCCGCCGATGTAGAAGAAGTAGCGGACATCGTTTTTCTTGAAGACTTCGAATATATTGTTGCAGTAATCTTGGTCGGGCTTGTCGCGGGTGGAACCGAGGGCTGCGGAAGGGGTGTTGGCGACGGCTTGGAGCTGTTCTTGAGGGACATTATCGAGGTCGATGAAGTTTTCGTTGATGATGCCTCGGACTCCGTGTACTGCGCCAAGAAGTTTTTGGAAGCATTGGTGTTTTGCTACTTCTTCGATTACTCCGACTAGGGATTGATTGATGACCCCGGTGGGGCCTCCTGATTGACCAATTACCGCGTTACCTTTGAGAATCTTAGTCATTTTCTCTTTCTACCAAGTCCTTTCAATAAAACCAGTGTCAACATTACCTTTAACGTATTGGGGATGAGATAGTATCTCAAGACATAATGGGATTGTGCTTTTGATGGGTGCGATGGTGTATTCCTGTAGGGCTCGTTTCATACATGCGATGGCTTCGGCGCGGGTTCGGCGATGTACGATGATTTTGCCTATTAGGGAGTCGTAGCGAGGTGAGATTTCGCAGCCGCAGTATGCGTGTGAGTCGATTCGTACGCCTAGTCCGCCTGGCGCGATGTATTTTTCGATGCGTCCGGGGCAGGGAGTAAATTTATTAGCGGGATCTTCGGCGTTAATTCGGCATTCGATGGCTACGCCTTGAGGTTTGATATCCTTCTGGCGGAGTTTGAGCTGTTCGCCTGACGCGATGCGGAGCTGCCATTGGAGAAGATCAATATTGGTGACCAATTCGGTGACAGGATGCTCGACCTGGATTCGAGTGTTCACTTCCGAGAAGTAGAATTTATCGTTATCATCGAGGAGGAATTCGACGGTTCCGGCGTTGACGTAGTTTGCGGCTCGGACCATACGGAGGGCGGCTTTGCAGAGTTCCTCGCGTACTTCTGGTTTGAGATTGGGGCTGGGCGATTCTTCGATGACTTTTTGATATCGGCGTTGCAGTGAGCAGTCTCTTTCGTAGAGGTGTACGGCGTTGCCGGCTTTATCGGCGAGGATTTGGATTTCGACGTGGCGAGCTTTTTCGAGATATTTTTCGATGTAAACATCGGCGTTTTTGAAGGCGCCCGCGGCTTCGGTTTTAGCGGAATGGAAGGCGACGCGTAAACTCATTTCGTTATGGGCGATACGCATTCCTCTTCCGCCGCCGCCGGCTGATGCCTTGATGATTACGGGATAGCCGATTTCGTTGGCGAATTGGACCGCGTCGTCCTCGGATTCGACGGGGTCTTCGGTTCCGGGGGTGATGGGGACTTTGGCTTTTTGGGCGAGTTTTCTGGCGGTTACCTTATCGCCGAGCATTTTCATGGACTCGGGTTCTGGTCCGATGAAATGTATTTTGCAGTCGCGGCAGACCTCGGCGAAATGAGCGTTTTCGGCGAGGAATCCGTATCCTGGGTGGATAGCTTCAACGTTGGTGACTTCGGCGGCGCTGACGATATGAGGGATATTGAGATAACTTTCGCCTGGGTCGGCTGGTCCGATACATACGGTTTCATCGGCGAGGTCGAGATAAGGCATGTTTTTGTCGGCTTGGGAATATACAGCGACGGATTGGACGCCGAGTTCGCGACAAGCTCGAATGATGCGTTGGGCGATTTCGCCCCGGTTAGCTATGAGAATTTTGGAGAACATTTATTATTGCTCCAAAGAAAGTTGTTCGGTTTAATTTAGATGCTGTGTTAGCTAAAGCCCATCTACAGAGGCTACATGGTTGTATTTTCAATCGGGTTCGACGAGGTACAATGCTGTGCCGAACTCGACGGCTTGGCCGTTAGAGGCGAGAATCTTTTTGATGGTGCCTTTGACTTCGCTTTTGACTTCGTTCATGACCTTCATTGCCTCGACGATGCATACGACGGTGTCGGTGTCAACGTGATCTCCGACTTTGACGAAGCTTTCAGCGTTGGGGCTTGGCGCGGCATAGAAGCTACCGACCATTGGTGATGTGATTTCGATTAGACCAGCGTTTTCGTCGGCGACAGGCGCAGGAGCGGCTGGGGCGGCCGCGGGAGCAGGCATGGGGGCGGTTAGAGGTTGGTGAGGCATTTGAATGATCTGCGGGTTGCCCTTGGCGCCGCGGCGTAAGAGGATTCTGGTTTCGCCGTCCTTGATTTTCAGCTCATTGAGATCATTGGTTTTCATCAGCTCAATGAGTTCCTTGATCTTATCAACGTCCATATTTTAACCTTTCGCTATTGTGTTAGCTGGGCGATTTTTACTGGTTCGGCGTATTAGTGGTTTATATGCCGAGCTTGGCACTTTCCAAGTTTTTGGGCAACCGTGTGAGCAGTTTTGCACCGTTTTTGGTTACCAATACGTCGTCTTCGATGCGAATACCGAATTTTCCGGGGATATATACGCCGGGCTCTACGGTTATAACCATGCCGGGCTCTAGCGTTGCTTGAGCGTTCGGCGCGGCGTTGGGCGATTCGTGTACAGCCAGGCCAATGCCGTGCCCGGTACCATGGCCGAACATGGGCAGCCCTTTAGGCCAATTATTTCTCGCGGCCCGATCGATGTCCGCGAGGGCTGCGCCGGGTTTAATTGCTTTGATAGCAGCAATTTGCGCTTCGAGGAGCCATTTATAGGCTTCGATCCAAGCCGGGGGGATTCTACCTGTTGCCCAGCATCGTGTCAAGTCGCTTCTGTAACCGTTATAGCATGCGCCCCAATCGATTAGGATTGTGTGGTTGTTTTTCAGTTTTTGTTTTGCGGGCACGGCGTGGGGCTGTGCGGCGTGGGGGCCGAACGCGGCGATGGTGGGGAATGAAGGCTCAGACGCGGAGCGGGTCATCATCTCGTAGTTGACGCGTGCGGCGAGCTGCTGCTCTGTGATGCCTGGGGTTAGCGATTGAATGGCAGCTTGGATGGCTTGTTCGGCGATTCGGGCAGCCTTTTGAAGTTGCTTGATTTCGTATTGGTCTTTGCAGAGGCGGAGGTCTTCGACGAGGCCGGGCTGGGCTTTTAGGGATTTGCCGATCGCTTTGTTGAAAGCGCGGAATTGCGTTACGGTAACGGCGTCGGCTTCGACGGCGATATGAGGTAGTTTTTTGCGGGATTTGGTGTGTGGTTTGGCGGGGATGAGGTTGGCTTTTTGGAGTACTTCGGCGATGGCTGGTACGATTGGGCCGGTTCGGACTTTGATGGGTAGGCCGGGGCACTCTTGGCGGAGTTGTTCGGTGAAACGGCTATCGGTGACTAAGGTTTTGCGATTGGGAGTGAGGACGAGGATGCTGGAGTCGCCGGAGAAGCCGGTGAGGTAACGGACGTTTAGGGGATCGACGACAATGAGGGCGTCGATTTGGTTTTGGGCCATGGCGCGACGGCAGCGGCGCAGGCGGGCGGAAACGAAGGTTTTGATTTGGGCGATGGTCATGTTTTGCTTTTTATGGTAAGGAAACCGCTTTCGACGGAAACTATTTTATACTGGATTCGGCATCTGCACGTGGATGACAAGTCCGTCCTGTTTTATTCTTCTTGTTCGAGGATGGTCATGAATGCTTCCTGGGGGATGTTTACAGAGCCGACGCTTTTCATGCGGGCTTTACCTTCTTTTTGTTTTTTGAGTACTTTCATTTTTCGGGTTACATCTCCGCCGTATAGTTTTGCGGTGACGTCTTTGCGATAGGCTTTGATAGTTTCGCGGGCGATGATTTTGCCGCCGATGGCGATCTGGAGTGGTACTTCAAATTGATGGCGGGGAATGGCGCGACGAAGGCGTATGAGCATACGACGGCCTCGCGGCTCAGCGTTGCTGCGGTGGACGATGAGCGAGAGGGCATCGACGGGGATTTTATTGACGAGGATATCGATTTTGACGAGGTCGCCCGGCTCGAACCCGATGAGTTCGTAATCCATGGTGCCATAGCCATGTGATGCGCCTTTGAGCAGGTCGTAGAAGTCGTAAACGATTTCGGCGAGTGGTGCTTTAAATTCGAGCATGACGCGGGTTGGGCTGATATAGTCTTGTTTGATTAGGTTGCAGCGGCGTTGTTCGGTGAGTTTCATAATGGCGCCGATGCAATTGGTGGGCAAGATGATTTCGAGGCGGACGAAAGGTTCGCGCAATTCAGCGATTTGGGATGGGTCAGGCATTTGGCTGGGCGAATCGATGCGGAGTACTTGGCCGTCGGTAGTGACGACTTCGTAGCTGACGGTGGGTGCGGTTTGGACGACGTCGATATCGTTTTCGCGTTCGAGTCTTTCCTGGATGATTTCCATGTGGAGCAGGCCCAAAAAGCCGCAGCGGAAGCCGAAGCCGAGGGCGGGTGAGCTTTGGGGTACGAAGGTAAAGCTGGCGTCGTTGAGTCGGAGTTTGTCGAAGGCGGCGCGGAGGTCGGTGTAGTCGGTACTGGTGCCGGGGTAGAAATCGGAGAATACCATGGGCATTGGTGGTTTATAGCCGGGCAGTGCTTTGTTGGTGGGGTGGAGGTCGTCGGTGATGGTGTCGCCGATGGTGATGTCGGAGAGTTGGCGGATAGCGGCGATGACGTAGCCTACTTGGCCGGTGCCGATTTCAGCGACGCGGGTCATTTGGGGGGCGAATTTGCCGAGTTCGGTGATTTGGTAGGTTCGTCCCGATCCCATCATGCGGATCTTTTGGCCGGTGGTTAGTTTGCCGGCCACGACACGGACGTAGCATATGACGCCGCGATATTCATCGTAATGACTGTCGAAGATTAGAGCTTGGAGCGGTTCGTTCGTATGGTCTTCAGGGGGCGGCAGCAGGGTGACGACGGCTTCGAGCAGTTCTTCGACACCTAAGCCGCTTTTGGCGCTGACGAGGAAACATTCTTCTTTGCGTAGGCCTAGAATGTGTTCGATTTCCTCCGCGACCATGTCGGGTTGGGCGCCGGGGAGATCAACTTTGTTGATGACGGGTACGATTTCGAGATTACCTTCGACGGCGAGATAAGCGTTGGCGACGGTTTGGGCTTGGACGCCTTGAGTGGCGTCAACTACAAGGAGGGCACCTTCACAGGCCGCCATTGCGCGGGAGACTTCGTAATGGAAATCGACGTGCCCGGGGGTGTCGATGAGGTTGAGCATGTATTCTTGGCCTTCGGATTTGTAGGCCATGGTGACCGCTGAGGCTTTGATAGTGATGCCTCGTTCTCGTTCGATGTCCATGTCGTCGAGGAGCTGCTCGTGGAATTCACGTTGGGTGACGGTGTGGGTGATCTGCATCATACGGTCGGCGAGGGTGCTTTTGCCGTGGTCGATGTGGGCGACGATGGAGAAGTTACGAATGTATTTGGTGTCCATATGCTAAAACCTGACAACAACGGTTGTTACTGCAAAATACTGTATTATAGCGAGAGGGGTATTGGGTAGCAAGAGGGGAGTATAGGGTGTGAGTGGCGAGGGGGTATTAGATTTAAGGCGTGTTTCGTTAAGGGTTTATGGAGGGCGTTGGGCTGTGGCGGTATGGATTGAGGTTAAATCGCTTGTATAATAAGGTATAGGGGGGTAGGTTGCCGATGGTCTATGAAGAAGATGGTTGTTTAGTTTTACAATTGATATAGGGTAAAAGCATTGTTAGAAGAAACCAGCATTAAGAACAGTTTGGTGAATTTTGCAACGTTTAATGAGCGGATGCAGCGGTATGTGAAGGCGCATCCTGAGACAAAGTGGCACATACACGGGACGGAACGGCGGATATGGCGGGCGCTGCGAGAGATAGTTGGGTTTTGTGAGCGAGGACGGGTGGTGGATATGGGTTGTTTGCCGCCCAATTTCGCGATTGGTATGGAAGTGGCTGGGATACGGGATCGCTATGAGTATTTGGGGTTATGCAGCGAAGAGGCGGGCAGTGAATTGGTTGAGGCGGGGAAGAAGATGGGGTTGTCGTTGGAAGGGGTGAATCTTGATCCGCGTTTTGAGATGTTCGATTATGTGAGCAAATTGCCTAGCCGGTGCAGCTTGGAGGCGGATACGGTTGATTTGGTAGTGATGACGGAAGTATTGGAGCATATGGTTTGGACGCATTCGATAATCGCTGAGGCCAAGCGGATATTAAAGCCGGGCGGGGTTATTATTGGCTCTACACCTAACGCGACGAATATTGGGGTGGTGTTGAAGAGCATTATGGGTAAGGGGAATTTTGAGCAGTATAGTGAGAGTCATCTGGCAAGTGAACGTTGGATGAAGCATGTGCGGTTTTACAGCAAGAGTGATTTAGCAGCGATTTTCAGTGAGCATGGTTTTGAGTTGCTGAAGTTGGAGTACCATAATTATTGGAATCTGTACCCGGAGAAGGGGCTAGGGAATTGGATTAAGAAGACGGTGCGGGGGATGTTTTATGTGGTGCCTTGCTGGCGTGAAAGTTTGTTTTTCGCGGTGCGGAAGCGTTAGAGAGTACGTTTTGGCTGTGTGAGTTGCAGGGGGTCAGACAGCCTATTGTTATCGCGGGATCTTATTGCTGCGGGTCTGCTGGGATGATCCAAGAATTTGTGCCGGTCACGGTTTTGTGATTGCTGTTGGGAATCATGACGGTTGCTTGGACATCTTGTGGAAGCTGTAAGCGGACCATAAATCCTTTGTCTTGGTGGTATCTCCAGGAAGAAACGATTCTGCCATTGGGTGTAGGAACAACAGCCTTGGCGTGGGCGATATTTTTGTCCAATAGCGGCGAAAAAATGATCTTCTTCCACGCGATGTCGTTTTGTCTAATGCCGGCCACGATTCTAGTCAAATGATAGATAGGGTGGGCGCTCCAAGCATGAGTCAACGATTGGTTTCCGAATCTGCAATGCTGGTTGTTGGAATCGGGGATAAATTCCCAGCATCCTTCCCAGGGGATCATCCCCTTCCAATTTTTGCGGATATGCTCTAGTACGTCCTCGACTCGGCCTTTCATTTCCATGACATCATATACGTATGTGACCCAGTAGCCGCTGGGCCGGGCTGAATCAAGTTGCTCTCCTCGCAGATAAGGCAAGAGGCAGTTTGCGATCATTTCCTGATGGGCGTGAGGTTTAAGTCCGCACATTATAGCCAAAACTTGGGTATGCACGGAATATTGTCTTATCTTCTTGCCTTTTGTGGTTACGCCGTCATAGAACATTTTCTTTTTCGGATCCCACAGTGACTGAAGAATACGTTTCTCGTGGCGATTTCGTATCTGCTCGAAGGATTTTTTGGCATTTGTGTCGCTTGCAGCCTCGGCAAGTACGCAGAGCTTCTGCAGAACTTGCAGATACCAGAGATTGTACAGTGAAGACGAGTCTTCGCGGTAGATATCAGTCCAATCGAGAAACAGCCAATAGCGAGGATCAGTCGTTAGCAATCCGTTTTTGCCCATGGCATCATTTTCGAAGTAATGCAGGAGTCGATTGATTCTATCTTGTTGCTCAACAAATAAGTCAATTTTGCCGGTCTGATAGAAGTAGTCCCAGATGGTCATTATCCAAATGAGGGAGAAGTCAGGGATAATACAATTGTACGAGATTGTGGGCGCGTGGCCAAACGTTAGGCCGTTGGGGACTTCCTGCTGGGCAATACTGCGAATGCCGCGGGTGAGAAGGCGAGTGTCTCCGCTCATGAAAAAGGTATTCATGGCCTGTACGCGCGCATCGCCCCACCATTGCGCTTGCTCGCGCCAAGGTGTGTCAACGTAACTATCAAGCGAGCATACCTGCTGTGTTTGTACAGATATTCGGTGAATGCCGTTGAGTATTTCATCACCTGACTCGAATAATCCTTTGATCGCGAAGGGATAGACGCAATGTCTCATTGAAAGCTTAAGCTTCACATCGCCTTTGGTTTCGCGAGCTATGGCAACGACAGTGCGATGCCCTATCATTTGGAAGAACTCGTAGCGGCACTTACCTTTGGGCAGGACAATCCTGGCCACCATTGACGCTTCGCAGCCGTCAGTAATTTCCTCACCAATCAAGGGGCGACCGTCTTCAGATTGGCCCTCGGTGAAGAAGAAGTCAATAGTTTCTCCGTTAGTCTGAGCTTCGGCCTCAACAATGAGTGTGCCGAATCGTGGTATTGTCAGGTCGCAGGAGACGGCAGCAATCTTTCCCGCACCAGCTTTGGGTAGGATGAATTCCAGTCCAGAGGCGGTCCTCCTACCTTTATCTGCAGGAACCCACTTGAGAACGCTTTGCTCTTGGAACCATGGATGGAACAAATTCTTGTAGTCCTGCCATCGGCTGAGGCATTTGCCTTGGGCAGTGTGTTGAGTCTTTTCGTAGGGAATGATATCGCTGGTGAGGTTTGGGATACCTCTGGGCTCCATATCGTGCCAAGGCATTACGCCGAAAGGCCAAGCCCTCTCAACCGTTTTCCAGGTCTCATCCTTTGGCGCTCGGGAAGAGGATATCCAAGAATTATCATTCTGTTTCGCGTTGACCCATTCTTGGTAATTAAGTTGAAAAGAGAGTTTGTCCGTCTGAGGGGTATTGTATTGAGGGGCGAACCGGCACCGCCATTGATTATTGGAATAGACTTCGGTTTTTCCCCATTGACCGGCACAGATGAAACCGGCCCGTCCATCAAAACGATATTGAAAATTTCCTGCTGCGGGATTATAGGCAATAACACTAATCCAGTTATTACCCTTTTGAAGTATCCCGGCGATGTCATATTCATCGTAAGGCCAACTCTCCTGATATCCTCGCGCAGGCCCTCGGCCAACATATTTCCCATTCAGGTAGAATACATACGATTGATCGGCGGAGATATAGAAAGGCGCTTTTCGAGGCACGGCCTTCAGTTTGAAATCATGGCGAAATTGGACGTAACTATTCAGCGTATGCTTGAACGCAATCGGCCAAATCCATCGAGCTTTCATAAGGGGATGGTTTTTCTTCATTTATCTATCTCTGATTTTGATGGACAATGAAAAAGTGAAGGCGCAAAACAAAAGCCTTATAAGTTTTTCGCTTACAAGGCTTTGCGGAACGAGGTTGACGGGACTCGAACCCGCAACCTTCGGATCGACAGTCCGATGCTCTAACCAATTGAGCTACAACCCCAAGTTCACATTATATTTAGGTGTCTTTGGGCCGACGTTGCGGGGTAGGCCTGTGAACACCTTCGAGACTCAGGATAATAGTGGGTGCCGAAGGGGATGACAAGCAAAAAAACAAAAAACATAGGGAAATTTTTACTATTTTATCGGACTATTCGGCTGGTATTATTTGCGGGGAGCGAGCGGTTATTAAGTGGAGTGGTTTGGGTTAGGGGAAGTCCAGAGGTCGAGGGTGACATGAGCTTTGGAGGCAGGCTGATGATTGGGGTGGTCTTAATCTATGATATTAAGAAAGCGACTTTCTGGGTGGTAATCGGCCAATTGTCTTGTTGTTGGTTAGCGGCTTTGATGAAAGCGTCCACGACGTCGGGGTCGAACCGGGTGCCACAGTGCTGACTGATTTGTTTGATGACAGAATCAAGATCGATCGGATTCTGGTCGGGTGTGGTTCTGACGATATTGTCGACGGCGTTGGCAACGGCTAGGATTCTGGCGCCAAAAGGGATATTTCGGCCTTGCAGTTTGTCGGGGTAACCGGAGCCATCGAAGTTTTCGTGATGATGTTGGACGAACTGCAGTTCACGCTGGAATATTCCTACAGGTTCGATGATTTTAATTGCGAGTTCAGGGTGTTGCTGTTGACTGTAGGTTTGAGGGTCTTTTTCGATAATGAGCTTGCCAATATCATGGAAGTCGGCAGCGGTGGTTAATTCGTCGATGAACGTATCGTCGAGATTGAACTGTTGAGCGATAGCCAGGGCGTAAGCGCCGACATTGTGGGAATGTTCGGCGATTGCGAGGCTTTGAGGCGAATTATCTCCGAAGTTCCCGATGACTTTGATTGCTTGAACGCGCAGTTGTTGAGAAAGTTTGCTGATTTGCTGGGTGAATCGGGCCATTATGCAATCTTGGTCGGAGTTGGTATTAGAGCGTTCAATTTCGGCGGCGGAGACGGTTCGGTTTCGTCCGCGGCGTTTGGCGATATAAAGAGCGGTATCGGCGGTTTTGATGAGTTCTTCCGGGCTGCAATGCCTGATGCCGTCGATGTTGGCGACTCCCATGGAAACAGTGACAGTGACGGCCTCAGCGGATATTTTCCACCGGCATTCAGCGATAATTTTGCGTAGTTTTTCGGCGGCAGCGACGGCCTTATCAAGAGGAGTTTTGGGCATGATAACAACAAACTCTTCGCCGCCGAATCGCGCCACGATATCCAAAGGCGCTACATTGTTTCGAAAGACTTCGGCCACTTGTCGCAACACGGCGTCGCCGCCGAGATGGCCATATATATCGTTGAAGCTTTTGAAATGGTCGATGTCGAGCATGACAAGAGACAGATGGTTATGATCGTTATTAGCTCTGAGCACTTCTCTTTCGAGAATTTCGCTGAAGTGTCGTCGATTGATTAGGCTTGTTAGTTCGTCGGTGTTGGCGCGAGATATTAACTGCTCTTGCAGTGAGACCATTTGCAGAATGAGTCCGAGTCGGGCTTTGAACTCGCCGGGATCGAATGGCTTGGTGATGTAGTCAACGGCTCCGAGTTGCAGGCCGGTGATTTTGTCAACGGTTTGGTCTTTGGCAGATAGAAATATGACGGGAATGTTGGCGGTTTGGGGATCGCTCTTGAGTTTTTTGCAGGTTTCGTAGCCATCGATATCGGGCATCATGACGTCGAGCAGGATGACAGAAGGCAGATGTTCCTGAGCCAGCTTGATGGCATCTTTGGCATTTTCAGCCAGCAGTGGTTGTAAGCCCATGCGTTCCAAGTGAACCTTGAGCAGCATGAGATTGACTTGGCTGTCATCCACGACTAGTATTTTTCGTTGTTTTCGGTCGTATGACACTGCAGTGGTATTCATAATACCTTCTTACACTTTCGTGGTTAATCCGCGGATTTTAACGATTTTGTTATTATCTTTTCCCTTACGCTTTTTCGACTCCAACCGTTCTTCGTGGAGGAGATGAGTGAATTTCATCGTCCAGGCGCCTGATGGTTGGGGGTCCGAGCTTGCGACTCGGGGGCTAAATAGAGTATCGACCATTAAGGAAATGACATTTAGGTGGGTTTTTCGCTGGTTTGGGCTGTGGCATCGAGTTTGGTCAAGGGGGTATTTTCGTTTGGGGGGAATAATGTGGTTATTTGGGTAAGTGGATTGGCGATGGACCGCGGATATTTGGTTATCATGGTTGAAAAGACGGGTGAATGTGTTGGTTTTTGATTTATAGGGCGTTGGTTGGGGCTAGAGCAGAAATATGCAGGATAAGTGGGGGCCGCAGAGGGTGGTCCGATAAACGTAGGGCTGATTAGTCGCAACCAAAGGGTCAGGGATTCAATTTCGGCAGACACTTGGGGCTCTGGTTGGGGTAGCAAAAACGCGCGGAATTGAGACGCGGAAATGAGAGATTCCGTGGGATACGGGCGCGCATGACCGGTAGGTGGGGGCAGATGGGCGGGAGGTGAGATGCGCGAAGGTTTTTCGGGAGCGCTCGGTGGTGGGACGGGTGAGAAGGGGCGTTCAAAAACGAATAGAAATTTGTTGGTTTTGACGGGTTTTGCTTAGAAATGACGCGAAAATTCGCAGAAATAAGGTATTTTTTTGGGGTGGTGATTTTTGCGCGGTTTGGTCGGTAGCGGGAATGCGCAACGGGGAGTTTTTATCCGCAGATTTGCGAAGATTGTAATAAAGAAGCTTAGCTGTCAGGGGCGCGCATCAGGCATAGAGGGGTCGGTGAGCGTAATGAAGGCGATGGGGCCATTGAGGTTTTGCATGGTGTTGGTTTTAGGTATGGTCAAGGGTGCTAGAGATTTTTGAGCCAACGCTGATATCTTTGCTGATAATCGGCATGCTTGGGGTTTGGTTTGATGGTGTTTTCGTTTTGTTTTTGGTGAGCGATTGCTTGTGGCTTTGCCATGGCGGCGGCTCCGAGAAGAGAATCGCCTGGCGCACGATTTACGGGACAATCGAGAATGTCGGCAATCATTTGGAGCCAAAACGGGCTTTGGTTTCCGCCGCCGGTGACGCTAAGGCTGGGTGGTGATTTGATGCCTAATTCGGAGTTGATTAATTTGCGGAGGTTGAAGGCAATGCCTTCTAGTGTGGTGAAGGCTTTTTGGGGGACGGATGCGTCGGTGGTCCATGGGTCGCTTTGGGCGATTTTGTGAGGATAGAATAAGGGCAGGTCGTCTGTTGGGGAGTCAATCTGCTGAGCGGCGGCGAAGAATTCGGCGGTTTTGGTTTGGGGCAGAATTTGTCGATGGGCCCAATCCAGAGCTTCGCAGCCGAAGTTGCTGACTGCCAATTCGTAGAAGCCTCCGGATGGGTATGGTCCCCAGACGCTATCGGGGGCATAGGGGCCTGGCTGAGTTCCAGCGAAACGATAAGCGACCAAAGCGGTGCCTAGGGTTACGATGACGGTGCCGTCATGGGCTTGGTTGGCGTAGGCTCCGGCGGTTTGATCGTTGCCGGCGGATACGATGGTGAGATCGGGTGATAGCGGAATATCGGGACATGGACTAAGCACGTGTATGGATTGACCGACGTCAATGATTTCAGGCAGCAGTTTGGTTGGGATGTTAAGGAGTTGGATGGCTTGGGGCCACCATTGGCCGGACTGAAGTGAGAGCAATCCCGACATAGCGGCGAGGTTGCGGTCGATGAGATTGGGGCCTCCTAGTTTGCGGATGATGAAGCCGGGCAGGGAGACCAGATGAGCGGCGTTGGTGAGCAGGCCTGGGACGTTCTTTTGAGTCCAGAGCATTTTGGTTAGCTGCAGTTGGTTGGGGGTTGGAAAACTGCAGTGATGGTGGAACAGGGGGCTGAGTTGTTTTTGGATGAATTGTGCTTCTTCGCTGCCGCGCTGATCGAGCCAACTGATAAAAGGCATTAATGGTTGGTTTTGGTCGTTGAGGTAAGTGAAGGTTTGAGCTTGGCTGGTGAGGGAGATGGTGGTGATTTGTGAGGTGGTGATGCCGGCGTGATCGCAGAGATTGGTGATTAGTTCAATGGTTTTCTGCCAGATGAGTTCGGCGTCGAGTTCGGCGCGCTGAGGGGTGTGGATAAGGTATTCGACGGGCGCAGACGCTTCGGCAAGGCGCTGAAGTTGATGGTCAAAAACAGCGGCTTTGAAATTAGTGGATCCGCAGTCAATGGCCAGGATTATTGTTTGTTGAGGATTTGTCACAGCTTTAGCCTTTGCATATACGATTAAGATTCAAGTTGTTTGATGCCTTCGATCGCGGCTTGAGCCATTAGCGTTCCTGATTCTGGTAGGAAAAAGCTGTTGCCCGCTTCGTATCCGACGGCGTCGGGGGTGACGATGTAGCCTTGCAGTTCGCCGTTGGCGAGGCTTATGACGAAGGTTTTCGCGGGGGCGTGACGTTTGATTTCGAGGGCATACTCGACGAAGCATTCGCCTTGAAGGCCGACGAGGTAGGTGCTGCCGATACGGAGAACTTGCACTTCGACGGGGTTGTATTGTTGATGGATTTGCTGGACTTTTCCGGTTTGTTGAGCGTGGGCGAGGGTCAGGCGTTCTTCGGCGCCAAAGACGGCGCACTCAGCGGTGCGAACTGGGCCGTGAGGTGCGTGTTGGTCTTTTAGGCGTTGGTATTCGGCGCGGGATTCGGCGAGCAGTTTTTCGGCTTCGGCGACGGAACAAAATTGGCGGGCTGGGAGTTGAAGGTGTTTTTGGATGGCGTCGAGGGTGATGTCGGTGGTGAAGTCTTGGTCTTGGAGTTTTTGGACGGCTGCTACGACGGCTTGGCCTAGCTTTCGGCCGAGTCGATCAGCTTCAGCGAAGGTTTGGCTGGTTACGTGATAGCGTGGGCTGAGGTTGCCGCACGGGCCGTTGTGGTATAGCAAGGTTACGCCGGGCAGGTCTTCGGTGATTTGCATGCGGGTGTAACCGGGGAAATCGGCGCTGATTAAGGTTGAGTCTTCGTGCAGGACGGTGGGGTGCATACTATAGATTAGTTGCAGAGCCAGCGGTTGATTGTTGTCTTGACGTTTGAGGTATAGTAAACCAACTTCGCTGTCACGCGGGCCGTCAGGATGGTGACGGTTGCAGCCTACGCCTTCGATTTGAGCGGTGGTGACCGCGATGGAGGCGGGAGTACGTTGGTTGTAGGCGTGGATGGCGACTTGGGCGAGGGTGTTTTCGAGGAATTCGATGTATTCAGGATCGGCAGGTGGTACGACGGGGTCGTCTTGCCAGGCGACCATGTCGAGGGTTATGGGGGCGGAATGGGTGTGGCTGGTGCTGATAAGGATGTGTGAGGCAGGCACGCCGGTAGCGGCAGTGATTTTGTCGCGGCAACGTTTGGTGCCGGCGGCTGATATCCAGAGTATGTCGGCGGCAATGGAGATCAAGGTGTTTTTGCCGTTGTCGAGACAGAGGGCGTTGGCGTATAGGGGGTCGTTAACACCGGTGGAGGTTCGCGGCACATGGGGATAGCCTACGAGGAACATTGGTTTGGCTGGGTTGATGGTAGCGGAGGCGACGCCGGCTGTTAATGACATGGTTAGTTTCCTTTAAGTCAGAATGTTATTGTTTGACGGTTCTGGTTGGAGTTCAGGGCAGCGGTGAAGAGTCGATGGCCCCAGAGCATTTCTTGGGGTGTTGGGCAGGCGGCGGCATTGTTGAGCGGTTTATTGTGAGCTAGTTCGTACATAAAGGCGGCGATCATCTGCATGAAAGCGTCGGGCGCGCCGAACTCGAAGATTGATCCGGTAATGGTTTTATAGGCGGTTTCGAAGCCGGTGTCAATCTGCTGCCAGGCTTGTTCTTTGCCGGCGTATTCGAGGATTTCGAGTGATCGGGGGTTTTTAAGGGAAAAGCGGGCGCAGGCCTTGGTGCCGTGGATAGCGAAATACCAGGAGTTTTTTTCTCCGGGCATTATTCGGTTGACTCGCAGGGTCCAGGGGAAGGTTTGGTCGGTTTTGGGGTCGCGCAGTTTGGTGAGGAGATTGGCGTTGTCGTAGGTTTCGCAGGGGACGGGTCGGCCGGTTTGTGGGTCTGGTCTTTGGGTGATGATGTTGGAGCAGATGGCGTTGGTTTGGATTGGTTCGTAGCCTGCGCGGGCGCAGGGCAGGGCGATATGGAGGCCGAGGTCTCCCATGCTGCCGTATAGGCCGTTGAATTCGACTTGGCGTTTCCAATTTAGGGGTTTGTTGGGATCGAGATCGGAACAGTGGCAAAAGCCGGAGTCGATTTCGATAATCCGGCCGAAACGCTGTTGGTCGATCATTTCGAGAATGCGTTGGGCGGCGGGATAGAAGATGTATTGCGATGCGACGCGTACAAGGACTTCGGGCTTGGCTTGCATAGCGGCGATGATGGCTTGACAAGCGGGCAGGTCGATGCCGAATGGTTTTTCGGCAAGGAGGTGTTTTCCGGCCGTGATGGTGTCGCAGTAGAATTGCTGATGAAGATGATGAGGGACGGCGCAATACACGGCATCGACTTGCGGGTTGGCCAGGAGTTGTAGGTGATCATTGGTGACTTGTTTGATAGTGGGGAAGTTGTTGGTGTACCAATCGGTGCGTTGGGCGGATGGATTGGCTGAACACAAGGCGACGATTTCGGGGCGGAGGTCCATATCGAGCAGATGGCACCAACGCGCGGCGGCGCTGGCGAATTCGCGGCCCATTAGGCCTATTCCGATAAGTCCGAACTTGATGGTTTTCACTGAGGCTCTCCGAGAAGTATGAGGTTAGTGGTTGCGTCGCCGTCGGGAGCGGCGGGCTGAAGGTTTACGGTTGTTGACGGCGGCTTGCTCGGCGCGGAATTCTTGGGCGATGTTCTGCAAGTGGGGCAGGGCATGTTGGAAGAATTGCTTGTACGCGGGGCAGAGATAGCTGGGTTGATGGTAGTCGTTGGTTAGGGCGAAGCGGTCTTTTAGGCAGCCGCCTCGGCATATTTGGTGGAAGCGACAGATGAGGCATTGGTCGGCGAGACGGCGTTTATTGTCGGCAAACTCCTTTTTACGGGGGCTGTTGAATATTTGGTCGATGGGGGTGTTCATGATATTGCCGAGCTTCCATTGTTCGTTGACGAAGAAGTCGCAGCAGAAGGTCTCGCCGTTGTGTTCTACTACGATGTAGTCGTTACAGCGCTGAGCGAAGGTGCAGTTGGTGTGGCGGCCGGTGAGGATGTGGCTTAGCATGGTGTCGAACAGACGAACGGAGACTTTTCGCGGGCCGTGCTGAAGCCAGCGGTCGAAGATGCGACATATGAATTGGCCGAACTCCTCGGGCGACACAGCGAAATGGGCAGGGCGGCCGGGATGATCGGGATCGGGTTGGACACAGGGAACGAATTGGAGGAAATTGAAACCCTGTTCGACGAAGAAGTCCCAGAGTTGGTCGGGGCATTTGACGTTGTGGTTGTTTACAAGGGTTATGATGTTGAAATCGACGTTGGCTTGACGGCAGGAGTCGATGGCTTGGGCGACTTGGTTGAAACTGCCGGCGCCGCTGTGATTGGTGCGGTAGAAGTCGTGGATTTTTTTGGAGCCGTCGAGGCTGATGCCGACGAGGAAGTTGTACTGAGCGAGGAATCGGCACCATTGGCTGTCGAGTAGAACGGCGTTGGTTTGGAGGGCGTTGCTTACGACTTGGCCGTCGATGCCGTGTTGTTTTTGGAGTTCGATGACTTTTTTATAGAAGTCCAGGCCCATGAGAGTAGGTTCGCCGCCTTGCCAAGTGAAGCTGCTGACGGGGAATCGCAGTTGGAGATAGTCGCGGATTAGGCGTTCGAGGATGGCGTCGCTCATACGGTAGGGGCGGGGTTTGAAAAGGGCATTGCGAGTGTAGAAGCAGTAGGCACAATTGAGGTTGCAGTCGGGGCCGGCGGGTTTAATGAGTAAGGTGAAGGGTGGCATAGTTTAGGTGGCTAAAGCTCCTAGGCCGAATGTCATGGCGATGATTTTGTAGGCTATCAAAACGATAGAGGCGATGATGACGTAGAAGAAATAGGTGCGGATTTTATGGCTGTCGAGTTTTAGGCCGATTATGGTTCCGATGTAAGCTCCGATGAGTCCGCCGGTGATCAAGGCGATGAGCAGTTTGGGGGCGATGTTGCCGTTGTCAGCGTTTATTCCCACGGCGACGGCAGCGGAAATCCAAACCAAGACCAAAGATGTTCCCGCGGCTTTTACGGGTTCTAATCCAACGAGGTATATTAAGATCGGTAATAGCAACACGCCGCCGCCGATGCCCATAAGCCCGGTCATGAAGCCTATGCCGATCCCGATCATAACAAGCGGTATAATAGGCAGTGTAGCTCTATCAAGCGTTGGTATGATTACGCGGGGACCAAGGCGGAAACGTTTGAGATAGCCGGCGTGTTTTCGCTGAGCTTCTCTGGTGGGATGGCGAATATCAAACAATACCACCATGGTGATAGTCAAAGACATCGCCAAGAAAGCCCAGATTAATATGTATTTGACTGCCGGTTGTTCATTACCTGCTATGGTAATGGTGAAGCTATTGAGTTGGCCCAGCAACCACTGGCCGATGAATACTCCCGCGATGCTGCCGGTGGAGATTATGAAAGCGAGTTTGAAGCTGATGGTGTTGGTATTGCGTCGTTTCCACATTGCCAAGGTGCTGGTGAATAGTATGGTCGCCAGACCGGTGCCGACAGCCGTACTGGGGGCGACGGCCAGGAGGATGATCATCGCCGGGGTAAGAATGAAGCCGCCTCCTACGCCGAAGATGCCTGTCAGGACTCCGACGACTAGAGAAATTGCTGCGCCAACTGCTATGGCGGTGTCGGTTAGGGCTAGGATCAAGCTATATTCCTTGGTGTTAAAAACTATCATTAAGCAACATGGTACAACACAAGGTGATCATAGGGCAAAGTATTTCTGGGTTTATGTGTTGCAGCGGGCTGCGGTTACGCCTTATTGGAGAATACTTGAAAGATCATTGAAACTCAAGTGATGATAGTGAAGCGGTAGCCGGAGGGTTTGCTAGTGATGTAAAATGCTGTTTTACAGAGATTTATGGCGGTATGGCATGATTAAGAGGAAGGGTTTTAGGGTGTTTTTGGAACCACCGCGGTTTGGGGGCGAAAAAATCACAATAAATATCTTGCATTATAACGATTTGCGCGATATACTAACTGTTCTTGGCCTGTATTTTGGGTCGGGGGATATAGGGTGGGCACCCCACGATTTATACCGGTGTGGGAATATTGTTGTTTTGAGTCTGTTGTCGGCGTTTATAGAGTCGGCGGCAGAGTTGGTACTGACATTGTAACTAGAGATTAACAGAAGACAGAACCTCGTTGTTCGTGAAGGAAAAGATTGAGATGTTGGCGAAAATGAGAAACATTGGCATATCGGCGCATATCGACTCTGGCAAGACGACATTGAGTGAGCGTATGCTTTACTATGCCGGGCGTATTCATCGTATGCAGGAGGTTCGCGGGGGCGACGGCGGAGCGACGATGGATTTCATGGACCTGGAGCGTGAACGGGGTATTACGATTACCTCGGCGGCGACACAGGTGAGCTGGAATAGCCATACGATAAATCTGATCGATACTCCCGGACACGTTGATTTTACTGTTGAAGTGGAAAGATCGCTGCGGGTTTTGGATGGCGCTGTGATGGTGCTTTGTTCGGTGGGCGGTGTACAGAGCCAATCGGTGACGGTTGATCGGCAAATGAAGCGCTACCGAGTACCTCGAATAGCGTTTATTAATAAGATGGACCGCATCGGCGCGGATCCGGATCGGGTTTGCCATGAAATGGCAGAGAAGCTGGGGCTTAATGTTTTGCCTATCCAGATACCTATGGGATTGGGTGAAGATTTTGTCGGTGTGGTGGATCTGGTGACGATGAAAGCAGCGACATTTGAAGGCGTCAGCGGTGAAGATGTTGTATGGAGTGAGATTCCCGAAGGCTATGTGGAAGAGGCTGAGGCGGCTCGTCATGAAATGCTGGAAAATTTGAGCATGTTCAATGAAGAGCTAATGGAAATGCTTTTGGAAGACAAGGCGATCGAGCCGGCGATGATTCGCCAAGTATTGCACGAAGCAACAGTCAATCGCGATATCGTGCCGGTTATGATGGGTACGGCTTTTAAGAACAAAGGTATTCAGCCTTTGTTGGACGCGGTTTGCTGGTATTTGCCCAGTCCTTTGGATCGAACCAGTTTTGCCCGCGATCACGATAACGATGGCGCGGAGACGCCTTTGGACTGCAATCCGGATTCGCCTCTGGTGGCGATGATATTCAAGATTGTGGATGAGACCTTTGGGCAATTGAGTTATGCTCGAGTATATCAAGGTACTTTGGCGAAGGGGCAACAATATCGCAACGCTCGTACGAACAAGATGGTTCGGGTAGGTCGTATCTTGAAGATGCACGCCAATGATCGCGAGGAAGTGCCTCAAGCTGGGCCTGGTGACATTGTAGCGATGTTGGGTATTGATTGTGCCAGCGGTGACACGTTCTGCGGCGAAGGCGCGAATTATTCGCTTGAAAGTATCTTTGTGGCTGATCCGGTGATTAGTCTTTCGATAACGCCCGCGAACTCCACGGCACAAGACCGCATGGGCAAAGCGTTGAATCGTTTCATGAAAGAAGACCCGACGTTCCGCGTATCGACTGATCCGGAAACGGGCGAGACGGTTATCGCTGGTATGGGCGAGCTGCATTTGGATGTTTATGTTGAGCGGATGAAGCGTGAGTATAATGCTGATGTCGCGGTGGGGCGGCCGAGCGTCAGCTATCGTGAGGCGCCGACAGTTGAAGCGGCTTTCGATTACAAGCACAAGAAGCAAACCGGCGGTTCGGGGCAATACGGCCATGTTGTGGGGCGGTTGCTGCCTTTGGACGCTGATTCAGATTGCAGCTATGAATTTGAGGACAATATTACCGGCGGACGAATTCCGTCGGAGTATATACCAGCGGTCAACAAAGGTTTCCAAGCGGCGATGCAAGAAGGTCCTGTCGCGGGATACGAGATTGTTGGCTGTAAGGTTTGTCTGGATGACGGTTCTTACCATACTGTGGATTCGAGCGAAATGGCTTTTAGAATCGCCGCGCGCGACGCGTTCAAAGAAGCGTTTCGCAAATCCAAGCCTTGTCTGCTGGAGCCGGTTATGACCGTTGAAGTAGAAGCTCCGAGCGAGTTCCAAGGCACAGTGGTAGGGGACCTGAACAGTCGTCGCGGGATTGTATTGGAGACTGTGGCGCGGGGCATGTCTGTGGTTGTCCGTGCGGAAGTTCCGCTGGCGAGTATGTTCGGGTATGCTACTGTAGTACGCAGTTTGAGCAAGGGCATGGCGACTTTTACCATGGAAATGGCACGTTACGCGCGAGTACCACAGAAAATCGCGGAAGAAATTATCGCTGAGCGCAAAAAACTGGAGAAGTCCGGAGCCAGCAGCTAAAGCGATATTTACGAATTAGAGCATAAAACAACGGCCGATTTTTCCCTGGAAACGTCGGTCGTTTTTTTGCGCACAGTATCTAGTTGCTAGATGATGGTTTGGGAAGGGTACAAATAGGGCAGCCAGGACGCAATCAGCGCAAAAAAAATCCGGTGAGCACGACGTAAACCCAACGGACATCCCGCCAACGCTTTAGACGTTTTTATAGATTAAACGTCTCATTATGTGTCGACATCGAGTCGTGCGTCACACTCACCGTTCTATTATAATGATAGCACAAGAACCGCAAAAAGCAAATTTGTGCCTTGGTTTAATGGCGGGCGGGCCGATTTTTGGGGATGTTGCCAAGCTGGGGAAATTAAACGCGGAAAGTTAGCCGGCGGTCTTTTTGGCGTTGACCTATGTTGGTATCTAAGTGTATTATGTGGGGTAAGTTGTCGCTATAGATACGAGTTTCGGCTGTGGCGAAGAACTAAGCAGGCCGCAAATGTGCAGCAAACGCACAAGGCTACGAGCAAAAGTAAGTGAATCGTATAAGTCTTTATTCTTAAAAGACTTGCCCGAGTGGCGGAATTGGCAGACGCTGGGGACTTAAAATCCCCTCTTGGCAACAAGGTGTGGGTTCGAGTCCCACCTCGGGCAGTTGGGTTTTGGGGAGGGGGACGCTTTTTCGTTGCATCAAATCGGAGATTTTGCGCTGTTTTAGCGATTGTCCCTGTCCCCTGGGATCATCTGTCAGAATCCGCCGAAGACCGCCCGTAGGCGTAGGTTTTTCAGAGAAGGGCCTATATTACTCTTAATCTTGCTATATTGATATTGACATAGCGGTCTTAAGACCTCCAATTCTAAAATCCTTTTTCTTCAAATTTTGAACGACAATCCGGAGAAATCCGCATTGTCAGCATTCAGAGCCCATATAGATATCGGTCGTAGGCTATAACTGATAGTATGTTCAGGCCCACCTTGTTTTCGAGTTGTCAATAGCTATTAAGACCCAGATGGTTCATGTCGATACGTATTCTGTGGTGATGTTTTGAGGGACAACTATTCGATTGACAAGTGGGTGTAATACATATGACTGCAAAGAATAATGTCAGTACCATTACTGGGAGAAAGGGTGCGCGGCGTCATTTCACTTTGATCGTTGTGGTACTCAGTATGGCTGTTGCGATTATAGCCATTGATATTCTCCGTAAATATATTTACCCAACACTCAGTGCTTACCTGCCTGCTTGGCTTGCCCATGTGGTGCTTGGTGTTATAACGATTCTGAGTCTAGTTTTGCCGATCTTATTGGTTCTGAGTAAGCTGAAATCATCCTTTATCGTCAGTCAGTTGATAGGTTCAGTCCATCTAGCCCAACAGGGCATAGAATTTGACGAAACCTTTGCAGAGTGTGTTCTCAACAAGCTGCAGGATCTTTTTTACGCCTTTGACGGTGTTGGGCGATTACTCTGTTGGAATCGGGCTGTCACGGAGGCAACCGGATATACTGATGAAGAAATCGGCAGCATGCACTGCTGGGATTTTTTTGTAAAGGATGATATCATAAGAATTTTCAAAGGTGTCGAAGAGGTTTGGGCAACCGGCACCTGCAATCGTCTGGAAGCCCGGCTCCGTACCAAGGACGGCCGACTGGTCGATTATCAGTTTGACGGACTGCTGCTCAAAGATGACGAAGGCAATCCTCTTGTCGCTTATGGCACAGGACGAGATATGACCGAGCAGAAGGCTGCCCAAGCGGAAATCAAAAAGCTTTCGACAGCCGTGGAACAAAGCCCGGCTTCCATTATTATTACGGATACCAACGGAACAATCGAATATGTCAATGATCGGTTCACCGCAATCACCGGTTATACATCAGAAGAAGCGATAGGGGAGAATCCTCGATTACTCAAATCCGGGCACACTTCATGTGAGGAATACCAAGACCTTTGGCAGACGATCACCTCTGGGAAAGAGTGGCGGGGTGAATTTTTAAATAAAAAGAAAGACGGCGAAACTTACTGGGAATCGGTTTATATATCGCCAATGACCGATGAGCAAGGCAATGTTGTTCACTTTCTGGGTGTCAAGGAAGATATCACACAACGGAAGTTGGTTGAGAGGCAGCTTAAAGAGGCCAAGGAAGCCGCGGAAAACGCTTCACGTGTTAAAAGCGAATTTTTGGCTAATATGAGCCACGAGATTCGCACTCCCATGAATGGCGTTATCGGGATGACCGAACTGTTGCTTGACACCGAACTCGACGGAGAGCAACGTGATTTCGCCAAAGCCGTTTCCGGTTCCGCCAAGGCTCTGTTGACCATTATTGATGATATTCTTGATTTTTCCAAGGTCGAAGCAGGGCAGCTTGAAATCGAAAATATTCCGTTTGATTTGCGGGCCACTATCGAAGAGGTTGCCGCGGTTCTCGCTCCGAAAATTGATCCGGCCCATGTTGAGCTGATTATTCACTATGATCCTGAAACTCCTCGGATTCTTATAGGTGACCCCAATCGCATTCGGCAGGTGCTGATCAACCTAGCTAACAACGCGATTAAGTTCACCGAGAAGGGCCATGTCCTGATTTCAATCAGTTCGCAAGAACAAGACGACGGGAATTTGACTGTACAGTTTGAGGTTGAGGATACCGGTATTGGTATTCCGCCTGACAAACTCGATCATGTATTTGGCAAGTTTACCCAAGCGGACACATCAACGTCTAGGAAGTATGGCGGTACCGGGCTGGGGTTGGCGATTTGTAAACAACTTGTGGAGCTGATGGGCGGTGAGGTCGGCGTTCGATCCGAGCTGGATAAGGGGTCTTGTTTCTGGTTTAATCTTGGTCTGCCGGTCCACGAAAGCAATTATGATATTGAGATTCCATCTGGAAGTCTCAGTGAAGTTCGAATCCTGGTTGTTGACGATCATGAACTCAACCGAAAAATCTTCCAGCAACAGCTCGAACGATGGAACATTGAAAACGACACATGCAACTCAGGCCAAGAAGCTCTCGAACGGCTTCGCGAGGCTCGCGCCAAAAATCGTCCCTACCACATGGCGATTCTCGACTATCAAATGCCACATATGAACGGCCTTGATCTCGCCAAAGCGATTAAAGACGATCCACAGCTTAAGAATACGATCCTTGTCATGGCCTCCTCAGTTGGCAAGCACAACAAGCAAGCTCAACTCAATCGCGTCGGCCTAGCTGCTTATCTCATTAAGCCGGTTTCGCAATCGCTTCTGATGAACACACTGGTTAGCGCATGGGATATGAATGTTGCTGTTGCTGCACACCAAAGCGATAGCGAGTCGTCCGGCAATGACGCTGTCCAGAAAGAACAGAAAAGAAAACCGGACAAATTTGATGCCCATATTCTTGTCGCTGAGGACCATCCAGTCAATCGAAAGCTCGCGGTTGCCATGTTGCAGAACGCAGGTTGCCGAGTTGATACCGCTGTCAACGGAATCGAAGTTCTCAAAAAGCTCGAAACTCAATCCTATGATATGATTCTCATGGATTGCCAGATGCCCGAAATGGATGGTTACGAAGCCACCGTGAAAATTCGGCAGCGTGAAAGTTCAGATCAGCGTACTCTGATTGTTGCCATGACCGCCAACGCTATGCAGGGCGATCGGCAGAAATGCATTGACGCCGGGATGGACGACTACATCGCCAAACCTATCAACAAGGTTAAATTCTTCGAGCTGCTGCATAAATACCTGAATAAAGAGCAACTCGAACCCACCATCGCGTGATGCTAAAGGGGGGCTAAAGGTTCTGTTGTGTATTACAGTTAAAAGCTATTTATTTGGTATGAAATAGCGATAGTAATTCACATCAAGGACCTATATTGTTATCAATTTTACCGCAGCGATAACAATAGTGCGGCCTTTGTGTCTCCAATATAAATCCTTCGTCTTGCACTATTGCATGGCAATCCGGGGAAATCCGCATTACCAGTATGAACAAACCACATAAATGTTGGTCATAGGATAATATTTTATCCAAACCTTGTCAGCTAGTTGTTAATCCCTGTAAAGTCACAATAATGCCAGGTCGATGACAGTGAAGCGTATCTTGCAGGCGCAGCTACTGGGATTTCTATTATTGATAAGTGGAAGTAATACATATGACTGAGAGAAACAAGGCCAGTACTATCACGGGGAAAAAGGGTTCGAGACGTCATTTCACGTTGATCGTTGTTGTGTTGAGCATGGCTGTTGCCATTACAGCCTTTGTGATTCTTCATAGATATTTTTATACGACACTCAGCGTTTACCTGCCGACTTGGCTCACCTATGTTGCGCTTGGTTTTATGACGATTCTGGGCCTAGTGGCGCCGGTATTATTTCTCTTAAGCAAGCTGAAATCATCATTTATTGTGAGCCAATTGATTGGTTCGGTTCATCTATCTCAGCATGGTATGGAATTTGATGAAGCCTTTGCTGAACGCGTTCTCGACGAGCTGCAGGATGTTTTCTATGCCTTTGACGGTGTTGGGAAAATACTCTGTTGGAATAGCGTTATCGAAAAGGTAACCGGATACACCGACGAAGAAATCAGCACTATGCACTGCTGGGATTTCTTTCATAAGGATGATGCCAAGAAAATTTTTAAAGGGGTTGAGGAGGTTTGGAGAACCGGGCGTGTAGTTGTCGAAGCTCGAGTCGTTACGAAAGACGGTGGAGTAGTTGAGTATGAGTTTCATGGCAGTCTGCTCAAAGATGACAACGGCAACCCTCTTATCGCTTATGGCACGGGCAGAGATGTGAGCAGGCAAAAGGCCGCCCAAGCTGAAATCAAAAAGCTCTCCACAGCTGTGGAACAAAGTCCGGCTTCTATTGTTATTACGGATACCGACGGGACTATCGAATATGTCAATGACCGGTTCACCGAAATCACCGGCTATACCGCAGAAGAAGCGATAGGGAGGAATCCTCGATTACTCAAATCCGGACAAACTTCATGGAAGAAATATCAAGACCTTTGGGATACAATCACCGCGGGGAAAGAATGGCGCGGTGAATTTCTGAACAAAAAGAAAAACGGGGATACTTACTGGGAATCGGCTTATGTAGCGCCAATGACCGATGAAAAAGGCAATATTGCTCACTTTCTCAGTGTAAAGGAAGATATCACTCAACGGAAGTTGGTTGAGAAGCAGCTTCAGGAAGCCAAAGAAGCCGCGGAAAACGCTTCACGTGTTAAAAGCGAATTTTTGGCTAATATGAGTCATGAGATTCGGACTCCCATGAATGGTGTTATCGGGATGACTGAGTTGCTGCTTGACACCAAACTCGACGAAGAGCAACGTGAGTTCGCCAAAAGCGTTTCCGGCTCGGCCAAGGCATTGCTGACCATCATTAACGATATTCTCGATTTCTCCAAGATCGAAGCTGGTCAACTCGATATCGAAAATATTCCGTTCGATTTACGGGCGACTGTCGAAGAGGTTGCTGCTGTGCTTGCTCCGAAAATTGATGCGGCCAATGTTGAGCTTATTATTCATTATGATCCAAAAACACCTCGCGTTCTCGTAGGTGATCCTAATCGTATCCGACAGATTCTAATCAATCTGACCAACAACGCCATTAAGTTCACCAAGAAGGGGCATGTTCTGATTTCAATCACTTCGAATGATCAAAGTGATGGAGATTTTGCTCTGCGATTTGAAGTAGAAGATACCGGTATTGGAATTCCGCCCGATAAACTTGATTATGTTTTTGGTAAATTCACGCAAGCGGATACATCAACGTCCAGGAAGTATGGTGGTACCGGGCTGGGTCTAGCTATTTGCAAACAACTGGTGGAACTGATGGGCGGTGCGGTTGGCGTTCGATCAGAGCTGGATAAGGGGTCTTGTTTCTGGTTTGATCTTACGCTGCCGGTCCACGAAAGCAATTATGATATTGAGATTCCCACCGGCAGTCTTAGTAATGTTCGAATCCTGGTTGTTGACGATCATGAGCTTAACCGGAAGATTTTTCACCAACAGCTCAAACGATGGAACATCGAAAATGATACATGCGGATCAGGGAAACAAGCCCTAAAGCGTCTTCGCGAGGCTCAAGCGAATAATCGCCCCTACCACATGGCTATTCTGGACTATCAAATGCCATCTATGAATGGTCTCGATCTTGCTGAAGCCATTAAAGGTGATCCACAGCTTAAGAACACAATCCTGATCATGGCTTCATCAGTCGGAAAACGCAATAAACACGCTCAACTCAATCGTGTCGGTCTAGCTGCTTATCTTATCAAACCTGTTTCGCAATCGCTTCTGATGAACACACTGGTTAACGCGTGGGATATGAATGTTACTGTTGCTGCACACCAAAGCAATACCGAGTCGGCCAGCAGTGCTGTGGTGCAAAATGAAAAGAGAAACACCAAATGTCAATTTGATGCCCACATTCTTGTTGCTGAGGACCACCCTGTCAATCAGAAGCTCGCTGTCGCTATGTTGCGAAACGCAGGTTGCCGGGTTGACACAGCTATCAATGGAATCGAAGTCCTCAAAAAACTCGAAACCCAATCCTACGATATGATTCTAATGGACTGCCAGATGCCTGAAATGGATGGTTACGAAGCCACCGCGAAAATTCGGCAGCGTCAAGGTTCGGATCAGCATGCCCTTATTGTCGCCATGACCGCCAATGCGATGGAGGGTGATAGGCAGAAATGCATTGACGCCGGGATGGACGACTATATCGCCAAGCCCATCAACAAGGATAAATTTTTCGAGCTACTGTACAAATATTTAAAAGACAAGCGGCTCGAACCAGCCGTCATGTGATCCTGCAATACAGTTGCTCTGTGGCTTATTTATAGGTGAAAGCAGTACTCTCTGCCTTACGGTGTTGTGTCAACTGATAGCTTTCAAGGCAAAGTACACCCCCGCGTATGTTTTTGGGTCGAGCAGTACTCCGCGTTTCTGCACATCTTCGAGCCACTGATGGATTTCCGCGAGGGGGACGGTATGTGTGATAATATCTTCGGTATGGTCGCCGCCGCCTTCGTGAACCCTTTTTAAGCCGGTCGCCAAGAAGAAAGTGACGATTTCGCTGGTCATGCCGGGCGATGGTGGCCCCTCGGTTAAGAACTCCATATTCGCGGCTTCATATCCGGTTTCTTCCAACAGTTCCCGCTTGGCAGCCTCGGACAGCGGTTCATGTTCCTGGCCCTCTATATCTCCAGCCAAGCCCGCGGGCAGCTCAATGACGTTGCTATCAACAGGAAGCCGAAATTGCTCCGTCAAAACCAACTCCTGTTGGTCGGTTACCGCGACGATGACCACAATGCCGGAAATGTTCATCCGATGGACGTATTCCCATCGGCCCCTTTGACGCATATGGAGGAAATTACCCTGAAACAACGACTCATCATTATGGTTGGCCTTATCTGCTGACAATTTGCTTACCCTTTTTCTGTACATAATAGACTGGTGCTGTGGTTGCCCGCTCGGGCTTCGCCTAGCCGTCATAATAGCACAATAGAGCCGTTCTGGGAAGTATAGAGTAAAAAGATCGCAAACGGGCTCACAGAGTATTATATTGACACTAATATCCTGCAGCGATAGGATCAAAAAAGATTGTGGCAATAGCGTGCTTTCCAGAAAAGGACTCCAAATGACAGTTATAAATGATTATACGCAGGTAAAAGAGATTTATTCCATGGCAGTGGAGAAGGGCGTTGGTTTGCCGGTCTTCTGCTCTGAGGACCGTGAGACCGTAGAAGCGATCCTAGCTTCAGCTTACGAGTATGGCCAGGAAATTGGTGTAGATGATTTGCCGATCATTGTTGCCTGGACGAACCGCTATCCATGCCGAGGTCAGATGACTCTGTTGACCGCTTGCGGCGATCCGGTTTTAGGCAACAAACTCATGTTCTCGGATTTAGCGATGTTCGCGGACTCTTCGAGCCCATATCGTAAGTTGCGCGTGATGCCCCATTTGGACCATGCTTTTCCGTGGTTGGATGAAGATATTATGCTTGGCTTTGCGGACCAATTTGCTTCGGTCATGTGCGATGCCAGCGAGAAGCCTTTTGAGGAGAATATTCGTCTTACCGCCGATTATGTGGAGAAGGTAAAAAACAAAGTTGTTGTCGAGGGCGCCGTCGATGAAATTTTTGAATCCGGCGGTGAAGGCGAGAAAAATGAACCCACCTCCGTTGAGCAAGCCAAACGCTATCTAGCGGAGACAGGCGTTGATGTTATTGTCCCCAATGTCGGCACTGAGCATAGAGCGACCGCTGGCAACGTTGTTTATCTTTCCGACCAAGCCCGGAAATTGAAAGAAGCCGTGGGGCCGATCATGTGTATTCACGGCACTTCTTCGGTCAAGCCGGAAGATTTGCAAAAACTGCCGGGAGATGGTTTTGTGAAAATCAATATCTATACCACCATCGCGATCCATGGCGGCCAAGCACTTACCAGAGAAGTGCTGCAAAATCTCGCGAATATCCTTCCCGAGTCAGAGCTGCGCGAACTGGTCAATCAAGGTGTTCTGACCGAAAAGGCCTTCTCGATGGACTATGGCCAAAACCGCCCGCCGTTCAAACCCAAGCTAGATGTTGTTTGTAATCCCTTACGCCGTGATGAATGGTTCAAGGGCGTCAAAAACCGCTGCAAAGAATTTTTGGAAATATTCAACTATTCCAAATTCGCGGGGATGTAGAAGGTTTGAGCAGACGTACGAGCGATACACGATGCCCCACATATGGCAGATGTGGTTTTCGCTCGCATGCCAATAACATACGAAATTACAGGCAGTTCCTTATTGAATATCGCTCGGCTTGATAGTATAAGGTGGGTGCTACTGTGGTAATTAGACGATTTCAGCCTAAAGAATGAAAGGAAGCTGGAATGAAGCCGTTGATCCAAAAGCTTGGGACTGTTGATGCTGATTTGGTGGAGACCACGCCGGTTGTTTTCAAGGATACGCTGTATCGTTTCGAGTACGTGCGAGAGAGGTACTGGGGCAACGACACCGGTGATTCGTATTTTCGCTTCGTCAATCACGATACCGGCCAACCCGGCAAACCCTTCGCCCAAGGTTATCATCTGGGCAATGTTCTAGCGACGGAAGACACCCTCTACGTCACCGGGACCAACGCTTGGGATGGAGAACGCGTGGACATATTCACCTCAACTGACATGGAAAATTGGACGGTATCAAACGCGCTCAATTTACCGGGATACGGTTTGTTCAATACGTCACTGTGCTGTGACCCGGACGGCTATGTGCTGATGTTTGAGATTGGCAGACCGCCTGAGATCGCGGGGTCGCGGTACACAGCCTTGTTTGCCAAATCTCCCGACATGAAACAGTGGACGGTTATGCCCCTGGAATGCACCTACGCGAAGGACCGCTACACCGCTCCGCATTGCCTGCGCTACCACGACGGCTATTATTATAACTTCTACCTTGAAGCCCTGGAGAGCGGATTGGAGCAATACGTTGTTCGGTCTAAGGATTTGATTAACTGGGAGTCCAGTCCGTTGAATCCGGTTCTCCGTGCCGATGATGAGGACCGCAAGATCGCCAATCCCGCTATCAGTGCCGAACAGCGAGAGAAGATTAAAACCGCGGAAAACTGCAACAACTCCGATATCGATTTATGCGAATACCAAGGGCACCTGGTGATCAACTATTCATGGGGGAATCAGCAGGGGATCGAGTATCTCGCAGAAGCGCGTTTCGATGGCACCCTGGCTGAGTTTCTGACCGGCTGGTTCCCTAACGAATAGGCTGTGCAGCAACTCCAAGTAATTTGGCTTGCGAGTTTATTAGTTTTTGGGAAAAACCGGATATAAGTTTGGTTTTTTTGGGCTTTAGCATACCAATTCAGCCGATATTAAAAATAATGTTGATAGTGTTTGTTCTGCGCGCATAGGTAAACCAAGTGACATTGGCATCTGTTTATGTTAAAATGGGGCCGTATAATCAAGGTAACAATTCCGACGGTGAGTTATGTCAGCACGTTTACAGGCAAAGAAAAGGTTAGCAGCGAATCGCAAGGCTGCGTCGGTGATCGCGGATAAACATGCTGACTTCCGAGGTTCGCTGAAGGCTTTGCGTATATTGGACAAGCGTGGACCTCTAGCTCAGTCTAATATCGCCCATGATCTTGGCGTCAGTCCGCCGGCCGCGTTGAGTCACTTTCGCAAGTTGGACAAAGAAGGTCTCGTCGTGGCCGTAGATAAGAAGGTCACCCCGGGCCGAGGCCGTCCGCTGGAGCTTTGGGACGTTGATCGTTCGCGCAATTTCACTATTGGTGTTATTGTAAGTCCGCCGGTCCTCGTTGTCGCGTTGGCGGATTTTGCCAACAATATCGTCCTGCAGCAGCAACATGAAGTTGACACCGCCGGCGATCCCTCGGAGGTCGAATCAATTCTTCGCGCCTTTACCGAAGATGCGCTCGCTCATCTTAAAAAGTCCGGCCATAAACTGCGTGCCGCTTGCGCGTGTGTGTCTGGGCCTGCGAACATGCCCGCTCTGGCCCATTTGGACTTTGATGGCCTCTTTGCTGAGTATGATATTCCGTGTCTGACGGCTGCGCTGTCAGCCGCTGCGGTATTTGGCGAAGCTAAGCGCTTCGATTTCAATACGACCGTTTGTGTGGTTGATTGGGATTTTGGTGTTGGTGTTATGCCATGTTGCAGCGATCGTGTTCTATTCTTTGATGACACTGAATTTTCCGCTATCGACGCGAGACGTAAGTTGTGCGACTTCGGCCATCAGCGTATCGTGAAGAACGGCCGTGAGTGTCACTGTGGCCAGCGCGGCTGCCTCGAAGCATACGCCGGGGGTAGGGCGATAATAGAAACGCTGAATCGACCTGATATTCGCGATTTCGATGATCTACGCAAAGGGGCTCAAAAAGGCGATGCTGAAGTCCTCAGGGAATTGGCTCTGGCTGCGCATTACATGGGCAGTGCCTTGTCGCAGTTTGTGCTGTTGATAGGTATTGATAAAATCGTAATTACAGGGCCTTTAAGCGATATTTTTCCTTTGGTTCGCGCTGATTTTAATGCTGGGTTGGAAGATTACCTGGATATCGAAGAAATACAAGCCTTGGAATCGTCCGCCAGCCCTGACCCTTTGGGGTTGATGGTGATGGGCTCTTGCAGAGCGGCAAGGCATTTTTTCCTGCACAGTGATCTGCCCGGCGACCTCGGATTGCTGTCAAAAACAGTTCTAGCTGATTATTGAACACGCTTGCAGCAGTATAATTGGGCGTAGACGCTAAGCGGCGCACGATGGAGAGAGTAACCTAAAGTCATTTCTTGCCATTGGTTACATATATTAATGTGAGTGAAACCGCCACGGTGACGCTGGTGAAAAATGGGCCTGGGAAAAATATCTCTGTTTTATTAACTGAAGTTAAATAAAAAAATTGACATAGGGTTCTGTTTTTGATAGAATCAGTCGTGTAGTCAAGTCCTTGTCTTTTTTATGGTGAATTATGGCATCTCGTTCCGTCAAGAATACAAATTCAGCGGTTTGCGTTTCAAGGCGTAAAACCGCGACGGTCACATCGAAGAAGACAGCGAAATTTCAGAGTTCGCTGAAGGCTTTGCGGATTTTGGACCGTCAGGGACCTTTGGCACAATCGCACGTCGCCCAGGATCTTGGTGTCACACCGCCGGCGGCGCTAAGTCATTTTCGCAAACTTGGCAAAGAGGGTCTTGTAGTGGCAGTTGATAAGAAGTTCAGTAACGGCCGGGGGCGTCCTCTGGAGCTTTGGGATATTGATCGTTCGCGAAACTTTACCATTGGTTTAGTTATCAGTCCGCCGGAACTCATAATCGCGATGGCGGATTTTGCGGACAATATTGTTCTGCAGCAGGATCACGATGTTAGCGAGGTGGAAACGTGCGACAAAATCGAAGCTATTATAGACGCGTTTATCGTTGAGGCCGTTGATTATGTCGCCAAATCTGATTACAGCCTGCGTTTCGCTTGTGCGTGCTTGTCCGGGCCGGTCAATATGCCGATTATGCCTCAAATCAATATCGAGGGTCTTTTTAATAGGCACAATATCTCCGCTGTTCGTACCACTTTAACCATAGCCTCTTTGTTTGGTGAAGCCAGGCGATTTCCAGCGGAAAGTACGGTTTGTGTGGTTGATTGGGATTTTGGCATTGGTGTTATTCCTTGTTGCGGCGATCGTGTTTTGTATGGCAACGAAAGCCAAGCGTACATGGTTTACAATAAGCGTAAAGTGTGTGACTTCGGCCATCAGAGAATAGTCAAGGCGGGTCGCAAGTGCCCGTGCGGCAATCGAGGGTGCTTGGAAGCCTACGCCGGCGGTCGCGCGGTTATACAGCAGTTGAATCGCCCCGACATTCACAGCTTATCAGACCTTCGCAGGGCAGCCAAAAACGGCGACTCTGAAGTCCTTAGGGAATTGGCCCTGGCGGCGCATTATATGGGCAGCGCTTTGTCGCAATTCGTGTTGCTGATGGGCATTGACAAGATTGTGGTTACGGGCCCGTTGAGTGATATTTTCCCATTGTTTCGTGATAGTTTCAATGCGGGGTTGGAAGATTATCTGCAGAAAGAGGAAGTTCAAAGTCTGGAAGCCTCTGCCAGCCCTAATCCTGTTGGACTAATGGTTACCGGCTCTTGCCGGGCGGCGAGGCATTTGTTCCTGCATAGCGATTTGCCTTTGGATCTTACATTACTCTCAAAAACCATTATGACCGGGTACTGATACGGTTCTGGTGATATTTACCAAGATAGTGGATCAATAACGTATAACACATGTGTTTTTTTGCAAAAGTAGGAAATGTAGTAGGTCGATTTTATGATAAGGAGGTGTTGCGGCACAAAAAAAACCACAATCGCGAAGTTTAGGGAAATGTACCGTAAACATTCAATTTAAAAGGAATAGCTTAGTTTAGACTGGCTCTGTGTTAGAGCTAGCTAGTCAACTGGGTAAATTGAGTCCTAAGATAGGACAGGAGGAATTGTGATGAAGAAAGCAATGTTGATGATGGTTGTTGTGGGCCTGTTGGCAGTGCCTGCATTGGCAGACCAAGCCAATATTTCGATTGCCGGCTTAACCGGTGCTGAGCATTGGATGTGGGTAGAAGCTGAACATGCCGTGATCGGCGGACAAGCTGCGCTTGTAAGGTACGACAACACTGATTACTCAAACTGGATTCCAGCTGATGAAGGAGCGACTGAACCATATACTCACGTGTATAGCGGCTACAGCAGCACCGTCGAGAATATTCAGTTTGAGTTCTTTCTCCCCGCGGCCATGGCTGATCCTTACATCAACCACCGCTATAGTATTCTCAATCGTAGCGATGTTTATATGCGGTTCGATCTTTCCGGCCCGCCTACCGGTGCCGATCCTTATCGGATCCAGTATTTCAAGGAAGTAGCAGGTGTAGAATATTATGAACCTAAGGTGTTCATTCCTGAAGACGCGGTCGCCCTCGCTGATGGCGCAACACCTGCGTTAAACGCCACCGCCGGCCAACACACGATGTACGCCAACTGGAACAGTGGCTACAACGAACGCTTTTTCGATGGCTTCTTGATTTACGATGGTCCCAACGCGGATATTGTGAATGGAACGGTAGAACGTCCCGACGGCTCGTACTATATGCCGGCTCCTGGTTCGACCAATGCTCCGGTATTGGCCGCTGGTGTTGCACCGACCATCACGGGCACAGGCCTTGGCACGCTCGAACTGCTGCTCAACGGTGTTCCTTATGTAAGTGGCACCCCGATTACGGGCGCAGGCAACTATGAGCTGGAAGCCAGAATGGTTCTCCCGAGCGGCGAAGTAATGGCCATGTCCGGCGCCAACTTCCAGGTGGTTCCCGAACCCATGAGCATGATTTTGCTGGGCTTGGGTGGTTTGGCTGCTCTGCGTCGTCGCAAGTAGTAGCTTTGGTTTAGAGGTAATGAGAATTAGTGTGTGCCTTGGGCGTCGGTTAGTCGCCGGCGCCCGAGGCAGCTTTTCAACGAAATATGTAACTAATGAAGTGTTTTATGCCGGCGACAGATCAAGGAAAAGAGTTTGTGTGTCTCAGAGTCGTCTTTGAGAGCTAAATAGTTTAGGGAGTGATGGTTTTACATTTAGGAGTGTGATCATGCAGTTATTAAAGAGAATATGCGGCGGGAAGATTCGCCGGCATCTCATTTTGGCAACGGCGGTCTGCGCAACCTTGGTTTTGGCTGGTGCGGCACAGGCGGAGAGCTTCTATGCCGGGACTTACACAATAACCAAAGTCGCCATCAACGAAGTGTCGGATCCGGAGCCGTTCGTGGCTAGCTGCCCATTGGGCCAAAACGGCTACGTGGACGATTGGCATGCCGTTTACAATGATAATGCCAACAGTAATTATTTAGGAACCGAGGGGATGTATGTAGATTTTGATCTAGGGGACACCTATGCACTAGACGGGATCAAGACCTATCATTTCCTTTTCAACAATTGGTGGAGTGTTGGAGCTGTGGATTTCTATACGTCCGACGACGGCGTGAACTGGACATTCCTGGGGACCGATGGTACTGTCGTTCAGGGATACAATAAAGCCTGGCGGTACTATAGGGAATCGTTTGAGGCTCGTTATGTGAGGGTACACGTGCATTCCGATAGCTGGTCGCGTCTTGTGATTACACAGATCGAGCTGGAAGTTGCCCCGGATTTTCTACCGGTAAGTCAGATTCAGATTGACGGTCTGGAAGGGGCCCGGCATTTCATTTGGATGGAAGCTGAGTGTGCAGAATACGAAAACGGATATCTCCTCAACGATCTTCTCGATGACCCTTTAGACCCTTGTGACCCGTGCGACCCCTGCAACCCTGTCGATCATGCATATTATAAGAGTCTTGTATCAGGTTCCAGATTGACTGATCCCTGCATGTATGTGAATTCGTGTCGTGAAGGTGACTTCGCTGATTCATACGGGTATTCACGCTTTGCGTTCAGAGTGCCGGCCGCTTTCGATGATGCCGTGTTCTACTCGTTCTACGGAACTTATTATGATGATCTCCGTTCCAATATTCGCGCATGGTTCGACGGAGTGAGACTGGGCTATGTTAGCCTGCCTGGCACCGGAGAAGATGCCGACCTTGGTTCGGTGCCCAAGGCTTGGTCGCCTCCAATTGCGTTGGGCAGTCTCGAGAGTCGCGGTTATGATTTTCAAATGTATAACGATACTACTTATTGCGAAGATTCCCACGACGGCTTCCTGATTGTCGAAGGCTCGGATAACATTATCTTGCCCGACTCGGTCGTCGATGGCGATTGGACTTGGCGGGCGGCGCCGTACCTCGACCCCAACACCGGGGTGATCGGCGGTACTTTCGTGACAGCCACTGTTACTGTAAGCGGTCCGGTGGACGAAGGCTACATCCGCGTGGATGACGAAGTTGTCGAAAGTTTCAGCGATCCGGGCGTGTTTATGGTTCCGATTTCTGGTATGGGCGATCACAGTCTGGAAGTCGAAACATTTGCTTATCCGTTTGATCCGTGTGCCTATGCTCCGGGCGTTTATGACCCGTGCAACCCGCCAGCCTTACGTGGTCGCGTCCTGGCTGGGGCATGGTTGAGATTGTCCGGCTGCTCGGGCGAGATCCTCGCCGGCGACCTCAATGAGGACTGCTATGTAAACCTCAGCGATTTCGTACTAATCAGCAACGATTGGATGTATGACCACTCAAGTGATCCCAATTGCGGCGTTACCTATCCTCTTCCGGATGGAGATGCAGACAACAATTGTGTTGTGAATATGATAGACGCAGCCCTGTTGGGTGCGGATTGGCTTGAGTGCAATGACCCGTGCGGACCGTGCCCGTAATGGTGCGGTTGGTACATTGCATGAACTAACCTGTAATGCACGTGAAGCCGTCACTCATCACGGCGGCTTCGCTTTTCGATCAAGTAATAAAAACGATGTGTGGTCCATGAGTAAAATAAGGAGTCGGTCATGATGGCTAAACAATCGCGTCGATATGGTTTCACGTTAATAGAGCTATTGGTAGTTGTTTCTATTATCGCTTTGTTGATCTCAATCCTCCTCCCGGCGTTGTCCAGGGCACGTGAACAAGCTAAGGCGGTGGCCTGCAGGAGCAACTTCAAGCAATTAGGGCTTGTTTTCGCCTATTATGCTGAAGATTATAATGGCTTTTGCCCGCCCAACATTTATCACGATCCCGATGAAAATAAGGATTATACATGGGAACTTCGCCTCATGACAGAAGGATACTTAGATGACTATGCGCTAATGGAATGCCCTTCTGAAAAAGTGTACCTCAACTGCGTTAAACCTAATAGCCAGTTCGTGTCAGACCAAGGTGGCACTAGACTTGATAAAAACGCCCCGGCTGAATTGTACCTGATCGCTGATTCGCATGGAAACAAATTGGCCCATGACGCTTATGACATAGCTTTTTACTATTATCCGTACTTGGAAACCTGGGCGTATGATGGCTCGGAAGCCTTCTTCCCCGGATTCGACGATCATTTCGACGATTATTTCACTCCGCGTCATAGCGGCGGCTTCAACATCCTTTTCGCCGATCAGCATGTTGAGCCGCAAACTCGTGATGATGTAACCATCAGAAGTTTCTTGCCCCAGGATGTCATTGATGAACTTCCCTAAGTGACGTTTTCTGCCATTAAGCTTTCTGCTTGTCATCCCTTAGATGCCCTATAATGGAGCTTACCCGATGTTTTGCATCCCTGATCCGCAGCAAGGTACTTTCATGGCGATTGTATCGCTGCTGTTGTTTACGGTTTTGGCTGGTTGTGTGGATGGCCAAAGCGTTACCGTCACCGCGGCCTTTCAGAATCGCAATGTAATAGGATACCAATATCCGCCTGAGGGAAGCGAGCTAATCAACGCCGCCAAAGAAGAAATCACCTGCCCGGGCAGTATGGTGTATTTCTATCTTGCCAACGATGGCGCAGAATCGATAGAACTGGCGGACATTCGCTGGGCGGGGGCAGACTTACAAACCCACACCGACACGTATCAAGCCATTTGGCACCGTCTGATGCCTAACCCTATAGAGGCAGGCGGGGAAGCTGAAGTCGCTTTGTGTTTGCGTACCGCGCTAACCGAAGCTACAGACTTTGTGTTGGTTTTCAGTGACGGCAGTGAGTTAAACGCAGCAGTGGATCCAACCGCACGAGAATTTCGCATACAAACCTTGCGTTTTAATTCGGACTTGGACAAAGCATATATTTATGTTGAGCGATTGCAACCGGATGCTGCTTTGCCGGGCACGGTTTATGTCAATGGCGTCCTCATGGCGGATCAAGTCAATTGGCTTAATGATGAATACTTCAATGATCTGCGGGTAGCGGAGGTGAGTTTTTCCGAGCCGTTTCTGCGCGGCAGTGTGCTGACATTTCGCGTAGCGTCGGATGATGGCACCGCCGTTGACGCGACTACTATTCGAGCCCTGGGTGACAGAGCGATATTCGGCACTTACGGGGTGGACGGCCGATTGCAAAGATTTGCTGATAATGGTGTGTTGGGGTACAATAGTTTTTGGGAATCATCCAAGGAGGCGTTGGATGAGGCGCAGCAGTTGGGCATGCGGATTTTGGTCATGGGTCACGGCCAACCCACTGCCGACACCATAGGGCATGAAGCTACCTATGCGTTTGGAATGATTGATGAACCGGACGTTAGTGACTATAGTGTCGAGGATCGTCCTATTCAAGTGCGGATAGGCGCGCATGCTCCGGAAATGGTGGCAATGGAAGCTGCTACCCGCGATGCGGACCCAATTACCGCTACGGCTATGACGATAGACATGACATTTAATCCGTACAACTATTTTATCTATGGTCAGATAGCGGACATTACCAACCCGGACTGTTATCCGATAACGATAGGCTGGTCGATTCGTGAAACGTTGAAGTACGTTGACACGATTCGTATGGCGTCGGCTCCGAACCCGTTTACTTTTACGTATCAAGGCTGTTGGGAGGAGTTCGCGATCCAACAGGATGAGATGTATATTCTTGGTCCGGAACTTTACGAGAATGGTTTCGATTATTATCGTGATCCGTGTCGGGTGCGAGGTCTAGGCCGACAGCCTGTTCCGAGCGAAGTTCGGATTCCTATGCTCTATGCTGTAGGTTGCGGCGCGACGGGTTTATGGTCGTTTACGGATGCTTCGTGCGTTTACGGGACATTGTTGTTCCACGGTTCGGACGTTTTGCCGGGAATTTGGGAAGTGATAGGCCGGACATCACGCCAATTGCATTCGGTGTCGCCGCTTATCAGTATATCCCATATGACAGAGTGGGCCACGAGCGATTCGGATGGTATTTGGCTGCGTACATTATACGCCGGCCGAGAATGGGCCCTTGTAATCGCGGTCAATGATATGTATAGTTGTACCGCGGAAGGCTTCGAGCAATCACCAGCGAACAATGTGTTATTCCATTTTGGCAATTTGCCATGGCTTAGCCCGCAAGTGGTTTACCGTGTGGATGATGGCAACTTCACACCAATGGAGGCAACACAAAGCGACGGTCGGACTAGCTGGACCGACACAATAACCGACGGCGAAATATATCTAATCGGAATAGGTGTGCCAAACTGGGCCAATTAGTGATATTAGTTTTTACGGAGATAATTTGATGCCAAAAGGCTATGTTAGAAATTCTAGTGCGAAAATCATAATCATAGCGACCCTAGCCTTATCGTTTCAGGTCGGCTGTGCTGATGCCGATATCACTGTGCGGACTGCTTTTCAGAATCGCAACGTGATCCAGTACCAATTCCCCGCCGAATACAATGACCAGATCACTGCCTCCAAAGAGCTAATCACCTCGCCCGGCAGTATGGTATATTTCTACCTCCATAACGACAGTGCCGAACCGGTCAGCCTGGATAATATCCGCTGGGACGGCGGCGACCTGCAAACCTACAGCGACAGTTACCAACTGATTTGGCATCGTTTAATGCCTGATCCGATTGCCCCTGGTGGTCAGGCCGAAATATCCCTCTGCCTGCGCAGCGCCCTGACCGAACCAACCGACTTTGTCATCTCCATGACCAATGGCACAGAAATAAGTGCTGTTGTCAACCCAGTGCCGAGGGATTTTCGCATCCAAACCCTGCGTTTCAACTCAAATCTGGATACCGCTTACCTTTACATCCAGCGCAAGCAAGCGGACGCTGCCCTGCCTGAAATCATCTTTCTTAACGGAGCCAGATTAGGCAACGAATTAACTTGGCTCAACGATGAATACACAAATGACCTGCGTGTAGCGGAAGTAACTTTCGACCAGCCGCTGCAACGCGGCACCATACAAACCTTCATGGTTGCCTCAGCCGATGGCACCATTATCGACGCGACCACGATTCGTGCTTTCGGCGATCGAGCTATATTTGGAACCTATGGTTTTGGTGATTTACAGCGTTATGCTGACAATGGGGTAAATGGTTTCAATAGTTTCGTTCAGACCTCCGGGGCGGCGCTTGATCAAGCCCAACAACTGAGACTACGCATATTGTCCATGACCGGGGGCAATCCCAACGCCGATACCATAGGCCATCCCGCGATTTATGCTTTTGGGTTGACCGAAGAACCTGATTGTCAGGACTTTAGCGCCTATGACCGGCCCATGCACCTGCGTATAGGAGCTAATGCGCCCTCGGTGGTGCAAATGGAAGCTAACTGTCGCGTAGCCGATCCGCTCAGCGCGACCGCACTTACGGTTGACCTCACATTCACTCCGTACAACTATTTCATCTATGCTCCGATTGTCGATATCCCAAACCCCGACTGTTATCCCATCAGCAATGCCTGGCCTATTAGTGAAACAGTTCCTTTCGCGACCACCATGGCGCAGACTGCCGCGCCCAATCCATTTACTTTTACTTATCAAGGTTCTTGGGAAGAGTTCGCCATTCCGCAAGACCATTGGATCGGCCCTGATGAACTGCGCGAAGGCGGCTTCGAGCGATATCGTGATCCGTGTCGAGTTCGCGGTATGGGTCGTAAGCCCGTACCCAGTGAAGTGC
The DNA here is from genome assembly GCA_016928435.1 of Sedimentisphaerales bacterium. Classification (GTDB taxonomy): domain Bacteria; phylum Planctomycetota; class Phycisphaerae; order Sedimentisphaerales; family SM23-30; genus JAFGKT01. Next base: position 14,299 of record JAFGKT010000070.1, on the reverse strand, counting down.
GAATCTCTATGCTTTATGCTGTGGGGTGCGGGGCGACCGGTCTATGGTCATACATCGACTCCTCGGAAGCAGGTGGCGTGCTTTTGTTCCATGGCTCGGATGTTCTGCCGGAAATCTGGGATGTGATCGGCCGAACATCCAGAGAACTAACCTCCATTGCCTCGCTCATCAGCGTCGCCCATGCCGCCACCTGGGCTGCAAGTGACACCGATACCATTTGGATACGCACATTACTGGCTGGTCGAGATGGTGCTGTTGTGATCGCTGTGAACGACGATTATAGCTGCACCCCGGCCGGTTTCGAGCAGAATCCAGCCAATAATGTCGCATTCCAGTTTGACGACCTGCCCTGGCTAAGGCCCCAAATGGTTTATCGGGTCGCCGCTGACCAATTAGTCCCTGTACCCGCTCAACGCAACAATAACCAGCTTAACTGGACCGATAACCTCGGTGATGCGGAAATATATTTGATCCTCAGCGACGCTGACAGTTCTGTGTCTCAGTAAAGATTGTATTTACAATGACTTATGATATATGAGCAAACAAGTCGATTTTGCTTCCCACGAATAATTTTCGATACAATTTTGACAATCTAGCGATATAATAGGATATTATTAAGGTTGCTTAAGTTATTGCGGCATTTTGGACGTATAAAACATAGGTTGTTGGATTAGATATGAAAGATATTCGGGCTTTGGTCTTTGAGAATTTGCGTGCAGGGAGGCCCTTAGATGAGAATGTCAGCGAAGAGAATTGGCAAGCTTTGTTGGATCACTACAGTTGCTTCAAGGATCATATCGATGCCCAGGGCTTTATTGTCGATAGCCAAGTCGAACTGAGCGACTTCCATACACCTAGGCCCTGCCTGCATTTAATGGCTTCGTGTCATTCTCGCACGCGTGAAGTCTGGGGCAGTTTTTGGGATCAATTTGCTGGGGGATTTTCATGCGTCGAGAGTGTCTTGGCTGGCAAAATGACCAGCCATTTGGACGACAACTACGTTCCAACCGCTCCCAAGCCTCAAGATCACCGCGGCTTCTATATTCACGAAGCAGGCAACGCTTGGCCCATGTTCCCCATCCCTGGTTTTCAGGAAGATTCCTATTCCAATTCGCTTTGTCTCCAGGGATTGGACACCCAACTAATCGCCGCCCAACGCGACGGGCTCAACTGCGAACTGACCGTTTGCGTACATCCTGATTTGCCGTTGGAAGTATGGGGAGTGCGCATTAAAAACAACTCCCAACAGCCGCGGTCCTTTTGCTGGTTCTGTGATCTTCGAGTCAATATCGATTCATACCCGTTTTATTATTTCGTTCCGCGAGTGGTCTGCGAAGGCTATCTCGAAGATGGCAGCTTGGTATTTCTAAATCACGACGGCAACAACAAGCATCCTCGTCAAGCGTTCTTCACTTCCGCGCCTGGTTTTATCGGTTATGATATGATGTCCGAGGTGTACCACGGGCTGGCCGGCCGCAGTCCTATTCCCCAATCCGTCCTTGAAGGCAAATGCCATAATAGCCTGGGAAGCCAACCGTATGCGGGCCTGGTCGCCGCCGGGCAGTTCCAGGCCACCTTAGCGCCGGGTGAATCTCAACAATGGACCTGCGCCTACGGCGTCTGTCCTGACAGCAATCCCCAACGCGCCGATTATATCAAAAACGTCCAACGAGAGTTAGCTGCCGGCATCGAATCTGTAACCGCGCGTATTCAAGAGAGCTGGTCCCGGAAAATACAATCATTCATGGTCCAAACCGGCAATGATCATTTTGACCGCTATTTCAACATCTGGTCACGCTATCAGGCTCGCAATCAAGCGCGTTTCTGTCGCGCCTTGGACAAGGTTGGCTATCGTGATGTACTCCAGGACCTAATGGGCATATGTGATTTTGACACAGATTATGTTCGTGGGATGCTGCTGGAAACGTTGATGTACCAATCGGAGGACGGCCGGGCCATACGCCAATATGATCGGTTCCAACCCGGCGGCCACGATATGCGTATGTATATGGATTCACCAAGCTGGATACCCGATCTGCTGCTGACCTACGTCAAAGAATCCGGCGACTTCGACCTGCTCGACGAGCAAGTGCCTTACTTTGACATGAACACCAAGAGCCCCGATCCGGACAATTGCACCAGCGTCTATCAACACGCCTTGCAGGCCGTGCGCTCCCTCGCCCGGTCCACCGGTTATCACGGATTGTGCCGTATCGGTTATGGCGACTGGAATGATGCATTATCCGGTATCGGCGGAGAAAAAGGAGTCAGCGTTTGGCTATCCTGCGCCTGCGTTTATGGTGCCAAACTAATGGAAGAACTGGCGTCTTATCTCGACCGCGAGGATGACGCTCAAGAAATGCGCGACCTTGCTATGACCATGACCGATCGCATCAATGCCCATGCTTGGGACGGCAACTGGTACATTTACGCCATCAATGACAACGGTCATCCCATCGGTTCGTCCAAATGCGAAGAGGGCAAAATCCACTTAAATGTCAACACCTGGGCTTTGATGACCGGCATAGCTCGTGCCGCCGGTCGCGAACAACAGGTTTGGGACGCTATCGCCCAATTGGAAACGCCTTTGGGCCACAGACTTCTCATGCCTGCCTACACCGGCAAAAGCCGACCGGAAGTGGGACGCATTGCCGACCAAATGCCCGGCATGTTCGAGAACGGCAGTATTTACACTCACGGCGAATCATTCTACCTTTATGCTCTCATAATGGCTGGGAAAAACGATACTTGTTACCAACACCTGCTTCGCACCTTACCTTCCCTTTTGCCTCAAGATATCGTATCAGGCCCCCGACAACAACAGAGCAACTTCGCTGTAGGTCCCGAACACCCCAGCTACGGTAATCAACTATTCAGCAACTTCACTGGTTCACTAGCTTGGTACCGCAAAGTCATCCAGGTAATATTGGGAATCAAGCCGGGCTTCGATTCGCTTACTATAGAACCGTGTATCCCTAGCGATTGGGAGCAATACCAAGCACAAAAAATATGGCGCGGCCGAAAAATCCACTTCCACCTGCGCCGTTCCACCGCCTCCACCACACGCATAACCCTAAATGACAAAGAAATCTCACCTAAAATACCTTTGGCTGACCTCGCCAAGGACAAAACCAACCATATCAAAGTCGAGCTAGCCGCAAAACCTCAGCCTGACTTTTTGACCAAGGCAGGTTCCATCAAAACCATCCCAGATGTTGCTTCTGTCGCTAATAAAGCAAATACATCATCTGTTAACTCTTAAATGTACTTCTAGTCGACAGGCGTATTCAATGGACTTAAACACACGCAAACAGAATTATCGTTCTCATTTGATTCTGGCTATCCAATACTATCGTCAGCCGACACCCACCCCCGCTGAATGGCGCGAGGATCTGATAAAAATCAAAGATATGGGTATGGAGATGATTCAGCTCAGGCCTCAGTGGCGCTGGCACGAACGCCAAGAGGGAACTTACCTTTGGGATGACATTGACCGGCTCTTGGATCTCGCGCAAGAGATTGGTTTACGTGTCATGTTCAAGTTTATGCTTGAGAGCGCTCCGGGTTATATTTATAGAAAATACAATGGTTATCGCGTCGGCATACACGGCGAAAAGATTTGGCCCATCGGCCACGCCGCGTTTTACCCCGGCGGTTGGCTGCCTTGTTTCGACAATCCGGAAGTGATCAAACACGCGTGTCAGTTTGTGCAGAATGCGGTTGAGCGATACCGCAACCGCGACGTTATTGATATTTGGCACGCGTGGAACGAGCCGCGTTCGCGTCCAATGGGCGAATGCTGCTGTGAACATTCGCAGACTCTATATCATCAATGGCTCGAAGCAAAATTCAAGAATATCGACAACCTCAATGATTTCTACGGCAAAGCTTGGGCTGATTTTGTTGATGTTGATGTCCCTCATGATACTTCCGATTTCGTGGAAATGCACCTTTGGCGCCAATGGGCCGCCACCAGAGTAGCTTGGCGCGTTGAGCAGGTCAGCAAAGCCATAAAAGCCGTTGATCCCACCCGTGAGGTGATCGCGCATGTAGGTATGCCAAGCGTGGTTCAGGATGTGTTAGAAGATACTTCCGATGATTATCTTACTAGGCAATCGGTTGACTTCTACGGCAGTTCGTTTGAAGCTCGTTACGCACCAGCGCCACTGGATCGTAGTTGGCCCTTCTTAATGGCTGATTGGATGCGCGCGATTTCGGGCGATGGGTATTTTTGGATCAATGAATTGTATCCTTCACGGGGCCAATGGAGGCCGGAACTGCCTGCTGATACGATTGTTTCTTGGCTATGGTCCGCTGTAGCTTGCGGCGCCAAGGGAGTTGTGTTCTGGCAATACAAGAAAGAGCGTCTCGGTCAGGAGGTTTTTGAAGCTGGGTTAGTGGATACCGACGCCCGCGACAACGAAACCAGCTTGGCGGTCCGCGATACTTTGGCTACCATAAACGCCAACAAGTCTTTGTTTGCTAATACCCAAGTCTCCAAAGCCAAAGTTGCGTTGGTCTATGATTTCAACAGCGATTTGGTCAGCCGCATTGAAGAATCGGGTCATCTAGGTGACCTGTCGCTGACCCGGAAAGGCTATCTGCCTGCCGATTACGCTTACAAAACCGCTTTGCAGGGCGCTTACCATTTGTTTTGGTCAGCGGGCGTATCAGTGGATATGATCAGTTCCCATGATCTGTCCAACCTAACCGACTATGAGATTGTGTACGTCCCCGCGATGTTCATGGTCGATAAAAAACAAGCTGATGTGTTTAAGGATTATGTCGCTCAGGGCGGCCGATTGATCGCCGAGGGCGGCACCGGCCAACGTGACGGCAATACCTGGCTCCATCCCACCAGACCCGGCGCCGGTTTGGGTAAACTGTTCGGCCTGAGCGAACCCGAACGGCTGGTTTACCCGAACGACCAAAGAAGAATAATCTTGCCCACAGGAGAGCAAGTTGATTCGCCCTATATGAACGCTTTTTTCAGTTTGACCACGGCAAAAGCCCTGGCCCACGATGCCGACGGTCGGGTCGTCATGGCGGAAAACAGTTTTGGCCAAGGCAGCGCGGTTATGACCGGTTTCTCATCTGGGTTAGCGTATCTGCTCAACCCGGACCCAGCGTGGGTCAAGTGCTTGTGTTGGCTGATTCGCGATCAGGTTTCAATTGAAACCGATTCCTTTGAATCGCAGCACGGGCTGTATGTTCGCCGATTGGAAAGCGGCACCAGAACCATTTACTTCCTGTTCAATGTGCAGTCCAAGGCTGTTGATTGCGTTATGCCCTGCGAATGCCGGGAGTTGATCAGTGCCGGTAAATACCACGAAAATTCAATTATGACCATCGCTCCGTCCAAGGCGGCGGTGGTAGTGGTGGAAAACGTCGCGATGTCCCAATCAACTTGCCGTCTCACTAAAAAACTCGGCTGACAGCTTGGTGGCCCGCCGCGGATACCCAGCCGTTCCCGCCCCCAAATTGAGCTTCAATTCCAGCGAACCCGCTGATTCCCTGCCAATAGGCCGATTTTGCCATCTTGATAGGGCCCTCAAAAGGCCTTGTTGACACTGGCATTGGGCTGTAGTAGAATCCCGTCTAGTTACAGTGATTTCTGTTATTGGTCCGGAGATGCGATTATTACGAGGGTAAAGAAAGGATCTTATGATGTTGAAAAACATACTGTTTTCAAGCGTATCTTTGATGGTGGTTTTGGGGCTATGGTCCGGTTTGTCATACGCGGACGTCGGTCCGGAAGCGCCGCACTTCGACTCTACCAGTTCTGAACCGGTTCTGCTGCGCTACAAATTGCAGCAGGGTCAGGATTACGGTTTTGACATAAATGTGAACACGGATATCGACATGGATAACGCCGGCCAGACAATGAGTATTCCTATCGCGATGGATTTCGCCGGGCTTTATAGCGTGGAATCCGTAATGGATAACGGTGACGCCTCCCTTTCGCTGTCATTCTCGCGAATCACCATGGAATCCGGCGGTCCGGCTCCTGTGTCCTATGACTCTGACGATGAAGGTGAAGATGTACACCCCGCTATGCAGTATCTTTCGATTTTGGCTGAGAATCCTATGGATGCGGTGGTAACTCCGCAGGGTGAGGTCAAAGACGTGGATATGCATCTGCTTGTGGACGCTATGCGCCAGGCGGGGGCAACCGCGATGATAGAAAGTCTTGAGCAAACCGCTGACCAGAATTTCCGCGGCGCCTTCGTTCAACTTCCGACTGATTCGGTTCGGGCTGGAGACACCTACGAGGCCGGAGAGGTCATTCAACCGATGCCTGGTATTGGTGAGATGCGCACTCAGATTAGTTATACCATTATGTCTGTGTCCGCAGACCAGAGCTTGGTGCTGCTCGAGCCGCATGCGGAATTGACGATTGATGCCGCTGAGAATGCGGAGGTGAGCATTGATATCAATTCGTACGATATGTCCGGATGGGTGCTTTTTGACAATGAGCAAGGCAATATTACCAGCTCGTTTGTCACGGTCACGTTCGCGATGGACATGGTCCAGGGCGGCCAGGAAGTGAGCATGCAAACCACAACAGCTATGGGTTATCAGTGCAGCGAACGCTGATATTGCGACCAACCTAAGCGAGTTTACTCTTAAGTCTATCCGTGGTTTATAGTCGGTTGAGTTGGGCAGTTGTTTTGTCGTATCGCGTAACGACAGGCGTATGGGGTATTGTCTGCCTGCATAGGAAGGGTCTTCCTGGTGATATGCGTATTGTGACGGTTTCGATTTGGATCGGCAATTGGTGATGGAATCACACGCCTATGAATTTAGACGTTAGACACCGACTTGTTAAGGGTCGCACGCTAGGCAAGTATCGCTTGCTGAAACGGCTCGGCTCGGGTGGGTACTGCGAAGTCTGGAAAGCCAAAGATCGTGTGGAAGGCGTCGATGTCGCCTTGAAAATACCTCATCCCGGCCGAGACGGCAACCGCGACAACCAAACTATCCTGCGCGAAGTCAAACTAGTATCACGGCTGAAGCACCCCAACATCCTGCCCGTGAAAAATGTCGAAATAACCAACGGTTTTGCCATCATGGCGATGGAACTGGGCCAAAAGACGCTCGATGATTGCTCCCGGCCGATGTCGGTTTCGCGGATCGCCAACATTGTTTCGCAGGTACTGTCAGCCTTGGCCTACGCCCACCGCCACCGTGTGGTTCACTGTGATTTGAGTCCGTCCAATATATTTCTATTCGGCACTAATAATGTGCAGTTGGGCGATTTCGGCATCGGAATTCATCTCAAAGGCCGTCAAGCAACGGTGGATGAGTTCGGCACCCCAGGATATGTCGCCCCCGAGCAGGCGTACGGCAGACCTATTTGCAGTAGCGATTGTTTTGCCGTCGGCTTGATCCTCTACGAATACATTACGGGCTTTCTGCCCCGTTGGCCCTATCACTGGCCCTTTAAGGGATTCGAGACGCTGCGAAAAAAGACCAACCTCGCGATGGTTCGTTTCTTGCGCCAAGCTCTGATGATCGATCCCAAGCATCGGTTCGCCAATGCCGAAGAGATGCTCGCCGCCTTTCATGAAGCCCTGCCCACCAAGATACGCAGCAAGATCGCCGCGGCGCCTCCCAAACAACGCGTCAAGGGTTGGCGGATTCTACGCCGTGAGGCTTTCGAAAATCGCTACAAAAGAGTCTTACAGCATTTTATGCCCTGTAGCGAGTGCGGCGAACCCGTGACCGAGACCATGACCTATTGCCCATGGTGCGGCAGTGATAAAAACCGTTTCGATAAAGTCACCGCTATGACCCATTATTGCCCGGATTGCCGCAAGGGCGTTCGACCCGAATGGCACTACTGCCCCTGGTGCTACAGCAAAGGCTTTGAAGCCTCCGAACCAGCTAAGGGCAAAAAAATCCGCTATGATGACCACTGCAAACACTGCGGCGGAGGCATAACGCGATTTATGCGCTATTGCCCCTGGTGCCATCGCAAAATCACCCGACCCTGGCAGATACGCCCATTCCCCGAAACCTGCGGCAATTGCCAATGGTCCGTAGATTCAGAATTCTGGAACTATTGTCCTTGGTGCCGCCAGTGTTTGGTGGAGCAATATTAGGTGGGTGCAAGGCTGATGCGGTACGGTCAGTGAATTTTTAACCGCGAAAGCGGCGAAAAATGCGAAAAGAAGGAACTTGTCTGAACTGGGGGTGGAGCATCAATTCCTGTGACTAGCAATTACCCTAGTATTTCTATTAATGAATAAGTTGACGATGTACGATATATGAGGTAGGATTGCTGGCAAGTTATTGATTCAGGGGGCATTAAGGAAGATTTGGTGTCCGAAAACCCAGCTCAAAAACGTTTGACGGAAGTTTTGACTCGTATAGCCCAGTTGCCCAGCGAGAATCTGGAGCCGCCTCAGTTTTTTGCGAATTTTCTGCAATTGACCATCGCGGCCACTGGTTCGCGGGGTGGGGCGATCTGGATTACCCAGGCGAACCAGCCTCCGCAGTGCTATTGCCATGTCGATTTGGAACTGTGTAATATCAACGATCAGTCTCAGCAGCAGTTGATCGGTGAGGCGGTAGCCAAGACAGCCGCGGAAAACCGTGTCTTGGTTTTGCCCTCTGCCGGCGACGGTGGGGGGGCACCCGCGACTGACGCAGGCGGCGAACAGACCGGCTCACCCGAAGGCAGGCGCAATCAGTGCAATCACGCTTTGTTTTTCAAACCCCTGCGCGCCGCGGACCGGGTGGGTATGGTGTTGCAGTTGGTCGCGGCTGAGGGGCTCGCCCAAAGCGATTATCAAGCGGTGGTGGGGTTGGCGAACAAAGCCGGTGAAGCCGCGGAGAATTACCTGGCCCATCGGAGAGCCGCGGTGCTGGAAGATGACCGCAAGTCGCTTGCTAGGTTGCTGCAGTATGCTGAGAAGGTTCACGGTTCGTTGGAGCCGGATAAGGTTATTTATGAAGTCGCCAATTTGGGCCGGGACGCGATTAGTTGTGATCGTATGATGGTGTGGATCGATCCGCAGGTTAAGCGAGGCCTACGGGCCGTGAGCGGCATCGACAAGCCCGACCATCGCGCGGTACTGATGCAGGCGGTGGAAAAGCTATGCAAGCATTGTTTGCAGATAAAACAACCGGTCGTGGCGTCGCGGGCCCGATTAGTGGAAATGCCCGAGGAAGAGGAACTAACCGAACTGGTTCGCCATTATTTCAATGTCAGCCAATTGGATACGATTTTCCTGCAGCCGATACCGCGGGGCGAAGATAGTTTTGCCGGGGTGGTCGTCGCTGAAGGTGTGGACGAACAGGCCAGTGTGAACTTAGCGGGCATGATGGCGACGGTCGCCAAGCACGCGGGCGTGGCTTTAGAGAACGCTTTGATGGTAGGGTCGTTGAGTCTGACCAAGCCGTTCGCCAAGCTCAGGGCCAAGGCGCAAAACCCCAAGAATCGTCGTAAGCGTAATATCATTCTCATAGTTATCCTGTTGATTCTGATCACGGCAATACTGATGCCCTGGCCGGTCAAGATCGATTGTACCTGTGAATTGTCGCCCGCGGTGATGCGCGTGGTGGATTCGCCTTTGGATGGGGTGCAGATTGTCAATGTGCTGCGGGTCCGAGGGCAAGTGGACGCCGACGAAGTGGTGGTGCAGCTCAACAGCGACGAACTGCAAACGCAGTATTATGCCCGGGAAGCGGCATTGGAGCAGGAACGCACCCGATTGCGTTTGATTCAGCGGACCGCCAGTGAAGCCGAGGTTCAACACTGCCAACTGCAAATACAGCGGCTGGAACATGAACTCGAATTCTTTGCTGAACAGATCGCCAAATGTGATGTGCGTTCGCCGATAGCGGGTACGATTTTGACCGATCGCCTCGACCTGCGCGAAGGCATGACCGTCGCGCGAGGTGATGTGATTTTTGAAGTCGCTGATCTTACCGATTGGGAGTTGGTGCTGAATGTGCCGCAAGCTGAGATTGGATGGCTTTTGCGGGCGATTGATGAGCAACTAGCTGAGCCGGCCGATACCGACGAGCAGCAAGGCTTGTTGGTGGAATTCTATCTGACAGCCTATCCCGAACAGCGATTGCGCGGCTGGATAACCGACCGTGAGCAAATCGGCCAAATGGGGCAGGTGCGGGACGAAGGTAATGTTTTTTCCGTGCGGGTGCGGGTTGACCCAGCCGAGCTGGAACCGATCATGAACGGACTGCGCGACGGCAGTGTCGGTCGAGCCAAAGTCACCACCAGCAGCCATCCATTGGGCTACGTACTGCTGCGTAAAATTATCCGCTTCTTCCGCGTGACGTTCTTCTAGAGTCGCGGCGCCACCTAAACGACTAAGAAACAAACCATAGAATGGTTAATATAAGGCGATGGTATGACAGGCGAATCAGATAAATTGGCTTTGGGCTTCAGCGTCGCGGAAGAATCCAGCGAAGGTAAGTTGCCCAAGGCGCGCAATGATGTGCATATTACCGAGCAGGTGTATTACGGCAAGCCTTGCTATGTACTCAAAGACCCGACGACGCTGCGCTATTACCGTTTGCGCCCGCCGGAGTACACGATATTTCAAATGCTCGACGGCAAAGTTATGATGGAAGATGTACTGCGGCGCCTGGCGGAGCGTTTTCCCGAAGAAGAGTATGATGCCCAGGCGGTGATGAATTTTATCGTGATGCTCCGCGGCGCCAGTCTGCTGCGGGTGCCCGGCGATACCGATACCGATTATCTGCTCAAACGAAAAGGCATGCAGCAACGCAGCATTTTCAAGAAGATCCGTACCGAGTTTTTGTTTTTCCGATTGCCGTTGGTTGATCCGGATAAATTGCTCAATCGGCTGCACGACTGGCTAGGTAAGATTATTTACACGCGCACCGTGGCGGTTATGACGCTGATAATGCTGGCGGGGGCGCTGTGGCTGCTGATAAGCAATTTCGACAAGCTCGGCCAAGCGCAGCCGATTCTTAGCTGGGTCAACCTGTTGTATCTAGGCCCGGCTTTACTATTGATCAAAGGTATTCACGAGTTCGGCCACGGCTTGACCGCCAAGCACTTCGGCACGGAAGTACACGAAATGGGGATTCTCTTTCTGGTATTTACGCCCTGTTTCTATTGTGATGTGTCTGATGCGTGGATGGTGAATGAAAAAAGCAAGCGAATGTGGATTACCGCCGCGGGTATCGCTGTGGAAATAGTCCTGGCTGGGTTGGCGACGTATATATGGGCGCTGACCGAACCCAAAACCGTGATTAATCAGTTCGCGCTTAATATGATGATTGCCGCGAGTGTGAATACTCTGCTGTTTAACGGCAATCCGCTGCTGCGTTACGATGGCTACTATTTTCTGATGGACTGGATGGAGATACCCAACCTGCGTCAGAAGGGGGCCAGCTATTTGTGGTATCTGTTCCAGCGGTATGTTTTGGGGGTGGAAACAGCCACCGAACCGATCGACGTGGCTGGGCGCGAGCCGGCGGTTTTGGGCTATGCTATTTGCAGCACGATCTATCGTTGGTTTATTATGTTCGCGATCACGGCGATGGTGTGGCGATTTTTAGATCCGTACGGTTGGGGAGCGCTGGGCGGAATAATGGCGCTGGGATGTATTTATACTTCTTTCATTGTGCCGATCGGAAAATTCTTCAAGTTCTTATACACGTCCCGACATCGGCTGCATATTCGTATTGTGACCGCAGGGATTCTGCTGCTGTTGATCGGCGGGACCGTTTGGGGATTCCTGGCTTGGCCCGTGGAACAAAGCATAACCACCCAATGTGTGCTAAGACCACAATCGATGCATTTACTCTATGTCACTCAGCCGGGCTTTATTCTCGAAGACCCTTGCCATCCGTTTGTTCGGGACGGCCAATGGGTTCAAGAGGGCCAAGTGTTGCTGACGCTGCAAGACGAGCAACTGAGCAATCAGGCTGAAGATTTACGATTGCAGATCGAGCAGATCAATGTTCAAATCCGCCAAGCCGAGCAGCGACCGGGCGCCGAAGCCGAAAGTGAAGTTGTGCAACTGGAAGCCCAGAAACGCGGCTTACAGGCCCGCTATGATCGGGCGGTGCAGAATCTGGAAAAACTGGTTATTCGGGCGCCGGTAGCGGGCATTGTTGAGTTGCGGACGACCGAGCCGTTGGAGCATTTGGTTGGTAGTTTTCTGCCTTTGCAGTCGGCGTTGTTCGCGGTATATGAAGGTGGGGCGTTTGAGGCGGTCGCGGCGATCAACCATCGCGATTACGGGCAGATAGAACCGGGGCAGCGGGTGGAGATAAAGTTGTGGTCGTTTGACGATTTGGTTTTGACCAGTGAGGTGATAACGAAACCGCCGACTCCGGTTTGGCGTTTGTCGAGCCCGGCTTTCTCGACGGTGTTCGGCGGTGAGGTCGCGACTATGCCGGCCGCGAGTTCCAGTGAGGCCGTCGAGCCGGCTGAGAACACTTATGAACTGGTCTTGCCTGTCCAGGGCTTAGCGGAAGGCGAAGATGATTCCGAGGTGGTTCTGGGACTTTTAAGGCATGAAATGGAAGGCCGAGCAAAAATAATCGTGCAGGAGCGAACGCTGGGCGGAGCGTTTTATCGTTGGCTGCTGCGGACGATGAGGCAGGATTTGCGACTGTAGGCCGGCGGGTTTGTCTCAAAATAAGGGGTTGGATTCTGAGGCAGTTGTCTTATGGGGTTATTGGTGCTATAATTTATATCCAGTAGTTGCGTTGGAGACGGCACGTTGTTGCTGCGGAACACTTTTTGGAGGTTTGGCGCCATGAAAACTCTCATCAAGATTATTATCGCTGCGATTGTCATTACTGTTTTTGAAGGTGTTATTGGGGCGTTGACTTGCGGCGGGATGTTCAATTGGGTCTATCAAGAGGAGCCGACGAACGTTTGGAAATGCCCTCACAGTGGTGTCGCCGCAGACAACTGTGTCTGCGACCATTGCACCGGGCTTTGGCGCGGCGCCGATGGTTCGTGTGGTAGTGGCAGGGGCGGCTATGGATCCGCGGTTGGTGGTGGATGCTTAAAGGACCCATGTGATCCTTGTTCGGTTTGTGCTGTAGGTCCAAGATGCGGGCGAGGTGACGGCCGATACGGTAACAGAAGTATGGCTTCCGCTCCGCCGATAACATTCTTAGTAGGTATGCTGGTACTCAACTTTATATTCGCGATGGTCTATGTGATCTTGCGAAAGGGTATTCCGGGCTGCTGCAGCGTATCCAAAGGGATTGTCTTTGGATTATGCGTTTGGCTGGTTGGCGTGCTGCCGGGTATGTTTATGACCTATATGTTTATGACAGTGGCGGTTGTGGTTATTAAATATTGGACCATTTCAGCTTTGATTATGACGCCCATAAAGGGTGTTTTGGCGGCGGTTATATGCGGCGGAGGCGACAGTACTTGCTGCACGGGGGTGAAGGCCTCGACGGCGCCCTCGGAACCAGCCCTGTCCGCGGAAGCGAAGGCGGACCGAAGCGAATAGAAACAAGTTGAGGTTTTCTGTTAGAAAGAGTATAATAAAATAGTCGGCCTTCTAGTGCGATATTGAAGGCTTATGAACAATGTTGACTTGGGGGGCGAAAGGTTTCGACCGGATGAATTGATTTACGTGTGGCGTGTCCAGGATGTCAGTTGGCCTGGTTAATCATCTGGCAACATAAATTTAAATGCGAACAATACGTTACGCATGGCAGCCTAATTAGAGTTGCCCGTTATCGCCCCGACGCCCACTAGGGGACGATAACGACGATAGTGGGCTGGCTTGATACGGTCGTCGAGGACGTATCGGGTGAGAAATTTCTTTGACTAGCCGCGAACGAATCTTGTCGCTGGGAGTCGTTCAAGGCGAAATTTAAACCAACGACTATGCACGTAGAAGCACGTAATGAAACGTCACGGGACGCGGGTTCGATTCCCGCCGCCTCCATTGACGGAACTAAAAAACCCGTCTCTGAACAAAAAATGGCTCGTTGCCCACCAGCAGCGGGCCTTTTGTATATCCTTATCCCACAAAGACCTTTGCGCAATTCACCAACCACTCCATCCTGCCCAATTACGTGACGGGGTAGCGCGCCGAAATACCCGAAATGGGCTCCAGATCGTCTCAAAGTCTCCAAATCGCGTGACGAGGTAACGCCCCGTCCCGTAAGAGATAAATCCCTTCATATACTGTACTTACGTGAAACTGATGGTGTGCGAGTTGCACCCGACTATGCCTGCATGCGTACGCCTCACAACCCCCGTCTTGTGACGTTTACAGTGCCAAGAATCGCTCACATGATCGTCACATGACTGTCACCG
>JAFGKT010000069.1 GCA_016928435.1 Sedimentisphaerales bacterium | reverse complement strand
GTGGGATACGGGCGCGCTTAATATTGCATGTAGGCGCTGAGGGGCGGGCGGTGAGATGCGCAAAGATTTGCCGGGAGCGCTCGACTCTAAGACAGTGGGAGAGAGAGCGATCAAAAATTAACAGAAATTCGTCGGTTTTGATCGGTTTTTAGCAAAAACGGGGCGGTTTTTTTCAGAAATGACGAGGTTTTTTGGGGTGGCGAATTTTGCGCGGTTTGGTAGGTAGCACTTTTGCGCAACAGGGGGAAATTCACCGCGAAAGATCGCAGAGAACACAAAGAATATAATAGTTGCCAAAGGCGGGCCGGAGGCACAGGTGTTTCTTCCACGTACAGTGAAGACACAACATCAGGGAGGTTCTAACCGCGAAAAACGCGAAAGGCGCGAAAAAGAGAACCGCTAATGGACTTGGGGCGGTCTAGTGAGCAACCAAAGGGTCAGAGATTTTTTTGACGGGGCGCGAATCGCGACGGATAGATTGACCGACAGCAGTCGGTTGGGAAAAGGCGTTCCCGCTGGTCACTGCTACAATGGATACGATAGTGAATCGAATATGACAAATTGATGTGTGAAGAAATCAGATAAGATAAATTAGGCTTTTGTTGCAGGCGATGATAGACGATTGGGTCAGGGAAGCGCGTGGGTAACTTTGAACAAAATGTTCAAAATTACCCATGCTACCGGGGCTGAGAGAGACATCCTGCCGGGATCGATCTAAGAAGAGTTTTGAAAAAAACAAAAAACCCATTGACAGGTACCTTGTAATGCGATATAGTGATAAATATGGATGATCGATTTTTTGACAATTGGTCAACGCAACTACGCAAGGGGATGCTGGAGTTGTGTGTTCTGAACGCTATCAAGGGGAAAAGTCTGTATGGCTATGATATTGTGCGGAGACTGCGGGATATCAAAGGGTTGGTGATTAGCGAAGGGACAATCTATCCGATTTTGAGCAGGTTAAAGCGAGAAGGGTTTGTGGGGACGACGCTTAAGGAGTCGAGCGAAGGGCCGGCACGGAAGTATTATGAGCTGACCGGTAAGGGGAAACAGATGTTGAGTCAGATGAATGATTCCTGGAAGGATATCAAAGATGGAGTGGATAAGTTGCAGGGAAAGGACAAGTAATGATTAATCTAACAGATGCAGCCAAGGAACATCTTGAGGATTATTTGCGACAAGTGAGGATGTTTCTCCAGGGTGGTTCTGTTGATAAAGATGAAATAGAGCAGAACATCAGAGAGCATATAGAGAGCGAATTGCAGGAGGCATCTGAGCCGGTGTCTTATGAGGCGCTTGATGCAGTCTTGAAAAAGCTTGGCGCACCAGAACAGTGGATATCAGATGAGGATATTCCAGGGTGGCGCAGATGTTTCATGCGGCTGCGGAGAGGTCCGGAAGATTGGCGTTTGGCGTATATAACTTTTGGGCTTTTTATTCTTTGGCTTTTGCCGGTTTGTTTTACACAGACGAGGCTTTTACTGGCGCATCTGTTTTGGTGGCCGATGACGATTATGTTCGGTCCCGGGTCGGGAGTGCTGCTGGTGCTGAGTTTTATTTTTGCAAGGGCCACACTTTCGCTGGCGAGAGATTCCAAAGAGCTGGAGGGAAAGAAAGTGCTGATTTATCCATCGTTGATTTTGTTTTACATTCCGGTGTTGCTGGTGATGTTGTTTTTACCGACGGTTGTCTCGATAGGAATATCCGTAGGGATTAGCCAATCTCATAATGAGACTATAATGCAGTTTAGAAGTAGTTATGAGCATTTATATTGGACATTTGTAGTGTTTGTTTGTGCCGCGGTTACGTTCTTGTGGTGGTTGCTGTTGGCTCGCATACACAAGGGACGGCCGGGATTTTTGGGGACGATTTTCCGTCCATTTATCAAAACATTTAAACCTAAAATCGCGAACCGGATTATGGGCGTTATGGCAGGGTTGACATTGGTCTGCGCCGCGGCATTGATATTGATATTCGCGCATGAATACTGGCTTGAATATATGTAGAATGAGCGGATGATGGGTTTGCTTAATGGGGGTAGTTAGGTCAGGGAATTCTAACCGCGAAAAACGCGAAAGGCGCGAAAAAGAAGATTGGCTGCCAGGGTTGGGTCGTGGGCATAGGGGTTGGCAATGCAATGAGGTTGGTTGGTCAGGGATTAATCCGGTCGCTTACGCTCACGGCTCTGTTGTCTGATACATGTTATTCATTCAGTATTGATTGAATGTGTTGTTCGACTTGTTGGATTTGCCATTGTCTGTATTCTTCCGTAACCGCGAAAAATCCTACTTGGACGTGTCTTACCAGGCCGTTGCGATCGATGTAGATGGTGGTTGGGTAGCCGGAAAAGAGTTCCAAGCCATGAATGGCATTGGCTACCACCTCTTGTTCTCGGGCGCCTCCGACGAGGAGAGGATAGTTGACATCAAATTCTTGAGCGATGGAATTGACTGCTTCCAATTGTTCTTCTTCGGTGCCATAGTCAAATACGATGCCTATAATTTCGAGGTCTTGCTGGTATTGATTTTTGAGGTTTACTAGATAGGGGATTTCCTGACGACAACCGCCGCACAATGATGTGCAAATATTGACCAGGACAGGTTTGTTTCTGAACTGCTCATCCTCAAGTGATATTATGTTGCCTTGAAGATCGGGCAAGCTGAATTGGATTCTGGAATCTCTGGCATAAGTCATGGGGCGGGCAATCGCGTAATGTAAACCGTACATTAGCCAGTCTGGGGGCAACTCAATGCATTGGCTGGGGGTTATGGTTAAATCCAAATTTTGCGAATTCGGGTCCAATCTCTTCCAAACACAGAAGGTGTTTTCGTCAGTGAATACCCAAAACGAAAAAAGCTCATTGGGCAGGAGATGTTCAAGCTCAAATTCTCCGCGGCTATTTGTTCTTGGCGGATTGAACTCGTCGGTGGGGTAAAAACTCCGATTGTTCGAGATATATCCATAGGAAAGATTGGCTGCGGGTTGACCGTCTTGGAAGGTTATTCGACCTGTGCAGGAATTTGTGGCGGGGATGACAACAAGGTCTTCCACTTGATACGTTTCATTCGGATTGACGGAAAATGTGTCAGTTTGGGCATAAGTGCATGTTGGACTTTCAGTATGAATCTCATAAGGAAAGCGTGTAGGAATGGTAAATTGGTATAGGCCTTGGGAGTTGGTTTGGGTACGGGGGCCTTCCCAGGGCCAATCGTGGTGGATATACCAGCAGGACACTTCAATTCCAGGAACACCTGTGCCTGCGGGATCAACAACCGTACCTTTTATTGTCGCTACGGAGTTGGGATCATTAGCCATGATAGACGATAACAGCCGATCTGAGTAAGCTTTGGCAACGGATGGCAGCAACACAACTGCCGCGATGAGTACGAAGCATGCAACCACTGGAACAATCTGGGCTTTTCGATTTTGATCTTTATGCGACATTTGGTGTTCTCCGTGGGCAATGAGTTTGGACCCGCCGAACGTGAAGTTCGGGGGCTAATTTTGGGTTTGGGTACCGGTTTGGTCGATGATGGGGGCGCCAGCTAGGATGGCGAAGGCTTCGGCTTGGGCGGCGGCGGAATCTTTGTCGGGGCAGATGGTGAAGTTTACGCGGGGGTTTTGGTTGTCTTGTAGTATGCCGTTGACTTCGTAGATGGGGATTTGGATGGTGGATTGTCCTTTCTGTTTGGTTCCTAGGCCGGCGCAAATTTGGATGGCGGCTAGTTGGGAGATTCGGCATATTTGCCGACCTGTGGTGTAGCCGATGATCGACGCGGCGCAGGTTTTGATGGTGTCTTGGGTGGTGTCGGCGACGACGTAGAGGTTGCGGAGGTTGCGGATGAGGAAGTATAGGCCTGGCAGCATGGAGAGAGCGATGATGGGTATTATAATGGCTTTGATTTTGGGGTCGGGGAGTTTTATGCTGACGATTGCAATAATGATGAGGTCTAAGATGGGCATTAAAACCCATAGTATCCAGTCATTGGTGAAGCGGCGAAGTATTACGGTTTGCTGGTCCGCTTTGACGAGGCGACGACGGCAGTTGTTGATGGTTTGGGGTTTCAGCAGCGGGGTGCCGGAAACTTGGAGGACTTGGCCTTGGGGGAGTTCGAATTCATCGCCATCAGTGGCTGTGACGGCTTGACCGAGAAAAGATTGGAGTTGGTCGAATGCGTCGCTGAGCAATTGACGGTTGTTTTTTATGGCGATGATGATTTGGTCGCTTTGGTCTGGGTGAGCGAGGGATAGGACGAAGTTGCCTGGTTTAGCTTTGGGAGAGGTGAGGGTTTCGGCGTTGACGGCGGTGAGTCGGACTTGGATTTGGTCTTTGGGGATTGTTAGCCATTTCCATTTGCCTTCGCATAGACCGAGTCGGAGTGTTGCGGTGGCTTGGGATAATACTATCCGACCGTTTTGCATCAGCGTAGCGACAATCCCTACGAGCATAGCAATGGCAAAAACTACCATTGTTATTACTATTATTAGATTCTTTATTTGGGGTCCATCTTTACGCCAGAAATACCAAGCTCCGACAGCAAAGCCTACGGAAACGACGATAAAGAGGATTATGGATGAGTATTCTTGGAGTGATGGTCGGATTTGGATTTGGTTGGCTTGTTGGGAAACGGTCAGGTTACCAGACGGAGAGCCAAGTAGAGCGCGGTGCCAGTTAGTGAAGTGAGCGAAATATTGCCAGTTTGGGGTTGAGCTTTTTGGGGATTCCATTTCGGTGGTGGGAAGTTGGTAGAGGCAATCTTGTGGGTCGAGCAGTTGGGTTATGTTTTGCCAAGCATTTTGGATGAGGCTTGGTCTTGCGCGGCTGGCTATAAGAAGCGGTGGGGCGTTGGTGTTTTTGAGTTGGAGGATAAGGATTACGGTTCTGTTGGTGAGTTTCCATTTGTTTTCGGTGGCGTGATAGATGCGGAGTTGGGCGGTAATGGAGTCGGCGGGGATTGTGAGGTTTTGGCGTTTTATCCATCCCCAGGTGAATGTGAGGTGGCGTGTTTGGCGGTCGATGAGGAGGCTGCCGGGCGCGAGGTTACGGATGGTTAGGGTGAGCAGGGTGAATAAGATGCCTAGGCTGAATATTATGGTTAGTATCGGTTCGGTGTCAATTAGAAGGAGTAGGACGATGAAGGCGAGTGCTGTTAAGGTGCCGAGCAATCGGGCCCATTTGAGGGGGCTGGGCTTTAAGAGGGTTTGGGATGAGTTGGGTGCGGGGGCGGACTTGACGCCTGATGCTCCGAGCAGGCCTAGCTTGCGGGTGCTGTAGGTGGTGAGGGATTGCCAGAGAAGGGGCGGTTTGTCCTGCACGGTGGGCGCTTGGGCTGATTGGATGGGTGCGGTGTACATGATTGGGCCTCCGAGAGTGAGTGGCAGGTAATAGTTTGTGTGTCTGCCAGGTGTAGTGATGGCTTGGCGGCGGGGCTAGATGGTAGAAGTATTTTGTTCGGGGGTAAGAATGTTGTCAAGAAATAACCATAATCTTGTAACGCATGATGATGTGGAGCGGTATAAGGGGTACTGAGGTTTGCTGAAGTTTTAGGGTTATCAGTATTGAACTAGGAAAAGTGTTGACTTTTTGGGTAGATTTCAGTAAGATAAATTCCTATTGCGAAGCGTTTTGTATGCGGCAGCTTCAGGAAAAAGCGGATTGTCGGAGCGGTTCCGGCAGGCGAGAGTCTAGGCTTGGCGATTGCGGCAGATTGGCCAAGCTGGTTTTAATCAGGTGGGAATAGGCTAAGAGGTAGTACGAAGGAGAAGGTCAGATGCGTATTTTTGGAATTCTGGCAGCGGTGTTGTTTTTGTTTTTGGCGGTGGGGGTAGCGGGGGCGTCGGACGATGTGGATTACAGTGGGGTGAATAAGTTCGTCATCAACTCGGCTTTGTCTAAATTCAATATTGCGGTTGATATTCGAGATAGTGGCGGCGTTAGCTTGGGCGGCGGCAGTGATAACAATATTCCGCTGACCGGCAGCATTGACGCAACTGTTACTCAGAGTGGTACCAACGGTGTTTCGTTGGACGCGATCCGGATTGACGATTTGCTATTGCAGACGACCGAAGGCATCAACATGAATTTTGGCGGTCCTATGGGCACCGATGTCAGTGTCTCCAGTGGCACTCTTTCGGTTGTTGATAACGGTCCTTCGGGAACTTGTTCCATTTCGGGCGGTGCTTTTAACGTGCCGAGTTATCCTGTTGTGGTTAATGGCATTGTGAATTGGTCGGTCTATGGGTATTTTGGGCTGATTAATGAGTCTGGTTCTATCAACATGGGTTCGTTTGGAGCTCAGACGATAAACAATGTTGGCGGTACCCTTACCCATTATGGCAGTGACCTAAAGCTGACTGGTGATTTGCTGATGACCGTTTCTCAGCCTCAAGAGGTGCCTTTAGTAGGGACTGTCAATATAGTTACGACGATCAGTGGTCATTTTGAAGGTTTCGCGCCGTTTCAAGAGGTTCCGGAGCCTGTTACCATGCTGACGCTGCTAGTTGGTGGTGTTGGTGTGTTGAGACGTCGTCGCAGCTAACGTTGCCATGAGTTCAAGACGTTTCTACACTAGAGTGTCTTGGCAATGCTGTAGCGTTTTGTAGCTTTTGATGCCCCCTGGCTTTGTGTCAGGGGGTTTAATTTACCGGGCGAACCAAAGGCCTTGAGCTGGTTTGAGCTTGCTCTAGTGGGGGAGGATAATCGAGCTGATGTGGTTGGTTTGCGCATGTTGATAGTGGTGTTTTTGTTTGTGAGGACGGCTCAATATGAATAGAAGAATGTCATTGATAGCAATGGTGCTGATGGTGGGGTTAGTGGTTAGTGTTACATGGGGTGGGGTTCTGGATCGGGTTGGCGCCATGGGGGACAGCCTGACTGACAAGAATCTGGAGTCTGGTTATCCGACCTATCAAAACTGGGCGATGCAATTAGCATCGGAGCGTGGGGTTAATTTTGGGCCTAGCAGTATATACAATCGTGCTTTAAGTGGCGCTACGACAGGTGGGATGCCTTCGCAAGCACAATATTTGGTTAATTATGATGTAACGCTGGCAGTGATTTGGATCGGCCCGAACGATCTTATGAATATGTATAGCAGTATTCCTGCGAGGGAGCGAACGCAAGCACAGCTTGACGCCATTTTGGCAGGTATGATTAACAACTTTGACTCGGCGGTAACGACGGTGGCGGGTACTCCGGCGGCTCCGAGTGGTCGCAAGATGGTATTCCTTAATTGCACATCGCTGAACCGTACACCGGCGATTAGTTTTGCTATCGAACACACTTCGGTGCCGGGTATGTTTGTCCAGGGTGACTGGATTGTTCAGCAGTTTAACGCGCATATTCGTGAATTAGCCATTGAATATGGTTTTCCGGTTGTGGATACGTATCAGTATTTGGAAGACTTGATGGGGCCTGTGGAGTCGCCTAACACTTATGTAATGTTTGGTGATGTAGTGGTGGATCTTACGCGGGACATAATGTCGCCTCCTCCGAAGCCGGCGCCCTATGATGATGGGTACTGGGTAGATGGTTTCCACGCAAATACATCTTTGCAGGGATTGGTAGCGAACTGTGTTATCGAAGCGGTGAACCGGGCATATTGCTGTGATCTGGAGTATTTGAGTGATCAGGAGATTCTGACCATTGGTGGTGGGACGACTACGCCGGGCCTTACGACGCACATTGACATTCGTGATTATATTTTTGTTCCGGATTCGCCTCCGGGTGATTTCTCTTGTGACGGTAATGTCGATAACGTAGATTTAGCGATCTTTAGTTCGGCTTGGTTCAGCGATTACAATGTTACCGACATTGTACCTTACGCAGGGGACGGGACAACGAATCTGTTGGACTTCGCGGTGTTGGCGGCGCATTGGTTGGAGTGATAGAGGGTTGTGACGTGTTGTGACCCCCGGCATAAAGCCGGGGGCTAACGGTTGACAGTGGTTTTGGTGGATGATGGGGGTTGGGTGGGGCGAACGGTGGGGTTTTTCATGTTGATGGAGACGGGGTGGTTGGTGGGGATCAGTTTTCTTATTGTTGGTGAGGGAGTGTACCGCTACCATAATGAGTGTACCGCTACGATAGTCCTGTTGTTTGTGGGCGTATGAGGGTGGGGTGCTTGGGCTACGTCTTATCGGTAGTGGTAATGGATAATCGGCAGTATTGATTTAGGTTTGGACGGTGCTGGGAAGGTGGGTGAACGGGGGGCATGGTTGACTGTATGGCTGTAAATAATGGCTGTATAATGATTTAGGGTTGCATATGAACTGCTGGGTTGTGATCGCGGAGGTAAAATAGGCTGGGTCGAGTTAGTGATAATAGATAGATGCTGATGGGGGCAAGGTTTATGGTCGATGTCGGTTTATGACAGATGGTGTTGGGTGTATTCGGATACTGTATTGCGAGTGTACTGGAGGACTGCTATGGGTTGCGGGGTGACGTCAACAATTGGGGTATTGTAGTAGTTTTATGCGGACACACGCTAAATCTATTAGGTGATTGGTGTTTTATTAGGATTTTGTGATATATGAACATTTTTTTATTTACATGGGAGGTGCGGTGTGGTACAATCCCACTACAGTAGCAATGAGCAAGAGGATTCAGATCGTATGGCAACAGCAAAGACACTGAAATCTTATCGCGTTCGCGACGAAATACTTCAGCGTATTCGGACGGGCGTTTACCAGGCTGGTCAGCCTTTGCCCGCGGAAAAGGATCTGGCGGACGAGTTGGGTATGAACCACCAGACTGTTCGCAAGGGGTTGTCGGTGTTGAGCAGGGAGGGGTTGATTGTGAAGCGGCCTGGTGTGGGGAACTTTGTTCGCGAGGTGATGCCTAGCGAGATGGTGACGCAGTTAGCGATAGTGTGTCCGGACTGGCTGAGGCGTATAGACACGAATCATCCGGCGTGGACGAATCTGGTTAAAGGCGTGGCGCGGGCGGCTTGTGATCATCGTTATATGACGAGTCATTTGTTTTATCGGGTGGAGCATTTCGCTGAGGATGTTATTGATGTGGCGGTGAGCCGTGGGGTTAAGGGTGTTTTATTGTGGCCTCAGATTGATTTGCCTCGTTCCGGGGTTGAAGCGCTTTTAGCGAAGGGGATTAAGGTGGTGCTGGTGAAGTTTTCTCATCCAGCGTTGGCGAGTTTGGGATTGCTGTCGGTGGGGGTTGATAAACTGGCGTCGTTGTATGAGGTTATGGATAAGTTGACGGAATTGGGGCACCGTCGGATTTTGGTGACGGAATATGAGCAGTCGCCTACGCGTGTTCAGACGGAGGCGGTGATTGACGCGGTTTGCCGGGAGAAGGGTTTGGGGGATGTTTCCAATATTATGCTGAAGATTCCGAATCCGAACGAAGGCAACGTGGATTGGAGCGTGTTGGGCAAGGCGTTGGATCGAGAGCCAAGACCTACGGCGGTGGTGGCTTGTGATGAATATGTGGTAAATGATTTGCTGCGTGCGACTCATCAGATGGGGCTTCGGATACCGGATGATATCTCGCTGGTAGCGATGCAGGATTATTGGGCGCACACTCGGGCGCAAGAGATTGCGGCACCTGATCCATTACTGGGTGTTCGTGTACCTGAGGTGGCGACGGAATATTTGATGCGGTTGATTGACGGTGAAGAGGTCGAGGAGCGCGATGTGCGTTTGCGTTGCGATATAAAGTGGAATGGGTCGGTTTGTCCGCCCTCTGTGTAAGAATAGGTTTTTGTTGCGATTGACTGATTAAGGAAGCATAAGGGCCGTTTTAGTCTGTTGGACAGAAAAAAAGGTAATGGATGCTCTGCGAGTCATTCGTTGAGCTTGGTAATAGGAAGGCTTGGTATAGGAACAAAAGAGGAAGAAAGGAGGTTGTTGCTCTTTCAGTGTGTTGTTTGGAGTGGGCTGATATTGGCCTACGTGTGTTTTACATTTAAGAAGGAGTGATGATTATGTTAAAGAAGATGTTGTTAGGTGTGTTGGTGATGATTGTGGCTGTACAAGCGGCGAGCGCAGCGATTCTGTTTGAAGAGGATTTCTTTACGTTTGGTGCTTATAATACTCGTCCGGAGTATGTGGGTACTGACGATATCAATGGCGGGTTGGCGTTGATTACGCAGGATACGGTTGAAGGGAAGATCCGGACGTACACCGATACCAACTGGACTGCCAAGGGCGTTAGGCTTTTGTATGAGATCACGGCACCGGCGGGCATGATGTATGAGAATATTGTTGTCAGCCAACATAATTGGGCGACCATCGTAAGCGGGCTTAATTACGGCTATGCTTCAGTGGCTGTTAGCGGCGATGATTGGGCTACTAAGGTCGAAACGCCAGCGACCACCCCGAACAGTTGGCACACGATTTACGCGGATGGCTCGGTGTATGATGGTGCGACCACAATTAGTTTCTACTCTTATGCTTGGAGCCAAATCTCCGGTTCCAGCTATGGTCAGCTTGGGAACTTGCGGGTCGATGGCGACATCGTTCCGATTCCGGAACCGATGACTCTGACGTTGTTGGCTATCGGTGGTTTGGTTAGTCTGAGACGTCGTCGTTAGGTGATGTTTTGGCTGTGATTGCAAGTTAAAGAAGGGTTCTGTCCCGGCCTGAGTATTGTAGTTGGCTTGGGCCGGGATGGAAGACCCGGATGAATTAAGAGGCGAATATAGAGATGTAGGGCAGGTTGTTAAAGCGGCTTGTGTTAAGTTGCTGGGTGAATCCGCCTAAAAGGAATTTTATGAAGGGAGCTACGGTGAGGCAATATAAAGCAAAAAGAATCCGCTGGATGCAGATCGCGTTCTGCCTGGTCGCTATGATAGCGTTGAGAGCTAGCGGTGATGTTGTTTTCTTTGAGGATTTTGTTGACGATACGTATAAGACGCGTCCGGAGTATTCGGGTTACACAGAAGAATGGGACGGCGGATATGAAGGTATGGTCGAGTCTTACGCGGAAATGGCCTGGGGGCCCGAACCGTCGCCTGCCGGTGGGATTCTTGGTTACAAAGGCATCGGGTATTTAATTTGGGCAGGAGTTGAGCATTATTATTCGATTCAAGCTCCAGAAGGGATGGCTTTTTCCAACATAGTGATTACATACTATTGTTGGGCCAATACTGGTTATCAGTATGCCTGGACAGGTGTTAGGGCGGCGGCGGGGTTAGGTTATGCTGAGACGAAAATCGTGGACCCGGATGGCGGATCTACACCCTTCCAGGTATTGACGTTGGATTTGTCTGGGGATGAGGATTTCTTTGGGGCTGAGACCATCAACGTTAGTATCTACGCAAATGTATATTACGAACACTCGGGTACCGACGCGAAGATGGATTGGTTGAAGGTTGAGGCTGATCTTGTGTCGGCTGATTTGACTTCTTGCGATGCTGTGTTAGCTCAGGGTTGGTCATTGGGACATGATATAAACAATGATTGCACTGAGAATCTAACGGAGTTTGCCGCGGTCGCGGTTGATTGGATGACCTGCGTTGACCCCAATGACCCTACGTGCGATGAGCCATGGTTTGATTAACGCAAGGTATCGACGAGAAATTGTTTTTTGATAGTAATTTACGGAATAGGTTTTTCGGCAGCGGTTGTCCTCGCTTGGAATGCTATGGTATGGTCGATTGTGAAAAACTTGGAATTTGAATAAGGATGGTTGGTCATGCGTAGATTAGGAAATAACAGCAAATCGGGTTTTACGTTGATCGAGTTATTAGTCGTAGTCTCGATTATCGCTCTGTTGATCAGTATTTTGCTGCCGGCGCTGAGTAGGGCTCGTGAACAAGCCAAGAGTGTTGTCTGCATGGCCAATTTGAAGCAGCAGGGTCTTGCGGTTTACTATTACGCTGAAGACAACGATGACTTTGCTCCGACGGGTTATCCCACAATTGACCAGCCGCGGGCGTGGTACGTGGCTATAGCCCCTTATGTGGATGTGGAAACTGCTGATGGTGTGGATGGCCCGGGCAGAGAAAGCGTTTTTCATTGTCCGTCGATGAAGGATGATACTTTGAGCGGCGGTTATACAACTTATATGTGGAACGAGTTTCTGACTCGATCCGCTAATCACGTCAGGCTGAACAGTTATCGCGAAGCTGATATCTTTATGATAACGGATTCGACCGGTTTGGGATATTATATTTTGACCGACACGTATTCTGGGAGTCAGACATTTGCGAATTTGGGTTGGCATCACAATGACAGCAACAATTTTCTTTGGGGCGACTTAGCGGTCCGCACTTTGAAGCGTAGCGAGTTTAATTGGCAGCGGCATTATGGGGGCGAAGTATCCGCTCTTAACCAAGCGAATTGTGATCCGCCTTATGTTCCTTAGGGGGTTGGTGTTGAATAAGTTAATCAAGTCCGATACGAAATGTTAGGAATTAAAAATGACAACTATTTGGGCAATAGGAGAGAATATGATGGTGTGTAAAATGAAAAGTTTGTTCTTAGTTTTGGCAGTTACGATTGTGTCGGCGATGATTTCGGCACCGGCGCTGGGCGAAGTGCTGTTCTTTGAAGATTTCATTGACGCGACGTGGAATACCCGTCCGGAGTTTTATGAGACTGAGGAAAAAGAGTGGGGGTATATAGTGGTTCATGACCCTTGTACTCCCGGGACATTGAATTACTACTGTAACAACAGTGGTTATCCTATGGGCGGGTTTCAGAAATATATAATTAATGCCCCGGCGGGTTTGCTTTTTGAGAACTTGGTCTTGACGGGCCGGTGTTATGCGAACAACGGTGCTTACGGGTATGCGGGCATTCGGCTTTGCAGTGTGGATGAAAGCATTAAGTTGGAATCTAGTGTGGTTGGCCCGGGGTGGGAGACTTTGACCGTTGACGCATCGGCGGATCCCGATTTCACCGGCATCGATTCGGTGATGGTGGTGATTTATGGAATTGATGTAACCGCCAACGATCCGCCGGCGGACGCGATAAACGATTGGCTGCAGTTGGATGGTGATCTTGTGGTTAGTGATTTATGTGCTGATGTTATCGGCGCGTATGGCAGTGAAGGGGATTTCAATCTGGATTGCCACACGAATATGACGGATTTGAGTATTCTCGCCAGTGAGTGGCTTGACAGTATTGATCCGTGCAACCCAAACGGCGATACGCCCTGGATTCGCAGTGCCCCGTTTGATGATACGCTGACGATTCATTATGTGGGTGAGTATTGGGGTGTTCCTTGGCCCGCGCCGGGCGCAGCTCCCGTTGGTAATCATCAGATTCGTTGCGAGGACTTGACGATGTCGCTGGCGACTTCCGGCTGCTGGGACGCGGATGATCCGAATTGGAATAACGCGATACTTGATACGATAGGTACAGCTGCTCGTGGTGCCTGGTGGGGTGGTCAGCAGGGCAATGCGTTGTTGCCTCACCTGGATTTCTGGACCGGCGCTGAGCAATTTACCGGTACACCAGAGGCGGTTTCGGTATATAGTACCAGGATCGATATTTACTTGGACGCGATGGCAGAGGTTGGTTTGCTGGACTCTTTCGCGGGTATCGTATTGGCTGAAGAGAACGTTACCAGTCGTGCAGCGATTTTGGATGATTTGTATGACCATGTTAAAGCTAACTATGACATTGATGTTTATCAATGGTGGGGCCCAGAGACGACTGTTCCGAGTTTTTTGGTTGGTGCTGACGGCTGGGTGATTGATACCGGTGTGTTAGACGGTGTTGACCTAAGACGCTACGTTCAGCGGTTTATTATCACTGGCAAGCCGGTTGTCGTGGTGCCTAATGCTGAGTGGGCCCAAGGTAGTCCTAGTTATACCGCAGCTCAGTGGTCGTATCGTCATGCTCTGATGAATATTTGCCGTGAGTATAATCTGCCGGCGTGCTTCCGTTGGATTTATTATCCAGCGGCTTTGGGTGGGGAGCCAACAATAGACTTCAGATATGGCGTGAGTACCTACATGGATACGGTAAGCAACTGGGTGATCAGTTATACTGATGAGGTTCAGGCGTACGCGTCGGACTACGCGGGTCTTGCGAGTGCTGACTCGGCGACGGGTGACGGGATCGCGATGGGGCCTTTGGGCGGAGTTGATTTGAACTTTGCTGATGACTTTGCTACGAGTGAGTTCATCGTGAACGCGGACATTGAAGGCTTCCGTCATCTGCTGTGGGAAGAAACGCTGGAGCTGGCGCTGCGAAGTTGGAATGGTGACGCACCTAGCGCGTCTTTGATTTACCGGTTTACCGATGACGGTAACACGGCGAACTATCCGACGTGTTCGGTTGATGTTTCTGACGTAGCCTCTGGCAGCAGTGTTTCGTTGAGTATTTCGCCTGATGGTGTGACGTGGTATCATACGACGACGGCGACCTCGGCGCAGACGCTTTCGATTGATACGAACAGTGACGCGAATTTTGCTGGGATAAGTGAGTTCCAGGTTAAAATTGAAATGTCTGGGACTTTGACGACGGGCGATGTCGCTGTTCGGATCGACAATGTTGGTGTTACGGCTGATATTCAATAGGCTCTCAAGGTGCGAAATCGCACTTTTTCTTGATTTACATTGTCGGGTTGCATAGCGGAAGTGCCTTTTGGAGTGATCGTATTGTTGTTTTTTCGCTTTCGAAGGTATGATCGAAGATGAACAAAAATACGTATGCTATGAAAAGGCACTTCTGAGTGCATATTTGGACGTTCAAAACTATGACAGTTGACTCAAGATGTAGAGCATTATGATATTGCTCTTTATTTGTTGATCGGCCCGAGCGTACCATGTCAAGGAAGTTACAATGGCATGGTACGCCGGGCCGGTTGTTTAGGTGGTTGAGATGTTGGTGGTGAGCTATGGGGGATGTGCTGCCAATGGTGTTTGATGCGAGTTGGTCGGTGTTTTTTGGGATTTGTTAGATAAAACCGGCCTGAGCAGATCAGGGGGCTAATCTTGAATGAAGAAGGCGGAATGATCGCGGAAAAGCGCGGGTGGCTATCAAGAAAAAGCTGCTGGCATATGCGGGGCCTGTGTATATAATTAGAGACTGTGGAAGTCAGACTTGTTTGGAAAGGGATTTTTCATGCGTTTAATCGCTATGTTTGTCGGCATTGCTGTGATATTACTTGTTGGCGTTAATGTTTTGTATGCTCAACAAGAGGGTATCGTTGTCGCAGCGGAGGATGGGGCGACTTATACATACAGTGATGACTTTTCTACGCCTCGGTTTTTGGCTGACGCGTTTTTGAGTAATGTTGATGCTGGGTGTTGGTCGCCGGGGAGCATTTCCAACGCGGGGCCTAACCGGGATCGTGCGCTGACTTATCGCTTTTATTCTGACCGGGCGATAGCGGATATTGGGGTGAGTTTGGAGCAGCGGGCTAACATCGCTGCGATGGGGGGTAACAATCGTCTTTATGTTTCGGGTAACGGTCTGGATTGGACATTAGCGGACGAGTCTGGGAATCATGGGGCAGATGAAAGCGGGTGGATTACGGCGCCTTTAACTCTGAGTTGTGACGCTGTGGCGCGATGTGTGGGCAGCAGGGAATGTTATCTGCGTATAGTTTTGGATAATACGAGCGGTATAACGACGGGGGTGTCGAATTTGATCTCCGGCTTGAATGTGAGCATGTCGTTGGCGGAAGCTGATGAGGCGGCGGCGGAGGATGTTGATTCGGCACGTTTGGCTTTTGGTCGAGCGTACGAGCGATCCAACGGTCGTGTGGTGCTGCTGGACGGCAGTTTGCCCACGGATGCTTTGCCGACTTATTATTACCAGGATGTTGACGGCTATTTGTTGAGGCCTAACGATTTTCCTTTTATGAGTGGCGAGTTTCGTGACGCCTTGAGGCTTCATCGGATATGTACGACGCGTGAACGGATGCCATTAGGGTTGGCGGCTTTTATTGGAGTGGAGCGGCCCTGTGAGCCATTGGCGCTTAAGGTGATTGTGGATTCTGACAGCGAAAGTTCGAGGCAATTAGAGGTTCTTTGGGATGATGTTTCGCTGGGGGTTTTTGATGTCGCTAGTTATTTTTCGACGGAGAAGGAGTTGTATTTTGAATTGCCTATGGCTGGGGAAGATTCGACGCACTGCCTGCGTATGGTTACTCACGATAGTGGGCCGGTCAGCATAAGGAGTTTGGTTTTAACGGGTTCGGCTAATCCTAGTTTTGTGGAGCAGCCGGCTTTGCCTTGTGCTTCTAGGCCGCGAGTTTTGGGGGCGTCCTATTTGCCTGATCCGCTGCCTCCGGCGGATTCTCAGGCGGTTGAAGGTCAATATGACAATCCATTTGGGGCAAATATTCCGCAAATGCAGGAGCTTTACGAGCGTCATGATGAATTCGGCGCGTTGCGTGTTTGTTTGTATAATGATGGTGAGAATTTGCTTAGAGTTAAGCGTTTGCTTCTTAACGGGGTAGCGATTGAGGATCATTATGTTGATTTCGCGTGTTCGGCTTGGGACGCTCCGGGTGTGGTTTGGTATCGTGTTCGGCCGATGAGTATTTTGCCTGATGAATGCGCGGAGGTGTATGTGCGGTTCCGTCATCGGCCGATTGGTGACGCGGCGGAGCTGAGGGTTGAGTTTGTGAACGCGGCGCCACTGGAGGTTTCGATACCGTACAGTGAGCCGCAAACCGCGATTGAATATGTTACAACGGATGGTACGAGCCAACGGCTTTATGCTTATATTCGTCGGCTTTGCGATGAGGCGGCGGCTCCGGTGGGGTTAGCTCTTGACGGGGTTGAGCTGGACAATATGACTTTGTATGGCGGCGACTACCCTGGAGGGGTGGCGCTATTGGTCGCTGATTTGGCTGAGCCGTTGAGGCGTAATTCTTACCATGTGATCTCGGTTAGTTACGCGGACGGCGTTGTGAGCGCGGCGCAGTTTCGTCAACAGGAGTTTTTCTTTCCTCGTTCATCATTTTTGACGCCGGCTTCATTGTGCCCGGAGATGAACATGAATTTTGTTTTGTGGCAGCAACGGCCGTTGGAAGAATGTTTGAGATATGATGTTTATACGAGTACCTACGCAACGAATTGTTTTGATCTGCATGAGCGGGTTCGTTATGTTTTTGGGCCTGACGAGCCTGACGCGCACGATAATCGGGGCGGTGGCTACGATGTTGGACTGGGCGCGACGGCTCGCACGTTGGCTGAAACGGGTTGGCACGAGGTTTTGGATAATTACGCATCGAACACGTCGAGTATGCTGGTTGTGAACGGCACCACGCGGCCTTTGAATTGGTATGTTTATGGGCAGTTGGCTGATAATTGCTGCTTTGACCCATACCCGGTGAACTGGTATGGCGCGGACCATACTTTTGTTTATGAGAGTTTGAATTTGACGCGGCAGGCGTGCAGGCCTAATCGTATGTTCGCGTGCATCGAAGCGTACGGTTGGCCGGATGAAGCGACGCTGGCGGCTGGTAACCCTCGCAACCGTCGAGGCCCTACGCCTGACGAATATCGCCAGAATCTGGTGCAGGCCATTGGCGCGGGCATGAAGGGGTTGACCTCGTGGGTATATTTCGCGGGGGGCTTGGGTTGGGAAGTAAATGATGATCTTCGACATGAGATTGCCCGGAGCAACTTGATGCTGGAGTTGATCGAAGATAGATTGCTGATCGCGACGCCTTTGGATATTGTGACGGCTGAGACTGATTTGGTTTTGACGGGTCGATTGAACGACGAACGGTTTATGAAGCCGCGAGTTTTTACGGCGGCGTTGTTATCCGGTCCTGATGTGTTGATTGTGACGGCGGTGAATCATATTGCGCCATCGAAACCGGAGGTTCCGGAGATTGTTCCGGCTGAAAATGTGACGCTTACGATAGAGTTGCCTGAGTATTTTTCAACCGATGTGACGGCTTATGAAGTTACGCCGGGCGGTTTTGTGGAGCATGCGATTACGGTTGATTGTGATAGTCGGATCGCTACGATAACGCTGGATGAGATAATTTCCGGGCGTGTTTTTGTCATTGAGTAGGCGGATTGATTTGTGAAGAACCAAACGAAGATGAATTACGCTTTTGTCGCGTGCGACGATAGACGATAGGTTAGGGAACCGCGTGGGTAACTTTGAACAAGATGTTCAAAATTACCCACCCTACCGGAAGCTATTATGGCGTGAAAGGGGTAGTTGGCGAGGTTATGGGCCGGCAAGATGCCGGCGGTACTTGGTTGGTGTTCCGCAGGTGGGTTTGGTTGGGGTTATTTGAATAGGGAGCTGATGTTTAGTTCGTCGGTGTCGAGTTCGAGTTTTTGGTTGCGTCGGGCTCTTGTGGGGGAGTTGCCGGCGTCGAGAATGGGCAGGGGGTCCATGGCGCTTAGGATTGGTACACCTGATGCCATGCTGGCGATTACGGAGCCGCCTTTCAGGGCCCAGAGTCCGTAGCCTAGCGAGACGGCGCCGGCGGTACCAGCGGCGAAGCCTACGGTTACGGTTTCGAGATGGAATTGGGATTCGATTTGTTCTTGGTTTTCTTCGGCGAAGTCATTCAATTGCTGTTGGAACATTTGGGCATCGAAGGCGGCGGCGTTAGGATGGAACTGGACGTTGTGGTTTAGGGACGCGTTTTCGGGGATGTTGATGGCTGGGTTGTTGATGGGTTGCTGACTGGTTGCGGAGGATGGAGCGGAATCGAGATTCTGGGTGGTGTTTGGGGTATCGGTCTGTTGTTGGGCGGCGGTAGTGGTTCGCGGCTGGGATTCATCAGGGGTGTTGTCAGCGGCGGGGGCGTTGGGCAGATGATAGGTTTGGTGGGTGTCTGAATGGGATTGAGTCGGCGGAACGGGGTTGTTTTCTGCGGGTTCATCGGTGGTTATGGGGTTATCGTCGGGGGTGTCATTATTATCGGTGGGGGTGTCGTCGTTGGTTGCTTCCGGGGTGTAGAAGGGGGTGGACGGTGAATCATCTTGGGGGGTATTAATGACGGTGGGGGTGTCATCGGTAGGGTCGAGGATGTCATCGGGTTCG
>JAFGKT010000068.1 GCA_016928435.1 Sedimentisphaerales bacterium | reverse complement strand
TTGCATGGTATACAAGAACAAACACAATAGCGCAATGTTAAAATAGATAACTTTTAAGCTTTTCTACAGAGCAGGTCAGACCCCTTTTAGTTTTAGACCCCTTTTAGTTTTTAAGACCCCTTTTAGTTTTTAACGGGCGTATCCCGCGCTAATCACAATCGACATATTACTAACTCAAGAAATCAAACCGCTGCCGTAGCGTAGGCGCATATAAACGCGCAACGCCTCGGCAGTGGTAATGGCGTAGGCGAAGCAGCCGCGTGCCGTATGCGGATAGTTGGCGTCTTGCATTTCGGAGAAGGTTCCCAAGCCATCCTGTTCGAAATGCTGCCACATGGGATTGAGAAACGCCAAGGCTTGGCGAACCCCGTACTCGGAGAAATCAGACGCCGCCGCGTAGGCTTCCACATAGCTGGGATATGCCCACAGCCAAGCGGTACCGTTGTAACTTGCCAGACGTCTTTGGGTTTCGTTGCCCTCGTAGCGGCCTTGGTAAGGCATGAGCGGATCGATCATAGGCTTGCCTTGTGCGTCAAGGATTTGCAGAGGTTTGGTCAGCGGTTCTTCCGCCAATGACCGCACTGCCGCGGGAATAAGCAGACGCCGGCCGATAATGTCGATCACCCGTTTGGTTTGATCTTTGTCGAGTAAGCCTGCTTGGATCGCAGCCAACTGATTGAAACGCAAAGCCATATCCGGCACGGCTTGCTCAGCCGGGCCCTTCTTGTCGCGGAGCAAAACATCCGCGGCATAACCAAGTTTTTCATTCCAGAAGTATTTAATGAAATTGCTTTCAATTTTGCGGGTGAACTCCCAGGCCTCTTCCGCGGCCGGCGGATATATCTCGCTGATGGTTTTCAAAGCACGATACCACAAAGCCTGGATTTCGATTGGATAACCCCCACGCGGCGTAGCGACCGGATCAGTCGTACGCATCCAACTGCTGTTGCCCGGACAATATAACATGCCGCTCGCTGGATCAATCGAAGGAACACTCGACGAACTCGACTCTTGCGTGAAACTCTCGTAAATACCAACCAGAATCTCCCGCAAAGTACGACGATCGCCCACCAAAACATCCCAGAAATCATGAGTGTTGGTGAAATGAGCGTAACTGCCCACCGCGATGAAAAGCCGCAGTGAAGGTTCGACTAAAACACGCCCAGGCGGAGCGCCGGTTATCCATTCCGCCAAGAGGCCCTCACGCTCAGTCTGGGCACAAGAAGTAATTACATCCCGCGCTACATCCGCTCGCCCCGCTGATAGCAAACCGCCCACCGAAAGCAAAGCGTCACGCGAACCGACAGGCAGCCACGGATACCCCGCGATAAACTGATAACCCGTCGGAGTACGCACCACAAACTGATCCAATGCCGATATCAGCATGGTCACAA
This sequence comes from Sedimentisphaerales bacterium, assembly GCA_016928435.1. Classification (GTDB taxonomy): domain Bacteria; phylum Planctomycetota; class Phycisphaerae; order Sedimentisphaerales; family SM23-30; genus JAFGKT01. The sequence goes on along the minus strand of JAFGKT010000068.1, from coordinate 54,259 downwards.
GATTGTCTTTCTTGGCTTGTGGATAAGGCAGGTAACGGCGTAGCTGACGCAGATAATGACTCTGCTGAGACGCCGCTTTCTTGACGTCCGCGTGCGTGGGCAATATCGCTTCGGAAGTTATAACCAGGCTCTGATGGTCACCCCGCTGTAGATGAAAATCAAACGTTCCGGGTGAAAAAATATCGCCGGCGGGGTCCAAGCCGCGATGAGCGTCTTGCGGGAATTGCAAATTGTACGTCCAAGCGGGCTGGGATACGAACTCGGCGGTGGAAGAGAAAATCGACAAGGTAATGTTTGATGCCGGTTTGAAACTTACTCCTTCCGGATCGCGAGTGGGCTGGCACGCCTGCTCATATTGCGCGCGTAATTGCGGATTGTTGGAAGCTTTGAGCTGTTCGTGCGGATTGCGACACTCAACACAAGGGGTAACATACAACCGAACCGGAGTATTGGCGTCTATCAGACGATAACTCACATAGAGAGTGTTTTCGCCGTGAGGCATTACTATCGTACGCTCCAGTACCACCGAATATTGTCCATCATTATAAGTAAAACGCCAACTGGGCTGCGGATAGCGGGTGAAACCCGTGAAAAAACTTTCGTCTAAGTCATAGAACTTCCGCCCAACCTGTACCGTCTCTCTAATGGTTTTGACCAAAGAGCAACGAACCGTTGGATTGGTTCCAGCCGGCGCAAGACAGAACATACTTTCGTATTTGGAATTCTGCACGCCGGGCAAGGCCGGGCATTGACAGTGCAAACCGTGGCCATTAGTCAATAATACCGTACCGTAATTGTCCTTGAGCTGCTCTTTGTCAACACGTAGCGGATAGACTTTGTGGGGCCGCACGGCTTTGTGACCGGAAGGAACCGATAAGATCGGATAAGACTTACTCTCCCACTGACGCTGGATCATCTGGTCGCGTTGTATCTTCCAATTGAACGTCAGCATCGCGCTTTCGTTTTCTGACAAAGGCGGAAAAAACACCATGTGCCCCGGTTCGTCGCCGCAAGCGATAGACTCCATCGTCAAAGTCTCGTTGTTTTGTATCTGTAAATAAGCGGTGCAAGGCACAAAGGTGTGTACCATCAGCCATTTGTCGCCGGATATGATAAATTGCTTGCTGGAAGATCGGAACGTCCAAACGTCTGAGTATTGCTCGACCATATCATCGTCTATCTCAGCCAGCATCTGCGAGATATCGCCCCGTAGTATCTGCAAAATCGAAGACGTGTTCACCAACACAATAAATCGGCGAAAATCCGTGATCTGATTTAATAGTTGATCTTGGTCGATACGACCGATTTCTTGCGGCTGAAAACGACTCAGCAGAATCTTATAAATCAATGCGATACGATCCGGATTGAGAGACAATAAAGCCGGGACCTTGGGCCTTTCGTAATTGCCATAGGGCAAAAGACTGTAGATTACGCAACGGCCCGGCGGCAGTTCCGCTTCTAGAATGCTGTCAATGGGCCAATCCTCCACGTCGTCGGTGAGCAAATTAAGCATAGCCGCGGCGGCTTCGTTGGCCTCAGCCATGGCACGGCTGGGAGGCAGAATATTCCACTGCAACTTCGCTGACTTATTCACATTCAGATTGATCGCGCAGATAACAAAGTTTTCCGTGGCTGCGTCGCGACGAATGAACGCCAAAATGTCTTCGTTATGCACATCCACAATTTCGATATTGTCGTTGCGCCAAAACGCGGGATTCTGCGCCAAAACGCGATTGATCTGGGCGACGTCCTCCACCAGATTGTCCGCAGCCCCCCAATTGAGACCGCTGTTGCGATGAACGTTTATTTTCTCTGTGGCCAACCATTCCACGCCGTTGGCAAAACCCCATGCGCCACTAAAAGAAGTAAAGCCGCACACGTAAAGCCGCATCCGGGCGTAAGCGGCACCCTTCTTGGCTAAGCGATCGTTATCGTGCGTCTCCGCGTAATGAACCAGAACCCCCTTTTGACTGGAAACCTTTTGAGCATAGGCCAGATAATCAAGTATCTGCTTGCGGCTGTAGTTTTGGAACAGCTCCGAGTAGGCCCAGTTCATTTGGCCGTCAGTCAACAGCCGCTCGGTTGTCTCCCATGGACCGCCTAGCCCTTCGAGCAAGAATACCGTATTGGGATACTCTTGCCGAACCTTGGAGATGATGTAGCGCCATACCTTCAACGGCACCATATAACCAGCGTCTAAACGAAAACCATCTACACCCCGCTCGCACCAAACCAAAAACACCTGTGCCATGTATTGCCACAAGTCTTGATGCTCATAGTTAAGTTCGATCAAGTCTTCCCAAACCACTCCCCAAGCGCCCGGCGAAACCAACCGACGGTCCTCATCCGCCTCGATCCAATGTTTATGAGTAAACGCGATGGAACTGGCCCAACCCGTATGGTTGATGACCATATCCAAAAAAACTTTGCCTCCGTAGCCGTGAATCGTACTGGTAACATCAATAAACTGATCTTCAATTGTTTTGCTTTTGCTGAAACTGGCGTAAGTATGATCGATACCGAAATAATCTGTCGTCGCGTAAGGACTGCCGTACATGCCCATACGACCATAAGAAGTCGGCACCGGGTTGATCGGCAGAAAATGAATGATCTTCATCCCCAAATCACGAATGATAAAAGGCAACGCCTCCAAAAAATTCGCGAAATTCCCACCCGGAGGCAGAACAAAAGCACCCCTATCCTCCAACCCCTTTATCGTCTCCTCAAGTTGCGTATCTTTCAGACTGGGGAGATTCTTGTTCTCAACAAACTGCCTAATAAACGCGCAATAGATCGAATTGTTGCGCGCATATTCCAACGGCGTAACACTAATCCCAACATTAGGCCCATCCGCCCAACGCACCCAAGGGCGATCCCGCAGAGTCGATTCCGCGCGCACTTTGAACTCAAAATAGCCCACGTCATACAACAGTATATCCGCCATGTATTGCTGCGTCTCAGCGTCGTAGGTGGCTGAAATGTCATAGTAATCGGTGGAGTAGTGCTGGCCTTTCTCTACCGCGTCGATTATCTGACGCCTGATATTGCCTGCCTGGTTCAGGTTAGTACGAATCATCACGCGTAATGGACCAACTAAGTCCGGATCGCGACGGGTTACCTGCACTCGAATCTGCAATACGCTAAATTGGAGCATATTACGGTTCTGGCGGGGCTGGTAGTCTATCGAAACTAGCTCGGATATGTTGTCGATCTGCTGCGGCATATTCGGACATACCTAATAAATATAGTATAGAACAGAAAAAATTATGGCAGGACCACATTGGCAGTCCCGAGACACCTTTAATTTGTTATCGGTCAGGGCGACTTAAATCGGCTAGTAACCTACGGAACAGGAATATGATAAGCGAGTTTTGAGACTGATAGCGGAGATCGTCTAAGAAATTAGTCGATTCTGACGCAAGCAATAGCCGACTTTGCCTGTAAACCCCGATGATATAATGATTAAAGAAACCAGCCCCATAAAGTTTTCTTTTGCGTAACACGTTGCTCACACGCCACGCAAGTGTAAAATCTTACAATTAAGGCATTTATGGTAATTGCGCGACAATTTGACTTAAAAGCGTTGCCTCAATTCAACATAGCTGACAAAAGCGGAATTTATTTTTGGACAAAATATGAATGTATATAACGCTGTAAATGCGGCTTTGATATGGCATTGCAGGTTTGACGGTGAAAAAACAGCTGAATTTTACTGTTGGCCCGCGCTTTGCTGTGAGACTGACGTGAGCTTAGAGAGCACTTCTATAATAGAGAGAGAGTGCCTTAAATTGAAAACAGAATATTGGTTGTAGTTTCGCTGGGCCAGCCAAGCAGACTATCGCAAACCCGAGTAAACCGCTCGTAATTAATATGCCGATAAAGGTATTATGGAGTTGCTTGGGCGCGAGAAAAAGCAAGAAATCGCTTGACCTAACGGCTTTGATTTGCTAATCTTAAATAGCTTGAGATGGTAGGCCGTTTTGCAGGTCTGTGTCGCAAGTTTTGGATAAAGAAGGACTTTATTTGAAACGAGACGAGAAAGGAGGCTTGGCGAAAAGTGAATCGTGGGTCGGACCGTTTGGCCTGAAAGCCGTCATCCGTGTGTGCGGATGTTAGAGGGCTTGAGGCGAAGAGGCGTTAACCGAGCTAAGTCGCAAACAGATTTTTAGCGTATAACAGAACGCAACGATTAGAGGCGATAAGCTCATCATTCTTTTGGCAAACGGCTCGGCATGGACAAGTCTGCGTTAATATCTTGTCTGTTCAGAGTTGGAGTTTAGAAATGAAGAAGTTATGTGTTAGTTTAATTGTTTTGATGATGGCTACGGTGGCCTCGGCTGTAAATACCGTGGACATCAGCCTAGTTGATGAAGGCAGCGGCGTTTTGGCGGTTGAGTATTCCGTCAATCAAGATCCGTGTGCCCCGAGTGTGCCGGTTGCCTACAGTTTGACAATCGCTTTGTCTGACGGTGCGACAGTTGAGCCGTGTGACGTGATCGAAACCGATCCGTGCTACCCGGTGTTTATCGACTTCGCACATGACGCTGTTGGTTCGGATTTTGATCCGGCTGACTGGGATCCTTGCGATCCTTGTTACGAAATCGGCGACGGCCATCCGATGGCCAACCCGAACGCAGCCGGTGCTCCTACCGATCCTTGCGATACGTTCTCGCTTTGCATGGGTCGTTTGGATGAGAACCAGGTTGCTGGTCCGTTGACCGGTACTTTGGTCAGAATCCAATTGGCTGACGGCGGCGCTGGCTACACCAACGTTACCGTAGCGGCTGATGGCCTCCGCGGCGGCGTGGTCGGCAGCACCTTCACCGTGATCCCCGTCTATGAAGATGGTGCAGCCACCAGAGTGGACTTTAACACAGCATGCTTCGTTGAAGGTATGACTGATTCAAGCGGCCATGTCATTACTGCAGCAGATGTTGCTCAGTGGAACGCTTGGGGCCAACCAGCCTGCTGGTGCTACACATGCTTTGGCTCTGGTGATGGTAATGGCGACTGCGTGAACACAACTGGTGACCTTTTCTTGGTTATCGATGCGGGCGGTGCCGGTTTCTTGAGCAACGCATGCGGTGACTTCAATTACGATGGTGTGTGTACTACTGGTGATTTGTTCAAAGTTATTGATCCCGGTGGTGCTGGCTTCTTGACTTGCCCGCTTGCTGGCTCTTGTGTCCCAGTTCCGTAATTGATTGTGATTTCTGTTTTAGATTGAAAAATAATAAGCTGTTTGATTCTGACATCTTGTGTAATGATGTAGGACGAATGGCACAATGCGGCTTAATGAAGTGAGAGAGACTTCAAAAGCCAGAAGGAGAATTGTAATGAAGAAGTTGTTGGCAATTGTTTTGGTTCTTGGTATGGCAAGTGTAGCAAGTGCTGCTATCGTTTTAGATTACGATAAAGTAGACCTCCAACCTGGCGGGAACATGGGCGTCATGCTTAATGATGCTGGTGATTCATTGGCAGGTTTTGATCTCGCCGTACGAGTTGCTTCGGGCGACCTCACACTGAGTTCGGCTAGCGTTATTTACAGTGGTTGGACCTTTTCGCCAATCGGTCCTGTTGCTGGTAATGATGACACTTTGCGTCGTTACTCAGGTGCTGGCATTTTTGGTCAAGCCCCCCTTACCATGGCTGATGGGATATTCCTTGGCGGCATGGTTGTTGGTGGCACCGAAGGCGTTATCGAGCTCTATTGCCAAGGTGGCGTAAGTACTCCTCTAAACGGAGAAAACCTTCCCGCCGGTGTAATTGATTCGATCACTATTGTGCCAGAACCTATTACGATGAGTCTCTTGGGATTCGGTGGCTTGGCTTTGCTACGTCGTCGTCGCGCCTAAGAAACTGGTAAGACCTCTTTAGGGAGGTTAGATGATTTCGAAGCGGGGCGTGCTTAATTGCTCGCCTCGCTTGTTTATGCGCATACTACTGCAGGGATGGGGGGTGAAGCTAAATTTCTTACTTTTTTCACGCTCTTTGCTGATTTATGCGGTAAGCTATCATGTGATAAAGCCAAATCACTATCATATAATGGAGTAAAAGTGATGAAATCTCTTGTATTATGGCTACTGGTACTAATTACATCCGGAATCACAACCACGGGGTGTCACCCTGACCAAGAAATCCAGGTTGAATCAGAAGATGGTGTGTCGCCCTACGCTGGAACATGGGCAGTATCTGGCGACTCCGGAGATAATCGATGGCAAGTCACATTTGACGAATCAGGGCAGCTTGTTTCTTTTATCAATAATGCTGGAATACCGATTACTGTCGAAGAAGGAGGGGCGATTATTCAACTTGCTACTGGCGAAATAATAACATATTACATTGGACAATGTAATACTGAATACGATGCGAGTAATAGATTGTTAAACCTGAGCATCAATGATCAGCTATTCATTATTGAACACCCCGATGGTAGACAAATAGAAGGGTACAAGTCAGATAATTTCGTAGGTACTATTTCAGAAGATGGGCACACCTGGACCACGAACTGGCGAGATATTGGCCAAGTCATCGGTTGGGCAACAGAAGACCCTGATCGCCCAGGTAAAACGCTTGTGTTTCATAGAATCGAAAACACAGCCCCCTGATTAAGCGAGTTTATGGAGGCACACATTCATTAAACATGGAGGTTGAAGATGCGTGGAAGAATACTAGTGGTACTGCTCACCTTAATACTGGCAACTTATGCCTATTCAGATTTTGATCTCAGCTACGATGAAACCACTGAAACGTTGAGCGTGGCGATTGAGGAAGGTGATTCGCTTGTAGGATTGGACGTTGCTGTTCAAATTACAAATGGAACAGGCACAATATCTGAAGCCACATCTTTTGCAGTCTTTGAAGGCACTGCTGTACAAATTGCAGCCGTGCCGGGAAATAACAACCAGTCTAGACGGTACTCGGGTAGCGCAATGATAGCTTTTGGTGGGGAACCAATCACTGGCCCTACAGTCATAATTAATGGACTGCCAATAACCGTCACTGAAAGTATTACGGTAACACTTTTAGCTTTCACAGGTGGAACTGTAATGAACGGAGAGACTCTACCCGAAGGCACATTAGATACGATTACAATAGCTCCTGTTATCCCCACGCACACTCTGACGACATCGGTAGTTGATGGGGTTGGGGGTGCGATATTGCCGGTATCTGGGGGAAGCTATGATGAGGATCAGATTGTAACGCTGACAGCGAACGCGGCGGAGGGGTATCGGGTTAAGGCTTGGACGGGGACGGATGACGATGGCTCTACGGGGACGACGAATACGGTTACGATGACGGAGGATAAGACGGTTTCGGTGGAGTTTGAACTGATACCGCCGACAATGCACACGCTGACGACCGGGGTGGTTGGGGGAGCTGGCGGAACGATATTGCCGGCCTCGGGCAGCAGTTATGAAGAAGACACGGTGGTGACGCTGACGGCGAACCCATCAACGGGGTATCGGGTCAAGGGTTGGACGGGTACGGATAACAACAGTTCGACGAGTACGACCAATACCGTAACAATGACGGCGAACAAATCCGTGAGTGTGGAGTTCGAGCTGATACCGAGCGGGCCGGCAAACTATGTTTTGACGACATCGGTAGTGAACGGTACGGGCGGGACGCTTTTGCCGGGTTCGGGAGGCAGCTACGAAGAAGATACGGTGGTGACTTTGACTGCTACGCCGGGGGATGGGTATCGGGTTAAGGCTTGGACGGGGACGAACAATAACAGTTCGACAAGTACGGTCAATACAGTGACGATGACGGCGGCTAAGACGGTGACGGTGGAGTTTGAGCTTGTACCGGAGACAACGTATATGCTGACAACTTCGGTGGTGGGCGGAGTGGGCGGAACAATATTGCCGGTTACGGGTTCGACATATCCGGAAGATGAAGTGGTAACGTTAACGGCCTCGCCTACAACGGGGTATCGGGTTAAGGCGTGGAACAACACCCAGAATGACGGCTCGACGAGTACCACCAATACGGTAACGATGACGGCGGCCAAGACGGTGACGGTGGAGTTCGAGCTGATTCCAGCGACAATATACACGCTGACAACGCAGGTGGACGGCGGCAATGGAACCATCAGCGACGGCGGGGACTACCCGGAAGGTACTGTGGTTGATTTGTATGCTGACCCAGCCACGGGGTATCAGGTGGCAAGCTGGTCCGGTACTGATAATGATGGCTCAACCGACCCGTGCAACATTGTAACTGTAAACGATAACACGACGGTGACCGTAACGTTTGAGCTGATACCGACGGTTTATTACACGCTGACAACGCAGGTGGACGGCGGATATGGCACAATATCGGCAGGCGGCACATTCGCGGCAGGGACCGAAGTAACGGTAACGGCTGAGGCGGATCCGGGATTTGAAGTAGCTAGTTGGTCGGGCACGCAAAACGACAGCTCCGTGAGCACAACCAACAGCGTAATAATGACCGCCGATAAGACTGTCACGGTGCAATTCCAAGGGATATCGGAGTTAGGCATTCGATTGGACCGCTTCCAGCCGATCGCGGTGAGTGCCGGCAACGACATGGTGATCGCTACGGGCCGTTTTATGCGTATCAGCGGCGATAGTCTGGCTGAGCAAATGGCTGAGTTGGAGGAATCATTGGCGCAGTTGGAATGTGCGGCAGTACACATCAGCCCGGCAGTGAACGGCGATATCTGCTTCCCGATGGTTGCCAGTCCTTCAGGCGTATATGTGCTGCGACAAGGCGGAAGCATAATGCTGCTGAATATGCGGTCGAGAACATTCATACTGATCGGCAGAAGTTTGGACCTTACGGGCCTTAGCAGTCCGGTTACGTTTGAATTGGACTTGGGGACAGTGGTAGTCTCGGCGGAATATGAAGGTGCCGTGCCATTGTCGTTCCTGCGAGGCACGGCTGACAGAATAGAACTTACCTACGCTACGGTAACCGCGGCGGCGGGAGGCAACGCCAATCTAACCCTACGCGGCAATATTGCTGTGCAGAACAGAGTCGGTGGGATCGCCTTAACGGTGGCGAATACGACCATACAATGGGGCGATGGTGTGGACAGCTACAGCGAAACTATCGCGCAGGGACATGGTATGCGGGGTGCGGGGGCCAGCTACATTTACATACGGCCGGCGGATAATCCTGATGGCAAAATCATAATCGCGCTGTTTAACTTCCAGGCGAACATGTTCCTGTTTATTATCCAGAACGCGCCGATGCCTATGGCGGACCGCGAGGGAACCGTGCCCTTTACGATACAATTTGACGGCAACACGGTGGACCCGCCTTTTCAAGCGACTGACTATCACGAGTTCTAACGTAAAAACTGAATTAAACTAGCTTTACATAAAAACAAGAGAGATAAAATAGGTGTAATTCTGCGCCCAGGGAGGCTGGGTTGCAGCTATGGGCATTGGTGGGCCCACAAATAGGGAAGCACACTATCATTATTTGACTCGCATCACTTGGGCGCCTATAGTAAAAAGACATATAGGAAAAACGCCCCGCTATATTGGTACTAGATATGTCTGTGCATAGACTCTTTTACTGCTTATAGCGATTGTGTCGCGATTGTTGGACACAACATAATGGGGTTGGGAACTTAAATGGTCTTGTTCTTTTACAGGAGACAAAAATGGCAAACAGATTGGAACTATATAAATGTGACAAGTGCGGCAATGTGATTGAAATGATTTGGGGCGATTATCGGCATATGCTCTGTTGCGGGACGATGATGCATCCGGTGGAAGCCAAGACGGCCGACGCCAAGACCGAGAAACATGTTCCGGTCATCGAAAAAGTCCCGGGCGGTTTCAAGGTGACTGTCGGCAGTGTGCCGCACCCCATGGAAGAGAACCATTACATTCAATGGATCGAGATTCAAGCGGACGGCAAAGTGTACACGGAATATTTAAAACCGGGCATGGCGCCGGAAGCGACATTTACCATCGATGCTGAAAAGGTCACCGCGCGTGAATACTGCAATGTTCACGGGCTGTGGAAAGGAGAAATGTAAGCGATGATTAGTAAGAAAATGCAGGATGCGTTCAACGCTCAGCTAAATGCGGAGTTGTATTCGTCCTATTTGTATCTGTCGATGGCAGCGCATTTTGCTTCGATGGACTTGCAGGGCTGTGCGAATTGGATGCAAGTTCAAGCTCAGGAAGAAATGGTCCACGCGATGAAGTTTTATAACTATATCAATGAGCGAGGCGGCAGAGTGTTATTGAAAGCCATTGACGCTCCGGCAACCGAATGGGACTCGCCCCTGGCGGTATTCGAAGCCGTTCTGGCGCACGAGCAAAAGGTGACAGCGTTGATTAACGATCGGGCCGCCGTCGCGGACGCTGAGAATGATCGCGCATCCCAGATATTTCTGCAGTGGTTTATCAACGAACAAGTCGAAGAAGAAAGCAGCGCCGAAGCTGTGGTAAGACGACTGAAACTTATGGCTGACGCGCCCGGCGGATTGTTCATGCTGGACCAAGAATTGGGCAAACGGGTTTTTACGCCTCCAGCGGACCAAACTAACGCCAATGGTTGAATCGCGACGATTTGAATTGTGATTGGGAGAGCCCGGTTGTTATGCAGGCGGGCTTTTTCCATTAAGGCGGGTATTGAATGAAAATAAGCACACTCGCAGATAGTTCTGACCAACAATGTTATGAAAAGAAAGCACCGGAAAATGCCTTGGTGATTTTCGGCGCCTCCGGCGATCTGACTCAACGGAAGTTACTGGGCAGTCTATACGAGTTGTTTGTGAGAAAGCTTTTGCCAGGTGGGTTTTTCGTAATAGGCTGCGGCAGAACCGAGCTGTCTGATGATGGTTTTCGCGCAAAAGCTCGGCAGTTGCTTGGGGACCGCAAGGCCGACCAAGATGACGTGAATCGCTTTTGCGACCGACTCCATTATATCAGCGGGCAATATGACGATACTCGATTTTATGATACGTTGCGTGAGAAACTTTCGCAGTTTGACCAAAAGTATTCAATGCACGGCAGTCATATTTTTTACCTGGCTGTGCCGCCCCAGCTTTTCGGTACGATTATTGATGGTTTGGGCCAAGCAGGGCTAACTTGCGGCGAAAAAGAAGCTCATTTGTGTCGATCGCGACTGGTGATTGAAAAACCCTTCGGCCATGACCTTGACAGCGCTAGACAACTAAACGACAAACTGCACGAACATTTCAACGAAGCTCAAATATATCGTATCGATCACTACCTGGGCAAAGAAACGGTGCAGAACATTTTGATGTTTCGTTTCGCCAACTCCATCTTCGAGCCTATATGGAATCGCAATTACATCGATCATGTTCAGGTAACCATAGCTGAATCACTGGGGGTCGAGCATCGCGCGGGCTACTACGACAAAACCGGCGCACTGCGGGACATGTTCCAGAACCATCTGCTGCAGATTCTGGCATTGGTGGGGATGGAACCGCCGGTTTCTTTCAGCGCTGATCCAATCCGAGACGAAAAGGTGAAGCTGCTGGGTGCGGTGCGCCCCTTCAACGCAGACAATATCGACAAACTTCTGCTGCGCGGCCAATACGGCCCGGGCAAGCTCAACGGAAAAAATTTGGCTGGTTATCGTGACGAGCAGGCGGTAGCGGAGAATTCAAACACAGAGACTTTTGTCGCGGCAAAACTTTTTATCGACAATTGGCGCTGGCATGGAGTGCCTTTCTATGTTCGCACTGGCAAACGCCTGCCGCGTAAGTTAACCGAGGTAGCTATAACCTTCAAAAAGGTGCCTTATTCTTTGTTCGCCACGGCTGGAATAGAAAATCTACCAGCGAACGTATTGGTGTTCCAGATTCAGCCGGACGAGAAAATATCACTTAGCTTCCAAGCTAAATCACCCGGCTCCAAACTATGCATCAAGACTTTGGATATGGATTTCGACTACGAAGAGGTCTTTCAGCAAACCGCGCCGGAAGCGTACCAAAGATTGCTTTTGGATTGTATGATCGGCGATCAGACTCTATTCAATCGTCAAGATGATGTCGAATTAGCTTGGAAACTGGTCACACCCATCCTCGAACATTGGCACAGCAGTAACGACACCCCTTTTGTTTACCCAGCCTGTCAGGGCAACCTCAAACCCGTTGACGATTTCATCAGCCAAGATGGTCGCAGTTGGCGCAGTCTCTAACCGCAGAAATTGAGAAAATCGTTACTGTACGCTATAAGACCCCATAACACCCCCCCCGCCACAATCACCAAATCCGCAGTACTATACGATAAAGCACCCAACGGGGCAAAACACGCAACAGAATTGGTACGAGTTTGTACTTGCCGCCGGGAATACACACCGGCTTGCCTCGATCCAGATCACGCAAAGACGCGTTTACGACATACTCAGCCGACATGAACTTTCGGCTCATCGGGACCCTTGGAACAAGATCAAGCTTCTTATGAAAATCCGTCGTGGTAAAACCGGGACAAAGCACTTGCACCTTTATGCCGCTGCCGTGAAGCTCCAAATACAAGGACTCGCTGAAGGTATTGAGAAACGCTTTGGTGGCGCAATACATCGCGTTTCTGGAACTGATAAGAAATCCCGCCACCGATGAAACGTTGACAATCGCTCCGGATTTACGGGGCAACATCACCTTCAATGCCGCGTGCGTAAGACGAATAGTCGCCTCGGCATGAACACGCAGCATTATTTGATTGTCTTTACTATCGCTGCTATGGAAATCTTCAGGCAAACCAAAGCCGGCGTTGTTTACCAGAAATCCCAGTTTGTCGATATGTAAAATATGTTGTTCTAGATTCTGCATCTCTTGCGGGTCGGACAGTTCCGCGATAACAATCTCAACATCCACGCCGAACTCCCGCCGCAACTGCTCAGCGTGCTGCTCAAGCAGTTCACGGCGCCGGCCATGCAGCACGAGATTGTAACCCCGCTTAGCCAATGAGCGTGCGTAAACCGCCCCAATACCAGAAGATGCGCCAGTTATAAAAGCCGTTAGACGATCATTATTATTCATGGCTATCAGTATAAACCGGCGCCACTATAAATGCAAATCCTGTAATTTGAGCTTTTTTCCACACTCGAACCCAACAAGGCTAACACCAATTTAGTTGTTTCTAACGGTCAGCGCGATATAATAAAATTAGAGTTGTTTTTGGATGGTCAAAAACCTGAACCTGTTCTTCGACACGAAAGGCCCAAAAATGGAAACGGTAAGCGCTCTATGTTACATCATCATTCTGATATCCGATGGCTGCGGCTATAACCAAGTTGACGCTGCGAGCCTCTACCAGTACGGCCAAACCGGCACCCAAGTGTACCAGCAGTTTCCAGTGCAGATAAGTATGAGCACCTATGCTGACGGCGGCAGTTATGATCCTTGCTATATCTGGCAGGCTTTTGATAATGTAGCAAGCGGCGCTACCGACTCAGCCGCAGCCGCCACCGCAATGTCAACCGGCCATAAAACCTACGGCGGAGCAATAGGCGTTGGCCCAGACGAACAACCATTACGTAATATTATGGAATTCGCTGAGGAACAGGGTATGATGACCGGCGTTGTAACATCAGTTATGCTCAGCCACGCTACGCCCGCCGGCTTTGTCGCCCATAGTAGATCACGAGGCAGATACGGACATATCGCCCAAGAAATGCTGGGTGATTCTGCCGTTGACGTAATAATGGGATGCGGAAATCCTTATTATGATGATGATGGGAACGAGTTTGATGATCCGTGCAGAAACTACGGATTTGTAGGCGGTGAAGATTTTTGGAATGAAGTTATGGCTGGGACAGTTGGCAGTGATGCTGATGGTGACGGCGACAACGACCCTTGGACTTTAGTACAAAGCAAATGTGAATTTGAACAACTGGCCCAAACTGATAATCCGCCCAGTCGCGTACTCGGAATTCCCATGGTGGTAGCTACTCTGCAACATAATCGCTCCGGCGATAGGACAGCCGATGCTTACGTGGTACCATTGAACGATAATGTGCCTTCGTTGGCTACTATGACCCGTGGCGCTTTGAATGTTCTGGATGAATCTGAAAACGGTTTTGTGCTGATGGTAGAAGGCGGCGCGGTGGACTGGGCTGGGCACAGCAACTACTCCGGCAGACTCATCGAAGAAGAAATCGACTTCAATCGCGCGGTCGAGGCGGTGGTGCAATGGGTCGAAGCCAATGACGCATGGGATCAAACCCTCGTTATAGTTACAGCCGACCATGAATGCGGCTATCTCACCGGACCGGACTCCGGCCAGCATGAAGACGGCCCCCAATGGAACCCGCTGGTAAATAACGGTGCAGGGAATCAACCAGGAATGGAATGGCACAGCGGCGGACACACCAATTCACTGGTACCATTTTATGCCAAAGGTGCATATGCCCAGGAATTCTTAAACAGAATCGACGGCGAAGACCCCATTCGAGGGCGGTATATCGACAATACCGACCTGCCCAACCTGTTATTCGACGTCCTGCAACAACCGGTAATGGCACAATAAATCAGCTATTCGCTTCCTCATAACCAAAAAATAGAACCCCCTGGCTAACCGGTCAGGGGGTTTTTATTTTACGATTTCCAGCCGCTAACGACGTTTGAAATTGCCCTAATCCAACAAGCCCTCAAAGTCCACTGCCGAAAGCTCACCCAGACTATCAACCACAAGATCGGCCTGCTTGAGGTTTTCAGCAGGATTGGTTGTCGTAACAGCGACTACTTTCATACCCGCTGTCTTTGCAGCTTCGACCCCGTGTACCGCGTCTTCTATGACAACACAGCGATCAGGAGAAATGCCGATCGCTTTGGCCGCGGCCAAAAAAGTGTCCGGCGCCGGCTTGCCGTTGCGCACATCCTCACCAGCGATAATCGCGTCATAATAATCTTTCACCCCGCTGCCCCGTAAAACCATCTCCACGTTCATCCGAGGCCCGGAACTGCCCACCGCCAACTTGAACCCCTGAGATTTCAATTCCGTTATGATCTCCAGCACTCCCGCCAAGGGCGCAATTTGCCCCGCTATAAGCTCACGAAACCGAATCTCCTTCCAGAGTCCAGCCTCATCAATCTGCTCGCGACTAAGCGAATCATCGGTCATCTGCGGAATGATCTGGTAGTTTTGCATACCAAAAGTATGGGCAAAAAATTCTTCGCTCATACGCCAACCATGTTTCTCCGCCAAATCATACCACGACTGTTTATGGTAAGGCCCCGTGTCAACAATAACACCATCCATATCAAAAATAACCGCTTTGTTCATCTTGTCTATCATATTCATTTCTTATCTCTAAACCAACGAATCAACGCATTGGTCGAACTGTCATGCCCAAGTTGCTCATCGCCAGACGTCAGTTCGGGCAATATCCGCTTGGCCAACACCTTGCCCAGCTCCACACCCCACTGGTCAAAACTGTTGATATTCCAAATAATCCCCTGTGTAAATATTTTATGTTCGTACAACGCGATCAATTTGCCCAGCGTTTCCGGATCCAACACTTCGGCCAAGATGGTATTGGTCGGACGGTTGCCTTCAAAGACTTTGTGCTGCACCAATTCCGCGGGCACACCCTCGGCTTTGACCTGCTCGACCGTTTTTCCAAACGCCAGCGCCTCGGTCTGCGCCAGGCAATTGGCGATTAACTTGGTATGATGATCGCCCCAAGGATTCTGACTACGCGCAAAGGCGATAAAATCAGCGGGTATAAGTTTTGTGCCTTGGTGCAGTAGTTGATAGAAGGCGTGTTGGCCGTTGGTGCCCGGTTCGCCCCAGATGATCGGCCCCGTCTGGTAATCCACCACTTCGCCATCCAGCGAAACATATTTGCCGTTCGATTCCATATCACCTTGTTGGAAATACGCCGCGAAGCGGTGTAGATACTGTTCATAGGGCAATATTGCGTGACTAGCACAACCGTAGAAATTATTGTACCAAATGCCCAACAGCGCCAAAATCACCGGCATATTCCGATCCAACGGCGCTGTACGAAAATGATTATCCATAGCATGATAACCATCCAGCATACTCATAAAATTCTCAGGACCAATCGCGATCATCAAGGGCAAACCAATCGCTGAGGGCAAACTGTAGCGACCGCCGACCCAGTTCCAAAATTCGAACATATTCGCTGTGTCGATACCAAACTCGGCTACTTCCTCAGCATTGGTCGATAGCGCGACAAAATGCTTAGCCACCGCCCCCTCATCTTTCAAACTATCCAAAAGCCACTTACGCGCTGAATGGGCATTCGTCATCGTCTCCTGCGTAGTGAAAGTTTTGCTCGCCACAATAAACAGCGTTTCAGCGGGGTCAATATCGCGCACCGCTTCAGCTAAATGCGTAGCGTCAACATTAGAAACAAAACGCACCGTCAAACGTCGATCACTAAAAGGCTTCAAAGCCTCATAAGCCATGACCGGCCCCAAATCCGAACCGCCAATACCAATATTAACAATATTGCGTATCGCCTTGCCCGTATGCCCCTTCCACTGGCCACTACGCACACTCTCAGCAAACTGCGACATCTTGTCCAACACCGCCAAAACGCCCGGCATCACATCAACGCCGTCAACCATAACACTCTTGCCCGAACGATTGCGCAAAGCCGTATGCAAAACCGCGCGCTTTTCCGTTGAGTTGATCTTCTCCCCGGTAAACATCCGCTCAATAGCTGCCTTGAGACCAACAAACTCCGCCAAAGCGACCAACTTCCCCATCGTCTGCTGCGTAACGCGGTTCTTAGAATAGTCCAGCAGTAATCCGCAATCCTCTATGCTAAAAGCCTCCGCGCGACCAGGATCGTCAGCAAAAAGCTGTCTTAAATGCGTATCCTTTATCTGCGTATAATGGCTCTGCAAATCTTTCCACTGGCTCGATTCAACAAGTTTCGACATATCATTACCTTTCGCGATAGGCTCAATCAGCCTGGTTAATATTGCCGGTCGTTAGGCCATTATAGCTGTTTTGTCTCAACGGACAAGCGGGTATGACCGAGCTATCGAGCTAGGTGAGTTTTTTGCTTGGGCTGGCAGTTTTTTGCCAAAAAGACTTGCTTTCAACCGAGAATATCGGTATCATAATGGGTCTAGTGTAAGCCTTAGTCCTTATAGGGCAATACTTTAAGCGCCTGTAGCTCAATTGGATAGAGCATCGGTCTACGGAACCGAAGGTTAGAGGTTCGAATCCTCTCAGGCGTGTTTTTTCGATTCGGCCTTGGAATCGTTCTTGCGGGGAATCTCAGATCGTCATCGTTTGCTGTACGTGATTTCTCTGTTCGCTTCGCCCCGCTGTGATTCCTGCCTTTGCGATGGTGCCACGAACTGTCTATTGGGCTTACTCATTAGCCTAGCCCAGCACCGCCTTGAACACCCGCAAGAAATTACCCCCCAAGACCTTTTTTACTTCGTTAGGACGAAACCCTCGCCGCAGCATTGCTTCGGTAAGTTCGGGCAATCTATCAGCGCGTTTTACCACAGGCAGAACACCGGCTGGGAGCCCGTCGAAATCACTGCCGATACCCACATACTCTATCCCCACCAAATCCGCTACGTAGGCGATTTGATCCACAATCTTGTCAATACTTGCCCCGCGTTGGGCGATGAACTTATGGAAAAATGCTATACCTAACACCCCTTGCTTAGCAGCTAAGGCTTTTATCATGTCATCGGTCAGACAACGTGAATGTTCACAACAAGCGAATACCCCGCCGTGCGTGGCTACCACCGGTTGATCCGAAAGCTCCATCACATCATAAAACGCAGCGTCGTTAATGTGCGCCACATCCACCAGCATACCTAAGCGATTCATCTCCCGCACCACGTCGCAGCCAAAAGCCGTAAGCCCCTGACAAACCCGACGAAAAGAACGCCTATCCTCATCGGTGCAATATCCAAAATAGCTCCGCGTTCCTTGCAGAGCATACGGCTCGCGTCCCTGGCCATGAGTAAGCGTAATCGAGCGCACCCCCAACCGATAAATCAAATGCAGAATATCACGTTCGTCGCAAAGTGCTTGGGCGCCCTCCCAAATCATCATTATGCCCAACTTGCCCTGTTTATGCGCCCGCGTAATATCGCGCGCCGATTTCACCAACAGCAAAGATTCACTATTATTCTCAATTTCCCGCAGAGTCTGTTCCATCAATACCATCGCCACGGGCAAATCGTTGCCCCCGACATAGAACAGCGTTGTGGTCACCCCCGCCTTTAGCAGACTAGGCCCGTCGCTATGGTAGCGTCTATCGGGCAGCATCAGATTGAACGCTTTGCCGCGTTGCCGTTTCAAAGCGAAGTGGTCGTTATGGGCATCGATAATTACCGATTCAGCATGCAGCTTAATCGCCTGTTGCTTGTAGTCATTGCCTGCCGCTTTGGCTTGAGCCATTTTTGGTTGACCTTCTTTTTTCTATCTCACTGATGATTTAATCGCCATGCCGTGGTGACGTAAGTAAAAAACAGATCCATTTCGTGTCGGCCGCAAATTTCCAGTTCCGCCGCCAAATCCGCCGCGACCCGCAACGGCTCCGGCGCTTTGCCCACCGCGCGACGCAAATCCTCGATAGTCATCTTCGCCCCGCATATCTCCAGATATCGCCCCAGGTGCCGATAAACATCCTCAAGGTCAAACTGCTCCTCTATCTGCTGAGGCCTTCGATCGAGCAGGTTCTCCAACTCCAATCCATCAAGCCGCTGCAGAAAATCACCTACATCCAGCTCACCTTGAACAATCGCTCGCTTGATTTGTTCGGTAGCCGCCTGTTCCATGACCGCGATCATCCCCGAAAAAGTGTAGCCGCTATGATACGGGAACAACCGCCCCAGAACCAACTGTCCTAGTTGAATCTCTTTGCTCACAATCTCTTCGTGTACGACGTAGCTTAACGGGTCGCGCAGCAGATCCAACAAATGACAACCCTTGCCCGGCTCTACTTGGCCGACCTCGAACAAGCCCAGCAAAAACTTCAGGCAATGCCTCGCGTCCCGTCGCTGCTCGCCGTCGAGCTGCTCGGCGTTCTGGTCGAACCAATGTTGTCCAGGGGTCTTGCCCAATTCCGGAATCACATAATCAAATACAAACCACTCCAAGCATCGCCCCACCGCTTCCAACTGCCCATCGTAGCCCGCCAAATTCTCCGGATCAGCCCCACAGAAAAACGCGAACTGAGCCCGACCCCGATAGTTTGCCACGCGAGGATCAACAATCGCCTCGCTCATCATGCGCTCAACCACTCCCAGCCGATGCGGCAGGGAAGGCAGACGGATCGAAGGCCCCAAACCGCCCAGCTCACCAGAACTCTGGCCTTGGTTATCCGTCATGTTTCCACCAACTCCTATCTGCTTAAAACCAATTCAAACACTGTCTTGCCGCAACCAGGATATCTCGACCGATCTGCTGATAGCCGCTTCCGATTATTGTCACGCCTATCAGCAGCCAAGTCAAGATTTCCCCGCCAATGAAATTCCCGATTATCAAAAGCTAGGGCTTGTTACGGGCTGTTTTTGCCGTATAATGCAGGTTTAAGTTTTACCGCTGGCACAATTGCTGACAGGCGTGCTCACAATCAACATGTTATATCTGAGAGAACGGCATTATGGCTTCAAACCCCGATTATCCAAATCAATCAGAAATGATTGATCCCCTTGTACGCGAGATTGTTAAGATGGGGGGCGTTATATGCTTTGGAGATGAAGGGCATCTACTGGAAAAGGCTCTTGCATACCATTTCGACCTCACGGAAGAACAAGCCAACCGTATCGACCCCACCTGCAACTCTAAAGATCACAGGGCATGGAGAAATCATATTCAGTATGTTCGATTAAAAGCCAAAGGCAAGGGGTTTCTTGACTGTTCCGAAAGGGACAAATGGAAAGTCACTGATTCCGGTTACGAAAAGATAGATTGTTCAGATCTAGAGAACACTGAGATAGTAGCCAAGACCGCATCTGGCAAACAAGTGGAATTTGGAGATATATGGTCTTCGCCAGAGGGACTAGAGGTATACAAAATACACAAGACCCATGAACGAGATTCAGCTTTTATAAGAATTGCAAAACAACGTTATCTTCGTGCAAATCACGCCATGAAGTGCGAAGTGTGCGGTTTTTCTTTTTATGCAATATACGGAGATAGAGGCGAGGGGTACATTGAAGCACACCATAATCATCCCATTAGTGAATATGAAGAACCCGTCGCCTTAAGATTAGATGACATTCGCTTCTTGTGCTCGAATTGTCATAGTATGATACATAGAAACCGACCATGGCTCAGCGTTGATGACTTGATTGAACTAATCGGGGCACAAACATGAATTTCTGAATGGCACTATTCTAGCAAAGAAATTATGACAGAACTACAGACAAAACCCCCAAAAGGAATAACTCTCATCATAAAATAGAAAAGAAAAGGACAATTATGGCTGAAACAATCAAAAAACTCGACGAACTTGTGGGTTTGTGCAAAAGGCGTGGTTTTATCTTCCAGAGCAGCGAAATCTACGGCGGCCTAGCCAGTTGCTACGATTACGGCCCCCTGGGCGCCGAACTCAAACGCAACGTCAAAAACGCTTGGTGGAAATCCGTCGTCCAGATGCGTGACGACATGGTGGGACTGGATTGCTCGATCCTTATGCACCCGATGATCTGGAAGGCGTCAGGCCATGTCGATAAATTCGCCGACCTCATCTGTGAGTGCAAAAAGTGCAACACCCGCAGCCGAGTTGACCATCTCGAAGGCAAAGAACAAGGCGAAACCTCCCGGCACGCTCAAACAGCCCCCACCGATGACCTATCCGACAAAGTGTGCCCGTCTTGCGGCGCCGTCGGGCAGTTCACCGAACCTATGCCGTTCAAGCTGATGTTTGAAACTCAAATGGGCGCCAACGCCGACGATGCGATGACCGTTTTTCTACGCCCCGAAACCGCCCAAGGTATTTTCGCCAACTATCGCAATGTACTCGATTCATCCCGTATCAGAGTGCCGTTCGGTATCGCTCAGATAGGCAAAAGCTTCCGTAACGAAGTCACCACCAAAGCTTTTATCTTCCGTACACGCGAATTTGAGCAAATGGAAATTGAGTTTTTCTGCGAACCCGGCACCGATGAAGACTGGTGGCAGCACTGGAAAGACGCGCGTATGCAATGGTACCTGAACCTGGGTATCCGTAAAGAAAACTTACGTTTCAGACCCCATGATGATGACGAACTGGCTCACTATGCCAAGGCTTGTGTCGATGTCGAATATCGTTTTCCATTTGGCTCGGGCGATTGGCAAGAGCTGGAAGGCATCGCCAACCGTACCGATTTCGACCTTCGCCAGCACCAACGCGGCATGCGCAGCGTAACCAAATGGATCGAGAACGGCAGAGACACCATCAACACGCCGCTGGTGGACGAACATCCTGATTATCAAAGCGGCCCATTGAGTTTCTTCGACGACCAAAACCGTAAACGCTATATTCCCTATGTGATCGAACCTTCCGCCGGCGCCGACCGAGGCACGCTCGCCTTCCTTGTCGATGCTTATGCTGAAGAAGAAGTCAAAGGCGAAAAACGCAACGTGCTTCGCTTCCATCCCACATTGGCGCCCATCAAATGCGCCATACTCCCCCTGGTCAAAAAAGAAGGCATGCCTGATATCGCTCGGAATATCTATCAAGACCTACGCCGACACTTCAATTGCTTCTATGACGAAAAGAGTGCGATCGGCCGACGCTACCGACGCCAGGATGAAGCTGGAACCCCATTCTGCGTCTGCGTTGACGGCCAAACCCTCGAAGACCAAACCGTAACCGTACGCGACCGCGACTCCATGGAACAAATCCGCGTCAGCACCGACCAACTCAAAAACCACCTTCGCGAAAAACTCGACATGTAAATTCAATGGAGCGAAACTCGCCCAAGGCTCAATAAGCAGCCCGTCAGAACAACTGAAATATCAAGTGTGCTTCTATCACTGGAATTATTTGAGGTAAGATGTCATGTCCAGTCTAGTGCTTAACAGCGATTATCGTTCCGTTTTATCTTTGCGCGAAACCGAAGTAGCCATTAAGTTTATCAAGGACTATTTCGAACACGCATTAGCTGACGCCTTGAATTTGCAGCGAGTCTCAGCGCCGCTTTTTGTGCGTAAAGGATCTGGTGTAAATGACGACCTTAACGGCATTGAACGCAAAGTCTCGTTCAATATCAAAGCTGACAACGACGCTACTGCGGAGGTGGTCTTTTCCTTGGCTAAATGGAAACGCATGGCCCTGGCGGATTACGAATTCGGCACCGGTGAAGGCCTCTATACCGACATGAACGCCATACGAGGCGACGAAGACACCCTCGATAAT
Source organism: Sedimentisphaerales bacterium (assembly GCA_016928435.1). GTDB lineage: Bacteria > Planctomycetota > Phycisphaerae > Sedimentisphaerales > SM23-30 > JAFGKT01. The sequence goes on along the minus strand of JAFGKT010000068.1, from coordinate 31,945 downwards.
CTGCACAGCGTGTATGTCGATCAGTGGGACTGGGAACGGGTGATTGAACCAGCCCAGCGGAATCTGGATTTTCTCAAGGAAATCGTCGAGAAAATCTACGCGGTGCTAAAAAACACCGAAAAGGAAACCTGTGACCGTTATACCCATCTAGATCCGCTGCTGCCGGAAAAAATCACCTTTGTCCATTCCGAAGAACTCTGTGAAATGTATCCTGATTTGTCGCCGAGGGAACGGGAAAACGAAATCGTCAAGAAACACGGCGCGGTTTTCGTAATCGGTATCGGCGGAGAACTCGCTGACGGAGAAATCCACGACGGCCGGGCTCCGGACTATGACGACTGGATCACACCCACCACCGACGGCAAACGAGGCCTAAATGGCGACATTCTCCTGTGGTATCCGCTGCTGAATCGTGCCTTCGAAATCAGCTCGATGGGAATCCGCGTAGATGCGAAAACCTTAAAGCAGCAATTGGAAATCCGCAACGCCGGCGAACGGGCTGAGTATGCCTGGCACAGAAAGCTGCTCAATAACGAACTGCCCCAGACCGTCGGAGGCGGCATCGGCCAATCACGCCTGTGCATGTTCTTCCTGCAGAAAATGCACATAGGCGAAGTACACGCCAGTATTTGGCCCGCTGAAACTATCGAAAAGTGTCGACAGGCCGGCGTCCCCCTGCTCTAATAAAGCCCAACCACAGCATTTGAAAGATGGTAAAGATGTATAATTCACAAGTCCTGATTGCTGAAATGAAAAACCACGTCGGCTCGGAAATCACGATCAAAGGCTGGCTCTACAACAACCGGCCGTCCGGCAAAGTACAATTTCTCGTATTGCGCGACGGCTCAGGAATCTGCCAAGCGGTATTTGAAAAAACCGATGCCAATGCCGACCTGTTCGACAATGTAAAACACTTAGGCCAAGAATCATCGATAATTGTCGCCGGCCTGGTACGCGAAGAACCACGCAGCCCCGGCGGATACGAATTGGCAGTCAGTGATGTACAGATCGTCCATAATACCAGCGATTACCCCATCACCCCTAAAGCCCACGGCACCGACTTCCTGCTCAAAAACCGCCATCTGCATCTGCGCTCGCAACGTCAATGGGCTCTCGCTAAAATCCGCCACACCGTAATCGAAGCCATCCGCGACTTCTTCAACAGCAACGGCTTTACCCTTGTAGATACGCCGATATTCTCTCCCGCGGTCGGCGAAGATGAACAAACATTGTTCAAAGTGGACTATTTCGGCGAAGACGTCGCCTTATCCCAAACAGGCCAACTATATCTGGAATCCGCCGCTCTTAGCTTGGGCAAAGTATATTGCTTCGGCCCTACGTTCCGCGCTGAAAAATCCAAAACCCGACGCCACCTAACCGAGTTCTGGATGGTCGAGCCGGAAATCGCTTATATCAACCTTGATGAACTGCTTCAAGTAGCGGAGAACTTTATTTGCGCCATCGTTACCGCGGCTCTAGAAAAAAACTCAGCCGAACTCGAACTACTCCAACGAGACATCACCCAACTGCAAGCCATCCAAAAACCATTTTATCGCTTGAGCTATTCTGACGCCGTTGACTTACTCCACAGTCACAAAGCCAAGGAATACCTCCAAACCCAACTAGAAACCTGCCAAAACGAAGCAAAGCAGCTTCAAGACTGTATTGCTCAATGGACCCCGGAACAGGAAACCGCGAAAAAACAATGGCAAAAAGATAAACTCGCCAACCAAATCCGCGCCGCCCAAGAACAACTCGCCGAGTTGAAAACACAAATAGAAAACATCCCCCACCATCTGGAATTGGCCTGCAACTTCCAATGGGGCAAAGACCTCGGTGGCTCCGATGAAACTATAATCTCCCAATTGCACGATCGGCCCGTGTTCGTCCATCGCTATCCCAAAACCTGCAAAGCCTTCTATATGAAGCCCGATCCCCAAGACAATCGCGTCGTACTCAATTTCGATTGCCTGGCGCCCCAAGGATATGGAGAAATCATCGGCGGCTCAATGCGCGAAGAAAACTACGACGCGTTGCTCGGACGCATTCAAGAAAAAGGTTACGACCAAGACAATTATCAGTGGTACCTGGACCTTCGCCGGTACGGATCAGTGCCGCATGGCGGGTTCGGCTTGGGAGTCGAACGCACCGTCGCTTGGATCGCTGGAATCAAACACATCCGAGAGACTATCGCCTTCCCGCGAATGATGGGCAAAATCTATCCCTAAAAGCATCCCTGTTACCTTCGATACGCCCAACCCTAACATAATTTCGCTAGGGCAGCCCATTTATCTACCCACCCCCACGCCGATACCGTATTTGGCACGCCCATAAGAGACTATTGAATCAACACTTAGATTCCAACAGCCTAAACTGTTAGGACCGCATATCCGCCGACCGATCAAACAACAAATATGAAATTTTTGTTAGCCCTCTGGCAACAGCCCGCCCAGCAAACCCAAGACAAACCCGACAATTACCATAAATGCTTATTCAACAATATTTTATGCGGCAAAAACACAGGCGTAATATAGTTGTCACACATCCACAATGTCACTTGCCAGTGCTGGCAGGGCCGATAATATTCGCTTCGTCCGATAAAAGATCAAGTTTCTGCCCCACTTTCGACGACAAATAGTATAAACATGGTTGTGAACCATAGTTGTGAATCATTTGGCTATGTCGTCACCGTGGCGTGATTAGAAGGGATCAAGCCGGTTTCGGCCTTGGCACTACTGAAACAGCAGTTGCCTCCGCCCAATGATAAAATACTCGAAGAAATAACTTCGTGTCTTGAATTTTGGCCCAGTAGCAAGAGGTGGTTCTCATGCGATCTATCGCGGTGATTAATCAGAAGGGTGGCTGCGGCAAAACTACAATTGCCATAAATCTTTCGGCCTGTCTAGCTAGTCAAGGCAAACGCACTTTACTGGTGGATATGGACCCACAGTCGCATTGCGCTGTTGGTTTGGCTGTACCGGAAGATCAGATCGAACGCAATATCTACGATGTGGTAATTGCCCGCTATTCACAAAATAGCCTAACGCTTAAAAACATCGTTTGGCAGATTGCGCAAGACTTCGACCTGGCGCCGTCGGGCGTGGAACTGGCTGCCCTCGAACAGCAACTGTCCGGCAAAGACAAACGCGAAGACTGCCTAAAAGACCTACTCCACGAACAAGCAGGCGAATATGACTATGTCATCATTGACTGCCCACCCAGCGTAGGCTTACTCACCTTCAACGCTCTACGCGCCGCCGACGAAGTTATAATTCCCGTGGAAACCGGCTACTTCGCTCTCCACGGTTTGGCACGGCAGATCGAAACCCTCAATGTACTTCAACAGCAATGCAGTCAGGATATTACCTTCCGCGTGCTGCCCAGCATGTACGACGTACGCACCAAACTTGCCCGCGAGATTCTCAGCGAGCTGCGCAAACATCACGAAGCTCAGATGTGCCACACCGTCATCAACTTCAACACCAAGCTCAAGGAAGCTTCAAGTTTTGGTCAACCGATTACTGAATATGACCCCGCCAGCAAGGGTATGAAGGACTTTGTGGCACTAGCTCAAGAGATAATCGTCTGCGAACCCCAACGTAAAGAAGAACAATCAGCATCAGCACCGGCACCAGCGGCTCAGCCCGAACCATTTGTCCGTGAGATGCCTCAAGTCAAACCGAATTTGGTTGCCTCGGCGGTTGCTGTTCAGCGAAAAAACGCAACGGCTGGTACCCAAGAGGCAGACACCATCGACCAGAAACTCGACACCATTGACGCCCAACTCGCTGCCATCAGCAAGAGCGCCACGGAAATCATGGCTGAATCTCAACAAGTGGCACCCAGCGGCATGAGCAAAGTCACCGAAAACGCCACAATCCAGGAAAAGATCGACAACATTTACGGCGTGACGCAAAACCAGGGCAAAGTGCGGTTTGGCGCCCTATATCCCAAAGCACAAAAGGTACAGTTGGCCGGCGATTTCAATGGCTGGCAGCCGGAACAAACCGAACTCACCAAAACCAATGACAAGGGCCTTTGGGCCGTCGAAATGCCGTTGGAAAGTGGGGCTTACCGTTACCGTTACGTGGTGGACGGCCGATGGCAGGAAGACCCGTACAACAAACATGTCGAACAGAATCCCTTCGGAGAACTCAACTCCGTGGTAGAAGTAGTGTAGGGCCGATTATGTCAACCGTCGTGCCTGAAAAACCTAAACGCGGAATAGAGTCCATCTCGCATTTGTTTCTTTCTCAGCAAAAAACCGATGGTGCGCTCCAGTCCACTCCCGCCAGACCTGTTCGCACCGCTCCCGGCAAGCCAGCCGCAACCGTCGTAACATCCCAGGAACAAGAATGTCTCTCTGAGCAGTCTCCCCAACAAAGTGCCAAGGATTCGCAAACAGCCATTGTTTTTGCCGGCACCCAAACCAACGAAACCCTCGACACCTATCAAACCATCAAATGGCTCGCACACACCGTCGCCAACTTAGACGGAATTGCCTTGTTTTTCCCTCGTACTTCGGACACCTCACTGGCTCAGCAAATCGCTGACAAGCTCATCAACACTTGCCGTCGATTCCTTAACATCGAATTAAACTATCTTGGCTGCGCGACTCAAACCCAACTTGAAAATCCCTCAACTCTGCCTCACTTCCTTTTGAGTCAAGCCCAAGATCAGAACTACGTATTGCTCACAACCGCTTGTGCCGTGGATTCAGACCAAAACAACGCTGCGGATTCATGCACCGCTGCTTGCGATACAATTGCTTCGACAACACCCTCGGTCAAACAGCCGATATTTGTCGATACCCCACCCGAAACAAACAGTCAACTGGCGCAAACCTTGGCCTCCGCGCCGGAACATTGTCTCCCGGAACTGGAACTGCCTCAAACATTGGATTTGCCCCTGCCGACCCGGATACCCGATTCCATCAGACTAATTGCCGACGCTGCCGGTCAATGCTATGTCTTATCTGCTGCCTTGGCCGATCCAGACTCCGCCTTGGCCGATGCCTTGAACGCTAGACAATGGCTCTGCGATCACCTAAAACTGATAGCTCAAGCCTGCCCCCAAAATAGCATCGATACCGAGATTGAGCCCGGTATCGCTTTGGTAATTCCAGAATCCCCACTATCTCCCCAAAACCCACTCGATCAATTGCACCTGCCCGTTATCACCAAGCATTGGCACGCTCTGCAAATCGACGACAGCTATGCGTTGTTAATTGTATAGCTGCCCCCCACGCCACAAACACCAACTCTTAGTCATTCGACTCAGCTTCAGGCAGCTTGGACAAGATCTTGTCGCCCACGCCATAAGCCACCGCTTCCTCGGCATTGAGCCACTTGTTCCGATCGCAATCGTGTTCGACCGTGGCCATATCTTTGCCGGTATGCTCCGCGATAATCTGATACAAACGACCACGCACTCTGAGCATTTCCTCGGCTTCAATCTGCAAGTCCGTCGCTGGGCCGGTGATGTTGCCGCGAATCAAAGGCTGATGCAGCATCACACTTGAGTTAGGCAGCAAAAAACGCTTGCCTTTGGCGCCGCCCAAAAGCAGCAACGCTCCCATGCTGGCAGCCAAACCCACGCAATACGTACTCACATCACAACGCAAAAAACGCATCGTGTCGTAAATTGCCATACCCGCGGTAACCGAACCACCCGGAGAGTTGATATAAAAATGTATATCACTCTTGGCGTCTTCGTTGCTCAAGAACAACATCTGAGCGACAATCAGATTCGCGGTATCGTCATCGACAACACCACCCAAAAAAATCACTCGGTCACGCAGCAAACGCGAATAAATGTCGTACGCACGTTCGCCCCGACCGGTTGTCTCAATTACCATTGGTACTAGATTCGACATAACCCGCCTCACTCGCTATCTTTAGTCTTCTTGCTGGTATTTTCTTCAAGATGCAGCACTTCATCCACCAGACCATATTCTTTGGCTTCGTCAGCACTCATATAACGGTCACGCTCGGTCTCCGCTTGGATCCGCTCAGCCGTCTGGCCGGTATGCTCAGCCAGAATATTCGTGATCAAAGTCTTGGTCTTTATTATTTCTTTCGCTTGGATTTCAATATCCGAGGCTTGACCGGAAACCCCGCCCCAGGGTTGATGCAGCATCACTTTGCTATGTGGCAACGCGAAACGCTTGCCCTTAGTCCCAGCCGCAAGAATCACCGCTGCGCCGCTGGCCGCATGACCAATGCAATACGTACATACATCTGAATTGATGAATTGCATCGTATCGTAAATCGCCATCGTATCGTCAACGCTGCCGCCCGGACAATTGATATACAAATGAATATCACTGCCCCGCTTCATATTGTCCAAATACAGCAGAGATTTGATAATCACCGAGCATATCGTGCCTTGATTGGTAATATAAGATGGATCCAAAGGCATGTCCAAAAACAAACAACGGTTCTCCAACAGCATTTCGTTGAGACCCATTTCACGGGTCCGCTGATAACCGCCGGGACCAGCCATCATAAAGGGCTGCCTGATAATATCCGATGCCTTAAATTGCATTACATTATCCTTCAATTCAACTTTCGCCGTTTGTCACTACCAAACTCGCCATCAAAATAATCATCGGCCTTTAATCCCAGTGATATTAACCATTTTCGGTCAAAATCCACCGCGATCTTATTCTTCGTCGTCCTTTTTCGTCTTCTTCTTAGCCGGAGGAGTTCTCTTCTTGGCGGCCTCAGCCTGCTTGCTGTCAGAATCGGTTTCCTTCTTCGCGGCAGCTTTCTTCGCTTTGGGCTTCGCGGCGGATTTCGACTTATCGGAACTTGTCTTTTCCTTCGCTGTTTCAGCCGGAGCGTCCACAACCTCAGCCATTTCCAAAATCTTGTCTATCGCTTTTTCATCGCGAATCTGATCACGCAGCGAATCCAATCTGCCGCTGCGCTGCATTTCATCACGCAGCCGCTCAGGACGACGACCATAGTTCGCTGCAACTTGAGCGATAAAACCATTAACCTCACCGTCACCCACCGTAACTTCCAACTCCTCAGCTACCCGCTCCATTATGAAGCTCATCTTCAGTTCGCGGGCCGATTGCTCATTGCTGGACGCCTGCAATTGCTCCAGGTTCTCCTGGATACGTTCGTTCGGCACACCCTGGTTCAGCAAATCATAGTAACGACGCTGAAGCATCCGAGCCGCGTGACGAGCGGCCACGCCTTCGGGCAACTCAAAATCAACCTTGTCATTCAAATATTCGTATATTTGCTGACGCATCACATTACGCTGCTCGCGGTCAGCCTGCTCTTCCAAGCCTTCCTCGATATGCTTACGCAATTCCGCTTCGTCTTTGATGCCCAAGCTATGGAAGAACTCTTCGTTCATTTCAGCTAACTGCAAACGGTGCAATTCTTTTATTACAATGCTGAACTCAGCTTTTTTGCCTCGGTAATCTTCCGTAGGATGAGTATCGGGCACTTCACCGGCACATTTCACAGTGTCGCCCACCTTAACGCCGGTCATCTTCTTAGCAAGGTCTTCTATTGTTACGTTCATAAGAACCGTCGCGCCAACCCGAATAGAACGGTTTTCCGCGACTTCCGGATCTTCTATACCGTCAACCTTCATCGTCACATCAGTCAGCACCATATCTTCTTCTGCGGAGGCGCCTTCAACATCGATCACCTTACCATGACGACGACGCACCGTATCTATAGCCTCGGTCATCCGCTCTTCCGTTACTTCAAACAACGGCTTCTCGACCTTAACCTTCTCCAACTCCGGCAGATCAAACTTAGGCTTGATCTCAACCTCGTAATCAAACTTGAAATCGCCTTCAGCAGGCAATTCCAATTTATCGGGATCGAAGTCAGGCTCGCCCATCACTTCAAAATCTTCAGCTTCATCGATTTGGTCAAAAGCCTGAGACATCAAACGTAACTTGGCTTGATTCAATACATCATCACCATATCGCTTTTCCAACAGACGACGGGGAGCACGGCCCTTGCGAAAACCCGGAACCTCGGCACTCGTGCGAAACTCGCCGTATTGCTTATCCAATTCCTTGTCAATTTCCGCCCGGGGAATTTCAACAACGATCTTCTTCTTCCAAGCACCGCTGTCTTCGATTGTAACCTTGCAATCCAACTTGGCTTCTTCTTCCTCGTTGTTTTGCTCGTCAACTACATCGTTTTGCTGCTCAACCGCTTTTTTGTCATCTGCCATTACAAAACCCTCTTTTGGCTTAATCTTTGCCCTAAAAATTGAAACTATCACACATTAATCGCTTTCGACACAACTGTACACCTGCTCAAAGCCTAATCCGCATACTGAATAAAACGCTTATAGACTCTGCGCATCGGCGTCACATCCACGGCACCTAATTATCGATTGGAAGCTGGACGAAGAAAAGAAAGCCAAAGAAAAACAGCCTTCTAAACACGACCACGACCAGCGCCAAAACCGCGTTCCTCATTCCCCACAGAACGGCTTTGATAACTCGTTGTCGCAAGAAAGCGGGTGATGAGATTCGAACCCACGACATTCACGTTGGCAACGTGACGCTCTACCACTGAGCTACACCCGCGTTATTTCTCGCCCACAAATAGGGCTAGAACAGCAGTATAATACCGACAACCTATGATGCAAGTGCTTTTCATAAAAAAATTTCCCATAGATCATATCGCCAATCACCAGCGTAACACCTCACAACCCAGCCATAATCGACCACAAAGCCTGCATAACCAACTGACAACTAGGCCAGGCATCAGAACCTAAACCCCTGCAAACCCTTACTTTATCGCCAATCGCCAACCACCGAGCCTCTTCGGTAGGCCCAAAAATCGACACCACCGGCATCCCCAAAACCCCCGCCAAATGGCTCACCCCGCTATCGTTACCCAAATATACATCGCAGCAGCTCAGAACCCCCAGCAACTGCTCAATTGTAAGATCACTCATAACCACTGCTCTATCGTGTATCTTTCGGATGTCTTCCGCACTCCAGCGTTCCAGTTCCGTAGGCCCCAGCAAAACGATCGGCCGCAGCTCCGTTCCCTCCAGCTCTCCAAGCAAATCCAGATACAAATCCAAAGGCCAACATTTCCCCGCTCCGCCGCTGCCCGGATGCACCGCCAATAATCGCTTTGCCTCGCTAACTCCCGCTTGCGACAATAAATCCCGACCGACTTCTCTATCCATATTGGTCGCCCACAATAGAGGCCCATGAGTGATATCCGCGGGAATCTCTATTTCAAGCTCCGGAACCGATTCAACAAACTGACGCATGAAAAAACCAGCGGTATGTTCTTCGTCTGCCGCACCACAAGCCCCTGAAACAGCCCGTGGCTGCAAAGTTATCACTTCCGCCGCGTGCGTCATATTCGCCACGTATATCAAATTTCGCTCAAAATTATCTTCCGCATCCGACAAAAACGTCACAATAAAGTCATAAGGCCTAAGCAACTGAATCAGAGCGTCGCCCTCGGGCAAATCAAAAGCTGCTTTGTCCACAAACAAACGATGCAGAGGCAGGCTGTCCAATTCCATTATCCGCCCAATATCCGATCGGCCCGCCAAAGCCGCCCAGTATCTCCGGTGCCCTATAACATCAACCCGCGCAATACCAACCGCCCGGCGGATCAAACGAGCCAACGGCAAAGTCAAAACACAATCACCCAACGCCCCAGGATGTATGATAAGACCCAAACATTTACGTGTATCCGCCTGCAAGCTATCCTCCTTTGCCAAATTCTCGATAGGAATCGCCTAAATACAACCCTTTGCACCAAAAGCAGTAATTGACTTTTCGCCCAATTCACACTATCAATATAGCAGAGTTTTTCGTGCCGATCCGAACCATTATTAAAACCGAAAAATGGCCCAAACTCAAAAGAACAAACGAAATCTCTGGTCCTGGACCGGGCACATTCGCGCCCAGAGGCCACGCCGACAGCCGGAACACGTCTGGCGACGACGACGGTTTATCGCCGCCGTGCTGCTTATCATACTTTGCACCGTCGTTAGCTGTTTCTATTACTATACCGCCGATGAGCGTATTCGACTACAAGCAATCAAAACCCTATCCAATCTGACCGGCGGAGAAGTCGAAGTTGACCACGCCTCTCTGGTCATTCTTGAAGGAATCCGTATTAAAGGACTCAGGCTCTATCTGCCCGATCTGCCCCACACGCCTGAAAACATCTTCTTTTCCGCTGACGACGTAATGCTGGAACATCGATCCTCCAGTATTGTACGCCAACAACTCATTCTAGAACGCATCGTTGCTAACGGCGCCACTTTGCACATTCGCTATCAGCCCCAGACCAACTGGTTCAATCTGCGATCACTGCACCTGAAACCAGGCCCAAGGTCCGGCAGACTACCCGCCGTCATGCTGCGCAACGCTACTCTGGAATACACCGAAATCACCGACCCATGCCAACCCCAGGTGGCCCGCCAGGTAGTGTCCGGCCGACTCACACCCGTTGACGAAAATCCCGACGTATATCAATTCACATTTGCCGCCGAGAGTGAAGGAATAGTCTCCACAAGCAATCTGGGTAAAGACCATAATACTCTAACCGGCCATTATAATCTGAGAACCGGCAGCTTGGATAGTACAGCAATATTGGATCTTGACACAATCGACCTGTCCGGTTTGCCCGAACGCACTGAACAATGGCAGAATATCTATCAAATCAGTCAGCCCCACGGAACCATAACAACCCAAACCTCATACAACCCCGACGGAGATAGCCAACTGCTGTTGACTCTGACAAATGTCTCGCTCAACATCCCCGTAGGCCCCGACAGCATCCCTCTATACGATGTTAACGCCAATATGCTCTTCACCCCCGAACAAATAACCATCGAAAATATGGACGCCAACACCCCTGATGGCAGACAATTCAGTGTGGTTGGCCAAATCAATGGTTACGCCCTCAATGCCCCTGCTGAACTAAACGTTACGGTTAACAATCTTAATATCCCAGCCGAGCAATGGAATCAGTTTGATGACGCCAACGAACCATTGCCCCATCAAGTCCTGGTGGGTCTAAACGAACTAATCGAAGTAATGCCCCCGCAAACCGCAAACCTCATTCATCAATGCCAACCAACCGGTACAATGAATCTGCTGTTCCATCTCAATCGATCCGGAGACCCAAACAGCCAGTTCCAAATCTCAGGCAATGTCGATTGCGTTGATGTCGCGGTTCGCCACGAAAGATTTCCCTATCCCCTCAGCGGCATTCAAGGAAATATCTATTTCTCGCCCAACCGTATAGACATCGGACCGCTCCACGCCCAACGAGGCGAACAAACCGTGACTTTGGAAGGCAACTGGCATAAGGATCAACTTGAAGAAGGTTACGACATCTATGTTACCAGTCTCAACATGCCTCTCGATCAAACTCTATATGATGCCTTGCAACCGCAGCAACAACAAATCTGGGATAAACTCAATTGCCAAGGTGCCATCAATGCCAACGTGCATCAATACTACCACGGCGATTACACCCAACAACTGATTACTATACAGTTGCTCGATATCACTGCTCAACCCCAACCCATGCCTATTGAATTCACCAATATGGTTGGCACCATAACCCGCCATCCGGATGCCCATATCGATTTCAATATCGACCAAGCCCAAGCCCTGGACGGCATCGTTGAAGCGGTCGGCCGAATAGAAAACCTCGATATGCAACAGCCCGGTTGGAATTGTCAAATTGACTTCCACAATATTCTTGTTGATGAGGAGTTTTCTGCCGCCCTGCCCGAGGAGTTGGCAAATCGCGTTCGGCAAACCGGTTATCAAGGCCGCGCCGATGGCCAAATCAATCTCGCGCCAACCAATGCTGACAGCGTAGATCCCAACGGCTCCGTAATGGACAGATACGGCTTACATTTACGCAGTCGTTTGTACCAAGGCACCATGCTCCATCAGGACCTGCCATATCAGCTTGATAATGTCCAAGCCGAAATCGAACTCGACCCCGATCAACTCACCGTCCACTCACTCCAAGCCACTCATAACGCCAGCGATATCATCGCTAACGGTCGTATGGAACTGAACGACGGCTACGAATTCCACGTCGAAGCCGCTAACCTGCCCATCGACGATGAACTGCGTCAACTGCTGGGCCGACACACCGAAAGTTTCTGGCAGAGTTTCAATCCGTCCGGAACCGTAAACATCCGCGCCGACCTCCAAACCCATAACGATCAAGACCTGGACTATAGGGCGGACATAGATTTGGTCACCGGACAATTACGACCAGCCCAAATCGAATATCTCTTCGACAATATCCAAGGCCAAATCACCATCCAACCCCAGCAAATCACCATTCATCATCTTAACAGCCAAACCGACCAATGCCGAATCAACCTCACCGGCAATATCATGCCTCAGCTCACCAGCGGAACAGAATCGCAAGCCAACCAATACGCCTACCTGCTGCAACTGCAAATTGATTCCCTACAGCTAAACGAAAACACCCGCACCGCCATGCCGCCGCAGATTCGCCAACTCATGGAACAGCTCGAAATCAACGGATTGGCGAACCTCGACATGCAGATAAGCCATCGTACCGCGGATATCGAAGGCGGAGGTAATTGGGATTTTAACGGAATCGTCAGTATTCAAGACGGCAGCGCCGCCTATCCGGTATCCGTCAACAACGTAGCCATGCAATTGGCAGGCCAAGCGTTTTATGAGCCCAGCAACGGTGTATTCCGGCTCAACGGCCGACTGAATTCCGAAAATATCACCTTCGATCAAAAAGATATCACTCAGCTTTCCGCTGATGTCGATTATGACAACAACCAACATCAATTAACGATTGACCAAATCGTCGGAAACATGTGCCAAGGAAGAATCGGAGGCGACATTCAAGCCAATTTTGTTGACAGTAATCTCCGCTATCAACTCGCCCTGCAATTGCTCAATCTGGAATTACCTGAGTATCTTGGATCGGATGCCCAATCAGAAGGAACCGTCGAAGGAAAAGTCAACGGCCACATCGCGATGCGATCTCAGGGGCCAATCGCCACACGCGAAGGCAGCTTCAACTTCGCTGTCACCGAAGCCACGCTCGGCGAACTGCCCCTGCTCACCCAGTTGTTATCCGTTCTGGATCTATCCCTGCCTCAAGACAACGCCTTTCGTGAAGCCGATATCCAAGGCAGTATCATCGGTGAACGTATTAACTTCGACTATATCCAACTGCGCAGCGACTCACTCAATCTTACCGGCAAAGGACGTATGACCCAACCCGACGACCAACTTGCTATCGCCTTTGCCGTCGATGTCCCCGAGTTCCTCGCTAACGTGCCTGTGGTAGGCAGTTTCACATCTTCTTTTGTGAACCCATCGCTCGTCAAGGTTCGCGTAACGGGCACCTTCGAGTCCCCCAATGTCGAACCGGTCGCTTTCCCAACTTTTGATGCCGCGCTAAACGAAATAGACTCCGGCCGTTAAACTAACCACCACAGCACACATCCCAACCCTATCGACACCCCCAAAAAAATTCGCCCTTCCGCGTTACTCCGCATCCGTCGGAATAATCGGATCAGCATAACGCGGATAAACCAAAGTCTCCTGTATCTCCAACACTTCACGTCTGCGATCGTCCGTAATCTGACTCTCCACCAACTCTCGCTGACTATTGGTCATACGCAGCAGTTCCGTAGGAGTCTCCAATATGTGAGGCGTAATGAAAATTATCATTTCTGTTTGTGTGTGCTGACGTTCCGTATAGGTAAACAACAGACCCAGCAGCGGAATATCCGATAAGATCGGCACTCGATTCTCATCTTCTGTAATACTATCGCTGATAAAACCGCCTAAGCAGACCGTCTGGCCGTCTTTGACCCGAACCTGCGTTATCGCTTGACGTTTGATAATAACCTGCGGATTGAAATCTTCCGAAATCTGAAACGTCTCGGTACTCACATCGTCAATAGTTTGATGGATACTCAACGAAACGTAGCCGTCCGGATGAATATGAGGCGTGACATCCAATCTGGTCACAACATCCTGATAGGTTACGGTACTGTTTATCGCGCCTTCGGTACTCACAGTGGTCGTCGTCAGGAACGGAACCCTACGACCGAACTCTACAACCGCCTGCACATTGTCCTTGGTCACAATCTGAGGCCGAGTGATAACATCCAACTGCCCCGTCTCCTGCAAAGCACGAATATACCCGTTAATGTTGTCGCTCACCAACTGATAACTCAGCCCCAAGGTATCCAGCGCCGTCCCCAAATCCTGCCCCACAGTATAAGTCCGCCGATTATCCTCCATCCGCCCCGTATAGCTGAAATCAACCCCCAACTCCAAACTGTCATCCAAAGTCACTTCCGTTATAAAAACATCGATCATAACCTGCGGCTGAGGACGATCCAACTGCTGGATCAACTCCAATATCTTCGGAAAATTACGCGAAAAAGTCCGGATCAGCAACCCATTACGCGACGGATCCGGTATGATCGTCAACTCTCCTGCCGATACAATCGTAATCGAACCGCTAAGCAACTGCTGCACCCGCGGGTCAATCGCGCCCGCGCGAGCCGCCCTTAATTCTTGCGCCAACGCCGGGTCAAATTCTGTCGCGTCCACCGTCGCCAATGACGACATCCCCGCACTAGCCAACGCCCTGCGCCGTGCCTGAGATATCTCTTCGGGCAGCACCTCAGTCTCAGCCGGATATATGCTGGTCAACAAAGTCGCTACCTCATCCGCCAAGGCGTTGCTCAGTGGATAATAGCGTATCTCCATTCGGTCCACATCAAATGCGCTTTTCATCTCGTCAACACGAACGAATACCGCTGCGTCCGCCGCCGAAACAATCAATGTATTGTTAGGCGCCACCGCCGAGCTGAACGCCCCCGCTATAATCTGATCGTTTTCCAATATTCTTCTAAACTCACTCGCGTCAATATAATCTAACGGCAAATACCTGACTTGCATATCCGTTGACGAAGCCGCCGCCGCGCCCGGCCGTCCCGGCGCGATGTCCAATTCCGTACGAACCAATTCTTCAATCTCCGCCACCAGATCACGAGGCCCAACAAGGAAAATTCGAGGCAAATCCGGATGCAAACGAATAACCCGCATCCGCGGCTGACCTTCCTCCCTGCCGGTTATGTAAAGATCTCGCAAAAACTGATAAACCCCTTGCGGATCAGCGTGTTCCAACATAATCCAAGATCGCTCAACGTCCTCGACCGGAACAATCCGAATTATCTGACCCTCCCGAACGGTTATGCGGTTTTGCTCGCTCAGAACCGCGTCCAGCAAATCCAGCATCCCTTCAACATCGACCATCTCTTGTTCGCTGCTTATCAAGCTCAAAGGCCCCGTCACTGTGTCAACCCCCTCAAACTGAACTCGAAAAGTCTCCGAAAGCATCTGAAACAACTGACGCGGCTCAACATCAGGATAATAAATACTCGCCGTGATTCTCTCCGCAGTATTGTTCACACTGCTGCCCGCTTCCTGCGATTCACCCTGGCCCAGCGTCGCTTCCTGCCCCCACAAACAAACACTCAAGCCCAAACAAAAAACCAAAGCGATAGATACCGCCCTAAAACCACCTAATATACAATTCATTATGCCGCTCCCAACACCTACAAAAAACTTTCGTATCTCAATAAATTATCAACCACCTAAAAAATATCTACTGTATCAATGCCGTTTCCTCAGCAATATCTTCTTCCACCGGCTCCCTACTAACGTTATCGATAAAATCTACATAACCGCAAACCGAATACTCACGCCCCCAATAACTATAGTTCAAGCGAGCCACCAAACGATAACGACCCAATCCCGGATCGTCGCCGCCCCAAGCTAAACGGAACAAATAGCCGTCCAGCATTTGAGCGGTAAACCAATATTGCTCAGCCTGCTCCATCGGCACGATCCATACTTTCACCGGCACCAGTAAAAACCCGTCTTCACTGGCCACTTCTCTAAATAACGCTAGATTGATCTCCGCCGGCGTCGAAACCGAACTGCTCTGCCCGCTCAACGGAATAACGCGAATCACATAGCCGTCCGGCCCGTCCGGCCCAAACATGTCCCGACCGGAATTCGCATACAAAACCACCAGTTCACGCGCCAGGTTCGCCGGAAGACGATCTAGCTCCGCTTCCGAAATCGCCGCACAACTTTGCATCAACGCTTGGCTATACGCGATTGCCTCAAACCTGTCATCCGGTATGATCGGCGCAGCAATCTCTACGCCGCCAATTTCAGCCGCACAACCGCCAACAAACAGCAACGTCAGAAACACCAACAACAACCAGCACCTGATATCGCTCAAAATGTTAACGTATGATAATTTCATTACCGTCCGGTTCCCGCAGTAATACCTGCCCATGAATAATGCTGATCACTTGCGCGTTGCCCAGCAAATCTCCTACCTCAACCGTTAATTCTTTGTCTTCCGCCAAGAAGTAAAAACGAGCCGAACTGCCCTTGGGTGTTACCGTAGTACCCAAAAGCACATAATCGTTGCCCAATCCCAGCAAACGCGAATAAGCGTCATCACTACTTTCACCCACGTCAATACGTACGATACGTCCTTCGTAATCACACCGAATATAAGGCGGAGATACTTCCAGCACTCTCACAAATTCAATTGAGTCGCCCACCCTAACTCTACGGTTCTCACTGGGATTGTCCAATCGTATATTGGCAAAACTGCCTTCATTTGTCGTGGTAAAACCAATCAAACTGAACGAACGATTCAATCGCGCCGGCAGTAAATCAGGTGCAATATCTTCTGTAGGGCTGTCATAAACTGGGTACAGCGCCGAGGCAGGCACACGCGCCGGACGAAAAATATTCTTCGCTACAATCGCGTCCCGCAATGAATCCAAACTAGCCCGTTGTGCCGCAACAGTCGCCTCCTGCCCCATAAGATCCGCCGTTAAAAGCACCAACAGCACCACTGCCCATAAGTGCAAACCAACCCCTCTGACCGCGACTGCCCTGGGCAAACGCGATCCCAACTTACACCATAATCTCTTGTCCCGAATCTTCATTCTCAGCTCCGACTAACTGTGTTTCCGTCAATTCTACTGAACACGCGAATCTTCGCGAACCGCCGTCTCGCTCGAAGGCAACGCCGCCGGTATCGCGATCGTCATCGTCACATCCAATATCTCCGTACGCGTACTGGGCAAATCCAACTCGTAGTGACGTGGAACATACGTCAAGTCCGGCCGCTGTACTCGTCGCCGGTTCATTGTCAATTGTTCTATTCGCAGCAAACGTTGTGCTGTGTCTAGACTCACCAGAAACGCCGTCAAATCATCCAGGTCCGCCGCGAAACGTAATTCATAACGCAGAATCTGCACACCCGTCATACCATCCATAGGACGCCCCGCCGGAGAACCCAAAGCACCGTAACCAAAATTCCTTTGCGTTTCCAGACTTTGCAAATACGCTGTGAATCTCGTTTGTTGTTCCTCTACCGGCCGCGACTTGAACACACCGATTTCTTGCCAGATATCCACAAAAATACGACCTTGATCGATCTCCTCCTTGGCTGCGTCCAACTCCTGCCGGGCTTGACGAATGTTATCATCCAGCTCTTCCAGATAGTCCGCCATCCGCAGCACCACCGCCCGGCCCAACAACAAAAACAGCACAATACCAACCAGTACCAATAATACCGTACGTTTCCGACGTTTACTCATTCGCCCGTCCCCCCCATCTGCCTGCGAAAGCCGCAAGTCACCGAAAACGTATGCGGATACAAAGGATCGCTGTCGTCACGAGTCAACGAACCCGCCTGACGAGCCTCCTGAAACATCCAAGAATCATTCAAACGATCGATAAAACCAGGCAGAACATCTCCTTGGCTGACCCGACCTCGAATACTCACGCCAACCGAAGCCGTCCCCGCTACCGTGCTGCTCATACCATCCGATATCGTCAGGTTAGTTACATAGGCTACGTTCGGATCAGGAAAAAGCTGATTGATCTCCCCCAGCACCCGCAGATATTCCCTGCGACTGCCGTCCAAAGCACCACCATCACCACTAGCTGCGACAAAAGGCCTAAACAATTCCCAATTCGTCCGCGCAGACTCTATCGCTGCCCGTGCCGGCTTGGTCTCGTCAATCTGCCTTTCCAAATCTTTGAGTTCCTCACGACGCTGCTGAACCAAACTCACCCAAAAAACCGCCGACAAAATCATCAATCCCACCAACAAAAACAACGCCGGCTGCCATACTATCTTTGTTTTCTTGTCAACTTGACAACCTCGCGAATGCAGAAAATCAAACCAACGCAGCTCAGGATGCAAACCACTAAGAGCCGCCCCCAAAGCAGGCAGATAATGTCCAACGTCAATATCCGACATCTCTTCCGACAACGCAAACCCCTTGGGTGCCCCACATACCGCAACCGGTACAGACAACCGCGCCTCGTATCGCTCACGATCATTATTCAACTGATCCGTCAGCAAATTATCGCCCGCTGCCAGGAAAATACGCGAAGGAGGCGACTGCCCCGAAGACAAACGCATCGTATTCAGCAGCCGCGCCAATTCATCCAACAATTGTCTCGATTGATCCGCGTCCCCGAAACCCGATGTTTCGATGCTGATCGGATAAAGCGCCGCCAACTCACCAGCCTCGACAATCGCCAAATCCGCGTAGCCCCCTTCAACAAACAACACACCCGAACGCTCCTCGCTCTCAGCCCAGTAATCCTGCAAACCATTCAAAGCCGCCAAACACCGCAGCTCCAACGCCCCCACTTTCACTCCGCAGGAAGAGGCCAAATCCACATAATGCTGAACTACCGATTGTTCCATCCCAGCCAACAAAATCACCGAATCATCGCTGTTGTGGCCGTCGCTTCTAAAATCAAATACCAAATCCTCAGGCGACACCAGTATCGAACGAGCAACCGTCTCTATCACAGCTTCAGCGTTCGCCTTGCCCAATACGCCGACATCTTTACCCGACCCGCCCAACGCCGAGTCCTTGAAATGCTTAACAAAAAAAGACCTGCTGCCAACGGTCATTATCGCTTTCTGATTAGACCATCCATGATCTTGAATTATCTTGGCTAACTTAATACCAACAGCCGTACCGACTTTGACATCCTGCTTATCCAGCGGAACAGTCACTGCCCGCAACCATACATCCGACCCACCACGCCGCCGCAGTTGTACTATGCGAACTTCATTTTCATAAATGTCAATACCTAGCATACACCACCATCTCAAAACTGATCAACATCCTGTTAATCAAAAAACTCATCACCAAATCAGAGCCCGAAGCGTAAGCGCCGGGATTAAATCCCCGACCCAAAAACAACTCCGATCCACATGGTGGGTAATTTCGGGCAACCTGCCCGATGTTGCCCACGCGGTTACTGTGGCAGCGACCAACGCCAAGCCTAATATTTTCCAACCACCTACCTGAGGTCAATCTATCCGCTCACCCCCAATTGTTTCGCCATGTCAATCGTATCGTCACGCGCCACCCGATATACTTCCGACAAACTCGTCAAACCCGCCGCCACTTTCCTCAAACCTGACTGACGCAGCGAACGCATACCCAAACGCCGCGCCGCCTCCCGAATCGAACCAGCGTCCCGACGATCCAAAATCATCTGCCGAATCTCGTCATTCAGCGTAAACATCTCAAATATCCCCAGCCGCCCGCTGTAGCCGCTGCCTCGGCAATAGCTGCAACCCTTGCTCTCATAAATCGTCGCGTCCCCCAACACCCCGCGATCCTGATCCGAAAGCCGATCACTCAAACTCGCTTTCGCCCGGCAACGCTTACACAACAACCGCACCAACCGCTGCGCCAACACCGCCTCCAATGACGACGACACCAAATAAGGCTCAACCCCCATCTCCAACAACCGCACCGGCGCCGAAGGCGCATCGTTCGTGTGCAGCGTACTAAATACCAAATGCCCCGTCATCGCCGCCGATATCGCTATTTGTGCCGTCTCTTGGTCCCGAATCTCACCCACCATTATCACATCCGGATCATGCCGCAGAATATGCCGTAAAATATGCCCGAACCGCAAACCAATGCTGTCCTTCACCTGAATCTGCGTCACCCCCTCTAGTTGATACTCGATCGGATCTTCCACCGTAATAATCTTACGTGTCGCCGAGCGAATCTCGTTCAAAGCCCCATACAAAGTCGTCGTCTTACCGCTGCCCGTAGGCCCAGTAACCAAAATCACCCCATGAGGCAAATCAATCGCTTCCCGCGTCAGTGCCAAATAATCATCCGCCATCCCCAAATTATCAAGACTCCTAAATGCCACTTGCCTATCAAGAATACGCAACGCCACCCCCTGTCCAAACATGCCAGGCAAAACCGAAACCCGAACATCGATAGGCCGACCCATAACCGTCACGCGTATCTGACCGTCCTGAGGCAAACGCTTCTCCGCGATGTCCAACTGCGCCATGATCTTGATACGAGAAATTATCGCCGCCTCCAAATGCTTCAGCCGCGCCGGAACCGGCTCAACCCGCAGCATCCCATCCACACGATACCGAACCTGCAAATCCCGCTCCAAAGGCTCGATGTGAATATCCGAAGCGTTTATCCGCACCGCTTCCCGCAATAGCTGATTCACAAAACGGATGATCGACGCGTCCGCACCCAGTTCCTCCTGCTCCGACAAATCCACCACGTCATGCGATAATGCCGATAAATCTTCTGCCGCGTCCGAATCCAGCACCCCTTCCACCGCGTCGGCGCCAATGCCATATACCCAACGAATCATCTTGGCGATGTCGCTCGGCCTAGCCAAACGCCCCACCACCGTCAGCCCACCCTCGGCCAATTGCCCCGAACCCCCAGCCTGCCGACTCAAAAGCAACCCTAATTCATCACATTTGTCAAACTGACGTGGGTCCGCCATTGCCACTTCCAAACGCGATCCTCGTAACGCCAACGGAACAATCGAATATTCGTGCGCCAGGCCGGCAGGCAAAATCCGGGTCAGAGAGCTGTCGCGACTCACCGAATCAGCAGCAACCAACCCAACCTCAAGAAAACGGCTCAACGCCTCCCACACCGCGTCCTCCAAGTCAGGCCTCTTACGCAAAATCTGATAATAGACCGGTTCCATCGAGTCACGCTCAATCGCGAACCCCGCTAGCAATTCAGCGGATACCACACCCTGAGACTCCAAATAATCACGAAAATCTCGCAAATACGTCTCCTTAAAGACCAGAAAGAACCCCAATGCCTAATGGTACTCGATGTTCTTCGCAACCTGCCCTAGCTCGGCAAACCAGCATGTCTCTGCCGGTTATACCCCCTATTTTCAATCCCAGGCCCAACCAAATTTGCCAACCCTGAGAAAATCCGCGCACACTACCTGCGCATACTATAAGACACTTCAAATATCGACTTGTTCCACTATTTGTGAACACTTTTAATTCAGTTAACTTTCGTAGTTTTGAACGTCAAAATATGCACTCAGAAGTGACTTTTCATAGCATACGTATTTTTGTTCATCTGCGATCATACCTTCGAAAGCGATAAAAGAACAATCAGATCAATCCAAAAGGCACTTCCGCTATGAAACCCGACAATGTAAATTAAGAAAAAGTGCGAACTCGCACATTTATAATTGGACAACCACTTACAGACACCCCCATAAAAACCGCCGACCTGCCCCGCCGTCACCCCATTTCAACAATTTTACCCCTAAAAACACCTGGGCCCACCACTATGCCAACACCCCCTCCAACTCCCCCAAATCTTCGACAACAATTTTCGCCGCGTAGCCTTCAGCCAAATCTTCCACCCTGCCATCATGCACCCCATCAGCTCGTTTCACCTGCACCGTCTGCCACCCCAGACCGTTAGGCCCCGCGAAATCCTTCGCCGGATTATCCGCCACATACACACACTCGCCCGGCTCTACCCCCAACGCCTCCGCCATCAGCTCAAACGCCCGCGTCGCCGGCTTCCAATACGCTCTCCCCAACTCTTCAGTATAGATAATCCGGTCAAAAAAACCTTCCAATCCCAAAGCCTCCACCTTCAAACGCTGACCAGGCATATAGCCATCGCTAATCAACCCCAACTTGTATCGCCCTCGTAACCGCTCCAGCAATTCCCGCACCCCATCATCCAACCGCAGACAAGGCCGATGACACCGATACTGACCCACCAACTCCGCGATCACCTGCCGGTCATCCTCTTGCCCCAACCGCCTCAGCACCCGATTAAAAACCCTGTCTCTAGGTCCTTCCTCGAACGCCGCCCATAACATCTCATAAACCTCATCAGCGTCCCCCTCGCTCCCCGCCAAACGCCCAGCGATCGCGCGAAACCCGCTCTTTACATACTCCAACTCCGGATAAAGCGTATCATCCAAATCAAATATTATCGCCTTGATCATTACCCAAACCAAATCCGAGCCCGAAGCGTTAGCGCCGGGATTCTCATCAATATCAAAAATTCATGTCATCATGTAGGATGGGCTCATCAGCCCATGCTGCAATCTCGTTCCCCAACCTAAAGCGTCCCTTTCGTACTAGGCACATCATCACCACGCCGTTTGTCAATCGCCACCGCCTGCGCCAAAGCTCGCCCCAAAGCCTTAAAAATCGCCTCAGCGATATGATGATTATTACTCCCATATGGCACATTCACATGCAGATTCATTTTCGTCGTATTCGTTATGCTCCGAATAAACTCCGAAACCAACTCCACATCAAAGTCCCCCACTTTATCCCCGCAATAGTCCACATTGTAAACACAGCAAGGCCGACCGCACAAATCAATCGCCACCTCCGCCAAACTGTCTTCCATCGGCACCACCGCGAAACCAAATCGCGTAATCCCCCGCTTGTCCCCCAACGCCTTGTCAAACGCCCCACCCAACGCCAGCGCCACATCTTCCACCGTATGATGAGCGTCCACGTGCAGATCCCCCACGCAATTCAACTTCAAATCAAACAGACCATGCTTAGCCACATGCGTCAGCATATGGTCAAAGAACCCCACCCCCGTATTGATCTCATATTGCCCCGAACCATCCAAGGTCAGTTCCAGCTTGATATCGGTTTCGTTGGTCTTGCGCTCTATCTTCGCACTGCGTTTATCCATCACCGTCTCCTATGTTAACAAGACCGTCTCGGCCTTCGCAATCTACCCGCCATGATTCGCCAGTATGTCCTTCAACGTCACCAACAATGCGTCGTTTTCCGCCGTCGTACCCACCGTTATCCGCAACTTGTCCCGCAAACCATCCTCATCGAAATAACGCACATAGATATACTTATCCAGCAATTTCGCGTAAACTTCACTTGCCGTCGGCGATACAAACTCCACCAGCAGAAAATTCGTCTGGCTATTCCTTAACTTCAGCCCCATCGCCCGCAGAGCTGCGGTAAGCTTTGTGCGCTCTGCCAATACTTTGTCAACATTACCGTAGAAGTGTTCTTGGTCCCGCAAAGCCGCCGCCGCCGCTACTTGGGCCACACAATTCAGATTATAAGAATCCTTGACCTTGCACATCGCATCGATTATCCGAGGCGACCCCACCGCGAAACCAAGCCGCATACCCGCCAAAGAATAACCCTTGCTAAGACTCCGCAAAACCACCACGTTGTCAAAGTCCTCAACCAAACTCAAACAATCGCTCTCAGCGAAATCAACATAAGCCTCATCGATCAACAGCACCCCCTTAACCGAAGCCGCCAAATCAGCTACCCGGTCAATCGAAATCATTGTGCCCGTCGGCGCGTTTGGATTGCACAAAATCGTTAGTGCCGCACCCGCCTCAGCCAAACCCTTCGGAACCCTCTCGAAATTCTCAAAAGGCACTTCAACCACCGGACAATCCTGAATCTTCGCTAGCTCTCGATACAACGTATAAGTCGGCACCGGATACGCCAGTGCCCTATCCTTTTCACAGCAGCACCGAACCAGCACCGTCAAAATCTCATCACCGCCGTTACTGCAGAAAACCATCTCCGGATCAAAACCAAAAACTTCCGACACCGCTTCGCGAAAATCATCCCAATAGACCGGCGGATACCGACGCAACTGCTCTTCGTTCATCTTGCCGATCGCCGCCAACACGCGAGGAGATACCGGATACGGATTCTCATTGGTATTCAACTTGATTACCGTAGCGTCTCTCGGTTGAAACCCAGGCACATACCCCTTCAGCCGTTCCACATTCTCACGAAACCTAAACTTCACTGTTGTACCCTTGTTGTTAACGAACCCGCAATCGCACCGATTGCCCGTGCGCCCCTAAACCCTCAGCGTCCGCGATCTGTCCTATCGAACCAGCCGCCGCTTTCAAACCATCGGCACTATAACTGATAACGCTTGACTGCTTCAAAAAATCATTTACGTTCAGCGCCCCGAAAAACCTCGCCGACCCGCCCGTAGGCAACGTGTGCGAGGGCCCCGCCAAATAATCACCCGTCGCCACCGGACTATAATGCCCCACAAATATCGCCCCGGCATTTACCACCCGCTCCGCCACAGCGTCGCTGTCAGCGCATTGCACCTGCAAATGTTCCGCCGCGAACTCATTGGCCAACTCTATAGCTTCGTCCATATCACCCGTCACTACCGCCAAGCTGAACTCTTCCACGCATTTCCGCGTTTCTTCCGCTCTCCCCAATGCCGCCAACTGCCCCTCCAACTCCACTGCCACCTCGTCCGCCAACGCCTGTGAATCCGTAACCAAAATCGCGCTGCCCGGGGCGTGTTCCGCTTGGCTAAGCATATCCGCCGCCACCCAAGCAGCATTCGCTGAATCGTCCGCCAAAACCAACACCTCGCTCGGCCCTGCGAAACTATCAATATCAATCAGACCAAACAATTCCTTTTTCGCCAACTGCCCCCACCAATTGCTAGGCCCAACAATCTTGTCCACCTTCGCCATGTTCTCCGTGCCAAAAGCCAGCGCCGCCACCGCCTGCGCACCGCTCACCCGGTAAACTTCATCCACCCCCAGCTCATAGCAAACCCCCAATACCGCCGGGTGTATGCTACCCTCGTAGCTCGGCGAGCTAATCACCGCTATCTCTTTAACCCCCGCAACCTGCGCCGGCACCACCGTCATTATCACCGTCGATACCAACGGCGCCGAAGCGCCCGGCACACAAACCCCAACTCGCTCCAACGCTCGATACCGAAGCCCCAAGCGCACCCCATTATTTTCCCAATCAGCCAACTGCTTTACCTTGATCGTTTCTTGGTAACTGCGCACATTCGCTATCGACTCTCGAACCGCCTTCAATAAATTCGCGTCCATCGCCTTATGCGCCCCCGCCAATTCCGCTTTGCCCACCCGAAACTCGCTAGGCCTTAACTCCACCTTGTCATACGCCGCCGTCAGTTCCGCAACCGCTCCATCACCACCCTTGCGTACCTTATCGATAATCACGCGTACCGATTCCAATCGCTCACGGTCATCCAAAAGATGGGCCGCCAACGACAGCTTCCCGCGCAGCCGACCCCAGCAACCCCCAAAATCCGCCGCATTACTACGTATCACCCGTAAACAACCCATAACCACAAAAACTCCTAGTTGCCTAACCCATGTCATACCCGCGAAGGCGCCGAATCCAGCGTAAAATAGTCTCCGCCAAAGGCGGTTTCCTATTCTCTCTCCGGCATTTGCCTAAAATGTTATTATTTATCTAATAAACAACTTATTATACAATACCCCTATCGTATAGCAACGCAAAACGCTACCCTCTGCCCAACCCCGAGAAACGTACAATCAACCTAAAAACATGAACTTACCCCCCCAAAAAACCGAAGATCGCTATTCGCGCCAGACCATGTTCGCCCCCATCGGCACCGTCGGCCAACAAATGCTCCGCCAAAGCCAAGTTACCCTCATCGGCTGCGGCGCCTTAGGGTCCGCCCAAGCCGAGATGATCGTCCGGGCAGGCGTCGGCCGACTCCGCGTCATCGACCGCGACTTCGTCGAAATCTCCAACCTCCAGCGCCAAATGCTATTCGACGAATC
Source organism: Sedimentisphaerales bacterium (assembly GCA_016928435.1). GTDB lineage: Bacteria > Planctomycetota > Phycisphaerae > Sedimentisphaerales > SM23-30 > JAFGKT01. Next base: position 5,940 of record JAFGKT010000068.1, on the reverse strand, counting down.
CGACGTCGCCCAGAACCTCCCCAAAGCCGAAGCCGCCGCACGCAAACTCCGCCTAATCAACTCCCAAGTCAACATCGAACCCATAATCGCCGACGCCAACCCCGACACCATCGAGCAATTCACCGCCGGCAGCCACCTAATCCTCGACGGCACCGACAACCTCATAACCCGCTACCTCATCAACGACGTCGCCATAAAGACCGAAACCCCCTGGGTTTACGGCGCCTGCATCGCCGCTCGCGGCCTAATAATGCCCGTCCTGCCCACCGGCCGCCCCTGCCTCCGCTGCGTCTTCGACAGCCCCCCCGAGCCCGGCCAAACCGAAACCTGCGAAACCGCCGGAATCATAGGCCCCATCGTCAACATCACCGCCGCATACCAAATCACCGAAGCCCTCAAAATCCTAACCAACAACCTCGCTACCCTCAACCGTAACCTCATCGAAATCAAACCCTGGGACAATACCACACATATCATTGATACCAAAGCACTTACCGATGGTTGCCCCTGCTGCCGCGACCATCAATTCCAGTTCCTATCGGGCCAAGGCTCCCTCAGCACCGTCAGCCTGTGCGGCCGAAACGCCGTCCAAGTCCGACCCCGCAAACAAAAGACCAAAATCGACCTCAACCAACTAGCCCAACGACTAACCCCCACCGTCCCCGTCACCCTAAACCAATTCCTACTCCGAATCCAACTCCCCCAACACCAAATCACCGTATTCCCCGATGCCCGCGCCATCATCAAAGGAACAAACAACATCGACCAAGCCCGATCCCTATACGCCCAATACATCGGACATTAACCAAATCCACCCACGTAGGGCGGGCCATGCCCGCCGTCTCTGACCCATCGCTAACATTGCACTCAAGACCAATCATCCTATGCCCTTCGCGGTTTAAAACTCCCCGCCCAACCGATCTGCCCAAACTCACTTCTGGCAGTCCAGCCCCCCCAAACTGCCGCATTGGCATGATTCTAAACCACAAACCAATTCCCGCCAAAAAACCATAAATACCTGCATTACAAAACCTTAAAAATTCTTATGCCTTCCTGGCACAACCTTTGCATACTATCCTATCAACAGTGAAATTCTGCAAACATAATTAGCCAATAATGACAGGAGAAACTAACATGGCAGGCAAAATAATAGGCATCGACCTGGGCACCACCAATTCCGTAGTAGCAGTCCTAGAAGGTTCCTCACCCAAGGTTCTCATCAACGCCCAAGGTTCCCGGCTAACCCCTTCGGTCGTCGGTTTCACCGATAAAGGCGAACGGCTAGTCGGCCAAATCGCCCGGCACCAACAGGTAACCAATCCCGCCAACACCGTGTACTCCATCAAACGCTTCATGGGACGCCGGCACAACGAAGTCGCCGAAGAAGAAAAAATGGTCCCCTACGAAATCACAGGCGGCGCCGGCGAACTCGTCAAAGTCAAAGTCCGCGGCGACGAATTCACCCCTCCAGAAATCTCTGCCATCGTACTGCGCGACCTCAAAAAAACCGCCGAAGATTACCTCGGCGAAAAAGTTGATCGCGCCGTCATCACCGTGCCCGCTTACTTCAACGACGCTCAGCGTCAAGCCACCAAGGACGCAGGCCAAATCGCGGGCCTCAAGGTCGAACGTATCATCAACGAGCCCACCGCGGCCGCCCTGGCGTACGGCCTGGAGAAAAAGGCCAACGAAAAAATCGCTGTCTTCGATTTCGGCGGCGGCACATTCGATATCTCTATTCTTGACATCGGCGACAATGTCGTCGAAGTACTCTCAACCAACGGCGACACCCATCTCGGAGGCGACGACCTCGACGAAAAACTCATCAACCACATCGCCGACGAGTTCAAGAAAGCCGAAGGCATCGACCTACGCAACGACGCCATGGCGCTACAGCGCCTACGCGAAGCCGCCGAAAAGGCCAAGTGCGAACTAAGCTCATCTGTCGAAACAACCATCAATCTGCCATTTATCACCGCCGACCAGTCAGGTCCCAAACACCTCCAAATGTCAATCACCCGCAGCACCTTCGAACAGCTCTGCTCCGAAGTATTCGAACGTCTTCGTAAGCCCAGCATAACCGCTCTCGCCGACGCCAAACTTTCACAAGGCGATATCGACGAAGTCGTACTCGTCGGCGGTTCCACCCGTATCCCCAAGGTGCAAGCCATCGCCAAGGAAATCTTCGGCAAAGAACCCAACAAGAGCATCAACCCTGACGAAGTCGTCGCTTGCGGTGCCGCCATCCAAGGTGGCGTCCTATCCGGCGATGCCAAAGACATGGACATCCTCTTGCTCGACGTTACCCCGCTTTCACTCGGCGTCGAAACCCTCGGCGGCGTTATGACCAAGCTCATCGAACGCAACACCACTATCCCAACCAGCAAGAAGGAAATCTTCAGCACCGCCGCTGACAACCAGCCCACCGTCGATATCCACGTCCTTCAAGGCGAACGCGAATTCGCTAAAGATAACCGCACACTCGGACGATTCCAACTTTCCGATCTGCCCCCGGCCCCACGCGGCATTCCCCAAATCGAAGTCGCCTTCAACATCGACGCTGACGGCATCATCCACGTCAGCGCCAAAGACACCGCCACCGGAAAAGAACAGTCCATCGAGATCAAAGGCTCCTCAGGCCTCGACTCCAACGAAGTCGAACGCATGACCAAAGAAGCCGAAGAACATGCCGCCGAGGACAAAAAACGACGCGAAGTCATCGACCTCAAAAACCAGGCCGACCAACTCATCTATCAGACCGAAAACGTCCTCAAAGAGCATGGCGAAAAAGTCCCCGCCGAGGAACGCTCCAACGTCGAATCCGCCATTAACGGCCTCCGCGAAGCCGTCAAACAGGACGACGGCGAAGCCATTAAACGTGCCATGGAATCCGTCGCCACCGCCAGCCAGGCGATCGGCAAAATTATGTACGAAGAAGCCGCAAAAACCCAAGCCGCTTCCGGCGCCGCCCCCGCCGGTGACGCACCCGCCGACCAAGCCACTGGCAAAAAGGACGACGACGACGTAATCGACGCCGAATACGAAGTCAAAGACTAACCACTTGTAATTGCAGCAAATTCAGGTAAAATAACCTCCGCTCAACAGGGCTCGGCATACAACGCCGGGCCCTGATCATTTTATCTTAGTCGTTACTCACGCAACCTTGTGTCATTCCCGCGCAAGCGGGAATCCAGATTTAGCTGTCCTTATGCAAAGTAACTGAACTTGGCACATAACCCGAATTAACCCAAAAATGACAACTCCCAAAAAAACAACCGAACCTAAACAAGACCCACTGCTCGCCAGTCGCCAATTCGCCTGCAAACTAGCCCAGCTTGCCCACGACCGCCACTGCACTGACATCACCATCCTCGAATTGGCCCAGATTTCACCCGTAGCCAAACATTTCCTAATCGCCACCGGCACCAGTGAACAGCAAATCCGATCCGTCGGCAACGAAATGGCAACCCTCGGAAAACAAGAAAACTTCCAAATGTTCGGCAAAGCCGGAATCCAACAAGGAAGATGGGTAGTCGTCGATTTCGTCGATGTAGTCGTACACCTATTCGAAAACGAATACCGCCGGTTCTACGACCTAGAAATGCTATGGGGCGACGCACCAACCATCGATTGGCAAAACAACCAATAAACCACCAGCGACCCATTGTCATTCCTGAATCAGAGCCCCAAGAGTAGCGGGTGGCACCCTTTCGCGAAGCTAAAGGGTGGTAGAATTCGTAATTTGCTTCGTAGGGTGTGCAACTTGCTTGCACACGCGTTAAAACTAAACCAACGAAATAAAATACCCATGAAACCAATCATCGACATCCTCGAACAACGTATCGCCCCCATCCTCGCCCAACTCGCCCCCGATATCCCCAACCCCTCCGCAATCGTAAAACCCAGCCAAGACCCCCGATTCGGCGATTACCAAGCAAACGGCATCATGGCACTGGCCAAACAACTAAAAACCAACCCCCGCGAACTCGCCCAGCAAGTCGTTGACCAACTCAACGTCTCCGACATGTGCGAACCCCCAGAAATCGCAGGCCCCGGCTTCATCAACTTCCGCCTGCTCCCCGCCTGGCTAACCCAAAAACTTACCCAAGCCATCCAAGACCCCGACCGACTAGGTGTTGACACGCTATCTGACCCCAAGAAAGTAGTAGTAGATTTTGCCGGCCCAAACCTCGCAAAAGAAATGCACGTCGGCCATATCCGCTCAACCATCATCGGAGACGTCATCGCCCGAATACTCGAATTTGGATATAACGAGCCAAACAACATTATCCGACAGAGTCACGTCGGCGATTGGGGCTTGCCCTTTGGCATGCTGGTAACCTATCTTCGCGAAAACACCCCTGAGGCAGCTTCTAATCCGGAAAACATCAAAATAGCCGACCTCGAAGAATTCTACCGGGCAGCTAAGCAGCGTTTTGATTCCGATGAAACCTTCAAACAAAACGCCTATAAAGCAACTGTTGCGCTGCATGAACACGACCAAGACACCTTAGAAATCTGGAAGCATATCGTAGCCGAGTCTAGAATCCACGCGCAAGCTATATACGATAAGATGAATATAAAACTCCGCGTTGAAGATGAACGTGGTGAAAGTGCCTTCAGTAAAGATTTGCCCGATGTAGTCAAAAGCCTCGCGGATGCCAATATCCTCCAAGAATCGCAAGGCGCCCAATGCGTCTTCCTCGATGGCTTCAAAAACAAAGAAGGCAACCCTCTCCCATTGATCGTCCAAAAAAGCGACGGTGCGTATCTGTACGCAACAACCGACCTCGCTGCAATTAGGTTCCGGGCCAAACAACTCAAAGCCGACCGAATCATCTACGTCACCGATGCCCGACAAAAATTACACTTCCAAATGATTTTCGCTTGTGCCCGTCAAGCCCAGTGGGCCCCGGAAAACGTATCCCTCGAACACGTACCATTCGGCAGCGTGCTAGGCCCCGACAACAAACCATTCAAAACCCGGTCCGGCGAAAACGTAAAACTCAAAGACCTCCTCGACGAAGCCACCCAACGCGCCCTCAAAGTCGTCGAAGCCAAAAATCCCGATCTGCCCCCCGAGCAAAAACAACAAATCGCCCAAGCCGTCGGCATCGGCGCCGTCAAATACGCCGACCTCTCCAACAACCTCGTCGGCGATTACGTCTTCGATTGGGACAAAATGCTCGCCATGGAAGGCAACACCGCCCCCTACCTCCAATACGCCTACGCCCGCATCCAAAGCATATTCCGCAAAGGCGATATCGACACCGACCAACTCCTCGCCAACACCGATGTCCTCCAACTAGACGCCCCCGAAGAACTAACCCTCGCCAAACACCTCCTGCGCTACGGCGAAATCATCGAAACCGTCGTCCGCGACCTGCGCCCCCACTTGCTCACCAACTACCTCTTCGAACTCGCCCAAAACTTCAGCAGCTTCTACACAAACTGTCCCGTACTCAAAGCCGACGCTGAATCAACCATCACCAGCCGCCTACTGCTATGCCACCAAACCGCCCACACCCTGGCGCACGGCCTAAACCTCCTCGGAATCAAAACCATAAAACAAATGTAACCCCCCCGCCAACGTCATCCCCACGCCCATAACACCATCCCAGCGCAGGCGCCGGATCCATCCCTGACCTAACCGCCTCTAATCCCATCCACCTTCCCGGGTGGCACCCTTTCGCGAAGCTAAACCAACCAAGTACCGCCGGCATCCTGCCGGCATCCCTGACGCTTCGTCCAAATTACACTTCACCCCCCTTGACTGTCCAGCCCGCCTTTTTTTCTAACTATCCGCCTTGACACCTCAAAAAACCCCGCTACAATAAGTTTTTCCACGTTCTTGCGGATGTGGCGGAATTGGCAGACGCGCAGGCTTCAGGTGCCTGTGGGGGCAACCCCGTGGAGGTTCAAATCCTCTCATCCGCATTT
>JAFGKT010000008.1 GCA_016928435.1 Sedimentisphaerales bacterium | reverse complement strand
GATGAACTTTTCGCGGCGGAAGCTGACGCAGCCGTTGCCTCCGTCGCCGGCAGCTACAAAGATTTCGGCGGTATCGATGAACACTATATAGACCTTATTGTTAGAATCAGCATGGGCTGATGAGCCCATCCTACCTTGGGCTGTTTGTTAGTGGGCAAACACCCTTTAGCTTCGCGAAAGGGTGCTACCCGGCGTTGGGAAGTCTTGAGATAAAACCCAGGTCAGGGGGCTAATTTGTTGTGTGAGCAATGAAAAACAAGGTGGAATGATCCGGCGAAACTCGCAGATGAACTTTAAAAAAAAAGTGGCGCGCGAACGCCACTCTCGTTGATGCTTCAGTCACACTTTATCTTGAGCCTTTGGAGGCGTTTTTGGTATCTATTGTACAGATACCTTTCGGCCGTGGAATACTACCTGGCCTTCGGTGAGGGCGAAGAGGGTGTAGTCTTTGCCTACGCCGACGTTTTGGCCGGGCTTGAACCTTGTGCCGCATTGACGGACGATAATTGAGCCAGCTTTAACCGCCTGTCCGCCGTATGCTTTTACGCCGCGGTATTGGGGATTGCTATCGCGACCGTTACGTGATGAACCTTGACCTTTTTTATGAGCCATAATCGACCTCTGACATTTACCTGTAGTTTAGAAAAAACGATTTAAATTTTAACGACGAAGGGCCTTTTTGACGGGCCCGGAACAAACTGTGATAATTCATACAGTGCTTTGGAGAACATCACCCTTTAGCTTCGCGAAAGGGTGCCACCCAAACTATGATAATTCAACTTGTGTTTTGTGGAACCCACTTTAGGGCGGGGCCCCAAACTGTGATACTTCAAAAGTTTTACCGCATAATCCAATTCATGGAATGATAAAGCATAACTCTCTGGCGGGGAGTAATAGCATCGCCGACGATTCGGTATTGCAATTGTAGGGTTTTTCGGAGCAGTATTTGCTTTGCTTGGCCGGTGCGTTGATCGATGGTAGTGGGATGCGGTACGGTTACGTTTTCGTTGCTGAGCCCGGCGATAAAGATGCTGACAGAAGTAGCTTCGGGGTCGAAATCAGGGAAGATTACGACGGAATCGCGGGCGTTATCGGCACCGAGAAGAATACGTCCGGTGACCATGCTTTCGGGTTCGAGCAGTGGAATTGTGTTGCCGTACCTTTGGCGGATAGCCTCAAAAACGGGACGACGAACGCCTTCTCCGGCGTGGTATAGTCTGAGGGTGTCGGTCAGGAGATCGAACTGGGGATAGAAGCGGACTTCTTGGCCGGTGTTATTTGTGATAGTGTAGGGCAGGTACCAGAAGCTGCGGGGCTGGGTGTCGCCTGGCAAGGTGATGGTGATCTGGCGGGGTTGGCCATGAAATTCGATATCGAGCTGCCAGACACCTTCCTGGGGAACCAAAGCGGGCTTAGGCGCAGCAAAAGCGGTCCCAAGAAGGGTAATGAGAAGCGTAGATGCCAATATTGTAGTTTTCTTTATCTGAGCCACGTGCTAAGCTCCATAATGACAGTGTTGCTATCACTGACCAAGTATGTAAACATTTAGTGTAGCGAAATTTCCGAGGTTGTCAAGCAATGAAATAAGGTAAGAGGCGGGGGTTAGGGAAGTTTTTTTGAGGTCAGTGAGCTTGATCCGCAGATTTCGCAGATTAACGCAGATTTATAAAGGAGAAAAGACTAGTTTGCCAAAGGCATGACGAGGATAGAGAGGGGGGGGGGTAATCTTAACGGCGGTGAGATCGATCGGTCAGGGAATTTTTAACAGATTTCGCAGATTAACATAGATTTTAAGATTCGCCAGTGGCAAATATAAGGTAGAGGGGAAAAAGACAGATGAGTACACACAGGTTTTCAGCAGATAAAATCCTTTATGCCAAGGAATTACAGCGGCAACTGGCTGAGCGGGTGCGAATTGAGCCTTTGTCGGTTGGTAAGGTTGGGTTGGTTGGGGGTGTGGATGTTTCGTTTCCAGGTAAGGGGGAGAGGTGTTTGGCGGCGGCGGTGGTACTGGACATTGAGACGCTGGAATTGGTTGAAAGCGTTTGGGCTGCGGGGGTGGTGGAATTTCCTTATGTGCCTGGTTTGCTGTCATTTAGAGAGGCACCAGTGATGCTGGCGGCGTTGGAGAAGCTGCGTAATCGGCCTGATGTGGTGCTGGTGGATGGTCAAGGGTTGGCTCATCCGCGTCGGTGCGGGCTGGCGTGCCACTTAGGAGTGGAGTTGGATATCGCGACGATCGGCTGCGCCAAAAGCCGATTAATAGGTGTTCACGAGGAGGTAGGAGAAAAAAAAGGGGATTTTGCAGCCCTGATGGATGATAATGAGGTGATCGGGACGGTTTTGCGGACCCGGGATAAGGTAAAATGTCTGTATATTTCGGTAGGGCATCGGATAGAATTGGGCCAGGCGGTGGATTTGACACTGCGGTGCTGTGGTCGTTACCGTTTGCCGGAGCCGACGCGTAGGGCACACCAGCAAGTAACAAAATTGCGTAGTATAGTTGGTGTGGACAGACAGGACGGTATTATGTAAAATTAATCGTTTAGCTGTCCTATTTGGGCAGTTGTTGTGGTTGTAGTTGAAGTTTCTTTTTTTGTATGGGTTAACAGAGGTAATGATGAGCGAAAGACAACCGAGCGATAGCGCTCAGGACAATGCGTTGCCGAGTTCTTCAACGGATTCGGTAGATCAGAATAATCAAACGAATACGGATTCGCCCGCAACCAATCCGGTCGCGTCGGCAGGTCAGCCAACTCCGGGGCCTGCTGAGCCCATTACCGGCATCCAGGCAGGAACGCAACCACAACAAAGCAAATCGGATAGCGTTGAGCAACAGGGATCGGCGAGCGGATTGAGTACGGCGCGGCAAACCGCGTCGCGTCAGCGCAGCGCACCCAAGCCGGTCGAGATTCCACGCGCGGATGATGTTGACGTGAATCAAGAGATCGAAGCGGCGCTGGGCGATATGAGTCTGATGGACTTGTACGGCCTGGACGAACAAGCGGACGCTGCGTCTGCGGCAACCGGGGGCGCTAAAGAAAAAACAGAAAAGGCGCCGGAAGGCATACGCAGCGGTTATGTTGTGAGTGTGAGCAGGGACGGGGTGTTTGTGGAGTTAGGGGGTAAATCGCAAGGTTTGCTGCCTTTGGAGGAATTGGAAGAAGGCGAAGAGCCCGTGGTCGGCAGTGAAATCAAAGTCGCCATTGTTAATTACGATCGACGGGACGGATTGTTGCTGTTGTCGCGTAAGACGGCGGAGCAGCAGTTATTGGTGAGTAATTTGGCAGAGGGCGTTTTGGTTGAAGGCCGGGTCGTGGGCACGAACAAAGGCGGGTTGGAACTGGATATCAAAGGGCTGAAGGCATTTATGCCGATCAGTCAGATCGATTTGGGCCGGGTAGAGGACTTAGAGCCTTACATGGGCGAAAAGATGGTTTGTGAAGTGACGCAGGTGGAGCGCGGCGACAAAGATATTGTGGTCAGCCGGCGAAATGTGCTGATGCGCGAACGTGAAGAACAGCGCGACCATGCGTGGACGGAGATCGAAGAAGGGCAACTGAAACACGGCGTAGTGCGCAGCTTGATGGACTATGGCGCGTTTGTTGATATCGGGGGTGTTGACGGTTTGCTGCATGTTCGGGAAATGAGCTGGGCTCATGTGAAACACCCCAAGGATATTTTGACGGTTGGTCAGGGTATTGATGTGGTGGTGGTCGGTGTTGATCGAGAGAAGCAGCGTATTGCTTTGAGTCTGCGTCAGGCGGGTGGCGATCCTTGGACGACGGCGGAACATAAATATCCGGTTGGTTCTCGTCATCAAGCGCAGATAAAGAATCTGGCGGACTTTGGGGCGTTCGCGGAATTGGAAAGCGGAATAGACGGGCTGATACCGATAAGCCAGATGACCTGGGCGGGGCGGATTCGGCATCCTTCGGACGTGGTGCAGAGCGGCATGATGGTGGAAGTCGAGATTATGAGCATCGACGTGGCAAAACGCCGGATTTCGCTGAGTATGAAGAACCTGCAAGAGAATCCTTGGGCAAATATCACAAGCAGATATGCTCCGGATCAAATACACACCGGTACGGTGGCGCGTGTAACTGATTTTGGCGCGTTTGTGACTTTGGAGCCTGGTGTAGATGGTTTGGTTCATATTTCGGAGATGGCAGCGCATCGGGTGAACCATGCCAGTGACGTGGTGAAAGAGGGTCAAGAGGTACAAGTGAAGATTTTGTCGGTGGACACTGCCGAGCAGAGAATAGCGTTGTCGATAAAGGGGGTTCACGAGCATAGCGGCGGCGCGTCGTTTGAAAGCAGTGAAATCGGTCATTCGAGTGTGGAGCCTTCCGGGGGAACTCCCGAGAAAAAGGACAAAAAGAAGAAGGATCGGCCACGTCGGGGCGGTTTGTCTTAAGGGTAGCTCAAGCCGGCACCGAATAGAGCCGATTGTAAGAACAGTGACCAGACGGACTGTGCTTTGGGGGTTTGTTCGGGGCGAGCATGGCCGATTGGGAGCGTAAGCAGGGACAGGCGGTTGGGGGGGAGTTAGTATGGGCAATGGGTTCGAACCCCCGAACATGAAGTTCGGGGGCTAACGGTCTATAATAAATAGCGGATTACATAAGACAATAATAAAGTTGTTAAGGAAGGTCTTAAATATGAGCGGACTGCCTAGAATCTCTGCGATATTGACACGGATGTTTTTGGCGGCGTTGGCAGCGGGGTTGCTGGTGGTGGACGGCGCAGCGTATGGTGCTGTTGTATCGGACGCCGATGTTCGGCAGGCAGCCATGGCGATATGGCGGGGCGATTTTTCGCAGGCGGGGGAGTATATGGCTGGGAGTTCGTCTAGTGGGGCGACGGGCGACAGTGAGATTCTATCGGAGGTTTGGGAAGATTACACGGGATTGATGGAGGTATGCGAGGCTGCGCGTGAGGAAGCCTACAATGAATATATTGATGGTATGGAAGAGTCGGTGGGTAACGCGCGTTGGCGCGGCAGTCTGTTGGGCGCCAGCGAAGCGGACACTTGGGATAGTGACGCGAAGACTGATATGGAGGAGAGTCTGCGGAGTGAGATAGATGAAGATTGGCTTGCGGCTTTGGCGCAGATGACGGCGGCGCATAATCTGGCGGACCGGATGGATTTGGATGATACGATAGACGCGGTTTTGCGGGAAGAAGTTGTTTCGCGTGCGTTGGCGATAGGAACTGAATATGAGCAGTCGCAACAGTGGCTGGAGGCCTACGGGAATGTGTATTACTATCTGTCGGCCCTGGACAATCAGAGTAAAGAATACGATGATCATATGAATTATCTGCTACGTCAGGCGACGACGAGCGAGATGTATGTAAACGATCCGAACGAGGACGGTGTGACGTGGCAGGAGAGGCGGGCGAACATAACGCGTGATATATTCTACGCGGGTTTGAGCATGGTCGAACATGATTTTGTTGAGACGCCGGACTATGGTGTGATGGCAGAGTTGGGTTTGCGTAACTGTCAGGTTCTGGCGGATACGGACCGGTTGGCGGAGACGTTTGCTTCGTTAGAGGATGCTGATTTGGTGGCGGAGTACCGCGAGGGCTTGGCGGCGTTGAATGAGAACGTGGCAGAATTGGGGGATGCGTATGACAAGGATGATCTAACCGCTTGTTTTCGTGATATGCTGCGGTTGAACGGTTCGACGTTGGATTTTCCGGAAGAAGTGGTGATAGCGGAATTTGCTGAGGGGGCGTTCAGCGCGTTGGACAGTTATACTTATTTGATTTGGCCGGGCGAAGTGGCGGACTTCCGGAAGGACATGACCAATGAGTTCAGCGGGGTGGGGATAGTAATCAACAAGATGAACGGACTTCTAACGGTTGATTCGCTGCTGGACGATTCGCCGGCGATGCGGGCGGGATTAGACGCGGGGGACGTGATAGTAGCGGTGGACGGCGAAAGCACAGCGACAATAACTTTGGAGATGGCGGTGCATCGTATCACCGGCCCGCGTGGTACTGATGTTGTGCTGACGATTGACCGGGAAGGCTTTGATGAGCCGCGGGATTATACGATTACACGTGATCGGATTGTGGTGCAGACGATCAAAGGCTTGTACCGCGACGAGAACGGCGAATGGGAATATTTTATCGACGACGACCATACGCTGGGCTATGTGCGGATTACGAGTTTTGCCGCGGAGACGTCGCAGCGTTTTCGTAGCGTCGTGGATGATCTGATTGACCAAGGTATGCAAGGGTTGATTGTGGATTTGCGGGACAACGCGGGTGGGTATTTGAGTTCGGCGGTGGAGATTGTTGATACGTTTGTGTCGTCGGGGGTGATTGTTAGTACACGGTCGGCTCGTTTCCCGCAGTTTGGCAATCACGACTATGCCCGCGAGCGCGGTACGCTGGAAGATATTCCGTTGGTGGTATTGGTAAATAATACCTCGGCGAGCGCATCGGAGATTGTTTCGGGCTCTTTGCGGGACCATGACCGGGCTTTGATAGTGGGAACGCAGACATATGGCAAGGGCAGTGTGCAGCAGATTCAGCAGTTTACAGCCTACGAAGCGGAATTAAAGATAACGATAGCGTATTACTATCTGCCGAGCGGGCGACGAGTGCATCGCGACCCGCAGGACAAAGCAAATGAAGACTATGGCGTATTGCCTCATGTGAACCTGGAGTTGACGGCCCAGCAGCGTGTCGATTCAACACAGGCTCTGCGTGAAGCGGGCGTGCTGCATCTTAGCGGGCCCGCTGAGGGTAATTGGACAGTCTATACGGCGGAAGATTTGCTGGCCAGCGATCCGCAATTGGATTTGGCGGCGTTGTGTCTGCGAGCCGGGGTCTTGGCGGGATCGCTGGGCGAAGACAATGTTTATGTGCAGCGGACTGAGAATGACGCGATGCCGGTGCAATAACGGAAAAACTAGCTGCCAGAGGTGCGAATCTTGAACGGATAGATTAACTGATGATTGTCGGTTGGGAAATGAGGCTTGGTTGGTGTGCTACCACCCTTTAGCTGTGCGAAAGGGTGCCACCCGGTGGCTGGCGTTTTGCGGGGGGTTAGAGCAGGTTTAGGGGGTCCACATCGACGATGGTGTGGACTGGGAGCTTGGGCAGATGGTCGGTTCTTAGTTGGCTTAGGAGTTGATGTATGGGGGCGGGTTGAGCGGCTTTGAGGAGGATTTCGTAGCGGTGGTAATTTTCGATGGTGGCGATAGGCGCGGGCATTGGGCCTCGAATGGCCAGGGGGGCTGATAGGCCAGGCAGCAGAGTGTCGATGGCTTGGCGGAGTTGTGCAGCGGCGGATTCAACTTTGTTGAGCTTGGTGTCGCGTAGGACGATACGGGCCAGGCGATGGTATGGGGGCATTTCACAAGATTCTCGGATACGTAGTTCGCCTTGGGCAAACGCTTCGTAATCGTGTTGGCATGATAGGGCGATGGCGGGATCGTCGGGCAGGAAGGTTTGGACGATGACTCGTCCGGTGTCGGCGGCTCTGCCGCATCGGCCGGCGACCTGGGCTACGAGCTGGAAGGTTCGCTCGGAACTGCGAAAGTCGGGCAGGTTGAGTGCGGTGTCGGCATTGATGACGCCGACCAGAGCGACGTTGGGGAAGTCGAGGCCTTTGCCGATCATTTGGGTGCCGAGGAGCAATTGGTATTTGCCGGCAGCGAAGTCGGAGAGGATTCGTTCGTATTGGCCGGGCTTGATGGAATCGCTATCGACTCGGCAGAAACGGACATCGGGCATTTTGCGGGCCAATTCTTCTTCGGCGTGCTGGGTTCCGGGGCTGATGCGGAGGAGTTTTTTGCCGCAGACGGAACAGACGGTTGGTACGCGGGTGGAATGCAGACAATAGTGGCACATCATCCACGCTTGTTCTTTGCCGTCGCGTCGTCGTTTGTGCAGGGTCATGCTGATGTCGCAGTTAGGGCAGGTGACGACAAATTCGCAGGACGGGCAGAAAAGATAACTGCTGTGGCCTCGGCGATTGAGGAGAAGGATGGCTTGATGGTGTTCTTGGAGACAGCGGCGCAGTTCGGTTTCGAGGGCGCGGCTGAGGATATGGTTGCCTTTTCGTTCGACGAATTCGCGTTTCATGTTGATGATGTGGACCTTGGGCATGGGCAGGTCGAGTACGCGGCGGGGCAGATTGATTAGGTGGTAATGGTCTTTGGTTTTGCAGTTATTGTAGGTTTCTAGGCTGGGGGTTGCTGAGCCGAGGATGACGGGGACGTTGAGCAGGTGGGCGCGTTTGACGGCTACGTCGCGGCCGTGGTAGCGCGGGGCTTTGTCTTGTTTATAGGATGGTTCGTGTTCCTCATCGACAATAATGAGTTTTAGTTTGGGCAGCGGAGCGAAGATCGCGGAACGCGCGCCGACGACTACTTGCGCTTTGCCTTGGGCGATCAATTGCCATTGCTGATGACGTTGGCTGTTGGTTAGGCCTGAATGCAGGACGGCGACGCACTCGAACCGCTGAAGGAATCTGGAAACGGTTTGGGGGGTGAGTGAAATTTCAGGGACAAGTACCAGTGCTTGTCCGCCAGCCTGGACGACGGCTTGGATGGCGCGGATATAAACTTCGGTTTTGCCTGACCCGGTAACGCCGTGCAGCAGGACGGCATTGAAGGTGGGCTGGTTGATAATATTTAGGAGTTGGGCGAGAGCTTGGGTTTGATCGTTGTTGAGCGGGAAGCCAGGAGTGTTAAAACAACTGCATCGTTCTAGGCCTGGAGGCAAGGGGAGTTCTTGGCGTTGCGAGAGATGTACGACGCTGAGTTTTTGTAGGGTTTTGAACGGCGCGGCGGTGCAGCCTAGCTTTTGGGTAATGTCGTCGATAGCGACGGGGGTGGAGCCGTGGTGGGGCAGGGCGATTAGATAGTCAACAATGGCGCGACCTGGGGCACTGAGGCGCAAGTTTTTGAACGCATCGTCTTGAGCCAAGAAAGATTCGGTTAGGCAAACGTAACTTCGCGGGCGCAGGCCTATCTGATGCTTGACAGCGGCGGGCACCATAGCTGAGAGAGTGACACCCAGAGGACAGCAATAATATTGACTGATCCAGCGTGCCAGTTCGATCATTTCGGCACTGAGCAAAGGTTCAGGGTCAATAATCTCAGTGATGTTTTTGACTCGTTCGACGTCGGACTGCTGGGGGAACTCGACACAGAAGCCGATTTCCGGGCGGTTGCCTCGACCCAACGGGGCGCGGACGCGTTGGCCTAGCCGGACTTGGTGAGCCAATTCGTGGGGCAGGGCGTAATCGAATAGATTATCGCCGGCGGTTTCGAAGGCCAAGCGTACGATGCGGGACTGGCGGGCATCGACAAGACTGTGCTTGGGTTGGGTGTCGTCGATGGGGCCGAACAGGCCTGGAGTTTGTGAACGAGGTTGGGTCATAATAGTTTTATTATGGTCAGAGTGACGGGAAAGTCCAGCGGGGAATTAGAACCACTAGGGGACGTCGGGCGGTTAAACCGCAACCGATTGTTCAGAGACTTTCTTGACAGGATTACAGGATGAGCAGGATTCTAAAATGGCCGTAAGCATTCACAGGAAAAAGAACCACTAGTTGACACTATAATTTCTTGACCGGAGTGGTTGGTGAAGTTAGGCTATTAGCATGTCTATTTCCACAAAAGTAAGATTGGCGTTGATAGTGACTATCGTGGGTGTGCTATTCGGGGTGCTGGGGTGGCGCGTTGCGGCTCCGCAGGGGCCTGGTGCTTTTTTTACGGTGTTTGGCCACGCACAACCATTGATGTTGGCGGGGCTGGTTGTTGGTTTGGCGGCGGCAGCGACGCTGGTAGGGGGGCTCTTGGGGGGCAAAGGATTGCACCGAATGGCGCTGGCGGGCTTCGCGGCTCCGGCAGGATTTGCTTTTTGGGCGATGTTTAGCAACAATATGCGGATCGCGGCACTAATGAATAACACGGCTGAGAGTCGCTCAGCCATGTTTCAAGGGTTGATAGGCGATACGATATTCTTGGGTATCGTGGTGGTTTTGGCGTATCTCACAGCTAATTGGTGGGCACAGCGGGGCGGGGCACCAATCGCTAAAGAGGATACCTTCAAGAGCGAGCTGCGAAATTGGCAACAGGGGTTGCTGGGTTTGGGTGTAAGTGCGGGTGCAGCGATAGTGATTCTGCTGTTCACGGCCCGGTCAGGAACGGCGCTGATACGAACAGGGGTGGTTGGTTGTCCGGTAAAGACGGGCCAAGCGGTATTCGCGTGTATCGTGGCGTTTTATCTGGCGGTGGTGCTGGCGCGACAGCTTGTAGAAGCGGGGTTGCTGTGGCTGCTGCTTGGGCCGATTATTGTGGCTATTATCGCTTATTTGTCAGCTAGCGTGGGTGGATTGGGGTTTGTTGAGGGCGGCGAAGTGGTAGGCCCGGCGGTACAAGGATGGGGCAGTTGGGCGACGGTATTGCCGATTCAGTATATTGGTTTTGGTTGTTTGGGGGTTATGGGTGGATATTGGTCGAGTCGTGGGGGAGAATTGAGCAAGGCTGCGCAGTTGGTAGCCGGGGTTGAGTAGGGGCAAACTGGATTTTAGGGCTAGATTGTTAGGACAAGAAGCCAGGGATGTAGGCCCATCAAACATAAAGTGGTTTTTTGGGGGAAGATACCCATTCATGTCTTTGAAAAAGATGAATCTGTGGTATACTTTGAATATACGATATGGTTATGGGACCATGAGGGTATGATCGTTTTTGCTGTAGATGGAGGCAGGAAAAAGGAGCGGCAAAAGATTAGCTATAGGTCGGGACAAGGGGAATGTGCGCGGGCTGTGTAGTTTTGCAGTCAAGGAGCTTTCTCTAGAATGATATCGCGAACTATGGTTAAAAATCGAGCGATGCTGATGGGCGTCTTGGATGGTGAGATGCCTGAGGTTGAGTTCATCTGGGAAATGCAGCGTGCCGCCGGTGAATGGGAGTGTTTTGGCCAAGGGATAAGATGTGACAAAATGAATTGTCGCTGGCGCAAGCAGTGTTTGGCGCTGGAAGACTATAGTGATATGCGTTTACTGTCAGATAGTGGTTTGTCTACAGATGAAGCATTTGAGGAGTGCTTGAGAAGGTGATATAGCAAACCCCTTCGTTGAACGTTGAGCTGTTTCGGCAGGGATGTTTGGGCCACATTTCCCACAGGCTTGGGCATTACTTGAACCATATGAACAGTAAACGGCAACGTCGAAAAAAAGCCTGCTTAGTCATAGTTATTATGGCTTGGCAGGCTTTGTTTTTTGGTTTCTTACGGTGTGTATAGCTATCTGGCAAATCGGTTTGTCCCCATGGATAAAACCCCCTGACAGGTCAGGGGGCTAATTGTTGGGAAAACGGAATGCCAGATTTTTCTAGACAGCGAAGTCGAGTTCAAAGTGGTAAACGCCTTCGCGGAGTTGGCTTTGTACGTGGCAGGGGGCCTGATTTAGGACGTGCTGCATTGCTTTGTTTTCGGGGAGTACTTCGGCCGTGAATCCGCCGATGCCGTGGCCCTTGGCGGTAGTCATGAGTTCTTTGAGCAGAAAATGGCCGATGCCTCGGTTTTGCCATTGATCGCGGACAACGAATGCTACTTCAGCCCGGTTGGTTTTCTTATCGAGATAATAACGTCCAATCGCGATGATGTCCTCGCCGTGGGCTTCAGGGAGAGTTCCGACGATAGCTACGTCGGTGCGATGGTCGATATAAACGAAGTCTTGGACCTGTTTGGCTGGGATTCGCTTTAGCTCCTGCATGAAACGATAGTATATTGTTTGCTGTGAGAGGTCGTAGAATAGTTCGCGCATAAGTGGTTCATCAGTGGGAGCGATGTTGCGGAAGTTGACCTGAACACCATCGTCGAGCAGATGGGTGGCGCGGTATTCACCGGGCGAGGTTTTGATTTTGCCTTCGATGGCGGATAGATCGGAGCGGATATACTTGGCAGCTATAGCATCTTTGAGCAGTTGCTCGCGGAAATCGGGGTGAGCGATGCTGATTAGCGCCATGGCGCGTTCCTGGACGCTCTTTCCGTGCAGATAGGCGACTCCGTATTCTGTGACGACATAATGGACATCGCCTCTGGTGGTAACGACTCCGGCTCCGGGACTGAGCTGACAAGCGATGCGTGAGACTGTGCCATCACATGCGGTACTGGGCAGGGCGATGATAGCTTTGCCTCCGGCGGAACGGGCTGCGCCGCGATTAAAGTCCACTTGTCCGCCGATGCCGGAGAAGAAACGGTTGCCGATCGAATCAGCGCAGATTTGTCCGGTGAGATCGACTTCGAGCGCGACGTTGATGGCGACCATTTTGTGCTGTTTGCTGATAACGTATGGGTCGTTGACGTACTCGGTGGGGCGGAAAGAGAACATTTCATTGTTGTCGATGTAGTCGTAGAGCCGTTTGGTGCCTAGGCAGAAACTAGCGACGATTTTGTCGCGGTCCATAGATTTGCGCGAGCCGGTAATGGCGCCGGATTCGATGAGATCAATAATAGCGTCGGTGAACATTTCGGTGTGGATGCCGAGTTCTTTTTTGTTTTTGAGGAACGGCAGGACCGATTGAGGGATGCGTCCGATGCCTAGCTCGACAGTGGAAGCGTCTTCGATGAGGGCGGCGATGTTTTCGCCGATACGGCGGGTTTCCTCGGTGGTCTCGGGCGGAGAAATTTCGTGCAACGGTTCATCGGCGGGCACAAGGACATCCAATTCCTGTACATTGATGAAGCTGTCACCAAGGGTATAAGGCATTTGGGGGTTTACCTGCGCGATGACCAACGACGCGTTTTGGGCGGCGCTGCGAACGATGTCAACGGAGATACCCAAGCTGCACATTCCGCCATTGTCCGGTGGTGAAACCTGAAGCAGTACGACGTCTAAAGGTAATTGTCCGGAAGAAAACAGTCGCGGGATATCAGAGAGGAAAATGGGGGTGTAGTCTCCCAGTCCCTCTTGGATCATATCGCGCACGTTCTCGGCGATAAAGAAACTATTGATGCGGAAGTTTTCGGCCAGGCTTTTGACGGCATAAGGAGCGTCGCCGAAGGTCAGCAGATGCACGATCTCGACATCAACGAGATTATCAGCGCGTTTGACCAGAGCGTGCAGCAGCGCTTGAGGGCTGGCGCAACCGGTACCGACGAAGACACGTTGTCCGGGCTCTATCTTAGCTGCGGCTTGTTCGGCAGAGAGAACCATGTTGCTGTATTTGGTTTGCCATTGAGGATCGAAATTGGTGTTGCTGGTCATTTGACGGGAACTCCTGAAAGTGTCATGCGGGCGTCAGCGGCGACGGGTTCAGTACCTATTTCGCCGACAATAAAGGGATTGATGTCCATTTCTACGATTTGAGGGAAGTCGGTAACCAATTGGCTCATTCTCTGGATGCCGTCGGCGATGGCGGCGAGATCGACGGACTTTTGTCCGCGTACGCCGGTGAGGAGTTTGTAGCTGCGCGTACCGGCGAGCATCTGCAAGGCTTCATCAGAGGTAATGGGAGCCAAGTGGAAGGTGACATCCTTCATAACTTCGACGAAGATGCCTCCAAGGCCGAACATAAGCATTGGGCCAAAGGATGGATCGCGAGTCATACCGATGATAATCTCACGTCCTCTGGAACACATTTTTTCGACGTAAACGCCTTCGATCCTCGCTTCGGGCATTTTCTGGTTGATTCGCAGCATCATGAGGTCGTAAGCATCGCGGAGGGCGTAGGCGTTGACGAGATTGAGTTTGACTCCGCCCAGATCGGACTTATGGAGAATATCGGGCGAAGCGATCTTGATAGCGACAGGATATCCGATGCGGTCGGCGACTTCGACGGCTTCATCGACGGATCGCGCCAAATCTCCGGGCGGCACGTTGAAGTTGTAAGCCCGAAGGATGTCTTTGGCTTTGGCTTCGCCGATCTGCAGTTGGTTGTTGCGATTATGACGTTGGATGATACGTTCGGCGCGACGGCGGTTGACGGGGAAGCGCGTTACGACGCGTGGTGGTCTGCGGCGCCATGTGGCGTATTCATACATCGCTCGGAGGGCATCTACGGCTCGTTCTGGGGCGGGGTAGTCGGGCAGGTTGCAGGCGACGAGTTCTTCTCGGCCCGGCATTACGTCGGAGCCGCCCATGAAACAAGCCAAGATGGGTTTTTCGCCTCGCACACAATTAGCGATGGCGCGGGCGGTCTCAGCGGGTTTGGTCATGGCTTGGGGGGTGAGCAGAACGATGATAGCGTCCACGGCATCGTCATCCTGAGCGGCATTAACGGCTTCGACATAGCGGTCTGGTTCGGCGTCACCGAGTACATCGATGGGATTTCCGACACTGGCGGCGGCGGGCAGTTTGGCTTTGAGAGCGCTGGCGATACTGTCGGTTAGGGCGGTGACTTCCATCCCGGCGTTTTCGACGGCATCGGCGGCCATGATACCGGGTCCACCGGCGTTGGTGATGATCGCCACTCTTTTGCCTTTGGGCAGTGGCTGCATGGAAAGGGCGGTGGCGTAATCGAATAAAGCCTCGAATGTGTCAGCGCGAATAACTCCGGAGCGTTTGAACGCGGCGCCGTAAGCGATATCGGCACCAGCGAGACTGCCGGTGTGCGACGATGCGGCTTTGGTACCAGCGGTAGTAGTACCCGCTTTGAGAATAACCACGGGTTTGACCGACGCGGCGGACTCAGCGGCTTTGATAAAGGTGTCGCCGGACATGATACTTTCGAGATAACCCACAATCACGTGAGTTTCTTTGTCAGCAGCGAGGGCTTTGAGGAAATCGTTTTCGTTAAGGTCGGCTTTGTTGCCTATGCTGATGAGTTTGCCCAGACCCAATGAACGAGCGGCGGACCAGTCGAGGATGGCCGTGGCCAGCGCGCCGGATTGAGAGAAAACCGAAATATTACCCGGCTTGGGCATTTTAGCGGCAAAGGAGGCATTCATTTTATGATGGGTATTGAGCAAACCGAGACAGTTGGGTCCCAAGAGTCTTACGCCGTGCGAGGCACAGTACTTGGCCATCTTTTTTTCTTCAGCGGCCCCTTCGGCACCGACTTCTTTATAGCCGGCGGTTATAACGACTACCGCCTTGGCTCCGGCGGCGACGGAACTCTCGATGGCTGACATAACGAATTTATTGGGAACCGCAATTACGCTTAGGTCGATTGGTTGGCCATAGGCTCGCAGGTCAGGATAACACTTGAGGCCTAAAACGTCGTCGGCAGATGGATTGATTGGGACAATGGGGCCTTCAAAGCCGGCCTGTTTCATGTTGGCAACAACCTCATGCCCTACCTTTCCGGGAGTGCGTGAGGCGCCAAAAACAGCCACGGCCTTGGGATGCAACAGAGATTCAAGCATGACGACACATTTCCTTATTCACAAAATAATATCCACGAAATATCAAAATCAATCAGCGTGATTGACCACTCAGTACGGTAAGACAGGTTTTCAAGCATGACGGAAGGACTTCCGGAGGGCCCTATTTTGGTATTCAATATGTCGGCTGCGGAAAAGTACAACCGGCTTATGAACCAAGTAATAAAGGGCGTGATTCGCCATGCTTCTGTGAAAAGCTCAGCGATTTCGGCACTAGTGGGGGCGTCAACCCATAGCAAGAACTATCGGTTGGCAGCGCAGCACAAAACCTGTCAAGAAATCATATTATAGACGGTCCATAATCCTGTCAAGGCAGGTAATATTAAATCGCGTGTACTCTGGTATTGCCCCAGTCGGTATGGCAGACAATTTCCCGAGGTCGGCCCAGGGAGGTATAATGGTGGGAATAGGCTGGATTGTTTGGGTCAGATGGTTGCGGGCCTGGGCTGGGTGGTCAGCGGAAGGGCGGCTGCGGGCCTTTGTTGTCTGGAGCATATAAGCTTTGTTGGGGCTGGATGTTACAAAAGATATAAGCTGCTTGACATAGCAGCGGCGCTCTGGTAGAAATGCGTTAAATACGAACCCGCCGTGGGGTCATCCGAGAGAATATATCATTATATAGCTAAGTTTTATACGGAAGGCGGCATTTTATATGCTAAAAGGTGTTTTTAAGCTTGATCGTATATTGGTGTTATGCGGCATAGCGTTCTGCCTGGCCTGTTGGACCGGTTGCGATGACGGAGAAGAAACCGGCAGCGGTGCGGTTAATGAATCAGGGCGTCTGATACTAAGCAGTAACCAAGAGATCATATTGAACGAGTCGGAATTTGAGCGTTCCGCTGAGACTGCCGGTCCGCGCGGCGGTGTGGGCGACGACGCCCTTAGCGGCGGTCAGACTCGAGTCGCTCAGCAGGTTATGGAGCGCCATACGCGAGAAGCGGATTTTGATGCTTTGCAGGCGGAATTGGAAGCTATTGGCGCTGTGGATCAACAGAGTCTGGGGCAGTTGCGTGAATTGTCGCAGCGTTTGGCGGCGGCATGCAATCAAATGGCGACGGCTCAGGACCAGGCCGACAACGTCACGGCTGTGGAAGCGGCAGATCGTTTACGCAGGGCTGAGAGTATTTTGAACCAGGCTTTGTCAGGGGCTTCGCGGGAACAGCAGGCTGGTCCGAAACTCATGTTGGGTACTCTGCACAAGATGCAGGCAAGCAGTGTTAGTGTGGAAGTTTTGCAGGCCGCTATAGCTTCCGAATCGGTTCAACAGGAGCTTTCCAGCTTGATTTCGACGCTGAGCAGGCGGGCAACTTCAGCCACGGAAGTTGCGGGCTATCCTCCCAGCGAAGCGATTACGCTGTTGGAGCGATGGCTGCAAGGGGACGGCGACTATGAGGGATTAGAGCAGCAATTGGAGCAGGCGCAAAGCGCGGTGCAGGAATTGGACCAAGAGAGACAACGTCTGCAAAGAGAAGCTGATGAGTACCAGGTTGAGTTCACGCAGTTGAACCAACAATACCACAGCACGCTGCAACAAGCTGAAGAAACGCGGGGTCAGGAACGCTTTGATCTGAGCGAACAAGCTTACGCTTTGCGTGTGGGTGATGTTGGCAATCCGGAGGACGCCACGAGCGGGGCTTCTTATTACGAGGCGCAATACGAGCTGGCATCGAGTAATCTGGCGATTGTCCAAGAGCAACTGGAACACGCTCTGCTCAGGCGGGATCGTTTGGCGGAATCTATACGGAATCTGGAACAACGTTTGCAGAGCCTACGCGGTTCGAGCATGTTTGCTCTGTCAGCGGATCGGGTTGATTCTATTAACAGCGAACGAACCGATTTACTGGCGCGATTGCGGGAAGTGCTTAACACAGACATACGCGCCGGTGAAAACGCCTATCGTATTTTGCGGGTTGACGCGGTGAACTTATACACACAAGCCATCGACGATTTCAACGGTGCGGCACGAGTTTCTCGCGGGAACACCAAGGACTACGCTGAAACGCTGGCGATCTCGGCCCAGACGGCTTTATCCGATTTGTGGATGGCTGACGCGTTGCACTACGATACGATGAGTACCATTTTGGCGATAGCGGAAAGTATTCCGGAAGTAGCGGATACCGTAGCCAGCATGCAGCAAGAATTCTCTGAACAGGCTGAGCTAGCCCGCGAAGCTGCTTACGCGATCGGGTCCGGCGAATAATCGAACGGTAGGGCGGTAGGGGGGCAAGGGCGACAATACGAGACGTTTGTTCCCGTGAAGTTTTCGCCGGCCTTGAAAAGATCAATCGTCGCGCAGGTCTTGGAGTTGTTCTTCGAGATTATCGATATAATCTTCGTAAGATTCGCGTTGCTGATTGTAGCGGGTTTCAAGTTCGCGATAGCGGCGTTGGAGTGACTCATAATCTCGCTGGCAATCGGCCAGGTCTCGCTGCATCAATTGCGAGTCGCTGAGTTCGCTGTCCGGCACGCCTGGGGCTGGATCATGCACTTGGCTGGAGTCATCATCATTACATGATTCACAATCGCCATTACCGGCAAATCCCGCGAAGTCAACCAGTGGTCGGTCACCGCCGACTTGCACGCAGCCGCCGGCAATAAAAGAAACAGCAAGTACAAGTAACACTGCAGCGGATAATTTGACCATAGTTGTCAACTCCTTTAGTTTGTCAACATTTACACCTGATTCTAGTACCGCCAAGCCCGGAGAGTCGAGTAAACGGGCATTTTTTTATACCTTTTTGTAACCGCCTTGAACGGCAATTGTCAAGGAAAAGATGATACCGCAACTAACGCTGATAATGGGTTGTACCGCCAGTGGTAAGGGCAAACTCGCGTTTGAGTTGGCGCGTCGATGGGGCGCGGAGATCATCAGTATCGACTCGATGAAGGTGTATCGACGGATGGATATTGGTACCGCCAAGCCGAGCATGGATCGGCGTGAACAAGTGCCGCATCATCTTATCGATGTCGTTGAGCCTTGGGAATCGTTCAGCGTGGGCAGGTATGTTGAATTGGCGGACAAAGCCCGGGCGGAGATTCAGGACAGGCAACGTCCGATAATATCGGCAGGGGGGACAGCTCTATATATTAGGGCGATGCTGGAAGGGCTGTTCGACGGGCCGCCAGCCAACGCTGAGATTCGCGACCGCCTGCAGACGGAGGCCCAAACCGAGGGTACCCATGAACTGCACCGGAGATTGACAGAGATTGACCCGGAAGCGGCAGGGAAAATACACCCGAATGACCTAAAACGGATCGTCAGAGCCTTGGAGGTATGGGAATTGACGGGCAAGCCGATTTCATCGTATCACGGGCAGTTTCGCAGCGGCAAATACCGTCATCCTTGGCGGCTGATCGGGCTGCGTCGTGAACCGGCCGACGCTTCAGGACGGATTAATCAACGCGTTAAAAAGATGGTCGCTGAAGGTTTGGTTGAGGAAGTTAAATCATTGCTGGCTGAACCTAAAGGATTGAGTGAGCAAGCGTCGCAGGCGGTCGGTTACGCTGAGATCATAAATTACTTGCGGCACGGCGGTGAACTGCAGGACGCTGTGGAAAAGATAAAGATCAACACCCGACGATTGGCTAAGAGTCAGCGAACGTGGTTTAGAAGTTTCGCGGAGGTGCTTTGGGTGGATGCGGCTGTGGATGATACGGTTGAGCGGGTGGCGGACCGGGTGGAGGCAATGCTGGGAAAGTGATCCCAACTGGAAACAGCACGAAACCCGGGAAAACGGCGTTGGGAGCTAATTAGAGGGGTTTTGGTGCGAGAAATGGTATTTCGTGGATATAAGCCTGAATGAAACATAATATATATTATCGGACTTTCGATATTAGGCGATAGGGGGTGGGCAAGGCCGGCGTTTTAGGCTTGAGCGTATTTTAGTGTACTTTTTGGGCTTATGTGATTGCTTTGGGCATACGCATATCGTCTTGTGATGAAATCGCTTGCTGGGTATGCGGTTGTTTGCTACCATCAATGTTTTATAGGAAAAGCCTGATATTTTTAACTAATGGAGAATCATGATGAAGAAGATTTTGTTAGCGGCGATGTTTGGTCTGCTTTGGGCGGCGAACTGCGCGGTGGCGCAGCCGGCAAAGCCCGCGGAAGATCCGGATGGATCAGCGGTAAATACCGATAATGAAGCAGCTCTCTCAGACGTGAGCATAGTGCTTGATCTGGAACGTCCGAGCGACACCGATATTATTTTGATGCGTAACGGCGACAGGCTGACCGGTACGGTTCTGAATGAGAGTTTCAGTATTCGGACCTCATACGCTTCGTTGACATTGAATAATCGGATCATTGCTGGGATTGACCTTGAAGGCGGCGAGAACAATATCGAGTCTATCATTACGGTGAACAACAACAGATTTTCCGGGTTCATTGATGATCCGATGGTGGTTTTTCGACTGCAGTCGGGCACGCAAATCGAGATACGCAGAGAGAAAATACTGACGATTATCTTTCGATTGCGTGAAGCTGAGAGACGAAATATTCCGCAGAATCAATTTGTGATTCTTAACAATGGTGATTATTTCAGCGGGCGGATTTTGAATGACAATCTAGACGTCGCGACGACGTATGCCAGGGTTCCGATAGATCTTGGTACTGTCGAGTCACTTACGATGATTGGAGGCGACAGGCCCTTGACGACCGTGCAAATGGTCAATGGCGACGTTATCCAGGGAGTTCTCGAGACTGAAGATATCAATATTGATCTCGATATAGGTGATGAGGTTGGAATATATCAGGACAGGATAAATACGCTTTACTGTCGGACGGGTTTTATTCCTGAGGATATATTGGCGCGGCTCAGCGGTATACCGAGATCGATTGATGAGGATTTTGAGAGCGGCGATTTTTCAGATCTAGGCTGGGGCTTTCCTCACGCGGCAGCTTGGAGTATTGTCGGCGGCGCAGCGGAAGGTTCCTACTGTGCCAGAAGCGGATCTATTGGACACAGTCAGAGAACAACAATGGGATTTACCGCTGATACGACGGACTTTGAGGCGATCAGTTTCGCATGGAAGCTGTCCAGCGAGTCATGCTGCGATCATTTGAGATTTTACATCGACGGCAATGAGATTGCTGTGTTTAGGGAAAGCGGCGGCTGGAATCAGGTTTCATATCCAGTTACAGAAGGCAGTCATGATTTCGTTTGGAGCTATTCCAAGGATGGTTCTGTTAACCATGGTGAAGACTGTGCTTGGATTGATGACATACACATTAGATGAGTACGGTCAATCTGTAGGAGCATGATTGCTAGGTTATCGGGTTAGATTGCTGTCGGCTGGTACACGCGGCTTAAGGCTGTTTGAAATACTTTTGCAAAGGTTATGTTTACGTGAGATCGATTTGTGCGTTGAAATTTGAGCCGCGGCTTAAGGAGCGGATTTGGGGATCGGACAATCTTAAGGCTTTTGGCAAGGCGGTGCCGGTCGGCGTGGCCATTGGCGAAAGTTGGGAATTGTGCGATCTGGAAGGTGACTTTAGTATCGTCGCGAGCGGTCCTTGGGCTGGTGAGACACTTAGAACTGTGCTTCAGGAATCCGGTCAGGATTTTGGGTTCACCGCGGATCAATGCAAACAACCGTTTGGACTGTTTGTTAAGCTATTGGATTCCAACGACGTTTTGAGCGTGCAGGTGCATCCGGACGAACAGGCGGCTGGGCGTTGGCCCGGCGCGGCTGAGAAAAGCGAGTGCTGGTATGTTATGTCCGCCAAACCGGGCGCGGAGATTTATTACGGCTTGCAATCGGGTGTGGACCGGGCAGCAATGAAGAAGGCGTTGGAAGCTGGTACTGTGGATGAGTTGCTGGTACGACATAAAGTTAAGAAAGGTGATTTTTTCTTTGTCTCGGCTGGTACGGTGCATGCCTTGGGCGCGGGAGTGATTGTCGCTGAGATTCAGATTCCGTCCGACACGACGTACCGATTGTTTGACTGGAACCGCGTGGACAGCGCTGGTAAGAGTCGGCAACTGCACATTGAAGAAGGCTTGGATTCGATTAATTTTCAGGCTGATGGGAGTTGCACCCCCCCTACCGATATTAGTAAGATTTCCGACCAGGCAACGGCGTTGCGTGATGCGGCTGAGCGATTGGGCAAAGCGAAGCTGTTAGCTGACTGTGAGTATTTCGCTGTAGTGAGCGTTAATGACACAGAGGTTGGCAAACACAAATTGGCAGATAACGGTCCGATGGTTATGATTTGTGTGGAAGGCGGCGGCAGCGTTACGGTGGATGATGATGGTGACTTTATCAAGACCGATTTCGTCAAGGGTGACACGTTATTGTTGCCCGGCGGTGTTGGCCGAACGGTGGACATTACGCACAGCGGCGAGCTATTGCTGGCTTGCTTAGGCGGCGGATCAGAAAAGGATTAAGCTGGTGAGCGACAAAGGCGAACGTTTACAAAAAGTTATGGCTGAGGCTGGGATCGCCAGTCGGCGGCACTGCGAAGAGCTTATCCTTGACGGACAGGTTAAGGTTAATGGCCGGGTTGTGCGCAAATTGCCCGTGCTGGTGGATCCGGCAGTGGATACGATTGTGGTCGCGGGCCGAAAATTGGCGCAGGAGCAGAAGGTCTATTATCTGCTGCATAAGCCCAAAAACGTGGTGTGTACGAACAACGACCCCGAGGGTCGCAAGCGTGCGATTGATTTGTTGGTGGGTGTGCGTCAGCGTGTGTACCCTGTGGGCCGATTGGACGCTGATTCCATGGGCCTTCTGATAATGACCAATGACGGAGATTTGGCCAATAGATTGACGCATCCACGTTATGGTGTGATAAAGAAGTACGTGGCGGAGGTTTCGGGATCGGTTTCGGGCGAAACGATTGAAACGCTGAAACGCGGTGTGTATCTGGACGAAGGCAAAGCGACCATAGAACATATTAAGGTTTTGCGGCGTGGGCCCAATCAATCGCTTTTGGAGATTGAACTGCGCGAGGGTCGCAATCGGCAAATCAGGCGTATGTTGGCGCGGCTTGGGCATCCGGTGCGAAAGCTGACCAGGATTAAAATTGGGAAATTAAACTTGCGCGGTTTGGGGCCTGGTAAGTTTCGTCAATTGACCAAGCAGGAAGTTACGGACCTTTGCCGACTGATAGCCAAGGCTGAGCAAGCTGCCGCGGAGAAGACCCCCGCCAAGAAAAGAAAGTACACGCGCAAGGCTGGGGAAAAACGTCAGAGCAGCGAGAAAAAGACTTCGGCCAAACGGAAACCCACCGCCAAGACTGCCGCAAGTCGCGTTCGTAAGCGTATTGTGCAGGTCGATGAATGAATATAGTGTAGCGAGAATCGCAGTTATAGATTTACCAAAGGCAGGTATTGGCTGACGACCACCCTTTAGCTGCGCGAAAGGGCGGGCACCCGGTAGGTGGTTGGAAAATGGAACTTGGTTGATGTTCAACCACCCTTTTGCTAAGGAACCACATGGATAGCTTTGAACAAGATGTTCAAAATTACCCACCCTAAGATAAGTAATGTATGACAGGCGAATGATGATGAAAAAAATAGCAAGATCGTTACGGGGAATAGGTTTTCGGTGGTTCGCGACTTTGGCAATGCTGCTTGGCTTGGGGTTGCTGAGCGGTTGTCAGACACCTTTGGACACTGCAGGACAATCGTTGCTGTCGCAGGCCTATCGCAACTTCGAATACGGTCAATACGATACGGTGATAGATTTGACGGGAGAGTTTTTGACCGACTATCCCCGAGCGGCTGAACGATCCGAGGCTCTGTATTTGCGAGGTTTGAGTTATCGGCGCAGCGAGCCGGCCAATGACGAAGCGGCATTGGTTGACCTACGACGATCGGCCAATCTTTGTACGCAGAACTCAGCGGCGCGAAGCATGGCGGAACTGGCTATCGGGCATATTATGTTCGAGCGGAATACCGCGTCATCGCAATTGGAGGCGATAAACTATTATCAGCAGGCCTTGCCGAACCTGCCCGATACGGCGCCGAAAGACGCGTTGCTGTATCGCTTGGCGGTGGCGTCACAGAATCTGGGGCAGTGGAGCCAGGCGGATAGATATTTATCGCAGTGCATGAATGAATTTCCCGAGTCTGGTTTTGCTGAGGCGTCGCGTATACGTTTCGGCGCCCGGCAGTTCCGCGTACAGTTGGCGGCTTATTCCAACTTGGCGCGGGCGACGGCCCATATTGATGAACTGAGTCAATCGGGCATAACGGCTGATTGGACGCCCATCCAACGCGGCAGCAATGTTTTGTACGCTGTACGCTACGGGCGATATTCCAATTACGCTGAGGCGATGGATGGTTTAAGTTCGATTCGTTATGTTCAGCCGGATGCCGCGATTGTAGCGGTGGAACCGAATCAGTTTAGACAACCGTAGCCGCCGGCGCGACTGTGATAACCGGAAAGAGAACCACTAATGGACACGAATTTTCACTAATAAATTGCTGTCGCAGTTACACGCGTGTGCAAACAAGTTGCACACCCTACCCGACTGTGTGATAACCGGATAATTGAAACAGCCCAAACCAAGCCTTGATATAGGAAGAAAAATGAGTAACACCCCCCTACCGCAACGAGTGATGGACAAAGCGGATGTTTTGTTGAGTCGCCATGGGCATTTGGCTGATGCTCGCGCTGGATTGCTGGCGGCTTGCGAGCGCATTGTGGGAGTTTTGGAGGAAGGCGGGATTTTGTATGTGTGCGGTAACGGGGGCAGCTTCGCTGACGCGGTACATATTAAAGGCGAACTCGCCAAGAGTTTTGAAATGCCTCGTCCGATGGTAGATGAAAAGGTATGTAAAACGCTGAAGGAGATGGACGGGGGCAGTGAATTGCTCAGCGGGCTGGAGCGGGGTTTGCCTGTTGTGGTGCTGGGTGAATCTCATTCGCTGCGCAGCGCGTACGCCAATGATCGCGACGCGGCTTTAATTTATGCCCAAGAGCTGAATTCCTTCGCTGAGCGAATTCGCTGTGGCGTACTTTTGGGGATCAGCACCAGTGGTAACGCGGCGAATGTGACCGCGGCAATGAAACTTGCTAAAGCGTATGGACTGACGACAATCAGTTTTACCGGGCCCAAGGGCGGCGTGATTGCTCAGTTGAGCGATATTGATTGGCGTGTGCCGGGCGCAACAACGGCTGATATTCAGGAAAACCAATTGCCGTTATATCACGCGTTATGCAAGATGATCGAAGCGTATTTCTACGGTGAGCGGTAGATGAGCGAGGCGCGGCTGCACATCTTGGCGATGGAGGCGTACGACGGGGGCAGTCATGGCGCGTTTTTGGATGGGTTGATCGCGTCCAGTGGGCATAGGTTTACTCGTTGGGGTTTACCGCCGCGTAAATGGAAATGGCGGATGCGAGGGGCGGGGATATACTTTGCTCAAGAACTCCAACGTCGCAGCAACGAAATCGGCGGACCCGAAAACACCGATTTGATATTCACTTCGGACATGACCTCGGTTGCGGATCTGCGGGCCTTGCTGCCGGGCGATTGGCAGAACAAGCCGATTGTCTGTTATTTCCATGAAAACCAGTTGACGTATCCTTTGCCGGACGAATCTCAGCGGGATTATCAATACGGGTTCACTAATATCACCACTTGCTTGGCTGCGGATGCAATATGGTTCAATTCGTGTTATCATCTTCGGACGTTCTTGGAGGCGGCGCGTAAGCTGCTGGCGAAGATGCCGGACTACGTACCGGAAGGCTTACCGGAAGAAATCGAACGTCGGGCGGTTGTGCGGTCCTTGGGTCTGCCGGACGAAGTTTTTGCTGCGTATAAACCAGGGACAGCTAATCGAGAAAACGCTGTACCGATAATCCTCTGGAACCATCGTTGGGAATACGACAAGAACCCGGACGATTTTTTTGAAGCGTTATTGGATTTGGATCGGCAGGGAGTGAACTTCAGGCTGATTGTCGCGGGCGAGCAATTCCGGGACAGCCCCCCTATCTTCGGCGCGATAGAGAAATCATTGGCTCATCGTTTGGAGCATTTTGGTTACGTGGCGGATAGGGCTGAGTATCTGGCGTTGTTGAGTCGAGCGGATATTGTGGTTTCCACGGCAATCCACGAGTTTTTTGGTTTGTCGATATTGGAGGCGACAGCGCGTGGTTGTTATCCTCTGTTGCCTCGTCGGTTGAGCTATCCGGAACTAATGCCGAGTGAGGCAAGTGCAGTACATTTCTACGACGACGGTCGGGATTTGCGTGCTAAGCTGGCGTGGTTGTGTGAGAATTGGCCTCAAGCTGCCGCGTGCGATCTGGCTCAGCATGTTCGAAGCTACAGTTGGGGGCAATTGGCTGGGGAATATGACCAAGCCTTTGTAGATGCAGTTGCCCGGGGGCGCGGTAATGGTTTGCGCTGATGGCGTTTGATGAGGTGCGAAAACGCGGCTGGTTTAGTCGGTATGATGGCGATGAAGCCATGCTTTGACCCAGCCAGCGGCTTGGTCGGTATCAGCGATTTCACCTTCAAGCTGAGCTAAGTACATTTCCTCAGCCAACCGCCCTACTATTGGTCCCGGCGGTGCGCCTAAACCAATCAGCGCGTGGCCATCCAGTAAAGGCGGCGGCGCGATCGGGGCATCGCCCAATTGCTCGATTTGATTGCGCAATTGCTGCAAGGAGTCTTCGTTTTGGCCGGTGGCGCGCAACTGCGCAGCGGTAAAACAGAACAGGTTTTCAAAAAGCGGTTCCGCGAGCCATCGTTTGAGCCTGCCGGGCGTCAGCGGCAAAGCCTGCAATAGCGCCTCTCGCTTTTCCAGCAGAAACACGGTATGACGACGCACATCATTACTGGTTTTGAGTTTTCGGCACACTTGAGCGGCTTCGCTCGGGGTGCAATCGACCAACAAAGCCGCCAAAGCCAGGTGGAACGGCAGCACTTCCGGAAGCTGCTGTAAGACGGCTAGACCGGCGTGAACCTTTTGGTCCGATAATATCGGCAGGCACGCAGCGAGCAATCCGGTCTTTTGCGCCAATTCAACGCCTTGGACCCGGCTGGGGTCGGTTAGAATTTGTTCGAGTTCGCCTGCGATGCGTTCAGCGCTGATCTTGGCGATCTTGAGCGCGTGATCGCAAATGGCTTGGTAGGTTGCCGACTCTATTGTGAAACCCAACCGGCAGGCAAACCGAAGGGCTCGTAACATACGCAGATGGTCTTCGGCGAATCGCTCATCGGGATTGCCTATGGCGCGGATAACACGGCCGCGCAGGTCCGCTGTGCCGCCGACATAGTCGATTACCCGCTCGGTTAGCGGATCGAAGAACATGCCGTTAATGGTGAAATCGCGCCGTTGTGCATCATGTTCGGCATCAGTGAACACCACCGAGGCGGGCCGGCGTCCATCATGATACGAATCGTCACTGCGAAACGTGGCTACTTCGATTTGATGCCCCCCCATCAACACCACAACCACCCCAAACTGCGCTCCGACGCTGAGGGTATTGCGAAAAATCTTGGTTATGGAATCAGGAGTGGCATTGGTGGCGATATCATAATCGTTTGGTTGTTGGCCCAGGAGCATGTCGCGCACGCATCCGCCGGCCAGCAGCGCCTCAAAGCCGGCATCGCGCAGATATTGGACAACCCTGAGCATCACTTGGTGAGCTGAAGGTTTCGGGTGCTTAGACGATGCCTGCGTTTTGCTCACAAGACGTTCTCCAAAAACGATAGGATCATGCTGCCGTATTGCCGGGTTTGCGTGAGGCACAGCGACGCGTATTGATCAGCCAGGCCTTGTGCTTGCTTTTGTTGACGCACAATAACCATCGCCCGCGGCGCCACCTGCTCGGCGATTTTACAGAGCAACAAAGCCAGTTTGGACTCCGGAGCAGTCTCGAGTGACAGCCTGTAAGGCGGATCAACAAAAACCAAATCGCAGCGTTTATCTTCCGTTGCCACTACCGGAATCTCGTTATTGGAAACTTGCTTTGTTGCAGTATCAACCGCTGGTGAGATAGGAATGCCGCAGCGAAAGATATCAGCGCATCGAACGGTGGTTTGGTGCTCGAATCTCAACTTGGCGATGTTTTTGTGCAAACGCGCAATCGCATCACGATCTTTATCGACCATTATGGCATGCGCTGCCCCCCTACTGATCGCTTCGAGTCCCATTGAACCGGTACCGCAGAACAAATCCGCCACGCGGGCATTAGCGAGCCGGTCGTTTATAATACTGAAAAGCGATTCCTTGACGCGATCGGTTATTGGTCGGGTCGTCAGGTCTCGCGGCGGTAAAATGTTGGTTCGGGCTCGTGAGCCGGCAATGATCCTCATAGCCAGAACCCCATGCATTGTTCAGTTGGTAAAACTATGCTGAATAATAGTTAGCGCGGACCAAGCCTGTCATTTCTTGATACTAACAGGCATCTTTCGCCCGGTGCATTCAAACCTACACGGTACTAGATCAGGTGTACCTCGAAATCGCCGTGAATCTGTCCGGAGCCCATGCTCTTGTTGCCCAGCAGTACCGAAGTAATATTGGTATGGGCCGCGACGCCAAACGCGTCCGCACCGGCCAGGGCGTTACCGAACCGTACCGAGCCGATACTTCCATTGGCTGTAGCGGAAGGATTGAAGAAGTCCGCACCGGTCGGAGCGATACCGGCAGCTACAAAACTGTCGCGTATGCTGCCTGGGGCTGAGACATAGCCTACCTGGCCGCCGGCGACAAGAACATCGTCACCGCCTCCGAGTCGCCCATCATTACCAAGATCGTAACCACCAAGGATAAGCGAATCAAACAGATTGGTGGACGACATTACATAACCCACTCGTCTGGAGGCACTGATCGCGGCGCCTTCAAGATTGCGGAACATGGCAAAACTGATGTTGTCGGCCCGCACGGCACCGGTGTAATTGGAACGAGAGGCCGCGATGAAATTGATATTACCTTGGACGATGAAGTCCGTATTTACATTGGCCGCTGAAGTAGTGGCGATGTTGAGGTTACCGGTTAGATTCACGCTGCCGTCGGTGGTTGTTCCGCCAAGATTTAGTATGGTAACATCATCGGCGTTGAAGGTGGCGTTTCCGAACGTTGCCGGGCGGAACATCAGCACATCACCGTTGACGTCGATATCGCTTCCGTCACCGACGTTGCCCAATTGAATGATCGGGGCTCGGCCGAAAGTGTTGCCGATATTGATGTCGGCTCCGTTTTCGAGATTGCCCATGGACAGATAGCTGGTCAGGCCTTGAATATCTATGCCATCGCCCACGAGGTTTACGTTGGTCAGGTAGAGACTGCCGACCGCTGTTCCGGTAATGGATCCGACATCGAGCGATCCCGTTGTTCTGGCCATGAAGAACGAACTGGAAGTCGTGCCGATAAATTGAATGGTGTCGATGGCGCCGCCGGTGCTGTTGGGGGTTTCGGGGATGATAACCGCCGACCCGCCGCCGAACATAATGAACGTAACGGTATTTCCGTGTTCGTCTATCCAAGGCAAGGTGATAGAAGAGCCTGCGCCACCCACGCGAGGAGCATAGACGGTTTCGGCTTCGAGTGTCACTGTGGAAGTAACGTCCGTGCCGGTATTCTCGGCGTTATTAGTGACCATAATCAGATCGACGCTGCCGTCAAACATATTGGCTGCGTCAAAAGTAATGGTAAACGCGAATTCACCGCCCACCGGCAGAACAATATCGTCATTGGCATTATTGGGGTTGAGCGGATGATTAAGGATAAACAGAGATGATTCGGTTGTAAGGCCCTTGAGCAATAGATCCACGTCGGTGATATTTCGCACGGTGAATGACTGTGTCACACTTTGGCCGATACCAAATACCAAAGGTGTAACAGGGGTGAAATCAACCGCTACGACCACCGCTCCGGACTGGTCCAGTACGCTGACTAAGCCTGGCGCCGAACCCTGGCCGAGCAGGTCCACCGTCATAGTCGGGTTGTTGGGGTCGTCACTAGTGATGGTGATCTGTCCGCCGTAAGCTTGCGCCTGTTCAGGGGAGAAAAGTACATCAAAGGAAGTACTGGCGCCGGGGGCTACCACAATTGGCGCTGCGGCAAATGCCTGCACCTGGAAGATGTCGGTATCGCCGGTAGTCAAAGCCCAATTGGTAATGCTAAGAGCCGAGGTGCCGTTGTTTGTGAGGGTAACGGTCTCAGTGGTGGACTGCAAGCCTTGCGATACCGGACCGAAATTGATCAACTGATCGCCGGCGGCGCCTTGAGAATCCGTAATCTGCAAGCTCGCGTTAAGAGCCAGCGCCTGCATCGTTAGAGTCTGCGAGACCAATTCATTGTTTTCATTATAATAGTAGATGCGCAGAGTCTCGTCATAATACCCAGCGTGGGTAGGATTGAATGTGACTGTCACAGTTTGGGCCGCGGAATCGTAAGGCAAGACGATGTCGTCAGCGGCGTTATTTCTCAGGTTCACCGGCTCCACACTGAAGTCGATGGTATTGGAAAGCACAAAGCTGTCCAACGTCAGGTCGGCGCCACCCAAATTGGTGATATGGAGCTGACGGGAGACTGTCGCATTGATATTGGTATTGACGAAATCAAGCACCATATTGTCGCTGGCGTCGTTGGTCGCGGCGACCTCTTCGATGGAGATAATCGGTATTTCGGGAACCGACAAACCGGTTAGAGACACTTCGTATGACCGCAAGGCCTCGATAGGATCGTCGTTGAGAATACGCAAAATGGTATCGAGTTCTTCCGGAACGGCAATATGACCAGGTTCCGGACCTTCAGGAGAGAAAGTCACGTCAATTACAATTGATTCCGTTGGAGCCAACACCAGGTTCTCGACATAGGGCATCATGGTGATCGCTGAAACATTGTTGATATCTGTGATACTGATGATGGTTAGGTCAGTTGAACCAGTGTTGGTAATGGTGAAGCTTTGTGTTTCTTGATGATCTTGAATGACGCTGCCGAATTCTATGGTGTCATTGTTGGGCGTACCCACGTTTTCCGTCACTTCCATGCTCGCGCCGCTGATACCGGTACCGAACAGCGCCACCGGAGCGTATTCCAGATTTTGATCATCGCTATGGATGTAGAAGGTGTCGATAATGTCATCGACTCTCTGCGGAGCGAACTCGATGGAAAAAGTAAGATAAGCGTTGGGCACCAGCACGATATCATCAAGACTGCCTTTGTTATTGATATTAGCAACAGGTGTAACAACGTCGCCATCGGTGATATAGGCACTGTCAACGGAGAAATTCACGCCGGCAAAAAACCACTCGCTGATAGTTAGGTCCTCGTCACCACGATTGCGAACAACCGTATCGCGGGTGGTGCTAACCGTGTTCATAACGGTATCTGGGAAAACCAATTGGCGTGGCGAGACGGTCATCTCGGCATCGTTCTGCGAAGTGGCACGTAAGATTACGTCATAGAAGTGGGAGAATGGATGGTCCGGATGGCGTGGATCGTTGGTGTGTACAATAAGCACGGCTGAGTAATCGCCGTCGGGAATTCCCTCAGGATCAAAGCGAACCGCGACACTAACGCTCCCGCCTTGACCAGTCAGCGCGTTGCCCGTCAGGGTGAACGGGAAGTTTAAGTCATCCCTTAGACTGAACGGACAGGTTGGAAGCGATCCGGTCCCGCCGATTTCTATGGAGTAAACGGTTAAGTCACCGCCTCCGATATTATTAATGGAGAACGCGCGATCTACCAGATTGCCCGAGGTGCTGCCGAAATCGAGCAGGTCGTCATTGGGAATTCCTGATTGCTCGGTAATGGTGAGGTCGGGCATGGTACCGAAAGTATTGAATTCCCTTATACCGTTGGCATCCAAGTGACCCATGTAGAAAGACGCTATCGGGAAGCCATCGGGGCGAACGATCATATCGTCCACCCACAGCGCACTCCACATAGCCATTTCCCCATTGTTTTGAATACTCTCGGTATTCATCACGCCCCAAGTTTTATCTTCTTGATAACGCTGAGCCCCGGCGTCGGCGTAACTACCTAAGTCGCCGCGCAGGGTCCAAGCAACTGAAGGCAATTGTCCGCCGCTGCTGACCATCTGGAGATTGGTATAGGCATTCCAGACGGCATTGGGCACCAAGTTTGTGTTCACCCATTGGTCAGCGTCCTTCTTGACATTGAGAGGATCGTTATATGGTTGCCACCGCCAGACTTCGATATCCAGGTCGGTATTTGGTCCCCAATAAGGCCGGATATTTATGTTCCATGGGTGAGCGTGGAAAGCATCTAGTTCACCATCGCCATTAACGTCAACCCATTCAGACTCCGCGTGCTGCAGACCCGCCCAGACCACGCCGTTAGGACCTATGCAAAGGTCAGAGAGTTTATATAATTCCGGAGCGGGCATGCCATAGGTATAGAAACCCAGCCCGACCACGTCGCCAATACTTCCGCTCTGCAGATTCTCCTTGAGCGAAAAGCCCAAAAAGTCAATCTCTTGAGTGAAGCCTAGGTTGTCACCATAGATTTGCCATTTGTTGGCACCGGGATTCTGTTCCCAGACCGAAGCGGTATAGTAATACGAGTCGAAATCGATAAGCCCATAATCAAAGAAAGTCAAGAAGTCGTCCGGATGGGGATCGGCATCATCGTCACCATAGAGCGGCATATCAAGCGACTGGTCCAAAGACTTGTTGGTTACACCCACAGCAAAATTACGATTGGGCAAAAGGATCGCTTTAGGATCCGCGGCGTTGGTCGGGCGTGAGACGATGACGGCCAGGTTATCGATCCACAATTGACTGGTGACGGTAGTAGGTTCGTTGGCTACGTTTAGTTCCACATGTACCGTATGGGGACCGGCCTCGATATCATTGGCTACCACGTACACATAAGTATATTCCGGATTGTTCTCGTCACCGTTCCACCAGCCGCTGTCACCGGTGAAACTGTACCACTGTCCGAAAGCGGGCGTGGGCGTAGATACAAACTGATTGGCGCTGACGGCGTCGTATAAAGTACCGTCGATACGCACAGCCAGGTTGGTATTGGCTGGATCGGCTGGATTGAAAATCGGATCGCTGCTGCTTGTTTGCAGACGATAGCGAAAAGAGATAACCATGGGCCCGTCTTCATCGCTATATACGTTATCTATTTTCAAGGTGTCCATGACGGTGCTGCCGGCGCCGTTGCCGGTTACACTCAGGGTCATGCATTCACCAAAATCAAACAGCCGCTTGTGCTCAGTTTGATCATACTCGGGCCCGACCTGATCATTGTAGCCGACCGTAGCACTGTCATGGCCCTGTTCCGGATCAGCCTTGATGCGCCAATCAGCGGTAGATTTTATTTCTATCCCTCCGCCTCCTAACGCGGTGAGAACAATGTTGTCCAGATAGGCATAACCGCGACCGCGATCCTGCTCAAAAATCTTTACATTATCAATGTCTACAGTTGCAGTACTATTGGCCGTGTCTAGAGTTTCGGTCAGGCCACCGTGGAACAGCAATGTGTAACTGACCCCCGCCGGCAGGTCGCCCAGAACATTGCTAATATCTATCGTAACAGTACCAGAACGTGTGGCACTTGGACCTTCCGCAGCATATTCCAGGGCCATGCCATCTAGGAAAGTCTGGACTTTAGTGCTGTTATCTATAATCGAAACGATCATATAGCTCAGTGCTTCTGTACCTAAACCGTTTCCGTTGGTGAGTGCATAGTCAAAAGAAACAGAAAAGTCACTGGTGGCTCCGGCGGTAAAATTGCATTCGAAAGCCGCTTCTAGTAATAGGGCATGCGTAGTATCATCTCCCAATGTTATACGCAATGTATCGTTTGCGGCATCATTCCATACACCGGTGGCAAGACTAGTACGACCTAAGTACTCGGGCCTATAATCCCAAACCGGTCCAGGCAACGGATTAGCACCTTCAAAATCATCATCTACAGCTAGACCTTCAGCACTTTGGCTGAGCTCCGCGCTTATTTCTAGCTTGTGAGTGGCCGCGGTGAGGGCGCCGAGGGGTATCGTAGCCGCAGGCTGGTATGCTGCGCCGGCCGGCGGTTTGGTCAAAGTGTCGATCGGATTCCAACCACCGCCGTCAATGCGGTATTGCAGAGTGATACTTTGTCCATTGGGAACATCGGTACCCAGCAATAGCGAATAATCCAAATCAAGAGTATATAGACCCGCGAGGGCCGGGGTGAATTCGTAAGAATGTGTGCCTAAGAGGTTGTTTTCGATATCTGTGCCGTTACCGAGCCTGATAACCAGTCCGCCGTCGCCGGTAGCGCCGGTGAACCCGCCGGTAGCGTCGCGATAAGTGTAAATGTTTCCGTTAATGTAGCCGTCGTGTGAAGATTCCCATCCGTTCTTGTTCGCATCAAAGTTAGCAGCAACTACACTATCCACGCGCGGATAAGTGGGTGTTACGCCTGAGTAATAGCCGGTTTCGCCCTCTAGGCGCTGATAGACAACGAAATTATCTAGATACACCTTGGGCATTTCTTCATCTGCCGGCACCGGTATGCCGCCTTCTTCGCCAGTTGGGAACAATAGTGGATTTGCAACTGCGACCAGCGAAATAGTATGTTCGCCCGGACCGCTCCAAAATCCAGGATCCAGATCAAGATTGGCTCGCATCGCGGCCATCTGGGCTGAAAGGTCAACAGTAACCTGGGTATCCTCGTTGTATTCAATCTCAGTCTGGAAAGGATTGTTCAGAAGGAAAACCGGGTCTATAACCATAGCCGTGGTGGTATCCATATCGATAAACTGACGATCCACCATCACAAAGAGCGCGGTTTCTACGTAAAACAGCGTTTGGGCCGCGTATGAGAATTGAAAAGTAAGATCGTCAACCCACGAATCCAGGTTGACAAAGTAGTCCACATATCCTATAGCCATACCCATGAACGGCCTGGGCGGAGAATTTAAATTAATAGCCCAGTTTGGCGGCAGAGGATCGGGCTGGCCTCCAGGCCACTCGTCATTTCCGGGCCATGCGTCAAAGGGCCAGTCGGCCGAGTTTTCCTGGGATGGGATATTAAATTGTATGACCATACCCGCGTCGCCCGGATTTCCGGTATAACCCGCACCAGGCTCGGGGCTGGTAGCGTCAGCATTACCTTCTTCTATGCTGATCTCCACCTGATCGGAGTTTTTCCCATAGAAAAGGGTATCGTAACTTTCTTCGTAGTCATCGATGTTGATATCACCATCGTCATTTTCATCCTTGGCTTCGGCGATATTGTCTTCGGTGAAATCAAACCCGTCAAAATCAGAGTAGTACGCGACCCCCATGCCGGGCTGCTTCTTCAGAAAGCCATCACCGACATTGCTCCAAGTATTGCCGTCCCACAGTAGAGTTACCAGATCGTCACTGCCGCCGCCATAATGACCGCCGATCTTGTTATTGGGATTTCCGTTGGTGACGCCTTCTGCACTGGTGTTGGTGTGGGTCAGGTAGGTAAGCAGTATCTGACTGTATGGACCTGCTTGTACGGATATACCGATATTGCGATTGCCGTTAGTTCCGTCGCCGTCAACATCGTTAAACTCGGTGTTGCCCACTGTGCCGGAGGCGGGACCGCCACCCACAAGCGTCCACGTACCCCCGGTTGTCGTGGCATTTGGTATCCATTCATAAACATAAGGCAAACCACTTACATCATCCAGATAAGCCAATAGCGGATTGGCGTCCAGATTGAACTCAATATCGGGTTCGCCTTCCAGGTCGAAAGTGTAACCAAAGCTTATATCTACATCGCCGGTGTACCATGTGTCATCCACACGACTGTAATGGTAAATATGACCGCCGTTATTAACTGCCTTGTTCGGACTGGCAAGCATTACATCCGGGTCTTCGGGGTTGTCATTATAGTCAACCAGTCCAATTTGTGTCTCATTCTCATCTACCGAGTAACCGGTACTTCTCCAATCGCGCAGTGTCGGCCCAATCACATCATTGCCGTTGGAATTGCTGCCCCGACCATGCTCCGTCCACTGTAGGTTCGTGGTGTCCCATTCTTGTACGAACACTTCATAGTCGAGATTTGATGGATCAAATTGACTGTCACGCCAGGTATAGGAAACCAGGATTTCGTCGTTTTCGCCTATTAGAGTGTCGGGCATCCAACACATATCCACCGTAGGGCTGATAGAATTGCGTGCATTGGTGGTCAGCAGACCAAAAGCTGTTCCGTTATACGCACCGGCGTAGATTGCCATGACGGGTGATTCGAGGTCCTGATTGCCCGGCAAATCAGGAGTGTGGACCTCTACTCCATCGACAATAGTATCCCCGTCTCGGTCGGCAACATAACGTTCGCCAGCGCCAAACCCCTGCCAGCTTACCACTGGATTGCCTGCACTATCCACGTCTATCTTCGGGGTGTAGTACCAGCCCAAACTCGGCGCCAAGCCTCGATTGGTGGCGCTGTCTTGGCCGACGTGTTGGGTGTCGAATGTCGTCCAGGTGCTGCTACCGTCCGCCAACTCGCGTACAAATATACCCGCTTGGCCACCATCGGTGAGAGGATTATCATAATTGGCCCAATCAGCCCAGTTCACCCACGTGACAATCAAGTCACCACTATCCGTTATGGCCAAGTCAGGCTGCAGCGACATACCGGAATCGTTACTTACGCCGCTGCGGCCATCGTCATCAGGGTCGCTGGCGGAATTAGAATTATTAATCTCGATCCATGTATCGCCGGTCCAACGTTTGACGTAGATTTCCGCTTGGTCCTGGCCCAACATCGAACTCCACGCCACGATCGGTCGGCCTTCAAGGTCAACCACTATCGAAGAATCAAAAGAAGTAGCTTCGTCGTGCGATACACCACTATGAGGACGTTCCGCAAATTCGCCTATTGTTTCGTCGGTCAGCTCCACCCAAACCCGATCGTCCGGATGAGGAACCCCCACAAAAGTCTCCGGATAGTTGTACCCGTAACGTTTTACCACGATTTCTCGTTGATCCGTGCCGGGATGTATGGCGGTATAGGAAACAAAAACCTCACCGACCGGTGAAATAACAACGCTGGGCTTTTCGTTCAGCACGGCGTCATTACTGATACCGCCGTAAGTCTCCGACCAATCCATTTGGACCCATTCCGAGCCGTCCCATATCCGACCATAAATCTCGCTGTCACCACCAGTATAATTGAGTTCCTCAGGGTCGCTGCTGCCATTTGTCACCCAGACCACCGCCACCTCGCCGTTTGGCCCCGCCGCTGCGGCAATCTGTCGGCCGGTGCCTATGCGGTTCACAGAACCAGTATGGACTGGTTCGACATACCCATCTTCATCATCACCCTCACCTTCCCCGGTATCGACGTTGTTAAGCCCGTCGGCGCTGCCGTCGCTCAAATCCCACCAGCCAGGCAGACCCTGATAAGCCGGGTCGGTACTGCCGGCATATTGACGCACGTATATGTCACCATCAATTTCCCAATGGAACGGGATCGGATCTTCATTATATTCGATGAAAGTGCCTTCAACCCAAACCGCGATCGGGTCACCGTCACTGCTGAGAACAAGCTGCGACTCACCGGCGACATCAATCGGATCCCAGGTTATACCACCGCCGCTGCCGCTGCGGAAACCCAGTTCATCCCACCAACCGGAAACATCAAGCAATAGCCTCTGTTCCAGGGGCTCCAGTTTCAAATCAGCTTTGGGCAAAATACGCGATTTGGACCGGAGAGCTAACCTTGAGAAGCGTCGGCGTACTTTGTGTGACATACCAAGTCTCCTATGAAAATAGCCATATAATCTATGCGACGGCAGCCCATGGTTTGGTATATAGGGGTAGGCAATCCTGATTTCTTGCGGGTGTGACCGCGGCCCAATACAGGAGTAGGCCATTACGCAGTCACGTAGGCTGAGGATAAATAAAAGCTCGGCTGCCTGCCGAAAACCTAAAACCAATATATTCGGTTTGTTATGGCCCGTCAAGTCTAATTATCGCCCCCTCCGAACAGACTGTTGGACGAGCCTGAAACAGTCGCATGGCATGTCAAACTAGGCAAATTTTATCCAAAGGCATTTACTTGGGCCGCCCATGTGTTTGC
This sequence comes from Sedimentisphaerales bacterium, assembly GCA_016928435.1. Taxonomy (GTDB): domain Bacteria; phylum Planctomycetota; class Phycisphaerae; order Sedimentisphaerales; family SM23-30; genus JAFGKT01. The sequence goes on along the minus strand of JAFGKT010000008.1, from coordinate 43,078 downwards.
AGGGATATTCCCCCTGAAATAACCGCTGATGGAATCCGCAAGCCCAAATAAAACAGTTTTCATGAGGTATAATCAGCCGCCCCCGGTAAATCACGTATCGCGCGAAATCTTAAGCATCAAAAAAACAACTTAAGTCGGCACTGTTATCATTACGTTCACCAGCCTAATTTTGTTTGATTAATTCGCCCCGCCATAAAAAAAGCCCTGCCGGAGCCCGAAATAGGCTCGCGACAGAGCTTAAAACCAATTTTCACTTCATTTTCCCGAAAACGGGCCTTATGAAATTTTAATCTGCTGCTACGGACAAGTGGAGTTGTTGGTAGCTGGGGAAAGCCCCGTGTCCAGCCAACTGCTGGCCATAACCGCCAAATCAACAATATCTACCGTGCTGTCGTGATCAAAGTCAGCACAACAATTATACGCGGCAGCACCTGCGGATTTTCTCCAGGAATTCGCCAACAGCAAGAAATCATCCAGATCCACATCACCATCGCACTCAGCGTCACCTGACTGTTGACCGCCGCACGCGAATGAGTCCCAACAGGTCGGAGTCTGCGAGAGCAAATGGTCTTCGGTTTCACCCAGCATATAACCCATTGCCGGGCCTGAACCGCCCGCGCCGCTGGGGCTGTAAGGCTGTTCCGCCAGTGTTATACGCATCCAAATATCATCACAAGGATCCGCAGGAATTCCCGGCAAATGCCAAGGAATAAACGACGGAGTCGTAACCGTGTGCGGACCAGCCGTAAGATTCAGCAACTGGTCCACCACCGCGTGTTCCGGCGCTGGTACGCCGCAGCAGTCGAACGTGTCATCCCAGTCGCCGTCACGGTTCCAATCAAACCACATATTCACATAATAAGGCTGCGGAATAATAATGTTGACGTTGTAGTTCAAGGTCATCATGTCACAATCAGGCAGCGTTATCGTACTCGAACTCAAAGCGTCATCGGCGCCATCCAAATCGGCGACATTATTAGGTGGATCTATGTTGTTTACCGTGTCGTTATCGGGGCCGTTGTCAGCTTCCTGTTCTTCGCTTAGGGTGATACCCAATTCCGCACCGTGATTCGCGATCGGACCACGATAGATATGAATAGGACCAAAAGGCCCGCCTGGATTGGCGAAATCAGTGTAAACCGTGGGGAAATTCGCTGGAACACCGCTAATATAAGCGGTCATCGGTACGCCGGAATTGTTGGTGCTGTCCGGCGCATCGCCAAGTTCAGCGTCGTGATCGGCATCACCCCAGAAATAAGCCAAGAAGTCCTCGGTTTCGCCGTACTGATAACCCGTTGAAGGCCCCGAACCGCCGCCGCCTATTGTCCCGGCCCCACCGCTGGGACTATAAGGCTGCTCCGACAGCGTGATACGCATCCACAGATAGTGGCTGACACCAATACCGGCAGGACTATAAGGAAGGAATCGAGGAGTGGTTACAGTGTAGGTGCCCGGACTGGCGAACTGAATCATCTGATTTTTCACAGCGTGTTCATCAGCGATACCCTGCGGACATACAAACGAGTCGTCCCAGTCACCGTCGAGGTTCCAGTCAAAGAACACATTGACGTACATCGGAATTGCCGGGTTGACGATTGTAACCGTGTAGTCAAACTCCGAAGGATGGCAATTCTGCATCTGGTGAATGTCAGCGCCAAGCGGGTTGACCGAGTCATCCACACCGTCTTGATCGGCGGCATTTGCCGGCGGATCGATATTCGGCATAAGGTCTTGATCCGGCGGGTAAATATCAGCTTCATTTTCAAGTGAAACAGCCGTGCCAAGATACGCCACACTGAGCGGGTTGCGGTGCAAAGGACCATAAGGCGGAGAACCCGCGGCAAAAACCGTCGGGAAATTGGCATTGGCCGCCCCGCCGTAAGTTGTCATCTGATTGCCGCTGGTGTTAGTGCTGTCAGGCGCGTCACCCAAATCAGCGCACGGGTCTTCGACCTCTTCTTCGATCAATACCTCGTAGTCTTCAACTTCGCCGTCCTGGGCGGAGCCTGTAGGAGGCAATCCGCCATAGCTGCTCAAACGAACGCGAGCAAAGGTTTGCTGACCAATGGTCGTATATGGCGGAACATTAAAGTTGATCAGATTCATCAGTCCAGGGTTCACAGGTGCAGAAGCTGCTATTTGTTCGCCAATATTATCACCCCAAACACCACTGCCATCGAAATCTATCCACGCGTCAATAAACCCAGGCATTGTCGCGGCGGTCATATCAATTGTCATCGTGGCGGGCAATCCGGGGCTCATCGTCGAGAACGTCACGCCGTCTTCGTCATCGTTGGGCGCAGGCTGAGGATAGATTGTGTCGTTGTCATCACCCAACGCGGCTGGGTCAGGCTGACCGTCCGGTTCGGGATCAATCAAGGCCCCCATCAGCAGACCAGGAACAATATAATGATTGGCGCCGTTGTTAGCTGACACCGTAGGGTAAGGCCGATCCGGCGCGTCGCCCCAGTCAAACTCCTCATCCGGTCCTTCACCCTGAATAACAAAAGCCAAATCCATTGACTGGGTTTCATATTCATGACCAAACGGATATCGCAGCTCATACCAATTGACCGTCGGCCAATTCAATATGTCACCGCGTACCGCGTCATCGTTGTAATGCTCGGGCCATTGACGAGTCTTCCAACCCAGTCGTTGGTCCAGGGCCGAGGGTATCAAATAAGCCCTGGCTACCAGCCAATATACAATCGGCTCTTGTTCGGTGCCTTCTTGGATAAACTGCGGATCCTCAATGTGAAAATTTAATTGCCATATCTTCTGATCACCGTTTGGCATTTGAAATCCCGTGTAAGGGTCCCAGAACCATTCATACTGAGGTTCAAGGTCCGCATAGAGACGTGTCTGTATCTCGGAAGCCATAAAAAGCTTCGACCACAACATCATACCAGGATGGCTGTAATCATCTGGTTCTTGAGGATCGTCGGGAACATCGCTCCAAATGCTCAGTTCGATCCAATCAATCGATACATCCAGATCACGATAATACGAACACCACAAATGAATGTCAGTGATGGCCCCGGTTTCTGTACAGAGAAAATCATCACCCAAAACTCGCATGATGTCGTCTCGATTATCCATTTCGACGTCCACGCCGTTGGTGGTTCGGTCCGGCAATTGGATCCACTTGGCTGAATCCCCCTCATCCCAGTGCCCCAAAACAACTCCCGCTCCCAATAATCCAACCACCATCGCCAATACCAATAGACTTCTAAACCGAATCATAATAGCACCTCCAAAAAAAACAGCCTGCCCATATCTCATTCGCTGAAAAACCATGACCATCACAGGGCCGCAGTCAATCAACACTTCTTCTGTGTCTAAACGCTATATATACTCCTGTTAAGCTCGTTCTTCTCCGCGTAACGACCTGCGCAAAAAGAGACCCAACGCAAAACTCGACGCCACTTGAAAACACCAGAGGAGCTCTGCGGAAATGAGGTTTCTCTGCCCATAGCATATATGACATCTTCATTATAAATATATGGACTCAGTGCAGTCAAGGATATTACGAGTTAGCGTGGTTATCTATATGGACTTAAGGCGGCTGCGAAGGGTAAATTACGACCATCAATAGAGTTATAGGACCTTGCTGTCCCCCGACCCGCTGGTATGCCCCCAAGCCGACCACCCAAAATACGCTCCATCATCCGCGTGCCGGGTCATCAATCTGCCTCTCTGGTCCAGAACTCCCAAGCCAACAATCGCTCTGACTCATCGTAAATTTATTCGCAAAACTATTGAAACGCCGTTGACTTATCCGGATCGCTTCAATACAATTCGGACGTTCTTTGACAATAGCAGAACGCAAATGACTTTGGTGGCTCGTGAGAGCCTGAAAAAGGGAAGACGGTGCGAAACCGTCGCGGACCCGCCGCTGTAATCGGTATCGAAATCCGGAATATGCCACTATCTATAATAGATGGGAAGGCCTGGAGAGTAGTCAGCCGAGAGCCAGAAGACCTACCAATGTCAAAAGCTGAGAAAACGACTTCGTGGAATGAGTCGAGACAGCGAAGGCTGCCGCCTGATGTGGATGATCCGCAAAACACCGCAACAGGCGATAACCAATTCTGCTCTTACGAGAAACCAACCTCGTTCTTCCATGAAGGACGAGGTTTTTTTATGCCCGGACCGAGCGTTGTTTACTAGAGTAACAATTGCCGGGACACAAAAGAAATCTGGGGGATTCAATTTCGACCTCGCAATAGGACAGAGTAGGCGAGATGTTTGACCGCGACTCGCCTACCCTTCCATTTTTCTCCGTTTATCAGTCGGATGGTTAAGTCAGCCGGGACATGCTAGCTAAACCACGGAGGATCCAGACCGCCCGACTTTGTAATTAGGAATTGCGTCAATGCGAATGTGTTATTCGCAACTATGGACCAATTCCAAACCGCTATGATGCGTCATCGTAGTCGGATTCGGCCTCTAGATCCTCCTGAATGCCAGGAGCAGGAAAACAGAAATTTCAGAAGAAGGACCAACAAATGTCACAAAAAGGAAAATCGCACCTACTCTCACTAGTTACGCTCACTGTTCTAACAGTTCTAAGCACAGCTTATGCTGATTCAACTTTTCTCGTCGCTCAGCCCGGTTATCAAAGTTCGGACATTCTAACATCGCAATCCGTGGCCGGCTACGATGTCCAAGGGGACAATGTGATTGCATGGATAAACGATTACGTAAACGGCGGCAGCTTGAAACTCATGAATACTTCCGGCACTGTAATCTCCGATCTAGGCACCCCGGCCGGATATGATTACGGCTGGAATAACTTTGTCAGACTTGACCCATCGGGCGATTCCGTATGGGTCGGCATGTCGGTCGATGGCAACACCGATGACCGAATCTATCAAGTTGATCTAGCTACCCAATCATGGGCCTACAAAGCGACCATGGCTGGAAATTTTGAGATGGAGTTTTCTGGCGGCAATGCTTATGTCACCGGCCTGAACAGCACCTCATGGCTTGATCCAACTTCGATTTGGCTTTTGGACACGTCCGGCTCAAACGATCACGATTGCATCGCGGCGATCGGCGGCTATTCTGCCGGGTTTGCTTTCGACTCCGCGGGCAATGTGTATTACGCGACCAACGGCCTGGCTGACAACGCGCTTATTAGCTTCAGTGCCGCCCAGGTTGCCGCTGCCGTCGGAGCAAGCTCTATGGATATTAACGATGCGACAATACTTTCTGACCTCTTAGGCGGCGGATACGACACCACCGTCGATGAGGCCGACAATGTCATCTGCAACGCCAACTACTCAGGCAGCGATACCGAGCCCGAATCTCACTACGTCGCAATGTGGAATGGCAATGTTGGATCAGGAACAAACTACGATGTGTTAGCTACCGCGCAAGGACCATGGGGCGACTGGATCAGCCTAATCGACTCCCAAGGCAACGTCACCGTTGATGGCTCAATATACCAAGCAGACTTCTATTATAACGGCATCGCCGAACTGTCGGCAGTACCGGAACCCATCACGGTAACACTGCTGCTGCTTGGATCAGGAATGCTAATACGCAAACGTCGTCTATAGAATATAAACAAACCGATCATAGGCATTTGTTCTCGCTTACACGTGAGGACAAATGCCCAATCGGTTTTATAAGGGCCGTGATGAACCCAACGCACTATCTGACAAACACAGAAAGCAGAAAGACTATGCGGATGTTAATTCGCATTAGTGTGTGTCTTGTTCTGTGTGTTGCGGTCCGCCCTGCCATCGCTGAATACAATCCTTTTGCCGCGGCGGTCATTGACATAAGTCTTAATGAACCAAACTCACCAGCGTATTGCCCCGCACCTGGCCAGTGGATCAAGGACTCTGATTTTAACGAACCAAATGTCGCTCTAGGAGCGCCGATAGGCGCCGGCCTCAACCAAAGCAGCGAAGAATCAGTCGTCAGCTTGGGCGCGTTTGGAGGCCAAATTGTGTTAGCGTTCGATCACGATGTCCTGGACGACCCCGCCAATTCAATGGGTATGGACGCCATCGTATTCGGCAATGCTTTTTTGGTGCTATACAACCCGCAATATCACTTCGCGGAGCCGGCCACTATCGAAATCATGCCGGAACTGAACGACAACGAAATTCCCGGCGATGATCCCGGCGAGAGATGGTTTCTAATCGCCGGCTCTCACCTCAGCGACACCTCAACATATCGCAGTAAAACTTGGATTCGAGGCGGCGCAACCCAGCCGGCTAATGACTATCCAACGTTTACCGGCTGGCCGGACTCTTACGACACCGCGGCATACGAAGTCGCTGCCACCTATGTCATTGTGAACAATATCCATGCCCTCGCCAATCCCAACCGCCTGACGGACCCCAACACCGAAGGCTACTGGGGCTACGCTGAGTACTCCCCGACCCTGAAGCTCGGTGATCGTGACGCGGACGATACCACCGGCTCGTTTGGCGACGCTTGCGATATGCCGGCCGAGTTGTTCTATACAATTCCCGATGACCCCATTAAAACCGGCATTACCCAGGGAAGCGGTGGAGGCGACGCATTCGATATCAAATGGGCCGTGGACCCCGATACCTTTGCCCCAGCCAACCTCACGTCCTTTAGATACATTCGCATAACTACCGCTGTGGATGCGCGATTCAGTGATGTTGGTGATATCTCCGCTGAGATTGACGCCGTCGCCGACGTCAGGCCCGTTGCTGACCTCAACTGCGATGGCAATATGGATGCCGTTGACTTGGCACTCTTTGCCGAGGCCTGGCTCACTCACGCGCCCAATGGCGACTTTTACCCCGCCGCTGACTGTGTTGTCGATAATATCGTAAATCTTGACGATTTCGCGTTTTTTGCCTGGGCGTGGAGCCGACAGTAATCGCCATGATTAAAACATCAATAAAATGCCCCTGTGCCGCTGCGAAGATTAGATCGGCGGCCTTTACACTCATCGAGTTATTGGTGGTCGTTTCCATCATCGCTTTGTTGATTAGCATCCTATTGCCTTCGCTGTCGCGGGCGAGAGAACAGGCGCGTTCTGTTGTTTGTCGTAGTAATCTGCATCAATTGCACTTGGCGAATACCGGCTATGCCCTTGAAAATGATGATTTTTATGTGCGGGCTGCATTTGATTTGTTTGATGGTTTCGGAGGCAAGAACCGCTGGCACGGCGTAAGACTCTCAGCCGGTGTCGATCCCGACCCAGCCAACAACACCTTTGACCCCACCCTAGGGCCCCTCAACAACTATCTCGCCGAGGGCCAAGTAAAACAATGTCCCCAAATCGTTCACTTCATCACCGACGGCTCACAAAACGCGTTCGAGGCCGGCTGCGGCGGATACGGCTATAATGGCGCCGGCGTGGGATCAAGAAGCTTCATCGACGGATACTGTGACAAAGCCATGCGAACCAGCATGAAAACTCACGAGATTTCCAACCCCGGCCAAACCGTCATGTTCGCTGACTGCTGCTTCGTACAAGGGCAAGGAATAACCACACCATACATCATCGAGTATTCATTTTGTGAACCCCCCTACAGAGTTGATCTAAATACCAGCAGTGATTTTGCGGCAACCGCCAGGACTATCCCGTCAGTGCATTTTCGTCATCTTGAAAACGCCAATGTTTCTTGGGTTGACGGCCATATCAGCCAAGAACATTTCGCTTTTAGCCACCCCGATTATGATTCCGGCCTACTGGATAAATTCACAGTAGGCTGGTTCGGCCCCGACAACAACAGCTTATTCCAACCCTGATAACCAGTCGATTTCGCCGAGACCTCCCGCCGGCAAGACAATCCTACGCACAATATTGACGCCGCCGCAGCAACACCCCGCCTCCTACCGCCAACATGCCGACCACAATCGGCTCGGGAATTATTGCCGTGGTAATCTCATCGTCCGGCTCTTGCGGATATTGCAAAGGATCCCATCCATCCTCAACTGCCCCTTCACCAAAACATGCCGCCGGTTCCGGATAGTCACCATCAACGCCGCTGGATTCCCAATTGTGCCTTTGACGACTCCAACGAGCATTGGGATTGCCCGGCCAATCACATGGTCTGCCCCTGTCATCAATATCACCGGAACTTGAGCTGAAACTCCGGGGTGCATATCCACTGTTCACGTTGCTGTAGTGGTTATCCAAATACCGTTGCGGATTCTCTCGCTCACCCACATCCGCTACGCCGCCCCCGCCAAATCCGAAACGGCGGTTCGAGCCCAAACACTCGCCCGGCGATGCCGCAAACCCGTTAGGGTCATTCGGGTCACTCTCATACCAAAAATCAAGATCACCATCACTGAGTTGCGTCTGAAATACCCCCTCACCGGAATCATCCCGCGCGCTTTCTTGGCTGCCAATATCCACCTGCAGCGCCCAGGCGTAATTAAAGCCCAAAGCCGCCAAAACACAAAATCCTATCGCCAAATTCGATCTGTTCAATAACATAAATTCTTTTCCTAAAGCTCTTCTAGGTCTCTAACTTCAATGTACAATTCCTGCCTCAAGCGTAAAATATAAGCAGCGTCAAAGCAAATTTTTCAGCCAAAAACCGCCCCGCAACGTCCTATAAGTAAAAAACCAAGTCATTTCCCAGCAAAAATCATTTGTACTTTCGCACAGGCCGATAATAATAACAGTTAACTAGAATTGCCTGGAATCCCTAATCAGATTTTTCGTCAGGGAGCATTTATGACCAGATACCTGTATAAGATAAGCTTTACCGTATTGCTGCTCTTGGCCGCGACTGCTGTCAGCAGCGCCCAAGTCGCAAGCGAAAGAAACCTTACCGATGCCCAATGGATGTTTGCCGAGGCGCGCGCTGTTTTGGCCCCAGCCGAACTGGCCCTGGCTGGTTATACCCAGTCCCAGCAGAGCCCCCAGCAAATCCAACAGCAAATCCGTCAAGCGTCGCTGTATCTTGAATCTGCCGTCGCGTTGGACAATCAATATGCCCCCGCTTGGCGTGAACTCGTAACCACAGTCGCGTCAGCACCAATCGACGATATTACCCGCGCCGATGAGGCACTCAATCAATACGCCATGCTCGGTATTCAGGATGAGCAGGTCATCCGCGCTTGGATCAGCTATCATTTCAACAGACTCCAAAGTCGCCCCGATCGAGAGCAGTTCCTTCGATCGCAAATCCAAACTCTGCGCGATTATCCCAGTATACTAAGCGAAGTTATGGACCAGTTGGCTACTTTCTCGTTGGAAACCGCCGACCGAGAAACCGCCCGTCAACTCCTGCAGCGCAGTTTTGCCATCTTCCCTTATAACGACAACGCCTTGGCTCGCTTCCTCGAATTGCCCCTGCCCGAAATCGACGAAACAAATCTAACCGACACTCAAATCGAACGCGCCCGAATCAATATGATCGAAATGCGTTATGTCAATTCGGTCTATCTTTGGCGCGTACGTTTGTACCAGAACCCTTATAATTTAGATGCCGCCTTGAACATCATCAGCTTATTGGAGGATATCAGCCGATACGACCTGACCGATCCTTATTATGCCCACGCTTACCGCATATTGGCTCGATCCGCCGATAACCAAGCTCTAATGCAAGACCTGATGGAATCGCAATTGGTAGGCGCCTACGCCGGTCGTCGCTACGATGTCTGCGCCAATGTCGCCCAACAAATCCTAGCCCAAGACCCCCAAAACCTCCTCGCTAATGCCCTGCGAGGCCAAGCACTCGTCCAACTCGGACAAGTCCAACAAGGCCAAACTCTCCTAAACAATACCAATCAAATCATCGCTCAGCGACTCGCCGAGCAAAACAACTCTGATCCCGAATACATCGCTTTGGCTGCCTGGTTCTATAGTTTCATCCAGAGCGATCCTCAAGTTGCCCTGCAATACGCTTCTCTAGCTCTGCAAGAGGCCCCTGATGAAGTTCGCATGCAGGCAATGTCAGCTTACACCCACCTGATGAACGACCGCGTTGATGATGCCGCAGCCATCCTTGCCGCTATCGACCCCTGCGCAGTTTCCGATCCTTTGGTAGTCCTCACTCAAGCGAAATTGTATCAAGCGCAAGGCGACAACGAAAACGCCCTGGCGACCCTCAACACCATGGTTCCGGGAGCCGCCGGTGTATTCGCCCGCGACTTCGAGCAGCTCCTCGCTCAATTGTCGCCCCCTCCAACTCCTGATCCCAACGCCGCTCTTGGCTCCCCGCCCGATATGCTCGGCAACATGCTCATCCAAAACTTCAACAATCACGATCTTGGTTTTGTCGATAATCCCCAGCAATATATCCGTTGTTCCCTGCGCCTACGCAGCGACATCTTTAGTTACGGCGATGATATGACCGCGGAAATCTCGCTCGCCAATACCAGCGACATTCCGCTGGTCCTGAGCCCCGGCAATGCCGTCAACCCCAACATCCTCATAACCGCCCAAATCAACAGCGAGGATGCCGAACAACCCGTCACCTTAGGTCATCTCGGCCAAAGAAGAGCCCTCGAACCGGGACTGGCGAATCGACAAGAATTGGTGCTAAACGTAGGGCCGCTGCGCCAAAGACTGCGCAGCCATCCCCAAATGGATTATCGCGTCACCTTTAGAATGTATCTCGATCCCGTTTACGATCCCCAAACCAATACCTTCGCCAACGCCATACCCGAACTGCCCGTCACGACCGTCGTTGTCACCCGCAGAGGTTTCGATCCAGATGCCGATCGTATGCGCTATCATTTCCAGCAATTGCGAAATTCCAATGTCGTTGCAACCATCAAATCCATCCGTCTTCTGTCAGGCTTGCTCCACGAAGCCTTTAGCGCTCATCAAGGCCGATTGCAGTATCGCCCCAGCCCCGTCGATCATGTCCAAATCTATCAAAGAATCGTAGCCAATCTGCAAAACGAGTCCCCGCTGATACGCGCCTGGTCCGCCAACGCTTTACAGGGCATCCCCATGGGCAGCTCATCCGCCACCGTTACGCAGCTTACCCAAATGTTGAACGATCCCCATTGGTTCGTGCGATTCATGGCCGTTGAAACCCTCAACGATATCGTTGACCTAACCGATTACCTTCAGTGGACCGCTGAGCATGACGCCAACGGATTGCTCCAACGCCAAGCCCTCTTACTCTTAAATCAGCCTTGGCCCACCCAACCACTAACACCGCCGCAACCCCCCACCGACCAAACACCCGACCCCAACGAATCAATACCAATTGATAACATCACCCCATAAACCACCAATCAAGCATAAACGTGAGAATTTTCCCAGCCATAAATCTCAAGCAGAAACGCTTGAGTTACGCTGGGCAACACGCCCACTTTTTCGTGACGTGAATAACTAGGGCAGTTTCTCGTACACGAATACCATTCCCTCGTTGTTCATCGTGAATGTGTTATCTTCGACGGTTCCTATCGTTCGACCGGCCCCTTGCCATTGCATGTGCAATGTCGAACCCTGCAAAGTGTAAGTAGCGTCCACCTCTCGTGTGATTAAATCAGTACTGGACGCCCGGCCAAAAAGCGTGGTACTACGGCATGTATAATCAGGATTAATGTCAAATCTGCCCGACTCCACGCGAATATCCGTATCGCCGTGTGTAACCACAGCCGGTACTTCATAGCCATCGACTGATACCAGCGTATAGGTTCCTGTGAGATTCTCATCAACAGGCATTGATGGTGTTTGGCACGAAGTTAGCAATGCTGCACTAGCCAATAGTACCAACACCAAAACAATTTTACTCACGCTTTTAACAAAAGTACCCACAGCCACATTGGTTTTATCTGCTCTCACTGCCGAGTCCTCCATCTTCAAATTGTGAAACTTACAATGCATAATAGATCCAAACCTACTACATTCCCCGTATTATCCTCGACTCAGCCTCTATTCGCAAGTAATTTCCACAATTCAATCCCCGCTCAAAATAACAACTACCGGCGCCGCCAAACGGTCTATCCTCGCTTGCATCTCCGCAACTTCTTGACGGGCTTGATTATATTGATACTCCGCAATCTCCAACTCCCGTTGGCATTCCGCAAACTCCTCCGCCAACGGCTGTACATTGCGCACCCGCGACAATTGACTCCACGTGAACCGCTGAGAACCCTCTATGCTCGCAATCTCGATCGCCATATCCGACAACTCATTGGTCCAAGCATCCACTTGCGCCCCGCCGTTCTGCTGCCTGACCATCTCTTGTCGTTCAGCAACAGCGATACGGGCATTTACCAGTTCTATACGCGCGTCCCTACCGCTCTCTAGTTCATATTGCCGCAAAGCCACGATTTCCTCGAGCTCGCTGCAGATTCTGTCTTGTTCTGTTTGATTCCTAATATTATCTCTCGTCTCAGCAATCCTTTCTTCAATGGCTTCACGGCGCACCTCCAGACTCGGCATCAACGCTCGGCCGTGGTATAACTGACGCGGGGCTTTCGCTCATAACTGTATATTTGATGCATAATCGGCCCAAAATGTTACAAAAAAATGAAAAAACTCCCCAATCCGCCCCAAAACCCCCAATCCGAGCCCCAAGCGTAATATCTGCCAGTGCGGCTCGCACCGCCGGGATTAAATCCCTGCCCCCTATACCCCCTAACTAACATCGAGCCGTAGGGTGTACAACTCGTTTGCACACGCGGTCAACTACCCCACTATCGTCACCAGTTTTTCCAACGCCGTCAGTACCCGTCCCAAAGGCGCCAAGAAACTTTCCACCCGGTTGATCTCCACCTTGCTAAACGCCTCCTCCAAGCGATACAAAACCAAAACACCAACCAAAACCCCGTCATCGCAAACCGGACAAGCCAAAACCTTCAAACCCGCCAGAACACTGTCCGCATCATCAGTTTCCCACACCCCCGCGTTATTGACGCACACATTCCCCCTAACCCTGCGTACTTCCTCAACAACGCTATGCGTAAAAGCCCGTTCCGTCCAGCCTATCTCTGCGCAGTCACCGCCGTCTGCCACAATATGCGCCTCGAACGCGCCGCTTGCGCAACTGTAAAACGCCGTGTTGGCTCCTTCGCTCTTTTCGCTGATCTCGCGGAGCGCCTTGTGCAGCATACAACCCATGTCATACTCACCCAGCAGACTGCTTTGGAAACCATACGCGTCCCGCAAACGCCGTACAGTCTCAGCCAGATTCATATTCGAGTCCACCATATCGCCGCAAAGCAAATCCACCTTTTGCCGCAGATGCCGCCTGCGCTTATTAACCTCCCGGCAAACCCTGCGCAATTTCCCATACCGATGAGCTAAATAATTACGATCCCGATGCCGCTGCATCGCCCGCGTCACCGTTTGCTCCAGGCTGCCAATGTCGTACGAACTGGCTAATATCCCGTCAAAATCCAGCATTGCCGCTTGCACCGCCGAGTCCAACTGGCCGTCTTCTAAAACCGCAACCACCGCCGCCGGAACCGACGACCACCGCCGTGCCAAGCCCGCTTCCGGGCCAACAGATTCTTTGGCTGTCAAACGCGCCAAATCTTCCGGCATAACCTGAACCAAAATCACGTCAAACCGATCAACCGGCGCCATCGTCCAAAAGTTACTGTCCTGCAGTTGTTCCAACCGCGCCGAGTTGAATAGCCCGTGTCCCCGCCGATACGCAAACCGCGACCGGCCCCGCAACTGATCCCGCAACTGTTGGTCCAACCGCGTATTCAGCAATGAAAGGATAGTTATATTCTTCTTTTCTGCCCCTAACACTCTAAGTCTCTCCAATATATATGAAATTACTACTAAATGATAACAGAAAGTCCAAATCTACCAAGGATGCAACGCCAATCCACCCGAGCTATTAAAGGCTCATCATAAAGACGAAACCTTCTGCCCAGCGTTATCGTGGTCCGGAGTTTTGCTCTCGTCGTGGGCCGGCAACGCCAATAGCACCGTCGTGCCCTTGCCCGTTTCGCTTGTAATGGTCATTCGACCATGAACGCCTTCCACCAAACGGTTGCTGCGGCTAAGCCCCAAGCCTCGCTTGCGACCGGCTTTCTTCGCCGAGAAAAATGGATCTCGCGCCTTGCTCAATGTCTCCGCGTCCATCCCACAGCCGTTGTCGGTTATCTTGAGAATTACCGTATCATCCCATTCGTTGTAACTGGCTGAAATCTCAATCCGACCGCCTTTTTCCCCGAAAGACTCTATCGAGTTTTTCAATATCTCGCCAACCACTTCCACCATCTGCCCCCGATCGACATAAACCGCCGGCAAACTATCGCTCACGTCAACAGCTATCGCAGCCTTCGCCTGCTCCGCTCGCTCGCTATGACTCGTCACGCAATTGCTTACGAATCCGCTCAAGTCCACCGGCGAAGGATTCGGCACCTCAGGCTTGGCAAACTCCAGCATCCCCGAGATTATATCACTCAGTTCCGCGCCCCGCTCACTAATAGCGTCCAGCATCTTCTTGCGCTTTCCGTCTTCTTCCGTAGAAGCCAGCAACTGCGCCCGACCCACAATCACCGCCAAAGGGTTGTTCATCTCATGAGCCGCGCCACACGCCATTTCACCAACCGAAGCCATGCTCTGCTTCTGCGCCAGCTCCGCCTGAGAACTGCGCAACTGACGATTCACTCGCGCCAATTGCTCGCAAAGCAATGATTGCTGCTCGGTACGCTGACTGCGAGTAATAGCCAAACCAACACCGTTGCTAAATCCCTGAAGCTCCTTTATTTGACTGCTGTAATCCGCATTCTCAGCGTCGCCGACCCAGAACAGCAGCCCAATCACTTGATCTCCGCTCAATAAAGGCATCACCAATGATTCTTCCACCGGGAAATCACCCGATATCATATCCAAAAGCGAAGCTTCTTCTGTGCCGCAAGTGCGAACCACAAAACCTGCTGTGTTCTGATGAATCAAATCCGTGAAACATTGTACTTCATCGTCGTTGTCTATCACAAATGGTGTCGCCCCTTCGTCAGCGCTCTTTTTGACAACCCCTTCAAAAATACTTCCATCCGCCGACAGCGCCGTAACCGCGCACGCCCGCCCGCCTATATGTCTCTGCCAAATACCCGCTATCAGATCGCAAGTATTCTGCACCGTACGGCAGTTCGACAAACCTTCGCTTAATTGATTCAGCAAAGCGAAATAACAACTGCGCAGTTGCAGTTGTCGGTTCTGATTCTGCAAACGGTTGTTCAAACGCGCCAGCTCACTGTTGGCCTCGCCCAAAGCCTCATGGTACAGCGAAGCCGGCTCAACCGCGTCAATGCCAACCATCATCGCCCGTTCGCTGATCGATTCGCACAATTGCAGACTGATTTTTTCAAACGTATTGCGGTCACAACCAAGTTGCTCCGCCAAATCCGCCGCGTTTTCACCAATCCGATGGTTCCCGGAATATCCCAAACGCTGCTGACGAGCCAAAGCCTCAGCCACGTGTACAATCTCAACCAAGCGACGATTCTTCACCGCTTCCGGCAGAGTTCCCAGGCCCTCTTGATAGAGCCAAACCGTCTCCACCACAGCTTCAGGCAACTGCCAACGCTCAGCCAAACGCTTGCCCGCGATACAATGATCAACCCCTAAAACCCGCTGCTCTATATCAGCAATGTCAGCTAAGGTGTTTTCGGTAATTTGGACAACCCGAGCATAGCTCTTCGGCAGTGCCGCCAAAAGGGCCAGTTTACCCATATTATGCAGCAAGCCGCAAAGAAAAGCCTCTTCCGGATCGATATGACGGTCTATCTTTTCCGCCAGCAGTTTTGCTCCGCACCCCACAGCCAAACTGAATTTCCATAACCCCCGCGGATCAAGCTCTGATTGCCGATTCTCATCGCTGTCGCACAACGTCTCGAAAACCTTGATACTCAGAACCGCGTTACGAACCGCGTCAAACCCCAGCAGTACCACCGCTTTGCTCACCGAAACCGCTTGTCGTTTCAGGCCTGTTCCACCCCGTGTCGCCATCGAAACAATCTTGCTCGCCAGCGAAGCGTCAGACTCGATAAGCCTGACTACTTCCGACGCTTGACTGTTGCTTCGTACCGTAACTTGCAGCAGACGAGCAGCCACCGCCGGGAGCGTCGGCAGCATATTGAGCTGCTGTAAGATAAGTTCAATACGTTTACTCTTGGCCTGTTCTGATTGCTGACTCTCAGACATGGTTATACTCGCATATCAAAATATATTTCGTGCGCCCGGATCCCTCACCCTTGCGCGACCACAGCACAATCCGCTCTCTCAGTAACTAAAATCAAAGTGCCAAAAGCGACGTCATTTTACTCACCAGCTCATCGATACTGAAGGGCTTTTGCAAAAACTCATCTGCGCCTGCCTCTATAAGCTGCGATACTTCATCGGGGTTCACTACGCCCGATACGATGATTATCTTCATGTGCTCAAACGCCGGGTTCTGCCGAATCGTCTTGCATACAACGTTGCCGTTAACGTCCGGCAGCATGTAATCCAAAATAATAATGTCAGGCTGAAACTCCTGCGTCATCACACCAGCGTCGTAACCGCTGCCCGCCGTGCGAACGTCAAAACGACCGTCACGCTCCAAAACATCAACCATCAATTCCACAATTTCCGGATCGTCATCCACAACCAACACTTTACGCCTACCCGAATCCAGCAGATCCAATGGTATGTCGTTTTCCTTCATAAACTTGATAAGACTTTCACGCGGTATCCGGCGAAAACGCGAGCCCGGCACCCGAAACCCCTGTAGCTTACCAGCGTCAAAACAACGAATGATCGTTTGCTGACTAACTTTGCAGATGGCCGCCGCCTCACCCGTGGAATAAACGCTTTTCATAATAAAATTCTCCAGCTTTATATGTTATTGGCTTGCTCGCTTCTAAGCTTGACCTGAGCCAAAGCACAACTCTGTACCTTGCCCATAATGCCTAGTTTAACTATCGACACCGCATTTTGTCAACTTAAATTCAAGAATCACATAAAATACTGTTATAAAATGCTTAAGAGCGGTTATGCCAAATGTAGCGGTTGTGCCGAACAACCCGAAGATTACATCCAACAACTACAATACTCCCTCAAAAACCCCCAATACACGCCCAATAATCCCCCGTCACCCCTCAAGCCCTCTTTTTGCCCCAATGCCAATCTTCTGGATGCACAAATACTACATTATTGTGGCCCCAACCAACCCTATTTTCCTCCCGCATCCCCGATTAATACAGCACGCCCGCCCCTACTTCCGCCTCAGATGCACCATCAACACCGTAATATCCGCTGGATTAATTCCGCTGATTCGCGCCGCCTGCCCCAAGGTTATCGGCCGAACCGCCTCCAACTTCTCCTGCGCCTCACAACGCAACTGCGGTATCTGCCTATAGTCCAAATCCGCAGGCAGCTTCACACGCTCAGCCTTGGCGAACCGCTCAACCAAACGCTGCTGCTTCTGAACATACCCCTCATAACGCAAATCGTTAACCACCGTCTCCCAGGCGTCCGCCATATACCCCCGCTCCACCAAATCACTTACTTGCTCCATCAGCCAATCCACACCCCGTCCTTGCTGACGCAGCAACTGCACCAAAGGCTTACCATCGATCTGCCTCGCCTCCAACTCCTCCGCAAGCTCCTGCTTCTGTTGCTCTTTTTTCTGGAACCGCTCCCAACGCTCCGCCGTCGTCACTCCCCAATCGTGCGCCTTCGCGGTCAAGCGCCCGTCCGCGTTGTCACTCCGCAGCAAAAGCCGATATTCTGCCCGCGACGTAAACATACGATACGGCTCATCCACACCTTTGGTAATCAAATCGTCTATCATTACTCCAATGTACGCTTCGTCCCGCCTAAGCATGACGGGCTCTTGTCCCGCCACCCGCCTTGCCGCGTTCACTCCCGCCAGCAAACCCTGACCGGCCGCTTCTTCATAGCCGCTCGTACCGTTAATCTGCCCCGCCAGAAAAAGCCCCGCCACCTTTTTCGTCTCCAACGTCGCGTAAATCTGGTCCGGCGGTATATAATCATACTCGATCGCGTACCCGTACCGCAGAATCTTCGCCTGCTCCAAACCCTCGATCGAATGAATCATCGCTTCTTGCACATCGCAAGGCAACGAAGTGCTAATCCCATTGCAATAAATCCAATTCGTATCCCGCCCCTGCGGTTCCAAAAAAATCTGGTGCCGATCCTTATCAGCAAAACGTATTATCTTTGTCTCGATACTCGGACAATAGCGAGGCCCAATCGACTTGATTTGCCCAGTATATAACGGCGCCCGATCCAACGCCGACCGTATAATCTCATGCGTCCGACTATTCGTATATGTCACCCAACAGCTAACCTGTGACTGTGTAATCCGGTCATTCATGAAACTGAAAGGCCTTGGATCGTCATCTCCCGGTTGTTCACCCAACCCGCTATAATCTATAGTATTCGCATCGATCCGCGCAGGCGTACCGGTCTTCAATCGCTCCAGTCTCAACCCCGCCTCGCTCAACCCGCAAGACAGCTCCTCGGCCGCAGCTTCCCCATAGCGACCGCCGGCCCACTGCTTCTCGCCTGTGTGCATCATTCCCCGCAAAAACGTACCCACCGTCAGTACCACCGCCGAAGCCGCCAACACTCCGCCATCCTGCAAAACCACTCCTTGCACCGCTCCATCAGCGATCTTCAACCCATCAACCGTCCCCACCACAATATCCAAGTTCGCCACCGCCTTTAGCAACCGCGTCATCTGCCGACTATAGTCATCCTGATCCGCTTGTGCCCGCGGCGCCCAAACCGCCGGGCCCTTCGACCGGTTCAGCATCCGAAACTGAATCCCCGCCAAATCCGTCGCTAACCCCATCAGCCCCCCCATCGCGTCAACTTCCCGCGCGATCTGTCCTTTAGCCAACCCCCCTATCGCCGGGTTGCAGCTCATCTGCGCGATATTATCACCCTGCATCGTAACCAACGCCGTAGTCGCCCCCATCCGCGCCGCCGCGTTCGCCGCTTCCACACCAGCGTGTCCGCCCCCCACCACAATCACATCATAATGTCTATCACTGCTCGTCATCAAATATATCTTCTAATTCCTTGCGGTAGTGACCAACTGGAACTTCTTTCTCGAACCAACCACCGTTGGTCAATCTATCCGCGGCGATTCGCCACCGTCATCAAAACTATCTTAACTCTTATGCTTTCTTGCCGCAGCGCCCAACGGAAGCGTCTTTCTCCAACCAACCACCGTTGGTCAATCTATCCGCGGCGATTCGCCGCCGTTATCCTCTCCCAATGCAATCGCCGACGCCACCGCCAGATCACTCGTATGTGTAATACTCACGCTAATCTGTTTAATCCCCATCTCTGCCGCCAGCTCCGCGATCACCCCGCGTAGCTCCACCACCGGTTTACCCAACGGGTCGTTACGCGTCTCGATATCCGTCCAGCTAACACCATTCTGCCAACCGGTACCGATCATCTTCATCACTGCTTCTTTCACCGCGAACCGTCCGCTGAGCCGTTCGATCTCGTATCGATGTTTCCTGCTGTACGCCTGCTCCGCCGGAGTATAAACTCTATCGATAAACCGCGCGCCGTGTCGCTCTTTGAGTTCCGCGATCCGCTTGCAGTCCACCAAATCTATTCCGTGACAAATAACTCGCATAATCCACCTATATCGTATCGCCGTCGTCGCCTTATTCCCCCGCTGCGCCCGGCACATACTTATACATCAAAACCCAAACCACAATCCCCGCCGCCAACGCCAAAATAATCCCCACTTTCACACGAACCACCAATCGCATAAACCGCCCCAGCGCTCCCGGCTCTTGCGCCAATCCCTGCAAAAACTTCATCCGCGAACTAATACTCGAGTGCCGCCACGACCGTGCCTCCATCGCCACCCCGTTCAGCAGCGCGATTCGTCGCAAAGCCGCCGCCATCACTGCCGCGCCATATTGGCTCAACGTCTTGTCGGTCTCGACCAACCGCAAAGGCTTCTCACTTTCATCATCGCTCTCATTATTGTCAGCCTGTTCCGCCAACGCCCCCGCCGCCATCGCGCCGTACACATCCGCCTGCCGCTCGAACCGTCGCGATACCCAACCAAAAAGCAGCAGCCAACCGATTCCCAACAACCCCGCCGGCAATATCAACATCCAATCACCCCATGCCGCCACCCAACTGACATGCTCCGCCAGCTGATCCCTCAATTGCAGCAGCCCTTCCATTACCGCCCCCGCCAACAAGCTCGAAGCCGCCACAAATCCCACCAAAAACGGAATATGCCAATAACGCACATGGCCCGCTTCATGCCCAAACACCGCTTCGATCTGCTCGTCCGGCATATTCTCGATCAACGCGTCACTCAGCAGCACATACCGCACCTTGCCCCAAACGCCCATTACCGCCGCGTTACCCACCGCGCTGTAAGTATCCCAAAGCAAAATATCACGATGCCGCAACGACAGCCTTCGGCAAAAACTCTCCAACTTCCTCCGCAAAGGCCCGCTCGGCAGCGCCCTCGTTTGCCAAACCAACCGCAAAATAAACGGCGCCAACACAAACACCATCACTATCGCTCCGCCCGATGCCACATTCGACACAACCTCATAAGTCCTATCGCCCGTCCGCCCCGTAACAGCCCCGTAAAGCCAAGGCCCAAAAACCGATATCACATCTTGCAAAGCCAACATGCACAAGATCGGCAGCAACAAAATCAAAACACCATGCCGCACGTTGAACAACATATATTGCCCCCTCGACCAGACCGGCCGAGCCGCCAGCCCCATGCTCAACTGACCAAAAACCACATGCTCGCGAATATGACGATTCACCGGATAAAAACACCACAACCGCAACAATTCCAAAAGCACAAAAGGCCCAATCAGTATCACCGCCCTAATCACCAATATCTCAACTTGCCTCGGTTGGCAATAACGCACCACCCAATCCGCCCAACCCCCGTAAATCAGCAGCATCACGAACGCCGCCAAATTCAACGCCCGCATCCCCAACTCCACCCTGCCGGGCAACCGCCCCGGGCCTTCTTCAGACTCTTCCTGCCGAACCAAATACTTAAGCAACCGCTGACTCGACCAGCGAAACATCGCCCAAGCGATGAACAGCACCCCCGCCAAGGCGCTGACCACCTGATGCCAACCCAAGCTCGGCGGCGCATCCAAGTCCACACCATAGCCGACCAACATCGCCAGCATCACAGCCAGTATTACCGTTAACTGCAAAACATCATTTCCTATTCAGCAATCGTTGATCAATCTATCAGTGCGATCACCATTGAACCACCGCGCCGGTATCCGCCGAACAAGCCATCGAAGCGTACTTACCCAACGCACCATAATTGATCCGCGGCTGCGGCGCCTTCCAACTCTTTTTGCGCTCCACCAATTCCGCGTCCGTCAGCTTCACCGACAAACTATTATTCGGTATATCGATCTCGATAATGTCACCGTCGCGCAGCAACCCGATCGGGCCACCCGCCGCCGCTTCCGGACTAATATGCCCAATGCACGCCCCGCGTGTACCGCCGCTGAAACGACCATCTGTAATCAGCGCCACGCTCTCGCCCAGCCCGGCGCCCATAATATAACTCGTCGGACTAAGCATCTCTTGCATACCAGGACCGCCCCGAGGCCCTTCGTAGCGAATCACAACCACATCGCCAGCCTTCACCTTACCAGCCAATATCCCTTCGCAGGCTTCTTCCTGGCTCTCGAATATCACCGCGGGCCCCGAATGCACCAACATACTCTTAGCGACGCCGGCGCTCTTTACCACCCCGCCGTTCGGCGCCAGGTTACCCTTCAGTATCGCCAAACCGCCCTTAGCTGAATACGCGTTATCCAAGCTGCGAATGCAATCACGGTCCTTGCTCTCAGCGCCGGCGATATTCTCGCCCAACGTCTTACCCGTTACCGTTAGGCAATCGGTATGCAGCAAACCCTTGATCTGTGAAATCTCATGCAGAATCGCGCTTATACCTCCAGCCTTGTCCACATCCTCAATGTGATAATCGCAAGAGGGCGAAACCTTACATATATTCGGGCACTTTTGCGCGATGCCATTTATACGATCCAAATCATAAGCGATACCCGCTTCGTGCGCGATCGCCAGCGTATGCAGCACCGTATTGGTCGAACCGCCCATTGCCACATCCAAAGCCAGCGCGTTATCCAGCGAATCCAAAGTCACAATATCACTCGGCTTAATATCCTTTTCCACCAGCTCCATTATCTTACTTCCAGCCGCTTTGTACAGCTCCTTACGCCGTGGATCCACCGCCGGTATCGTACCATTGCCAGGCAGCGCCAAGCCCACCGCCTCACACAAACAATTCATACTATTAGCTGTAAACATCCCCGAACAGCTTCCGCAACCCGGACAACCATTGTCTTCCAGTTCCTTCAACTGCTTGTCGTTTATTTCACCTTTGTTGTATTTCGCCACCCCTTCAAAAATACTGATCAAATCCACCGTCTTACCGTCAGGCATCTTGCCAGCCATCATCGGCCCGCCGCTCACAAATATCGTCGGTATGTCAAGCCGCATCGCCGCCATTACCATACCCGGTATAATCTTGTCACAGTTCGGTATGCAGATCATCCCATCAAAACAATGGGCCCGAACCATCGTCTCTACACTATCCGCGATGATCTCCCGGCTGGCCAACGAGTACTTCATACCCGTGTGCCCCATCGCCACCCCGTCACAAATTCCAATTGTATTGAACACAAAAGGCACGCCCCCAGCCTCGCGCACAATCCGCTTCATCTCTTGCCCCACCTCGTTCAGATGCACATGACCCGGGATGATATCAACATAACTATTGGCAATCGCGATGAACGGCTTACCCATATCTTCATCTTTGATCCCGCAAGCCTTCAACAACCCTCTATGCGGCGCCCGCTCAAAACCCTTCTTGACTGCATCTGATCGCATAACTAACTCCTATATCACAAATGTCAAAACTTGACTCAAAATCCGAGTGAACTCACGAATCTCCAAGGAAATTCAACAAAACCCGAGCAAACTAATTAATATACCCCAAACCACTCCACCCGTCATGAAAAAATCCCCGACCAATCGCCCCCATTATATTCACGACCAGTCCCCCTGTGCTTAATACTTGCCTCTGGCAAATCTAAAATCTGCGAAATCTGCCGACTAAGCTCCCTGACCTCCCTTAGTGTCTGTCATAAAAAAGTTTACGTTATTCGTCTCGCTTCAACGCGATCACCGCAGTATCGTCAAACCGCCGCGTCAGACCCGTAAACTTCCGCATCGTCCAAAGAATATTCCGCGTCGCCTGCTCCGCCGGCAGATGCCGCGAATCCCGCACCGCCTGCACTATCCGCTCCACCCCGAACGGTTCCCGCTCAAAATTCACCGCCTCCGCCAAACCATCCGTATAGAGCAGCAGAAAATCCCCGCCCTGCATCTCAATCTCCCCAGCTTCGTATTCCAGCTCTCGGTTCACACCCAAAATCGTTCCGCCCGTTCGCAGTTCGATAACCTCATCGCCCCTAAACAACAGCGGATAATTGTGTCCCGCGTTGCAATAGCTCATTTTACCGGTCGCCAATTCCAAATTCGCGCAAAAAAGCGTCGCGAATTCCCCTTCTATCGTGTCCCGGCAGAACATCCGGTTCACTCGCTTGACCATCTCCTCAGGCGACTTCAAAAACTCCGAAAACGCCCGAATGCTCGAACGCACCGACGCCATCGCCAAACTCGCCGGCACACCCTTGCCCATCACGTCACCGATAATCAACACCAACCTGCCGTCACCTGTTACCACGTAATCATACAGATCGCCCCCCACGTCGTAACAAGGCACATACTGCCCCGCCAAGTCGTAACCTTCCAACTTCGGAGACGACTTAGGTATCAGATGCCTTTGCACCACCCCCGCCAAGCGCACCTGCCGTGCCATGCGTTCGCCTTCCAGCGCTTCGCTGTACAAACGCGCGTTTTCTATCGCCGCGGCCGACTGCATCGCCACTGTTTGCGCCAGCGAAATATCATTCTTGCTGAAACGCCGAGGTCGTCTCGTGTACAGCCGCAAAAAGCCTATGCCCCTATCGTGATAACGCAGCGGTATGCTCAGATTGCTCACCAGCCCCTCAGCTACCACTTGGTCATGGTACTTCTGAAAGTGAGAATCCGACTGCATGTCATAAACCACAACCGTCTCGCCGTTCAGTATCCGCAAATTCAATTCACTCTGCGCTACGCTGACAGGCCCCTTGTTCCGGTAAGCCTCGCTCAGCCCATACGTCGCCTTCAACTCCAACGTACCATGCTCAGCGTCCAGCAGACGAATAGCAGCCGCGTCAACTCCCAAAGCGTCAGTAATGGTCTTCGATACGATTTCCAAAACCTGCTCCAGTTGCATAGGCCCGGTCAGCAACTGCGTCGTCGTATGTACACTGCTCAAATTGCTGTTGAGCTTACGCACCTGCTTGTCCAGCTTCGCCACCCCACCAGGCAGCCCCCGTATCCAATTATGTATCTTTCCAGGCATATTGTTATACCGTTTAACTTTCATATATCTTGGAATAATAATCCACTTCCCCCGCTTCAAAACCAGTCAGCATCGCTGCCGACACCCCAAACTTTAACTAACCTACACCTTGCCACAATAAGCCTACAATATAACTTATAAACCCTTCTCAGGCAAGCAAAGTTCGCATTTATAATCACAATTTAACCATATCCCCCTTTATCCTCATATAACCACCCTCTGCCCCCTCGACTAATGCCCCCTGTACCTTCGCGTGGCAGCTAATCTTAAATTAGTGATTAGTGCCAATTAGTGGTTCTCTCTCCGCAGCCGCCGCCAAAAACCTCGCCCTAATCACCCTGCTCACCTCATCATCCATATCCCGTTCCGGATGCCACTGCAGTCCCAATAAGAAACCATCGCCCTCACCTTCAATCGCCTCCGCTAAACCATCCCCGCTCCACGCCGCCCCCCTCAATCCCTTACCTAACTTATTCACACTCTGATGATGATAACTGTTCACCGTTGCCCGCTTACATCCCAACCAATCCCGCAGCTTCCCCGCTAACTCAATCTCATGCGTCACTTTCTCACCTTCCACCTGATGCACCACCCCCAGCCCCAAGTCCGGCACATGCTGATGAATACTCCCACCCTCAGCCACATTCATCAACTGCATTCCCAAACATATCCCCAACACCGGCAACCCCCGCCGCCGCACCAATTCATAAAGCAATAACTCCCCTTCCTGCCTCTTTCGCGACACCTGAATACTTTGCTCGTGCATCGTCTCACCCCAAAGCGCCGCATCCAAATCATACCCCCCGCTAAACACCACCCCGCTCACCGCATCCAGCACCGCCCCCAACCGCTCCGCGTCCCGACTAACAATAATCGGCACCACCGTCGCGCCCCCACCATGCACATAATCAACATAACGCTGATCCAAATAAACCTGCTCATCCCCCGTCCCCTCACCTCGCAAATTCATCGTTATCCCAATCCGCAACGCCAACCCTCCACTAACCATAAAACCATCAACTCCAACAACCCGCCTTTGGCAAACTAATTCCTATTCGCGAATATTAGTGCCCATTCGTGGTTCGTATTCCGCATTTATTCCACATCTTCCTGCAGCGCATCCGGATCACTGGTCAATATCGTTATCGTGGCCGGCACCGAATTCAAATACTGATTCGCCACCCGCTGCACATCCGCCAATGTCACCGCCATTATCCGATCGGCGTTATGCTCGCCCCAATCGTAACCAAACCCATAAAGTTCATCCAGCGCCGCGCTCGTCGCCATGTCCGCGTTTGTCTGCTTATCCAGCACTTCCGAGTTCACCAACTGGCTTTTTGCCCGTGCAACTTCCGCTTCGGTAAACTCACCCCGTGCTGCGCGGTTCAGATTTTCTTGTATCACCGATATAACCTGGCTTACCTGATCCGCTTCGCACTGCGAAGTCACCGCGAAATAGCCCGGCACCAAACCCGCGAAATTAATCCCCCAAGCATAATACACCAAACCCCGCCCCCGCAGTTCTTCGTGAAGCCAACCGGTATTGCTGCCCACTATCTGCTGCATCACATCCAACGCGTACCTATCTTCAACATTACTCAACGTTATCCCCGGAAATCCAACATGCAAAACCGCGCCTTCTTTCGGCGTCTCCGACACAAACAATCGCGGCTCCTCGTTAGGCAAATCCACCGCAAAACGCTGCGTATCAAACGCCTCACCACGAGCCATATACTGGAACGTATCCCGCACCAATGCCTCTGTAGCCTCCAAATCAATATCACCGAATATCGTCAGCACCGCCCGCGACCCCACCAAATGCTCACTATGAAACGCCAATATGTCATCACGTTCTATCGCTCCAACCGCTTCCGCTGTCCCGTACCGCAGTCTATGGTATGGACTCCGCGTAAAGAAATGCTCTCTAAAGTACCGGTCACCCGCCGCGCCCCATGAGTTCGATATCTGCGCTATACCCGCCAAAATTTGTTCGCGCAGCATTTCCAACTCATTCTCCGGAAACGTCGGCGACAATATCACTTCACTATAAACTCCAAACGCCTCCGCGAAATCCCCCGAAAGCACTTCACTCGTATAGAAAAACGTATTGTTTCCGCAGCCTGCCGATAACGCCCCTCCTATACTGTCAAAATACTGAGCGATCTCTTGTGCGTTCATGTCCTCGGTGCCTCGAGTACTCAAATGCACCATCAGATTCGTCAAACCGTTATTTTCGTCCGTCTCGTCCAACAGCCCGCCCAAAACATAAAACTGCATGTTCACCAAGGGCACACTCGTATTACGCCGCAAAAGCACCCGCAAACCGTTCTCCAGCACAATCCGCCGAATCGGACTATCGCTCGTCTGCGCCGCGGCCTCCTCAGCCGCGCGAGGCAGCGCCACAGGCGTCAAAACCACCGTTATCTGACGCTCCGCCCGCAGATACTGCCGCGCCATCTCTTGAACCTCGTCCCGTGTCACCTCTTGCATATTCTCAATGTAGTGATCGCTGAAATGCGCATCACCCGTCGCCAAATAATCCCGCGCCATGGTATCAGCTTGTTGCTCTGCCGTTTGATGCGAACGAATATGATCACCAGCCAAACGCTGCTTCGCCCGCGCCAATTCTTCTTCTGTTACCCCATTCTCTGCGATATCGTTTATAATTTCCCAAACCGCAGTCTCCGTCGCTTCAACCTTGTCAGGCATCACCGTGCATTGAATCTCAAACGTCCCTTCCGCCCAGTCAGGCGTATAGTTCCCCGCCCAAACACTCAACGCCAACTGATCTTCCCCTTCAACCAACCGCCGATACAGCCTACTGCTGCGCCCGCCCCCCATTATGTTCGCCAAAGTGTCCAGCGCGTACAAATCCTCGTGCTGCAAAGAAAACGACGGAAACCCAATAACCATCTCCGCGGGCCCTTCCATCGCCTCAAAAACCTGCACCACACGCCGCGGCGAAGTTATCGGAGGCTCGATAGGCAATACCGCTTCACTTCTGCCCCGACGCGTAAAGTCACTGAATTCCCGCTTTATCTGCTCCAGCATCGCTTCAGCGTTAATATGCCCCACAACCGCAACCACGCAATTGTCCGGCACATACATCCGGTCGTAATACGCCAAAATATCTTCCCGTGTCAACTGCTGAACTATCGCTTGATGACCTATCACCGGATAACGCCCCGGATGAACATGATAACGCACTTCATCAAACAACTTCCACAAATACCTGTCCGGATCGCTCGCGCCCATCTCCAACTCTCGCTGCACCACGCCCCATTCACGCTCGAACGCGTCCTGCGGAAACGTCGGACGCGTTACCCAACCCGCCACCAAGTTCAACGCCTGACCCACATGCTCAGCCGGCACCGTCAAAAAATAACACGTTTGCGCCTTGCTCGTATAAGCGTTGAATCGCGCCCCTATCTGCTCGATCAACTGGCGAGATTCCTCTTCACTTCTGTCTCTAGTCTCACCGCCTGCCAGCAAATGCTCAAACAAATGACTCATGCCCGCCCCTAGATGCTCCTGTTCATAAATGCTCCCCGCCCGAACGTGCAGACGCACCGCCGCCACCGGTGCCGTATGGTTCTCACGCACTATAGCCGTCATTCCGTTAGGCAATATCGCTACTATCTCCCCAGGACGATCAACCAGTCGTATCTCCTGCGCCGTCCATAACTCATCACCCCCCTCATCAACCTGACCAAAAACCAAACCACAACTTAACCCCACCAACAAAAATATAATCAATCGTTTTATCATCACTTTTCCTTGACTCATCCAAATCAAAAAACACCAACCAACAACTGGAACTCTTAGTCCCGTACGTCACATCCCGGGGGTTGGACCACAGATAACCATCACCCCCCTCTTCTCATCTCTTATAAATCTTCGTCCATCTGCTCATCTTCCAAGTCCGCCAAATAACTCAGCGTCCGCTCCAACTCACTCTGTAAATGACGAACCCGCAGCAGACTCTTAACCCGCGTAAGCAACTCCAACTTATTTACCGGCTTACTCAGAAAATCATCCGCACCGCTTTCCACACCCCGCTCAACGTCACTTATCTCATTCAGCGCCGTCACAATCAAGACCGGTACATTCTTCGTCGCGTCATCCGCCTTGATCCTTCGGCAAACCTCAAACCCGCTCATGCGAGGCATCATAATATCCAACAATACAATATCCGGAACCTTCTCCGCGATCTTCTCCAACGCGTCAACCCCATCAACCGCGATCCG
This sequence comes from Sedimentisphaerales bacterium, assembly GCA_016928435.1. Taxonomy (GTDB): domain Bacteria; phylum Planctomycetota; class Phycisphaerae; order Sedimentisphaerales; family SM23-30; genus JAFGKT01. The sequence continues at coordinate 14,412 of JAFGKT010000008.1, read as the reverse complement.
AACCTGGCAATCCAAACACTCCAAATACGCTTCCATTAACTCCGCGTTCTGAGCATTGTCATCAACCACCAATATATCACTATTTTCCCAATCCAATTTCTTGTCCGCTTCTGCCATCACTATATGTCCTAATCACAATGTCAGCTCTTAGCCCCAGGTTCACACACCGGGGGTTCGACCATAACTATCCATCATCCCCCTAAAAACAACATACCAACATCATATCGACAAAACCAATCCAAGTCCAACATCTCATCAATCCTTAATCTGGGCCGCCCTTAAGTGTCGAGTATTACCGCATACCTACTATCCCAACCGTCTTCTCCCAACCATCGACTGGGTGGCACCCTTTCGCGTAGCTAAAGGGTGGTCGAACACCAACTGCGCTTCACATTCCAAATTAGCTTTTGCCGCCACCCCCATAACGCTCCAAAACTACCCGCACCTCAGGCAGCACATAAACCTCATCCAAAGCCACTTCCTCAGCCAGCGCCTCAGCCGTAACCGCTACCCGCTCCACCAAATCCGCAGAGTTATCCACAAAAAGCACCCGCTTACCCTTGATCGTACAAATACCCCCGCCTCCGCTGCCCAACGCGACGTACCGAATCTCAATCCCTAATCGTTCCGCAAGGTCCAATAACTGCCCCAATAATGATTCGTCTTCCACTTTCAAGAAATCCTTCAAAACCGCCCGATACTACTTTTATTACAGTCATTAACGTCACAAGCGGGCCCAATGAAACCTCTGTGTCCTCCGACACCCGCTATCAACAGTCTAAACTATATAGCAGCTAATTGTCCACTGTCAGTTGTGGATTGACAGCGGGCTGGGATTAATTACACTTGTTTTGGCGTATGGTGGAACCACGGATAGGTACCGTTAAAGACGCCCGAAACGCTTGGCAATACGTCTCTTAGGTAGGCCCATGCGACCAGCTTTGAGTCTTCGCATATACCGACCAAAAAACTCGGAGGTCATCTTGGCTGGATTGATCAACAAACGTGTCAACTTACACCAACAACTCCAGGACAACCGATACCGCATCCAAGCCTTGGAGCAGGAAATCCAAGCCACTCAAAAGCTCGCTTCACTCGGCACCATTGCTTGCCTCGCCGCCCACGAATTCAAAAACTTCCTTGTGCCCATCATCAATTGGGCCGAGCTATCTCTAAAAAACCCCGAAGACAACGAACTCGCCCAAAAGGCCCTCCGCAAAGCCATCCAGCAAGGCAATCTCGCTTCTGAAATCATCCACCGGATGCTCGGATTCGCCCGTCAACAATCCACTGTCCCTGAAGACATTTCGTTCACCGAACTCGTCAACAACTGTTTTCTTTGCCTCGCTCGCGACTTCGCCAAAGACAACATCACCGTTATTAAGGAAATCCCGCCGGACCTTTCCTTCCAAGCATATCCCAGCCAAATCCAGCAGGTTCTACTCAACCTCCTCATCAACGCCCGTCACGCCATGCTCGAAAGAGGCGGAACCCTAACTATCATCGCTCAGACCAACGACGACCAAACCGTCACCTTCGTCGTCAAAGACACCGGTTGCGGCATACCTTCCGACGTTATCGAACACATCTTTGAACCGTTCTTCTCCACCAAAGCTGAAAACCCAGCCGCAGGCGAACTTCGAGGCAACGGCCTAGGCCTGGCCGTATGCAAAGACATCATCGAAGCCCACCAAGGATCTATCTCCGTTCAAAGCCAACCAGGCCAAGGAACAACATTCACCATCAATCTACCCAGCCAATGTCAAACCCAACCCGACGCCACCTGACTTACATCAATATCACTATGAAACCATACGCCCATTCAATCACTGTCGCCATTCTAACTCTACTCCTTATTTGTCCCCTCTTCGCCCAAACCCCGGAATCCGAAACTCCACCCGCTGCTGAAACCGAAATCATCGATCCCTGTTCCCCCCCCGCTGACCCCCTTCTCCCCGGTATCATAAATGTAACCTCCCTCGATCCCAATCTCGCTCCCGCTATCCCGCTCAACCCCGCTCCGGATGAACCGCCCCTGGCCAATTGGCAAGCCCCCCGACAAATCTACCTGCCTCACTATCATCCCCACGTCAATCAAAGATCCTTCCTAATACTCAGCTATCCTTACTTCCATCAAGGCCTGGATTACTCCGAAAACATCACCTTACCCATCATAGACCCCAACACTCTGCTCTCTGCTCAGCCCCAAACACTCGCCGAATCCTATGCAGATCTAGTCGAGCTTACCGACCTGATCCATCAGTGGCGCACCGTCAACGAATCGCCCGGCACCATACTCGAAATCACCTTCGCCATAGAACTCACCCGTCTGGCCACCCACGTCTATAACGTCGCCCCCGAAATCGCTGTTCAAGTCAAACGAACCGTCGGCCAAATCGCCTACCTCAACCGCCAGTTCGACACCGCCGGCCGCGTCGCGCTCCGCTCACTCCTCGAAGGCTACGATAACTACCAACTAACAGCCAAACTTAAAAAATACCTCTCCGACATCCAATCGCTCCTCAACAATCTCGCCGTCTATAACGATGCCATCAGCTCTGCACTAGGCGCAGGCCCCATCGACCGATCCGCTGCCTGGCCCAACGACCCAGCCGACTTCATCGATTACTCCGACCTAATGCTCCCCAACCTCCAACAATAAACCATAGAAGTATCATCAATAACCGCAACTTAGCCCTCAGGTTCATCCTGGGGGTCCAAATTCATTTCAACCTCATCAGCCAAAAACCTAACCCCATGCCCAAAACCCAACTAATACGCCTAGGCCATTCGCCCGACTCCGACGACGCTTTCATGTTCTACGCCCTCGCCCACGACCTCATCGAAACCAGCCCATTCAAATTCGAGCACATCCTCCGCGATATCCAAACCCTAAACGACTGGGCCCAAGAATCCCGCCTCGAAGTCACCGCTGTCAGCGTACACGCCTACGCCTACCTCCATCACCAATACGCCATCCTAACCAGCGGCGCCAGCATGGGCGCCACCGAACTGGCAACCTACCAACCCGATCCCGACCAAATTTACGCCCTCCCCGACATACCTGCTCCCGCCACCGGCGCACACGGCCCACTACTCGTCGCCCGCCAACCAATACCCCTAACCGACCTACCCCAACTCAACATCGCCATACCAGGCAAACTAACCTCCGCCTACCTCGCCCTCCAACTAGCGATCGGCAAATTCCACGAAACCGTTCTAGACTTCGACGCCGTACTGCCCGCCGTCCTCGATGGTGCCGTGGACGCAGGCTTAATCATCCACGAAGGACAACTAACCTATCAACAGCAAAACCTCCATTGCATCCTCGATCTAGGCAAATGGTGGTACGAACAAAACCAACTCCCGCTGCCCCTAGGCTGCAACATCATCCGACGCGACCTAGGCCCAGGCGCCATGCAACAAATCAGCAACATCCTCCAACAAAGCATCCTCTATTCCCTAACTCACCGCAAAGAAGCCATCCAATACGCCCTACAGTTCGGCCGCGGACTACCCACCGCCACCGCCGACAATTTCATCGCAATGTACGTAAACCAATGGACCATAAACTACGGCCCAAAAGGCCGCCAAGCCCTAACCCAATTTCTAAACCAAGCCCACAAAAAAAACCTAACACCACCCATCCCACCACTTACCTTCGTTTAAAAACCCCAAACTCCATGAACCTTGTAATCTCCCGCGACGGCGATGCCGTGGTGGTCCATATCCCCATGCGGCTACGCCGACGTAACGGCCGATCCATGATCTTCACCGAAGACCAAACCCTACCCGTCTCCGCCGATCAGTACGTCGCGGATACCGCCAGTGGTCAGGGGGCTTGAGGTAGGTCCAGAATTTCAGATTTTCATTGGTTTTAGAAAGGGCTGGAGCGATAATGCAGAATGTGTGGTTTACGAGGTCACAGGCATATCAGAACAGGAGTCGACCATGAAAACGATGAAAACGGTTGATGTTATTGTGTGGATACTGTTGGCCATTGGCGGACTGAACTGGGGACTGGTGGGCGTGTTCAATTTCGATCTGGTGGCGGCGATCTTTGGGAGTATGAGCCTGATCAGTAGGATTGTGTACACGCTGGTTGGGGTTTCGGCGGTGTATGATATTCTAATGATTAATTCGATCTGGAAGCGCTGGGGTATGCATTACGGCCATGCGGCTCATGCGTGACTATGCCGGAAGGGACCTGCGGCAGGTTCCTTAACGAAATGGAGTGGATTATGTGTCAGACATGCGGATGCTCCCTGCGCAAGGTTTGCGGCAAACCGATTGTGAATAAGGTCTGCTCGGGCTTTAAGAAACCAGCCAAATTATCCAAAAAAGCATAATCTATTCCCTAAACCACCGAACCGAAGCCATCCAATACGCCCTACAGTTCGGCCGCGGACTACCCACCGCCACCGCCGACAATTTCATAGCAATGTACGTAAACCAATGAACCATAAACTACGGCCCAATAGGCCGCCAAGCCCTAACCCAATTCCTAAACCAAGCCCAACAAAAAAACCTAACACCACCCATCCCACCACTTACCTTCGTCTAAGCGCCCCACCTCTCTACAATGAAAGAAATCACGTCAAAAAAATCCCTGACACCCCGAACACCAACCGCTACCGCTTGGAGATAACATGTTCGCGATCAAAATAATTACACCCGTATTGATATTGGCTTTGGCGATCCCTATATGGCGCCGCTCGCTGCGTAACGCTCACCGTCAGCGTCTATTGGCCCAGCCGATCAACTACCAATGGCGGGCAATTCTCGTAAAGAATGTCCCTCTGTATAATCGCCTCCCCGCAGAGTTAAAACCACAACTTGAAGGCCTGATCAACATTTTTCTCGCCGAGAAATATTTCGAAGGCTGTGGCGGACTCGAAATAACCGACGAGATCCGTGTCACCATCGCCGCTCAAGCGTGTATATTACTTTTAAATCATAAGACACATTATTTCCCCAAGCTCAAATCCATACTCGTTTATCCCACCGCCTATGTCGGCGGCAAAGGAGACCTCGCCAACCAACCACGACAAGGAGAATCATGGCAGAACGGCCCGGTAGTCCTCGCCTGGAACAGCGTCATCGGCGGAGCCCATAACATCGCCGACGGACAAAACGTAGTATTCCACGAGTTCTCCCACCGCCTCGACCAGGAAGACGGCAGCGCCGACGGCGCCCCTATTCTGGAAAACCGCACCTGTTACGCCAGTTGGGCCAAAGTGCTAAACCGCGAATATAATGTCCTACGCGGCGAAGCGAAAAAACACCACCATACCATCCTACGCCAATATGGCGCCACCAACCCCGCCGAGTTCTTCGCCGTAGCAACCGAAGCATTCCTCGAAAAACCAAAGCAAATGAAAAATAAACACCCCCAACTCTACGACGAACTTAAAAACTACTACAAACTTGATCCAATTACGTGGAAATAGCAATAACAGTGTTCCTTCACGTCTGTCCTTTCCCACCAAAAAACAACTCTTTGCGAAAAGACCCAGCGACAATCGGGATTGCACTTGATTTTTCAGCCGTCTAGGTATATATTAAAAATATAGATCTATGGGCTGTTCTGGTCCATGGAGTAGAGAGAGGTTTCCCAGTGTGCGAAAAAGGCGAGCCGGTGGTTCTGCGCGCATCGTAAAAATCATTTCTCCTTCGAACAGAAAAAATACAACAAACCTTTAATGCTCATGCGCGCCTCAGCGATAAAACCGATCCCATAGAAAAACCAATTGTCTATGTCATAACTATTAGAAAGAAGGTGCAAATGCAAAAACAGTTTCTGCTGCAACCGGAGGATTGAAAATGTATTGCTGCGGAATGTTCCCAGCAAAACAACAAGTAACAGACAATCCAAAGGAAAAAATCATGAAACATCTACTAATGACAATTTGCTGTGTTCTGCTCACAAGTACAATAGTATTGGCCGACTGGGCACCCGACGACGGTCACAAAATGCACTACCCCCAACTGCCGGACCCGTGCGGCCTAGACGTCAGTTTCGAAGCCCCTTATATACTCGCTGACGACTGGCAGTGCAGTTGGACCGGTCCGGTTCGCGACATCCACTTCTGGGTCTCGCACAGCCAAGGCGAAATCCCATTCCTCTGGGATATCCACGTTGAGATATTCGCCAACATCCCCGCCAGTGATCGCGTCCCTTACAGCAGACCCGGCGAATCACTGTGGCAGGCTGATCTATTTCCGCTCGGCGAGGATTTCGACTATAAGTCAGTGCCCGGCGGTACAGGAGTTCAGGGATGGTACGATCCCGTCGCCAACATCTACGTCCCTAACGACCATGACTCATACTTCCAGATGAACCTCACCAATATTAGAAACCCCTTCACCCAGAAGCTGGGCGAAATCTACTGGCTCGGAATTACAATAGATACCAGCAACGCCGATGGCTGGAAAACTTCACTGGACCATTTCGAGGATGACGCCGTGTACCGTACAGCAACCGGCGGATGGGCCGAACTGAAATACCCCGCAAGACACCCCATGGCTGGTCAGAGCATCGACCTGGCATTCGTCATAACCCCAGAACCAGCAACCATAACGCTCCTAAGCCTAGCCGCCTTCGTCATCCTACACCGAAAACGCACCTGAAATCCTCAACTGTAACATAAATCATTACCCTCAACGCGGGCACAGCGTCAAGCTACCGCCTCGGCACTATTGAACTGCACTGAGACTTTCTTGCTGACCCCCTGTTCCTGCATTGTAATACCGTAGATCACATCCGCCACGCTCATCGTTCGTCGCGAGTGGGTAATAATCACGAACTGCGAATCTTCCAAGAACTCTTTCACTACCAGGGTAAAGCGTTCCACGTTCGCTTCGTCCAATGCCGCGTCCACCTCATCCAGCAGACAGAACGGGCTCGGCTTGCTCTTGAATATCCCCAACAGCAGCGCCACCGCCGTCATCGTCTTTTCGCCGCCGCTCATCAGCGATATGCTACGCAACTGCTTTCCGGGAGGCCGGGCCACGATCTCGATCCCGCATTCCAAAATATTATCCGGATCTTCCAGCACGATCTCCGCCCGGCCGCCGCCGAACAGCTTACGGAACAACTCCGCGAAATTCTCTTGGATCGCTTCAAAGTTCGCTCTAAACCGCTGTTCACTTTCAGTATTGATCTTTTCGATCAACTGTTCCAATTGCCGTTTCGACTCTTCCAGGTCCTGCAATTGCCCGTTCAAATACTCCGCCCGCTTCTCCAATTCTTCTTGTTCGCTTATCGCGTTTACATTCACGTTGCCCAGCCGTTCGATCTTGCCTTTCAAATCCGCTATCTCTTGGCTCACCGCTTCCCAATCCACCGGCTCACCCAGCTTAATCAAATTCGCCGGCCCTTGCTCCTCCTCATCTTCCGCTTGCTCTGCGGCAGCCTCAACCTTTTCGCCTTCAGCCTGCTCAGCAGCCGCTTGCGCTGGTTCTTCTTGCTCTTGTCCGTCCGTCAGCGCCGCTTTTGCTTGCGATTCTTCCTGCGCCGTCAGCACCCGCTGATAGTATTCCGCCAAGTCCAGCCCCACCTGCTCTTGCGCCCTGCCGACCAAATTTTCCAAACGCAACTGCGTCTCGTTCAAATGCATCTGAGCATCGTGCAGCGACTCCTGGCACTCCGACCGCTGACGGTTCTGCCGAGCCGCCGTTTCTGTCAGTTCTTCCTTCTCCGCTGCCAGTTCTTCCCGCTCGTCCCGAAGTTTATGACTTTGTTCCTGCTGTTGCTGCCTGGTCAGGAACAATTGCGATATCTGCGATTCAGCCGCTAAAATACCTCGTTGTGCCGTTTCCAGATTATGCTGCGAGTTCGTCAAGTCTGTCGTCAGTGTCTCCATGTTATGCTTCAACTGCTGCAACTGCGAATCCATCGCCGCGATCCGCTCCCGCAGCGCCAAACGCTTCTGCTGCGTCTGACCCAAAGACACCTTCATCTCCGTTATTTCATCCGACTTCTGCTGATCCTCGCTCTGCAACTGCCTTATCGTTTCTTCCAGCGCGCTTATCTGCTCTTTGCGTTGTTCGTTTATCGACTCCAGGTCAACCAGGTTCTGCCTGCTGGAAGCCTGCAATTCCATCGCCTCGCCGATCTGCTCTTCCAAGCCCGCCAGCTCCGAAGCGATAATCGGCTGTTCTTGTTTCAACCGATCAATATCATGTTCCAATCGATCGCGCCGACCCGAGGTTTCCACCTTCTCCGTATTCGATTCATAAATCGCTGTGCGCAGCTCCTGCAAATTCTTTTCCAGGTGCCCCGCCTGGCTGGCGTATTGCTCCGCTTGGTTTTGCAGATCTCTAATTCGCTCATCCGTATCAACCAGGTCTTCTTCCAGTTGCCGCAGTTCACTCTTACGCGAAATCAGCCCCGCCTGGCCCGTCTGAGGCCCCAGATGCAGCGTACCATCGGCTTCCAAAACCTCGCCCGCCAAACTAACCCAGCGATAACCGCTCGGCACCACCTCCGCCAGCCGCAACGCCGACTCGATACTGTCAACCAATATCGTTTTGCCCAACAAATGATAAGCCAACCGCTCGCAATCTTCCGGATAAGACACCAAATCGATCGCCCGGGCCTGAACCTCCTCATGTTGTGCGAAGTCATAGCCGTTCGTATAGGCCGGAACCCGATCCAAGCATAACATCCGCACCCGACCGCTCAACTCCCGCAGCCGTTCGCAGTCTTGCAGAACCGCCTCACCGCTGGTCGCGATCAAATACTGCGACTTCTCCCCCAACGCCGCTTCGATTATCGTCGCGTATTGCACATCCGCCCGCAGCAGTTCCGCCAACATACCCTTGACATAATAAAACTGCTGCCCATCCTCGGCCTTGGCCTGTAATACCTGCTTTACCCCGGCATCCACCCCTTCCAGCTTACTTTCCATATCCGCCAATAATTGACGCCTTGACATCAAACCGCTGCGATACTCTTTCGCCGCCGCTAAATCCTCATTGCAGCTTAGCCGTTCTTCACTTAGCTGCGCTAGCTGCTGCCGTTTGCCTTCCAACTGCTGCTGCGAATCGGTAAGCAGCACTTGAATTTCTTCCAGCTTCGCGTCCAGTTGCGCTCTCTCGGTAAACAGCGATTCCATCTCCGCGGATATCTTACCCGAGCGGTCATGCAAACGATTTTTTTGTCCAGCCAAGTTATCTTTACGCAGATCCAAACTATTAATCTCGTTGTGTATCTGCGCCGTTCGCCGGACAATATCGATAAGCCCGCTTTTCTCATCCTCCAACTGGGCCCGGTATTCGTTCAGTTCCAGGGCCCGTTCTTGCCGGGCGTCCTGCAACTGGTTCAATTCCGCTTGTTTTACTTCCAGTTCTTTTTGGGCTTGCTCGTTCTCTTGCCGGGCCTCGGCGCCGTCTTCCTGTAGTTTCGTGATCTGTTGCCGCAGCGAACGAATCTGACCGCGTCCTCTGTTCATCAATTCTTCGATCTCGGCGCAGCGTTTATGACCATATTCAATTCGGTCCTGCTGCGTGCCGATCTGGCTGGTGCATTGCAGCAATTCCCCTTCGGTCTGGCGCAACTGACGGTCCACTTCGTCAATCGAATGGTCCAAAACGCTCAGCCGCGTTTGCGTTTTCTCTAACCCTGTGGTAATCGCGATCAATTCATCCTGCAATTGCGTCAGCTTGTCTTTGCCCGCCTCAGCTTCTTTGCTGAATTTGTGGTACTCCGCCAAGAACTGATTTAGTTGCAGTTCCTTTAGACGCGTGGTATAGACTTGGTAGTTCCGTGCTTTGCCCGCCTGGTATCTAATCGAACGCAATTGTTTTTCCAACTCGCCGATTATGTCCGTCAGTCGCAGCAGGTTCTGCTCGGTCCGATCCAGCTTCCGCAGCGACTCCTTTTTGCGTGCTTTGTATCGACTTATACCCGCGGCCTCTTCGAACACCGCCCGCCGATCCTCAGCCGAAGATTGCAGCAAAACCTCCACCTTGCCCTGCTCGATTATCGAATACGCGTCCGCCCCCACCCCCGTATCCATAAACAGCTCGCGAATATCCTTCAGTCGGCAGGCCTTGCCGTTCAGCAAATACTGACTCTCACCCGACCGAAACAGCCGTCGAGTAACCGCCACCTCATCATGATCCACGTTCAGCAAATTCCGCGTATTACCAAACGTCAGCGTCACCTCCGCCATGCCCATACTCTTGCGATTAGTGGTGCCGTTGAAAATCACATCCAGCATCTGCCCGCCGCGCAGACTCTTGGCGCTCTGTTCACCCAGCACCCACTTCACAGCATCAACAATATTACTTTTGCCGCACCCATTGGGCCCCACCACAACGGTAACCCCATCACCGAACTCGAACTCCGTCTTGTCCGCGAAACTCTTGAACCCGCAAACGGTAATCTTCTTTAGTTGCATAGCCTGTCCGTGTCCTCCATGACATCCGCCGACGATACCTTCCAGGTATAGATTGCATATGTATTAATTAATCGCAATTATCGGTCCTTATTCATCAGAAAAAACCTATTTTCAGCCCCAAAGCCAACGGCGAAACACTGTCTTGCCGTTCTGGGCCTACCACTTATATATCCAGACCGATAACCAATTGGTATCTTGTACCCGCAATAGCGTCAAACGTCAACAAATCTTACGGGGATAAGCAAAATCTCCCTACGGCACCTGCCCCGGCATATTCAGACGGCCTAGCCCCTGTGAATAGGTTATCTTGTCAGGTCGCCTTCGACTCGATGCAGTTGGAACCCGCCGGGTATCACGCCGTCTTCGTGCAGCCCGTGGAGCGCGCCGACAATCTCGGAAAATGTCATCGCCAAGCCGGTCTGGCCGTCTGATTGCCTGGTCGCCAAAGGCCGAGCCATGACCCGCACCAAGTCCGCCACCGTCAAAGCCGAGCGAGCTTGAACCATCTGTCCCGCGTCACCCAATTGGCGTGTGATCGAGAACTCTTCGCTGTCTGAGGCAGCGTTGATCGTCAGACGTCCATCTTGCGACATGTAAAAGACATTGCTGGGACAGACTATATCGCCGCCGAACAGCACAATCCGCGGCCCTGACACCGCCCAGATACCGACAAATTGCTCAGCCCCTTCAGCACAGCGGACAATGTCCAAACTAAAACCACTCAACAAATTTTCGCTGCGAACATTTCCATCACCCACTTTGCGCAGGGCTTCGTAGGCCAACATACGCAAGCGAACATTGGAATCGCTCAGCAGGCGTATCAGAGCCCTTCGCGCCGATGGATCGTTGGCGTATCGGCCCAAGTCCCGCGCGGCCAGTAGTTGTTGCGGATGATTGGGGTTTTCCGCGATTGCGATGAGAGTGTCTATTGCCTGCATATCGCCGATTCGTGCCGCAGCCGCGGCCGCGTAAAAAGCTAACTCGCTTTCGGGGTCGGCGTAATAACGTCGCAAGAACGGCTGAGCGTTACGCCCAATAGCTTCCCACGCTAACGCTGCGCGGACATAATCGATATCACCGTTGGCTAACTGCGCATCCAGATCCCGCAGTATCGTATCCTGATAGCCGCCCTGACTGCGTACATACACCGCCAACGCCAACGCTACAAAATGACTGTATTCGTCGCGGAACTCCTGAGGCACCCGCAGCACCACATCGCTTCGTGTCGCCGTCGCTGTCTGCTCATTGACTTCCTGGGGAAAACGGGTATTGAGACTGTTTTCGATCAAACGGGCGTTACGCAAGTCCGGTTCGATAATCGCCAAACGGATACTCCTGGGCCTGATCGACCGGCCTCCGCCTAGGATAACGCCTCTACGCGTATCGCTCACCGAACCGTCCGGCCGCGGAAACGGGTTGACAAAGATCGGCCCCTCCGCCACCGCGTGAGGACGCGACGCCACCACTCTGCCCGAAGCACCCGGACCTACGATTCGCAGGTCCGTCGGCAGCAGATAGCCTCCTTGTAAACTGGTGGTTTGCGTCGCGGGCAACGCTGAGATTTCCACATCAAAACTTTCGTTTTCCGGCGCGCCGGCTGGAACATAACCAGATACCATCACCACAGCCGTCGTCCGGCTGGCGAGAATCTGATCGGCAGTAAAACCTGCGTAGCGAGGCAATAGTCCTTCGCCTCTAATCCGCCGCAGATAATTGAGCAGCTCCTCCCGGGCATGAGGCGGGCACTCGGCTGAGCCGGTGCCTGGCAGTCCCCAAACTATGGCGTAAGCGCGGACCTGGACACTTTGATAGTCGATCAACTCACAGTAATTCCCGACCGTAGCCGCGAAAACTTCCTCCCCTTGCAGCCGACTCGCCTCCCAACCAGGCTGCGTTTCTTCAACGCAACCGAGACCCCCAAGCATAAATCCCGTTAACAACAGACACAGTAGCAATTGTTTCATAATTTTACCCCGCGATGAATCAACGTCTCGGCTTGACACATCGGTTATCATATCAGCCCCCACGGCGTCTGTAAAGTATTAAAACGGACTGATTAACGGCTCTGCTCAGCGGGTTCGATTTCCGTTCCGGGCTCTTGCGCTCCGCTACGTGTCGCACTTTTTCTTGATTTACATTGTCGGGTTTCCTAGCGGCTATTATCGATCGCTGGGTCCTTGCCAGAGGATATCGGAGAAGTCTCCGTTGTACCCGGCCTGTCGCAGCAATTGGATTTGAGGCCAAAACTCGCCTACCTCGTACATATTGTGGGCGTCACTGCCAAACGCTAGTTTGACGCCGGCCGCGAGGCAGAGGCGGACGAATTCTATGGGCGGGTCGTTGGTGTGGAAGTTTAGTTCCGCGGCAACGGACGCATCGCGGAGCATTTTGACGACGGGTTCATAAATGGATTCGGGACGCTCAAGGCCTCGTCGGCGAAAGATGCGAAAAGGGTGGGCGAGTATATCAACGCCGGCGTTTATGACCTGTTGGGTTTGGCTTAGAAAATCGTCAATGGCGCGTTCGACGCTGGGGGTTTGTTGTTTTTTTAGTTCGCGCAATTGATGGACGGCGCCAATAAGGAATCCGCAACGGGCTCGGTCTTGATCGCGTACTAAGAGAGGTTCTTTGTAGGTGGACTCGGCTTCTAAGCCGATCGATTGGCGGGGAATGCCGGCGTTCTTAGCGAGGGAAAAATATTGTTCTACGCGGCTTTCTTGGGGGTTGACGGCATCGAATCCATCATAGAGATATTGCTTTTTATTCCAGGTGTCTTGGGCGCAATAGAGTTGGTCGGAATGTTCGGCCAGGGCGAACCCCGCCAAGCCGAATAACTCCGCCAATTCCGCTGTGCGTTCTACGGTGATATTTTCACTGCAATACGCCAACTGCGTATGAATGTGGCGATCCACTAATCGGTATTGTTCGGGCAAGCGCAGGTCGTGCCGGTTGACTCGCACATCCGAGCCGTCCAGAAGCACCTCCAAAAACGTAAACGGACTTTCACACAATCCCGGCGCCACCAAATACCAAATTCCATCCCGCTCGAACAAGTCCCAACCTTCGTGATAATGTCCCGAGATTGTAAGATTGACGCCGGCGTGCTTCATGGCGGCGACGACTTCCTCGGCATTATCATAGCTGTATGGTATTTCGCCACTGTCAGGCGGGATCAGAGGAACATGCTGCAGCGCGACAATCGGACCATTCCAACCCTGACGCGCGTCGCGCAGTCTCGCTATATCTTCGACACTTCGCCTGGCATTAAAGCCTGGAGTCTGCTCATCCAAGAAACTGACAAACCGGCAGCCGGCAATATCCTCGGTGACATCACCGCCGGGCATATATTTGTAAAAGGAATCCGGTGCGACATCATGGTTGCCGGGCAGAATAATGACCGGCGAATCCAACAACTCCAATGTTTCCCGCATGCCGCCGTAACGAGCTACATCAACCTGAGTGTCGTTGATAAGATCGCCCAAGACCAAAGTAACATCGGGTTTGATCCAACGATTGATTCGATGCACCGCCCGCAGGAGCAGAACCTCAGCCCAATCGCCTCTACGGTCTCCCACGGCCTGGGCTGAGGCGTGAAGATCCGTCAATACCGCCATTTTTATCGTCATTACTGCGCCAATCCTAGCCGGCCATAATCAAGGCCGTCGCAACTGTTCATGTCTCATCACTAAAACCAAAACCGAGGTGGAAGTACCAACACGGCAAAATTACCCGCAAAACGACCCTATTCTAGCGTCAAGGCTGGGATATGTAAAGGTCGGGGCCATTGGGCCGGATTGGAGAGTCTGTCAATATTTCTGGGGCGATCAAGTCCGGCATGACGTTCTGAGCAGCGTTGATTGGCGTTCAACCACCCTTTAGCTGCGCGAAAGGGTGCCACCCCAAGTCAGTATGGGCTGATAGGGCGTGTTGCCCAAACAGCCTATACTTCCATTAAAATATATATTATAATCCTTATCACCATAGATAAGGAGAACATTTGCTCATG
>JAFGKT010000067.1 GCA_016928435.1 Sedimentisphaerales bacterium | reverse complement strand
CTTATTCGAGAATATTCGTGCCCATTCGTGGTTCTCTTATTTTCGTGTCTTTCGCGCCTTTCGCGGTTAAAAACTCCCTGACCTCTCCACCTACATTGCACTTAGGATCAAAACCCCCTGTGCCCGAAACCTGCCTTTGGCAAATTCTAAATCAGCGATAATCAGCGAGATCCGCGGTTAAAAAATCCCTGACCGCCCGAATGTATTAACGCACCCCTGCCGACGAACCCGGCTGATTTTATTTGTGTTACAGTTCAGTTTACGTTAATATGCCCGGGAAAGCCTTGCTGTATATAATGTTATGAAGGAAGGGTATGAAACATGTTTTTCCAGAGCAAGCAAAAGCAAGTCGAGTTAAAAATCGATCAGTATTGCCGGCAGGTAACTGACTGCCTCGAGCTGCTGATTCTAAGCCTAAGGTCATATTGCGAAACCGAGGACAGGCAACTGCTCTATGAAAACATGACCAAGGTACACAAAAGCGAAAGTCTCGCCGACGATATCAGACGCGATATCGAAAATCTCCTCTATAGCAAATCCCTGTTCCCCGAATCACGAGGCGATATCCTGGGATTGCTCGAAACCCTCGATAAAGTGCCTAACAATGCCGAATCCGTCACCCGGATGCTTTGGACCCATCATATTACTGTTCCACAAGAATTGGCCCCCGATATTATCCAAATGTTGACCGTCTGCCAACGCTGCGTCGCGACCTTGTTGGAAGGCGTCGCCAAACTCTTTACCGATTTCACCGGCGCAACAGTCGCCGTCGGAAAGGTCGATGAACTCGAAAGCGAAGTCGATAATCTCGAAGCACAACTTATCGAACGACTATTTGCCGGCAACCGAGACATCGGCGAAAAACTGCTTCTACGCAATCTTATCCAGCATATCGCCGCCATAAGCGACAGAGCCGAAAGCACCGGCGACCGAATCAGAATCATGGTCGCCAAAAGGAGAGTATAGGATGATCTGGGGACCGCTAGCTTGCGGCAGCTTTCTCGGTTGGTCGCTCGGAGCCAATGATTCCGCGAATGTATTCGGCACCGCCGTGGCCGCCCGTATAGTCTCCTTCCGTCAAGCGGCTATTCTTCTTTCGTTAGCCGTCTTTGCCGGAGCCTTCTTGCAGGGCGAAGCCGGAATTCAAACCTATGGGGGCTTGGCCCATTATAACCATACAACTATAATGGTCATTTCCTTGTCCGCCGCCATAACCGTCACCTTAATGACAATTCTGCGATTACCCGTCAGTACCAGCCAAGCTATAGTCGGAGCCATAGCGGGTGTCGGATTGGCGACCAAAACCATGAACTGGACCGGCTTGCAAAAGGTCGTCATCTGCTGGCTCGCGACCCCCGTCGGAGCCATGATAATCGCCTGGATACTATATCATCTATTGGGCTATGTAATAACTCATGTCAAAATGAGCATGTTATCACGTGACAAAATCCTATGGAGCGGCCTAATCATAATGGGCATATACGGAGCGTACGCCCTCGGCGCCAACAACGTCGCCAACGCCACCGGAATATTGTCCGGACAATTCACCAGCCAGGGCTGGACAGATCAGCGATTGGCAATGCTCGGAGGCGCCGCGATTGCACTCGGCGCGATAACCTACAGTAAACGAGTTATGTTCGCCGTCGGATCCGGAATCATGCCTCTTGATGCCTTCACCGCGCTCGTCGCTGTGGCATCCCTGGCGACAACCGTCCATATATTCGCCATGATCGGAGTACCCGTAAGTACAAGCCAGGCAATAGTCGGGGCTATAATGGGTATAGGCGTCATCCGAGGAAGTCAGGCGATTCATTTCGGACCACTCAAACGCATCGGTTTCGGATGGCTCATGACCCCCATAATATCGCTTATCCTCTCAGCCGCCGGCTACGCGATCTTCTCCTAAAACGCTTCTTCAATACACAACCAAAACCAAATCCCCAAAAACAACCATCACCTCTAACCATCAACCAAAACCGTTAGCCCCCGAACTTCACGTTCGGGGGTTGCTAGTTTGATTTAGTTATTTGGGTCCAATTTGATTATTTGGGTTTTGTTTAGTTCATATTTTAGTTGTCTTTGGCTTTTTTTCTATAATCTTCTTGAATTGCTTTAGCAAAGTGATAAACTGCCCGGCGGTTTATCCAATGGAGATTCTGGTCAACTTTTTTTGCCGTTGAAGGAGATTATGATGAAGTCAGCGTTGTTTGTTTGGGGCGGTTGGGATGGTCATGAGCCTAAGCAGTGTGTGGAGATAATCGCTCCAATCATTGAGGCAGCAGGATACAAGGTCGAAATTTCCGACAGCTTGTCAAGTTTTGATGATGTGGAAAAACTAAAGAGTTTGGATCTGATAGTACCTGCTTGGACCGGCGGTCAATTGACACCGCAGCAGGAACAGGGCATTACCCAAGCGGTTCATAGCGGAGTAGGCATCGGCGGTTGGCACGGCGGAACTTGCGACGCTTTCCGAGGCAATACCCAATATCAATTTATGACCGGCGGCCAATGGGTATCGCATCCGGGCAATATTCATAAATACAAAGTGAACATTATAAATCACGATGATCCGATTACCGCGGGTTTGAACGATTTTGAAATAGAATCGGAACAATATTATATGCACGTTGATCCGAGCAACGAAGTCTTGGCAAACACTACCTTTGGCGACATTGAAGGCACTGCTTGGGTTAAAGGCTGTGTAATGCCCGTGGTTTGGAAGCGTGTGTATGGGGCCGGCAAGGTGTTCTACAGTTCTTTGGGGCACGTGGCTAAGGATTTTGATGTGCCCGAAGTAAAGGAAATAACCAAACGTGGTTTGCTGTGGGCGAGCAAGTAAAGTGCAGTTAGTAATTTTCTGAGTTTGTTTTTGACATATAAGGAAACAGGTTATGGCTAAGTTTAAGAAAGCTAAGGATATTAAGGTTGGGGTGATCGGTTACGGCGGCGCGTTCAACATGGGCAAAATCCATTTGAACGAGATGAACAAGGCGGGCATGACGCCGATAGCGGTTATGGATCTCGACGCCGACCGACTGAAAGAAGCTGAAAAAGATTTTCCCGGTATCGCAACCTATACTTCACTGCCGAAAATGCTGAAGTCGGACGTGAATTTGATTGTCATTATCACGCCGCACAACACCCACGCCAAACTAGCTTTGCAATGTCTGCGAGCCGGTAAGCACGTGGTTTGCGAAAAGCCCTTGGCGATTACCACCGCTGAATGTGACGCGATGATCGCCGCAGCCAAAAAAAGCAAAGTGGTGCTGAGTACCTACCATAACCGTCATTGGGACGGCTGCATCTTGGAAGCGATGGACCGTATTAAGAAGCAAAAAGTAATCGGCGATGTTGTGCGTGTTGAGGCACACATGGGCGGCTTCGGCCAGCCGGGCAATTGGTGGCGATCAAGCAAGTCGATTAGCGGCGGTATCCTCTACGATTGGGGCGTGCATCTGCTCGAATACACCTTGCAACTAATGGATTCCGATATTGTGGAAGTAAGTGGTTTCGCCAAAACCGGTGTTTGGGCTTCCAAGACCGCTTGGAAAAATGATACCAACGAAGACGAAGGCTTCTTGACCGTTCGATACAGCAGTGGGGCATGGTCGTCGCTGTGCGTTTCACAGCTCGATGCCAATCCAAAACGCGGTATGCTGGAGATTACCGGTACCAAAGGCACTTACATTATGGAGGGCGGGACTTACGAAATAATCTGCCCTGAAACCAATGGTTCCGTGACGATTACCAAAGGTATCAATCGGCCCAATCAGGGCGCTGATTTCTATCAGAATATTGCGGATCATATGGTCAAGGGCACCACTTTGGTCATCAGTCCGGAATGGTCACGCCGGCCTATCCACATTCTGGATTTGGCGCACCAAAGCATGAAGAAAAGCAAGGCAATGACCGCAAAGTATAAGTAAATTTGACTTAGACCGTAACGTGTCATATGACGCCTCTTGGCTGGACGATGCCCAGCGAGGAGGCGTTTTTTTATCTGCTGTGTAAGGCCCGGCGGTATTATCGTATTTTACCCGATCATTGATTAGGCATTTGGTTGACTTGACGGTATTCCGTAGGACACACCCCCACAAACTGCTTGAACTTCCGGCTGAAATATAACTGGTCGTCAAAGCTTACCTTCGCGGCAATATCAGCAACACATAGACCGGTTTCAATAAGATAACGCTGAGCGCGAGCTATTCGCAACGACATAACATAACGCCCAGGCGGAACCTGAACAATCCTTTGCCAATGCCGTCTGAACGACGACGGACTAAACCCGGCATCAAGGGCAAGTTCGTCAAAATCGTGGTCAGCGAGATAGTTCATCTCGATTTTGAGCCGAATGTCATTAATGGCTCTATCGTTCGCGTCAAGGTTGGTCTCCGCGCCAAGTAGGCTTTCTGCGATCACACTCTGGATGGCAATATCCGCGCGATCTGCCCATCCCACGCGATCAGCCCAGTCCAATTCCTTAAGCAGATCCCAAAAGCCACGCAACGCCGCCATAAAGCGCTTCTGATTCACAATGGGCCACATTCTTCGCTGCTCGCTCATCAGCCCTGACTTCAAAAACTGTTTGTAGCATTTTCCCGGAAAGCAGACATAAAACTCTTCCCATGTCTCTCCATCATTCGGCCCATAATGCAGCCGCGCCGCCGGCCATTGGGTTATAACACACGGAGCTGCCACGTCCCAGTATTGGCCGCCATAGCCATACTGACCATGCCCGGAAAGAATGAACGAAAAATTGGCTGTCGGGAAAGCATTATCGATCCAAGTGTTTTTTTGGGGCCTATACCCTATATTGAGTATTTTGGGCATGGCCGAAAAACGCCGTGGATAAGGAGCTAAATGCGTGGGAAAATCGTCCATACAATTTAAAATACCATCCATTGCAATAATGTCAAGGGCTATATATGATAAATAGTGTAAAGGCGAAGTTGGAAATAACGTTAATATCAATACAAGGAGACTTTTCGATGAAAAAAGCTTTATTCGTATGGGGCGGTTATGAGGACCATGAACCGAAAAAGTGTGTCGATATTATGGCTCCGTTACTTGAGGCCGAAGGCTACGATGTTGAGCTGGCTGACAGCTTGTCGGTGTTTGATGACAGGGAAAAATTGATGGGGCTGGATCTGATAATTCCGACATGGACCGGCGGCGAATTTACCGGCGATCAGGAATGGAATATTACTGATGCTGTGAAACTCAATGGCGTAGGCATCGGCGGTTGGCACGGCGGACTCTGCGACAGCTTTCGCAAACATACTTGGTATCAGTTTATGACCGGCGGTCAATTTGTCGCGCATCCTGGGGGAGGCGGCAGAAAATACACCGTCAATATCATCAAACCCGATGACCCTATCGTGGCAGGCATCAGCGATTTCGAGATGGAATCCGAACAATATTATATGCACGTGGATCCGCTCAATGAAGTCCTGGCAACTGCGACGCACATCGGCACCGATGACGCCCCTTGGACCAAAGGTGGTGTGGTCCCGGTAGTTTGGAAAAAAACCTATGGGGCCGGCAAGGTCTTCTATTCCTCGTTGGGACACAACGCTAAGGATTTTGAGGTGCCCGAAATGAAAGAAATTCTAAGACGCGGTCTTATATGGGCCACCAAGTAAGTTATAATTGGCACTACGAGAAAGTCTGTTGTTACACATTAAGGAAGTAAAACATGGCAAATTTCAAAAAAGCTAAAGATATCAAGGTAGGCGTAGTGGGCTACGGCGGTGCGTTCAACATGGGCAAGGCGCATCTGGACCAAATGAAGATGGCGGGTATGACACCTATGGCGGTTATGGATTTAGACGCCGGCCGGCTAAAAGAAGCGGAAAAAGATTTTCCAGGAATCGAGACTTATACATCGCTGGCTAAAATGTTAAAGTCAGATGTAAATCTGATTGTACTCATTACCCCCCACAATACCCACGCCAAACTGGCGCTGCAATGCCTTAAAGCCGGTAAGCATGTCGTCTGCGAAAAACCGTTCGCGATTACCACCGCTGAGTGCGACGCCATGATCGCCGCCGCCAAAAAGGGTAAGCTCGTCTTGAGTACATACCACAACCGTCATTGGGATGGCTGTATTCTCGAAGCCGTGGACCAGGTCAAGAAAAAGAAGGTCATTGGCGATGTGGTGCGGGTAGAAGCACACATGGCCCAGTTCGCTAAGCCGGGCGACTGGTGGCGGTCCAGCAAGTCCATCAGTGGCGGCATACTCTATGATTGGGGTGTACATCTATTGGAGTACACGCTACAGCTGATGGATGCGGATATCGTCGAAGTCAGCGGCTTTGCCAAGACCGGCGTATGGGCCCCGAAGACCAAGTGGAAAAACGACACCAATGAAGACGAAGGTTATCTTACCGTTCGTTATGCTAATGGCGCATGGTCAACTTTGTGTATATCCCAGTTGGACGCGAATCCCAAACGCGGTTGGCTGGAAATTACCGGCACCAAGGGAACTTATGTCATGGTGGATATAGGAACCTATGAAGTCATCACTCCCAAAGCCAACGGTACGGTAACTGTTACCAAGGGCAATTCTTGTCCTGGCGCGCGAGAAAAATTCTATCAGAATATCGCTGACCATATGGTCAAAGGCACCCCCTTGGTCATTACCTCCGAGTGGGCACGCCGACCCATCCATATATTGGATCTTGCCTGCCAAAGCGCAAAAAAAGGCAAAGCCATGCCCGCGAAATATAAATAAGCAAATATCTTAAGGGCCCCCTAACCATCAATCGCAACCGTTAGCCCCCGAACTTCACGTTCGGGGGTTCGACTTCATTGCCGATAGGCATCTCATCAAATTCCATGTCCCTATTGATACTCATGCCCCGCCCCTGGCAAACTTAAAATCTGCGCAAATCCTACGTAATCTCTGCGGATAAAACTCCCCGTCCCGTTTGTGATCTTGCGCGATCTGTTGTGGTTGTTGCTCACCCAGTTAGTGAATTTTTTATTCGTATCATTAGTCTCCACTAATACTGTCTGAGTAATCAAAAATGATCTTGAAAAACAATAATTAATAGATACCGCGGCGAAAATTTCTTAGCGATTATTCGTAATACTATCCTACATTTTCTTGTTTTTTATGTGCGTTTTTCATCTATCACACCAGACAATATCCTGTTAATCAAAAACTTATGACCAAACACCAAGCT
>JAFGKT010000066.1 GCA_016928435.1 Sedimentisphaerales bacterium | reverse complement strand
TTTCGCGGTTAAAAACTCCCTGACCTGTTGCTCCAACTGTGCCATCGCCATACCCCCTGCCCCATCGCCTCGCCCCTGGCAGCTAATTCTTATTCGAGAATATTCGTGCCCATTCGTGGTTCTCTTCCCTTTCGCGCCTTTTCGTGTTCTTTCGCGGTTAATATTTCCCTGACCCAACCCCCTCGATTCCCCACCATTGTAAACCATCCGCCTACACTCCCCCCCAGCCAACTTTCGCTCCAAACCCCGACAATGCGACCCAATAAAAACCAGGCGCAAAGCCCAACAGCACAAAACAAAGATAGAACCCCCGCAATACCTCAAGCACCGCGCAGCCAACCCCCACAATCTGCACCGCGTCAAAAACAATAGCGGCGCCTCACGATTATCAGTACACCAAACTAAACCTGTATCTGGATGTTTCGCTGGCGTTCTTAGCCTTGGGTTCGCTTGTAGATCACATAAAAAATGATCACGCCGATCAAGCCAATGACCAGAAGTATTTGATACCAGTTAAAAAAACCTGCAGCCAGTATTGCGTTAAAGTCCATCAACCGATCTCCTTGAAAAGAAACACCTCAAAACTAAATACTCAAAAGAGTTTATCGGCCATTTGCCCCTTTGTCCATCCAATTTTTACCATCAGACCACCCACCCCAAAACGCCAATTAAACCAGGATTTCGTTTGCCAACCGACACAGCTTATATATAATATGACTTCGGTTTCCCGGGGGCGTAGTGTAACGGGAGCACGGCACGGTCGCATCGTGCAAATAGGGGTTCGATTCCCCTCGCCTCCATTTTTGCAAAGCCTTGTCAAATAATGACTTAGGCTTGCATTTGCCGGGAAGCCGAGCCATGGCGAATTTGCCAACGGAACTCTGTGTGTGCCTCCGATAGCAAGGCCTTATCTCCCCTGTGATGCCATAACCTTTTTTCTTCGTGAGCCTGCTCTGCGCCAAATGAGTGGTTGCCTTTTAACCAGCCAACTGCTAATCTAAGAGTTATTAACAAAATGGCCTGCGGAAACTCAATATGCCCACGAAATAACTGCCGCTTTGGCAGAAAGCGTGAATATGACTAATCAGACTATCGTCAAAGCCGAAGAACTGGAACGCTTGGTAAAGCAATTAGCCCAGGAAATCGCCAACGACGTCAAGGATGAGTCCCCCGTGGTGGCTTTGGTCGGTGTTCGGTCACGAGGCGAAATCCTCGCCCAAAGACTCCAAGCTCTATTAGCCCAAAACCACCAAATCCATGCCGATCGCGGTACGCTAGACATTACTTTATATCGCGACGACCTCAATCGAGCCGCGGACAAACAGCCCGTCGTAAAAACCACCGAAATTGACTTCGACATTAACGACCGCTTAATTGTCCTTGTCGATGATGTACTCCAGACCGGCCGATCTACCCGAGCCGCTATGGATGCTTTAATTGACCTGGGCCGACCAGAAGCCATCCGCCTCGCTGTCCTAATCGACCGAGGCCAGCGCGAACTGCCCATTCGGGCCGATTATGTCGCTAAAACCATAACCACAACCGACCGAAACCAAAAAGTCTCTGTCCACTTCCACGAAACCGATGGATGTGACGAAGTCGTATTTGGTAATGATTAAAAATTTTTATCGTACGGAAAACAAATTCGCCTCTGGCATTCCCGCGCAGACGCCGAATCCAGCATAAAACAGTATCCGCCTAAGGCGGTTTCCTTATCAGTACGCAGTACTTAAATATTGGGTGAATCGACTATGGATGTATCAGTAGGTTCCTCGACTGCCGATAACACGGCAGCCGCCGAAGGCCAGGCGTTTGTTTGGCAACGAAAGCACCTTTTGGGCTTGCGCGAACTCAGCGCCGAAGAACTCAATCATATCTTTGATACCGCCGAGAGTTTTAAGGAAGTCTCACAACGCTCGGTCAAAAAAGCCCCACCCTTAAGAGGCAAAGTTGTAGTCAATCTCTTTTTTGAAGACAGCACCCGTACTCGCAGCAGTTTCTCTTTAGCTGCCAGCCGACTTAGTGCAGATGTCCTTGATTTCACCGTCAAGGCCTCCAGTGTCTCCAAAGGCGAAACTCTACTCGACACCGCCCGTAATCTCGAAGCCATGGGAATCGATATCATCGTCATACGTCATAGCGCCGGCGGAGCCCCTTATATGCTCAGCCAATCCATCGATGCCTGTGTCGTCAACGCCGGGGATGGATACCACGAACATCCAACCCAAGGCCTGCTCGACATCTTCACTATTCGCGAACTTCGAGGCAGCCTTAAAGGCCTAAAAGTCGCCATCGTCGGCGATATCGCGCATTCACGCGTCGCACGCAGCAATATCTGGGGGCTCACAACGCTCGGCGCCGAAGTCTTCCTTGTGGGACCGCCGACCCTAATGCCATCCGCCGTCAATCAACTGCCCGTAACCGTCTGCCACAACTTCGATGAAATCGTCGGCGAAATGGACGTCCTTAATATGCTGCGAGTCCAGTTTGAACGCATCGGCAGCCCAATGTTCCCCTCTGTTCGAGAATACTCACGTTTGTTTGGCCTTACCGAAGAACGTATGACCCGCGCCAAAAAAGATGTACTCGTTATGCACCCAGGCCCAATCAATCGCGGACTCGAAATCGAAAGCGAAGTCGCCGATGGACCCAACAGCACAATCCTTCGACAAGTAACCAACGGCCTCGCTGTAAGAATGGCCGTGCTTTTCCTCGTTAACCAAGCTGCCGCTATGGAATAAAATAGGGACATAAAAAGTCAATGACCCAATTGCTCATCAAAAACGGACGTATCATTGATCCCGCTAACAACGTCGATACCGTCGGCGATCTCCTGGTATCGGATGGCAAAATCGCCGCTGTCGGCAAATCGTCCGCCAAGGTCAAACCCGATCAAACCATCGACGCCGCCGATAAACTCATCGTCCCGGGCCTCATCGATATGCATGTTCATCTGCGCGAGCCGGGCGACGAAGAAGTAGAAACCGTTGCCAGCGGAACCCAAGCCGCGGTGGCCGGCGGGTTCACCGCCGTCGCCTGCATGCCTAATACCGATCCCGCCATCGACAACGAGGCTTCTGTCGAATTCATCTCCCGCCAAGCAGCCCGCGCCGACATGGCCCATGTTTTCCCCATCGGTGCCATCACCAAAGGTCGCCAAGGGCAAGAACTCGCCGAAATGGGACAAATGGTCCGTGCCGGAGCCGTAGGTTTCAGCGACGACGGTGATGGTGTCGCCAACGCCGCTGTGTTGCTCCAAGCCCTCAAATACTCCAGCATGTTTGATCGACCCATTATGGAGCATTGCGAAGACAAAACCATGTCCGGCGGTTGCATGAACTCCGGCCATTACGCCAGTATCTTGGGCCTGCCCGGAATAAATCCCCTCGCCGAAGAACTCATGCTCTATCGTGATGTCCAACTCACCAAACAGGCCAAGGCTCGCCTTCATGCCCAACATATATCAACCGCCGGCTCCGCGCGTATCGTCCGCACCGCCAAAGCCGAAGGCGTGCGCGTCACCGCCGAAGTAACCCCCCATCATCTCCTGCTCACCGATGCCGATTGCCAAACCTACAATTCCAATTTCAAAATGAACCCTCCGTTGCGCCGCCAAGAGGACATCGACGCCCTGCGACTCGCTATCGCTGATGGCACCATCGATTGCCTCGTTACCGATCATGCCCCTCATTTGCGCAGCCAAAAAGAACTCGAGTTCCGCAACGCGCCCTTCGGTATCATCTCCCTCGATGTAGCGCTGGGCCTATATGTCAAAGCCCTCATCGATACCAACACCATCGATTGGCCCCGTCTCATCCAAATGATGACCATCGCCCCCGCCCAAATCCTTCAAGTCCCAAAAGGCACTCTCTCCGTTGGTGCCGATGCCGATATCACCGTTATTGACCCCAAAACCGAATTCACCGTCTGCGTCGATAAATTCGCTTCCAAGAGCCGCAATTGCCCCTATGATGGCTGGCAACTGCACGCCCGCGCAGCCTACACCATCGTCAACGGCAAAATCAAACACAGCCTGCACTAAGATCAAGGGTGGCTTTATCCATGCCGTATCTCTTTGACGGATACAATCTCTACCACGCTGCCCTAAAACTCCCCGACTTCTCTTCCATCGTCCCCCGCAAACTTTGCGCCCTTATTGCCCAAGACATGCAGCGTTTGCGCCAGGCAGCCGTAGTTGTTTTCGATGGCACCGAACCCAGAGGTCAATTCACCCCCATCGAACCTGACGGCTTTGTCAAACTAATATACAGCGGCCCACACCGTGAAGCCGACGACCTACTCGAACAACTAATACAACGCAATACCGCTCCCCGCCGACTAATTATCGTAAGCTCCGATCGCCGAATCCAAAAAGCCGCCCGTCGCCGCCGCGCCAAAGCCATCAGAGCCCACGAATATCTCGAAGAAATGATCCGTCGCGCCTCCACGCCGCCCCGCCCAAAAGATCCCCCAGAAAAACGCTTAGGTGTACCGCCCGGCCAATTGGGCCAGTGGTTGGACCTTTTCAATATCGACCCCGATGAACCCCCCGATGAACTATCACGCATCCGCCAATGAACCATCCAGCACTTCACGCAGCGACTGAACAAACCACTCTTATTGCCCTCGCCCGCGATTAGCCCGCCGACCTGTCGGTGGGTTTTATCTTTCCCTCACCGTGTGCCCACGCCCTGCTCCATCGCCCTTATGCTCGCAGCGTCCAGCGACAAACGCCTTTTCCCAACCATCTGCCGTTGGTCAATCTATCCGCGGCGATTCGCCGCTTCGTCCCCATTCGTGGTTCTCTAATTTTCGCGTCTTTCGCGTTTTTCGCGGATAAAACTCCCTGACCTTTTCGCCCTCACTCCCGCCCAAGACTATCGCCTAGTGCCTCCGAAACATGTCATGCCCGACTCTGATCGGGCATCCAGGGGAACACATTTTGCTTTTCTTCCCGTTCCAGCACTTTCCTTTTACTGTACTTCCGCGTTCGCCCTTGGCAACTATCTTATTAGCGATTATTCGTGCCCATTCGTGGTTCTCTTATTTTCGCGTTTTTCGCGGATAAAAATTCCCTGACGCCCCGCCCTCAAATCTTCTCTTTAACCTTCGACTTCCGCGTAACCCTAAACGCCCGGTTGCCCCGAAACTGCCCCGCACGCCCCGCGAACTTGCTCTCACCTTCAATTTGCAGTATCAGTTCATTTTTCGATTCCTTCTCCGTCTCGATTATATCACCCACCTGCAAATTCAAAAGCTCGTGCATGTTGATCGTAGTCTCAGCCAAGAAAGCACGCATCTTCAATTTCGCTTCACCAAGGTTCTCCATTAGTGATTCACGTCTATCTTCTAGCGAAGAACTTTGATTCTGCCCGAACCAGTCTTGACTCGTTAATCTGCCCATCACCGGTTCGATAACATTGAACGGAATACAAAGACTCATCGACCCCGCCCGGTTGCCCATCTTGATCTCAAAAGCGATTACAACCACTACTTCATTCGGCGCCACAATCTGGACCAGTTGCGGGTTCGATTCCGTCTGGGTTATCTCAAATGTCACATCCGCGATGTTACTCCACGCTTCCGCCAATGCGTCCAACGCACGTTCCAATATCCGGTTCGCCAACCGCTGTTCGATCTGGGTCAAAGGCCGTTGCGGCACATACAACTCCGCGTTGCCCCCGCCCAGCATCCGGTCGATTATCGGGAATATTATCAAAGGGCTGATTTCCAAACACATCTCACCTTCTAAAGGTGATGCGCTCAGCAGCGAAAAAGAAGTCGGCACCGGCAGAGAATAAGTGAACTCCGCGAACGTCAGTTGCTCTGTACTGCGAACCTTTACTTCGATTATCGTACGCAGGTATGAACTCAACGCCGCCCCAAGGTTCCGCGCGAACCTCTCATGTACTCCTTGCAGAGCCATTTCTTGGTCTTTGCTAACCCGCTCCGGACGTTTGAAATCGTAAGCGTGGATCTCGCGCTGTTTCTCGTTCGCTTTGCTCGAGCTGTCTAGCCCGCCTATGCCTTCTTCGGAATCATCCGTGTCGATCCCCCCGTCGGCTACCGCACGCAGTAAAGCATCAACTTCTGATTGATCAAGAACATCAGCCATGTCAGCCCCGATTCATTCGCAAAAATGACTTATCTCGCAAACCACAACAAATAAATACAGTCATATTTATTATCGGACATCAAGCCCGTTACCTTGATTAACTGCTAATTCCTACCCATCGCCCCCAATCAATCACCCCCGCCAAAAACCCCAATACCCTAGTCGTGCGACCATAAACCATTTGAAATAAATTACTTATGAAAAACCGCCCGCCCAACACAGAGCCGCGAGCGTAAACATCTGCCAGTGCGGCTCGCACCGACCGGATTAAATCCCTGACCTAACCGCCCTCACCGTGCCCCCGACTAATCCCCCTGTGCCTTGTATATGCCCCCGGCAGCTAATTCTTATTCGCGATTATCCGTGTCCATTAGCGGTTCTCTTTTTCGCGTCTTTCGCGTTTTTCGCGGTTAAAAACTCCCTGACCACCCGTCTCCACTGCACCCCCGAACAAACCCCCTGCACCAGAAAAATGCCCCCGGCAGCTA
>JAFGKT010000065.1 GCA_016928435.1 Sedimentisphaerales bacterium | reverse complement strand
TGTTCTCCTTTACTAAATAGCCTTTGTTTCAATAAGCTATAGTAATCGACGAACAGCCTTTTTGTCATGTAATTAGGGTGGGCAACTTGCTTGCACACGCGGTTCCACCAACCAACAACGTACCGCTGGCATCTTGCCGGTTCCCTGACCAATCGTCTAGCATCTCCCGCAACAAAACTTAATTTATTGCCGCACCTTTTTCCCCATACCCAGCTTCTACATTCAACTAACTATCACGCCTTCGGCAAAAATCGTGTTAATCGTGTCGTCTTTATTGTGGCAGCGCCAATCGGAAGCGTTATTTCCTAACCATCTACCGCCGGTCTATCTGCCCGTGCGGCTCGCACCCTGTTAAAAAAATCTCTGACCATTTGGCGCCCTAAGCAATTACATGGGCTTTGGAAGAGCATGGATTAATTGCTTTGAGACCTGGTTTGTGTTAAGATGGAGGGCAGTTTGTCGCGGGTGTCGCGGCGGAACTTTTTGCCAACGTAAACGCGGATAGATACTTTAGGGAACGAAAATGGCCCAGAAACGCGTCATATTGCTGGACAATCCGTTCAAAATGGTCAAACGCAGCCGAGGAGCGGAACTGTTTAAGTGGATCAAAGGACGCGCCGAAGTCGTGGCCCACAATCTCGATGGACCCCTGGATATTAAGAATCTGCCCGAGGCTGACTTTTTGATCGTTTTGGGGGGCGACGGCACAATTTTGGGTACTGTGCGGGCTCTGGGCAAAAATGAGATACCCATAATCGGCGTGAACATGGGAAAACTGGGGTTCCTGACGGAATTTTCGTTCAAGCAGTTGCAGGAACAGTTCGAGCATCTAATGACTGCAAGGCCTTCGCTCACCCGTCGGGTGATGCTGAATTGCCAAATCAATAGGCCCAATCAAGAACCTTATACCAATACCGCGGTGAACGAAATGGCTGTTATCGCGGGGCCGCCTTTCCGTATGATTGAAGTTTCGGTCAGCATCGGTGGAGAACACCTGGCTCTGTGCGCGGGTGATGGAATAATCATCGCTACGCCCACGGGGTCAACGGCGTATAACCTCTCGGCGGGAGGGCCGATTTTGGCGGCCGGACTTAAGGCGGTGGTCATTACTCCCCTGGCGGCCCATTCGCTGAGCTTCCGTCCCATCGTGGTGGACCTCGCTGAGCCGATCAACTTGCGGTTCCGAAATAGCCACCAAGAAACCGATGAGACGCAAGCGCCCCAAGGCCAAGGAGCCGTAGTGGTAATTGACGGCCAGGACCATGTCGCGATTGGAACCGACGACGAAGTTTGTATTACCGCCTCACCGGCGAGTTTTCACTTGGTACACAATACCAGCCGCAGCCAATGGCACATTCTGAACACCAAATTGAACTGGGGAGCCCTGCCCAACTACACCAACGACGACGAATAAACCGGATACATAAAACCCCCATTGACACCTTCCATCGGCTGAGAATTTGTGATATACTATATGAAGGTTGCAGGCGGTTGTGGTCGCCCAAAAAACTTGATTGGGCGTTATTAATGGGGTTATGTGGAGTTTTGGACACCGTCGATTACAACTTTTGGATTCCCAGCGCGTTGTGACGATGATAACGAAAGAGAGGCCAGAGATGGGTATCAGCAATATCTGCCTGAGGAGGCTGGTTTGGACATCGGCAATCTTGACTGTGGTGGTATTGTTCGGGGCCACGCCGATATTGGCCCAACAGTACGCTTCGCAAGACGGTCGATTGCTGGACGCCAATAATCGAATAGGGTCGTTCGGGCTCAACTCCAGCGTCTCGACCGATACTCTTACGCCGCGTATGAACAGCTACATAACCGGAAACGTGACCGGCGGAGCGCGTTTCCAAGGATTTGTACCCTATGGCAGCACCTTTGAATCAAGCGGCTACAACGCTTTGGGTACCTTGAGCGACTTCCGTCGAGATTCCACCAGCCAACAAACTCTCACGCGGGGCGTGGCGCAGCCAAGCTTCTATGTGGATTCATCAAGGTCTATTACCCGCACGTTCGGCAATCAGGTTATGACTACGCAAACAGCGACAGGCCAACCGGTAGCGCGAGTTTACGCGCCGGTTAACGCGTTCGGGGGCATCTCGAACACCATTTCTTCGCAGCAGTTCGCGGGCAGCTATGCGCCTTTGGGGGTTGGAACGCAATATTCAGCACCGGCTCTGAACAACTATGGTCAAATAGATACCACCAGACCGGCGAACATAAATCCGCAATGGCGGTTCCAGGTTCGTAACGCCCCGCAAGAAGAGGCCTTAGAGCAAGACGGCGAATCCATATTGCAGTTGCCCCCTCCGACAGCTTATAACCAAATTGGTGAAGAAACCGAGGAAGCTGCCACTGGCAGCGGCGAGTTTGTCGTGGCCGCGGCGTCGCCCTATGAGCAGGCCATGGCGGCAATCGAAGCGGAACACGCCGCCCAAGCGGAAACAGCATTGAGTCAAGCACCCGCCGGGGAGCAGGACCAAGAACAGTCTGAATCGCCGGAACCGACCGCGATGCTGGCCAGAACCGTTATCAGCGTGGATCAATCGACAGATTACTTCACGCAGTATTTCAACCAAGGTATCGCTTACATGGGCCAAGGTCAATTTTATAACGCAGTGACGGCTCTTGAAAACGCCTCATTGTTTGACGGCCCGAGTGAATTGGCTGATCTGGCGCTGGCGCACGCTTTGTTCGGGGCAGGCGATTTTATGAGTTCGGCTTATTACCTCAATCGTGTATTCACATATGCGCCGGAGTTGGCGGCTGTGCAGACCAATCTTGCCGATCTGTTCGGCCAAAGCGAAATCATCCAAACACGTCTGGAAAGCCTGCAAACTTGGTACGAGCGCTCTAATGAACCTATCCTGCTGTTCCTAAAAGGCTACATTCTTTATCAGCAAAACGATATTGACGGCGCTCGCGCAGCCCTCGATACCGCAGCACAGGAAACCGCCGAGGATACACCATCAATCACAGTCCTGCTAAACGCGATTAATCAAGCCGAATATTAATATCGACGGCCAAGCCGGTCGTCAACCAAACCGCCAACCACTTATGATTGCCCCCAACACACCAGAAATCCACCCATCCGAAACCGGCCAGGCAAAGAATAGTTGCCAAGGCTGCCCCAACAGCGACCAATGCGGTCAAGCATGGAATCAGCCTCGACGCGGCCCTTTAAGCCCGGCAGGCTTGTCACTGAGCAGCATCGCGGCTTTTGTATTGCCCTGGCTGTGCGCCATCGCGGGAGTGGTGATCTACCGAAGTTACACCGGAGATGAAAGTTCGTTTTCGGTCGGCCAAATACTGGCAGCCTGTGCGTCTCTGGCAGTGGGTGTTGTGATAGCGTACTTTTTGGTACGGGTTATTCGCAAGCACTTCGGCCGGGATACGGGGGCCAAGCAATGACAGCTCAGTCCCAGACCAAAAACATCATCGTAGGAATATCCGGGGCCAGCGGCGTTATCTACGCCCAAAGACTGATAGCTCAAATAACCGCCGCGCAGGCCAACGCCCATGTGGTGGTTTCCAACCCGGGCCGAGAAATACTGGCGCACGAACTGGGCATCGATGATATTTGCGCCGGCAACTTAATCGGGCATGAGTCGAAACATTTCATTCCGCACGACAACCAAAATCTTTTCAGCGAATTAGCCAGCGGTTCGGTCCCCATTGACGCGATGATTATCTGTCCTTGTTCGAGCAATTCTTTGGCGGCGATCGCTTCGGGGTTAGCGGACAATCTGCTGCGCCGGGCGGCGTATGTGACATTGAAACAAAAACGCCCGCTAATACTGGTCCATCGCGAGACGCCTTTGACGAGCATCGACTTGGAAAACATGCTGCGATTGAGCCGGGCCGGAGCCACCATCTGCCCAGCGAGCCCGGGGTTTTACCATCACCCCCAAACCATAGAACAGCTAGCTGATTCGCTGGTGGGCCGGGTGTTGGATATGGTAGGTATCGAGCATGATTTGCCTGTTCGCTGGTCGGACCCAAAGGGCTAAAAATCACAATCCGCAGGGGCTCACTTGCCCGCAATTTCGAGTCGGTTTTTCCCCGGTTTAGGCCCAGCCGCGACTATGGGCCGCGATCCGCGTAAAACCCTTGCGAAATCAGCCTTAATTAACGAAAAAACGGGAATTCCACGGTCAAAAACAACTAAAGAATAATTGCCGTCCGAGCTGATCGGTGGTAAAATTACGGTTTGAAATTACGTTGATTTTGAACAGTTTCTAGGGCACTTTCAAAGACCCCTGCGAAAGCGCTGAACCGGCTGGTTTCTTGAGCCGGGCAAGCGAGCCTTAGCACACCTATCAGACTACAGAAAAACACAAGCCAAACCGAGAATCAAGCCGAATGACCATCGAAGAACGCATAGAAGACCTCTCTATTCTTGATGAGCTGAAGGACTCCTACCTGAACTACGCCATGAGCGTAATTGTGCAGCGTGCCCTGCCGGACGTTCGGGACGGTCTGAAGCCATCGCAACGCCGTATCTTGGTGGCCATGAACGACCTTAATCTGGGGCCGCGATCAAAGCATCGTAAGTGCGCCAAGATCGTCGGTGACACCAGCGGTAACTATCATCCGCACGGCGACCAAGCCACCTACGGCACAATGGTCCGCATGGCGCAGCCGTGGGTTATGCGCACACCGTTGGTGGACCCTCAGGGAAACTTCGGTTCAATTGATGACGACCCACCCGCGGCGATGCGTTACACCGAAGCACGCATGACCGCCGCCGCGACCGATCTATTAGCCGATCTTAATCGCGACACCGTTAATTTCGTACCCAATTACGACGAAACCACAACCGAACCGTCGGTTCTGCCCGCGAAATTTCCGAACCTTATAGTCAATGGTTGTACAGGTATCGCGGTAGGCATGGCGACCAGTATCCCGCCGCACAATCCTGGGGAAGTCTGCGACGCGCTGATCAAAATCATCGATGATCCCGATTGTGGGTTCCGTGAGCTGATGGAGATTATGCCGGGGCCTGATTTCCCGACCGGCGGTATTATTTGCGGTCGTAAAGGCATTGTGGACGGCTACACAACCGGTCGCGGAACCATAACCGTGCGCGCAAAAACCCACACCGAAACCACCAAGAAAAACCGAACCCAAATCATCGTCGATGAAATCCCCTACCAAACCGTCAAAGCCAATATTGTCACGAAGATAGCCGGCTGCGTCAACGCGGGTACCATTCCGGAAATATCCGATGTGCGGGATGAGTCCGATCGCAAAGGAATGCGTATCGTTATAGAGCTAAAACGCGATGCGGACGAAAACGTCGTACTCAATCAATTGTTCAAGCATACTCCGCTTCAGAGTACCTTTAGTATTATCAATATCGCGTTGGTGAAGAATCGGCCGCAAACGCTGAATATTCGTCAGTTGCTTCAGTTGTTTATCGAACATCGCAAAGACGTTATTCGGCGGCGCACGCAATTCTTGCTGCGTCGGGCCCGAACCCGCGCCCATATTGTCGAAGGTCTCCTGCTGGCCCAAAGTGACATTGACGAAATTATCAATATCATCAAAAAGTCGCCCGATGTTCCCACAGCCAAAGCCAACCTGATGGCCAAGCCGCTAAGGCTGATGGAAAACGCCACACTCCAGAAACTTCTGCCTGAAGCCTTCATTAACGAAAAGAGCAATAACGACCAGTTCCTCAGCGGCCCGCAGGCCGACGCGATTCTTACCATGCAGTTGCAAAGGCTGACCGGCTTGGAAATCGAGAAGCTGGCTCAGGAATTTGCCGGCCTGGCCGAGGAAATCGAAGGCTATGAAGAAATTCTAGCCAATGAAAATCTGGTGCTGGATATCATTCGCGAAGACATCTACGAAATAAAAGAAAAATACGCCACACCCCGAATGACCGAGATTACCGGCGAAGCGATGGAGTTCGAGATCGAAGACTTGATCGCCGAGGAAGAAGTGGTGGTGACTATCAGTCACGCCGGTTATATCAAGCGTATGCCGATCGACACGTATCGCAGCCAAGGCCGGGGCGGCCGGGGTATAATCGGCTCCGATATCAAAGAAGACGATTTCATCGAACATCTTTTCGTCGGAAACACCCATGATTATCTCTGCATCTTCACCAATCAAGGACGTTGCCATTGGTTGCGAGTGTTTGATATTCCCAATCTGACCCGGCAGAGCAAGGGCCGATCAATCGCTAATCTGGTGAATATGATGCAAAACGAGAGCATCGCTGAGATTCTGCCCGTGCGTACCTTCGATGATCGCATGTTGGTTATGGCTACGCAAAACGGGATTGTGAAAAAGACGATCCTGTCAGCCTACGGCAATATCCGACGCGACGGAATCAACGCCATAAGTCTTGATGAAGGCGACAACGTGATCGGCGCTAGAATCACCACCGGCAATGATGAAATTATCCTAGGTACCCGCGACGGCATGGTGATTCGATTCAACGAAGCTGATGCCCGCGCTATGGGGCGGACCTCACGCGGGGTCAAAGGCATATCTCTGCGTGAAGGCGACCTGGTAGTTGATATGGTCATCGCCGAGGCGGGCGGTTCGCTGTTGACGGTCTGCGAAAACGGGTTCGGCAAACGCACCGATCTGGAAGATTATCGTCAACAGAAACGAGGCGGACTCGGCCTGATAGGCATAAAGACGACCGAACGCAACGGCAAAGTAGTAGCCCTCAAAGCGGTAACCGACAGTGACGACCTTATGCTTATCAGTCACAACGGTATAATAATGCGTACCAGCTTGAGCCAGGTGCGGGATATCGGCCGAAACACCCAAGGTATCAAGCTGATTCGGCTCGATGAAGGCGATAAACTCGTCGCGGTCGCGAGGGTGGCGCAAGATCAAGACGAAGAGCAAGAACAAGAACAAGAGAACCAACAAGAGCAAGATAACCAGCAAGAGCAGCCGCCTCAGGGCGAAAGTTCCGAACAGACCGATCAATCTTAGTCATCGGAACGTGCTGAGACAGCCAAAAACTGGCTTTTGACGCGCAGAGCGGTAGCTCTTATACTCATAGACAGCGACATTAGAGCAACTTCAAAAGCTATCTGGCCCTCTGCAACACTCGACAAATTAGCCCCCTGACCTGTCAGGGGGTTTTGACAAACTAAAACGGAAAGATCAACGGATCCTATCCGCTAAACAGCTCTAGCCCCAAGTAACAAAAAGCTACGCCTAACGCAAAAAGGAGCCTCTTATGAAACGCATGAGTGTCGTATTGATTCTAGCGGTCTCATTTCTGCTGTTGACCAACGGCGCAGGCTGCGTGCGGTCTTATGTGGACCCCACTATTCCCAAAGTCGCATATACCGACCTGCAAATTCGGCAAAGGCCCCAACCGATCTGCGTTTTTCTGGAGTTTCAGACGCTAGGCGTGCCCAATATATTGGTCTCCGAATCGGTTCTGCCGCAGGTCTATAGTATTTTCCATGCTTCCAGTTTGTTCTCGCAAGTCGATCGCGTCCGGCCCAACGACAATACAGTAGACCAGATTCATATCACTATAAACAATACCGCTACGGTAGAAAGCACTCTGGGCAATATCGGCAACACCGCGATCGGCGCGGTAACGCTGGGCCAAAGTGAGTCGATGGTCACCGATCATTATGACTTCACAGCTACCTATCATCCAGCCGGGTCCGGCGAGCCGGTGAGCGTAGCATACAGTCACGCCATCCATTCCACTGCCGGCAAACCTATCGGTTTGGAAGACGCTGAGCCTTTGGAACCCGATATCGCCTTTGAAAGAATGCTCGAAAACCTGTTGCTAAAAACACTCTACGACCTGCAGCAACAAGGCTATCTGCTCTAATCCCATCCCAAAGCACCACGGCACATACCCACCAACCCCAACCGTTAGCCCCCGGGTCACATCCCGGGGGTTCGAACACAAACCGAGTTCTACCAATCCCGCTAACCCACCGAACCCATTCACCTACCTGACCCGCCCTCGGCCAATCTAAAATCTGCGAAATCTGCGGATAAAAACTCCCTGATCGTATCGCCGGCATCTTGCCGGCTCCCCTGACCTCTCGCTACAATTGTGCCATCGCCATACCCCCTGCCCCATCGCCTAGCCCCTGGCAGCTATCTTTTTTTCGCGTCTTTC
>JAFGKT010000064.1 GCA_016928435.1 Sedimentisphaerales bacterium | reverse complement strand
GATCTCGTTAAACCAACTTTGCTTTATTTTCGTATCTGGCAGCGCCCAACGGAAGCGCCATTTCCCCGCCACCTGCCGTCGGTCAATCTATCTGTGTGATTCACACCACGACCGATAACCTAAAATGTAAATGGTTATCGGACAACGATTTCTATCTTATCTCAAACCCCGAAATCCCTAAAGCCAAAACCCGCTCAGAGTCGATAATTTTTACGATGGCATCTGGCTCAAGGCCCGATATCGCGAACTATCCAGGAACGCTAACCTTTGTTCGCGACCATCAGAAAAACTGTTTTATGTAATTTCCAACCGCTTCTTGACAGCTCTAGAGAAGTAGAATCGCGCCACAAAATCGTCATGTGGTCCGAACCAGGAGTAAATGATGGACAAATTCGAACTCATCGAAACCATTCGCGAGCTCAATTCCACTGCTTCAATAGAGTTTCTCTCACAGTTCTCCGAGTCAGAACTCGAAGAATATCTCGACCATCTCCTTGAGACCGACATCACCTCCCGCGAAGAGCAGTTGGTCCCATCGGTGCCTTTCCACTAAAGCAATCTCAAAAACCACCTCGCATATGTACCCAAAAGATTAGCCCCCTGACCTGCTCAGGGGGTTTTAGCTCACGACTCCCCAAAAATCACCGAACCATATCCGCTTACACCCTAATGGCGCCGCCGCGCTAACCCAAACTGCCGATACATCTTCATCAGCAGCCACTGTCCGTACGGCGATAACGCCGCCGTCAGAATCGCCGTCAGCAATATAACCTTGAGTGCCCCGCCGTATTCCTGCCTCGAAAACTCCCCGCGTAGAGTCGCGAACAACAACGTTATGTGTTCCACCAGCAGACTGCTCACCAACGTCAGTAATATCAGCAGCAATGCGCTTTCACCGTAGAGTAATTCGCGAAAATAGACCAGCGCCAATCCCATCAAGCCAAATCCCACCGCGTAGCTGCCCAAGATCGCGCTGCTGGTCAAATCTTTAGCCAACCCCAACAACCAACAAGCCAAAGGCGCCTGCTCTTTATTGCCCCTAAATGCGATCACTACCGCCCAAAGCAGCAACAAGTCCGGCATTATCCGCTGAGGCCCCAAACCCAACAGCCGTCCAAAACCTGATTGCACTATCACCGTCACAACCACAAGTATGCCGAAGCTTATCCAACGCATTCAACTTCCTTAGAGCCTCTAATGCTCGGCCGTGCCGCGGTCGTTACCTCCGCTCATATCAACTATCGCCACCCGCGAAATCGATTCCAAATCCAAGGCCGCCCGAACTTCAATATCCCACATCACCGGCGTACGGTCGTCCCAATCACAACGCGATATCCAACCCACCAGCATAGGAACCGGCAGAAAATCCCGCGATTCCGCCAAAACCACATCGCCAACCTCAACCGCGTATTCGCACTGCACCATGTTCACGCTTATCGTTCCATCACTTCGGCCCGTCAATACCCCTCGTGCCACCCAATTCTCACCTCGTTCCGCCGCTGGTACAATCAGCACCCCTAAACGAAAACCACGATCATTCAACAACTGCAGCGTCGATGTCCAAGGCCCCGGACCACTGACACGCCCAACCACACACATACTATAAACATCATTCATGTTGCCCCCCGCCAGCGGACTCAAAACAACAGCTTCGCGCCTTATTCTATCACCCCAATCTGATGTTCCTTGGTTCAAAGTCCTCATCCGCCGACTGTTGCTGCTGTCGCTGCCCACAACGTCCGCTAATATCAGATTTACCCCCGCCATGCCGAACTCTTGAGGCAAACCCGACAACTCCCCTATCACCTCACGCTGCTGAGCCAGCAATTGACGCAAGTTCTCATTCGTAACCCTTGCCCGTTCCCAAGCCTCTAATAACACCGCGTAATCCGCCCCGTCAACTGATGAATCCAACCCTTCTAATGGCTCCGAAACCATCAACGAAACCATACGACCCCCACCCCAGAAAGGTGACAAAACCCCGCAAACCAAATGATCCAAACGATCCGTCAAAGAACGAGGCAAAAACAACGCCAATACCGAAAAGCACATTACATAGGCATATAACTTACTGCCGCTTTTTGCTTCTCGATATTCCATCAACGCATCCCTGCTTCACCACATGGCGTCCTGCCCTAAACCACCTGACCTTATCAGAAAGTTTTAGCTCTAATCTAAATCCAATCTCCGTTTATTCTATTACCACACCCCAATCAGAACCCAAGCGTAAACGTCGAGATTCTTCAACATCAACACATCTTTTCCCCAACCATCTGTCAGCCGATCCATCCGCGGCAGTTCACGCTTAGACATCATCCGAATCCAGCGTGTCTTTCCACAACTCCAGATTCTCTAGATACACACTTGTCCCCCGAGCCACGCACGTCAGCGGATCGTCAGCTACCACCACTTTCAAGCCCGTAGCATTGCTCAGAACCGTATCCAAACGACGCAGCAGCGCGCCGCCCCCAGCCAAACAAATGCCGTTATCGATCAAGTCCGCCGCTAGTTCCGGCTCAGCCTTCTCCAGCGTCCGCATCACCGTCTCGATAATCGCCGAGATTGGCTCCGACAATGCTTCCCGTACCTCTTCACTTGTAATCACAATCTTTCGCGGCAATCCCGATATCGTATCCCGACCAGATATCTCCATCGTCAATTCTTCATCCAAAGGCGAAGCCGAACCTATCTGAATCTTGATCTTTTCCGCCCGAGCTTCCCCAATCAACAAATTGTATGTACGCTTCAGATGGTTTATTATCGCTTCGTCCATGTCGTCCCCCGCTACGCGAACCGACTCACGCACGCTTATGTCCGCCAAACTCATGATCGCGACTTCCGTCGTCCCTCCGCCAATGTCAACTATCATCGAAGCCGTCGGCTCAGTGATCGGTAATCCCGCCCCTATCCCCGCTGCCATCGGTTCTTGAATCAGATAAACCTTGCGCCCCCCCGCACGCTCCGCGGATTCCAACACCGCACGCTTCTCAACCGCCGTTATGCCCGATGGAACCGATATCACAACCCGAGGACGAATCAAACCTCGACGACCGTGTACCTTCCGAATAAAATAACTCAGCATCGCTTCGGTTACGTCAAAGTCGCTTATGACACCGTCCTTCAAAGGACGGATCGCACTGATCGACGCCGGCGTCTTGCCCAGCATCTCTTTCGCAACCACACCCACAGCGTTGCCGTTTTGCAAAACCCGATTCGTACCCTTCTTGACCGCAACAACCGATGGCTCATTTAAGACAATGCCGTCACCACGCACGCATACCAACGTGTTGCATGTCCCTAGGTCGATCCCCATATCCAACGAAAACCAACCCAATATTGTGTCCAGTAGCACCGCCTACCGCCATCCTGTAAAAAGAGAATTGTCAACCTGTTTAGCACAGTCATTCTAACCGATTGCTGCGCATAAGTCGCCGTATTTGGAATAATTCCACGTGAATTCTATCCTCCAACACCCTATTTGACAAGCACATCTTCGTTTATGAACGACTTTCCGCAATAAAACTCGCGCCGCCCACAACCCCTAAACCACTCCAATCAGTTCAACTGGCCACAGCTTCAGTGTGAAAACACCACCGCCGCAATCCCAAACCACCCCAAATACCCCGATAAAAACCCTCTGGCCCTAAGGAGCCGTCACCCCAAATACCGCACCATACACCGAATAGTTGTAGTAGCACACGTATCCAACTGTCGCAGCCAGAGACAAAAGAGCCAGCCCCAAAATGGCTGTGTAAATCGTATGGTCCACACCTATACTGATCTTCTTCTTGGTCTTGGTCTTGGTTTTCGCGTCCGCAACTGCCATTATATTACCCCTTATATCCTTAGCTATAATATCGTAAAGCTAGCACAATCAACAACTTAACCCGTATCGCCCCCGCTTCGTACCGATCAATCAAAACCCGTGCTTACCCGATCACCCACAAAAACCTGATCTTGCGAATTAATCAGCCGACCAGCGGACTGCTGAGGCTCTACCAGCTCCACAACCAGACTGGCAACATAATCCCCGCCGCGAAGAACCCTAAATTCACTGCCTTCACGAACGCCTGATGACGAACCGACCGATATTGAAACCAGGTTGTCTCCGATATCCGTTATTTCCCCTCGGATCGGAACTCGAGGCGATGTGCCGCCATCTATAGCCATCGTAACTCCGCCCCCAGCCTCGCTGCGAAACTCCACGCCGCTCGCCGCGGCCGCCTGCAAACGCTGCCGAAGCTCCGCGTTCTCTTCTTCCAACAGATAAATCTGTTCCTGGCTCCGACGCCGAACCGACTCCAATTGCTCCGTCAATGCCCGCTCATCGTTTAGTTGACGATTAAGAGCGATAACCTCAGCTTCCGCGTTTGTACGCGCCCGGTACGCTTCCCGCAACGCACCCTGCAAACTCTGCTCAACCTCGTGCAGGTTCTGGTTCGATTGCTGAACCGATTCGCTCAAGGCCACCAATGTCGCAATTTGGCTCTCAGCCTGGGCACGAGCCAATGCCTGCTCATCACGGTCCGCCTGCAATTCAACCAGACGTTCAACCAAACTCGCGTTAACCTGGCGTTGCTCAGCGATCAGACGATCCTTTACAGCATCAAGCTCAGAGTATTTCATCTGAACCGCCGTCGCTTGCACCTGTGCAGCTTCGGTGATGTCTCTTTGATTCTCGTATGCTTGTTGCCAATTGGTGTTGTTGCCGATCAGAGTCACAACCGCACCGCATAAAAACAACGCTAATACCGAAACCAGCAAAACAAATACCTTAGTTAAAGTACTCAAAATATGACTCCCTTGATTTTATGTATTTATAGGTGAGTTAACTTTCGCGGTTCTCAAGTCTTCACGACTTAATCTGAAGATAGCACAACACGCCCGACATCCTGCCGACGTCTTCGATGCCCCCCGAGGTTAATCGCAAACTCCGCCAAAAACCGGCCGTTTGCCTAATAGAATCAACATTTTTACAACCGTGGGCCGACCATAACCGGGCCACGCCGACTAAAGCATTATTCTATGACCCACGCCCCACAAGTCAAGTAATTTCGCTCTATCCAATTATAACCCCACACAACAAAATAATCCCCCAAAAAAACATTTCAACCAAGCCACATAAATCATTACCCCACAAACCCTTACCGCCTAAACGAACTCCCCCGCCCCCAATCATAGCCCAAAGCGTAATATTTGCCAGTGCGATCCTACGCGCCGGGTACATGTCATGCCCGACTCCGATCGGGCATCCAGGGGAACACTTTGTGCTTAGGACAACCCCCTGTGTTATCATCACCCCTTTGGCAGCGAATTATTATTCGCGTCCATTCGTATCCATTAGTGCCATCATAAAAATCAAAAACGTAAACCAACGAGAAACAATATCGAAAAACCCCAACCAAAAACAATCACCAATAGACACCGCGACAGCAAATTTAGTGATTATTCGTGTCCATTAGCGGTTCTCTTCAATTCGCACACCGCACATACGCCAAACCGGCCCCTGCAACTCCGCAGCCGCCCAACTACCGCCACAGCAATGACAAAACTCTTGGTCCACCCGTCGCATATCCCCACAATTACCACAAGTAACCAACCCCTTACGCACCCGCGTCAGCCGATACCCAATATACCCGCTCAACCCCACCAACACCGTAACCACCACCCAAACCCGCCGCTGCCGTTTCGTCAACCCCACCAACTTAGCATCCTTCCCAACCCGCCAAGCCAAAAAACCACTCAGCAGCAAACTAGGCAGCAAAAGAATCAGCAATATGAAAAACCTCTCTACTCTGTCTCCCCATCCCCGCACACGCCGCGTCTCATAGCCCACCAATCCAATCACCGAGTTAGGCAAAACAAACAACGCCCGCTCACCCGCAACCGCGTCAATATAACGCTCACCATAAAAACCCGCCGCCAAAAAACCAGGCCCCTGCAAACTCTCCAACAAATAACGACCCACCCAATACAATCCACCAAAAGGCTGAACAACCAGCCGCTCAGAATTATAGGACACTCTCATCGCTTCCTGCCCGTTCACATCGTACACATAACCATTAACATCAAATTGCCGATCAACCGTCACCAGTCCATAACCCAAATCTTCATAATCTGCATCCCTCGACGCAGCCCCCGCCTCACCCGCCTGATCAGCAGGAACACCAACAATCTTACAGATCGGAAAAACCTGATAAGCAAGCAAATCTCGATTATGAAACAAATCTTCTCTACCACCATTCAGTAAACTACAGTACGGCTCACTCAAAGTCAAAGTCGATACGTCCAACCGCCTATATCCCCCCTCACTATCCAACACACCAACCCTCTCCACCGTACTATTATAACGCCATAGTGTCACGCCTCGATGCATCACAATGTCATCCCTCCCCGACCCAGCAACCATATCCACTCCTCTGCCTAGTCGCTCAATTTCATCGATCGACACAGGCTCAACCCCCTCAGCCAATTCCGGCCCTTCGCGAACTGCTCCCTCCCCAAAATCAACATAATAAAAACGTCGAGCCTCATCATCATAAAGCAACGCGCTCCATGTCCCTATATAATTTGACACGCGCCCAATCGAAAACCGCCCCAGCGCTTCATCCGCCGTGGTAGAAATCCCGCCCGGCCTCGCATACAACACCTCATCCTCAACCCATTGGTCATCCTCAAATCGCCAAATACGCCTGACAACCAAACCCAAACCTTCATCGTAATAAATCGCCGTCTCCTGTAACGAATTGCCAAAACGATACACAAACGCTTCCTCGTCTCTAGCGTCCATCACACCGTCCAAGATGCCCAACGTTCCATACAACAATGCATCCCCTACACGAAATTCAATCTCCACCTGTTCTACTTCATTAGGATCCGCAGAATACACGCTTACCGGCAGAGTAACTTCCGGAGGCACCAAAGAATTCTCCGACAGCACAGGCAGAGAATCCTCAAGATATACCGACTGAACAATCTTACGCACGCCAAACAACAACAGCGAAAGCATAACCAACGCCATCAAAACCATCGCTCCCGCCTGCCATCCATATCGCTTAAACATAATCATCACCCGTATTCTGCGTTTTCAATAACGTAGGATGGGCTCATCAGCCCATGCTGTTTATCTTCTTGGCAACCTGCTCCGCTTTCACTTACAGCGCATCCGTACTATACTTACCCCACGTCCGCACCAGCGCCGCACAAGCTACCACCAGCGAAATCAATACCGTCTCAACCCCAAAACCCTTCACCACTAACACCCATACAAACACGATAGCCAATACCAAAGTACCCAATATCGGAAACCACCTGCTCTTGCTCCAACCCATCATCAATCCCACCGAATACGCCGCGAAATTCATTACCACTACCACCGCAAACACTCCCAGCACCCCCACA
Organism: Sedimentisphaerales bacterium; assembly: GCA_016928435.1. Taxonomy (GTDB): domain Bacteria; phylum Planctomycetota; class Phycisphaerae; order Sedimentisphaerales; family SM23-30; genus JAFGKT01. The sequence goes on along the minus strand of JAFGKT010000064.1, from coordinate 110,279 downwards.
CAATCCGAAAGCTCAATACTCGGATGCTTCCAACACACAAATATTACATACATCAAAAGGACCGGCACCAAAACCAACAAGTGCACCAACGCCCCCACCATAACCCGCGCAATCAATATCCGCCCCCGCGAAGTTGCCAGCGTACACAAAAAAGTCGATATCTGTTTATTGCGATCACCTCGCATCTGCGCCGCCCCTATTCCCGCTGACACCAAAGGCAAGAATAACTCAAAAAACAAAAAAGCTTTATCCCCACGCACCGCTGTTACCGGCGACGATATATACCTGATAGTTGGATCCACTCGCCCCACATTTTCCGTAAAGGCCAACATCATAAAGAACAAAACTAGCAACGACAAAACCACAACCCCCCCTAAATAAACCCGAACCTCGCGCACCTCACGCCTAATCAACGTCAACATCCCCCGCCCTTCCCGCATCAAATTATTCCCAACTGTATTACTCACGTCTAATTCCTCATAGAATAAATTCGTCCATCTCAGATTAGCCCCTCGACCTGTCGGGGGGTTTTAACGTCCGTCCACCATTCCTCTTGCCTGTACCCTTTATTCTGCTCCCTGACCAAACTAACCCGTAATCTCCACAAAAATATCCTCCAACGTCATCGGCACCTCCCGGCAAACTTCAGGCCGATACGTATCCAACAACGCCTGCTTCTGCTCACACCAATTCGCCACCGTCAAAACCAACTCCCGCCCGCTCCGCTTCGCCCGAATAACATCCGTCATATGCAAATCCACCAGCGAATCATCCGCGAACACCACCTGCAACTTCTTCACCCGCGTCTTCAATTCATCCAACCCACAATCCACCACCAGCTTCCCTTGCACCAATACCCCCACCCGGTCCGCTATCCGTTCCACATCACTCAAAATATGCGAACTAAACAATATCGTTTTCCCGTCCCGCTGAATCAAATCGATCGCCAACTCCAAAAACTGCCGCCGCGCAATCGTATCCAACCCCAACGTCGGATCATCCAAAATCAACAACTCCGGATCAACCGCCATCGCCAACGCCAAATTCAACTGAGCCCGCATCCCCGTCGAAAGCTCCTTAACCTTCCGGTTCATCGGCAAATTAAACATCGCCATCACCTTACCAAACATCTCCTCATTCCACCGCAACGCCAGCCCCTTGCACAGCGCCGCCAAAGCCGACACCTTATAACCCCCAATCAAATGGTGGCCCTCCGCCACATAACCAATCCGCCCCCGCTCCCCAGGCGACAAAGTCCCGCTATCAACTCCAAACAAAGACGTGCTGCCACGTGTCGCAAAGTCCAGCCCCATCAGTATCCGAATAATCGTAGTCTTGCCCACCCCGTTACGACCCAGCAAACCATATATGCACCCCTCTTTAACCTCCAAATCAATCCCGTTAAGCACCCGCCGCCCCCCGTAGTACTTCACCAGACCATCAATCTTTACAACAGTTTCGCTCATAGTCGCGCCTCACTCAATCTTGAATTTTTTCAGCGTTCTATCGAACCATTTCCTAAGCGTCTTCCCATCCACTTGCATATGCACCGCGTCCACCACCATCAACTCCATCTGCTCCATCAATATCCGCTCCCGCACCGAATCGCTCAAATTACTACTCAGCTCCGCCACAAACGCCCCCGAACCAGGCCGAGTAACTATTATCCCGTCCTGCTCCAACTGACGATAAGCTTTCCCTATCGTATTCGGATTGATCAGCAAATCCCCCGCCAGCTCCCGAACCGTAGCCAGTCGCTCCCCGACTTTCAACTGCCCCAAAGCAACCAACCGCTTTACCTGGTCAATTATCTGCTGGTAAACCGCTCGATCCGACGAATTATCTATCTGTATAAACATTTTTACCTTATCCCACTTGTACTACATCAACTAGTACAATATATCCCGCGGACCTCCCTCTGTCAAATCCCTTTCAAAAAAACTTTTTCTACGGTTTTTACAGTTGACAACCTACTGTTTACGTAGTATGTTTTAAGCAGTTGATCATTTGCCGCCCCGACAATTCAACTTAAACCATTGGGACAAATACCTTTACAAAAAATAACGGAGGCGATCATGGCTAGACCCAAACACGAAAACCCCACTCCCGCGGAACTCGAAGTCCTGCAAGTCATTTGGCAGCAAGGCCCTTCCACCGTTCGCCAAGTAATGACCGCTCTCAACCAGGATCGCCCCCGAGCCTACACATCCGTCATGAGCCTAATGAACGTCATGGCCGAGAAAGGCCTCCTAACCCAAAAACCTCAAGGCCGGGCATTCATATACTCAGCCCAAGTCTCACAAGCCAAAACCCAATCACGCCTATTGAGCGACCTGCTCAACCGCGCCTTCGATGGCTCAGCTAGTGCCCTCGTACTCCATCTGCTCGAACAAACTCATGCCAACAGCGATGAACTGGAAGAAATTCGCCAGACCATCGCCGAATTCGCCGCCAACGAAGAAGGGGGAAAATAATGATAGAACTATTATCCACACCTATTTGGCAGCGTATGGGTCTAACTTTACTCCACTTCTTCTGGCAAGGCCTAACCGTAGCAATACTATTTATCTTAACCGTTCGTCTGCTAAAACTAAAACGAGGCAACCAACAGTACGCCGCTTCCCTCGCAGCCTTTGCCCTCATGCTCACCTTGCCCCTGGCAACCTTCTGCATCCTCGATACCTCCCAGTCTCCAGCAGTCACTCAACCCGAACTCATAACCCAAGCCCCAGCCGACATCATCGAACTCGAACCTCTCACCGACGAAACAGCGAATTGGACATCACAGCCATCCGATTGGCCCGCGGAAATAAATTACCAACCAGACAACACCATCGCCGAACTGCCAATAGTACCACTAACACTACCAGCAGAACCCGAACTATCAACCAAAGAGCAAGCCCTGGCATACTTGCACGCAGCCCTGCCTTGGTGCATCGCGGCTTGGTTGGCAGGCGTCCTCGTTTTAAGCGCTCACCTGCTAATGGGTTTCATAGGCGTCCATCGTTGGCGCCAATGCCTAATCCCATTACCCCGAGAATTAAACAGCACCATCCAGCGCTTAGCCCAACAACTCGGATTGCGTCCAACTGCCCGCGTCGCCATCTCAGCAAGAGCAACCCAAGCCGTAGCCGTAGGTTATTTCCGTCCTATGGTTTTACTGCCCGTCGCGATGATCACCCAAATGCCCACCGAAATGCTCCAAGCCGTCATCGCCCACGAACTAGCCCATATTCGCCGTTTCGACATTTGGGTCAATCTAATCCAACGCATCGCTGAAACCCTCCTCTTTTATCACCCCGCTGTATGGTGGCTCTCCAACCACATGCGTACCGAACGCGAACTCTGCTGCGATGAACTCGCAATCCGCGCCACCGGCCAAAGACTAACCTACGCATCCACCCTAGAACGCGCCGGCCAAATAATCCTGGCCGCCCGACAACCCGCACTATCCGTAGGCCTAGGACAAGACCAAAAACCAACCCTCCACCGCGTCCGCCACATACTAGGCCTAAAACCAACCCCTCAACGTTCCCGATTCTGGATCGCCGGACTACTAGCAATAGCAATCGCCGCCGCCATCCTCCTGCCCATGCTAAACACCCAGAAAGATGCCATAGCTGACGAAGTCATCGAACAGCAAGAAGAACCCCAACAAGACGATCCCAACAATCCCGAATTCAAAGTCGAACTACCCAACGGCGTAACAGTCGAACTCCTCGGCGTCTGCGAAAACCCCAGCCAAGGGCAACAATGGTGGCGGCCAAATGGCACCTTACTGCAACAAGCTCCATATGACAACCACTCCTTCAGGCGGACGTTTTTAGGACAAGAACGGGAATTTGCGATTCGACTAACAAATCTTCCCACTGAGCCGATTGACTATCGCTGGAGCTTTGGAGAAGCAGGCATTCCCTCAGATGTGGGAATCTTCCCAGATTTTCATGGCGAACAAGTCGGAGATATTTGGGCGAGAGCTGCTCAATTTGATCCTGCCTTGGAAACAACCATCATCCACTTTGGCGTAGCAGCAGCTCAATGGACAACGCAAGTAAGTTTTGACGGCCAAGGCGCCGGACAATATGCACATGGCGAATATGAGTTCCTGTGTAGCGGTGCCCGTGTCCAAGACGACCTGACTTGCGTGACAGTGTCACATACTATGCTCGCATTCGCGCGGAGAACTATCGCCGTGGACAATAATGGCGTAATCCACTATGCAAACTATCTCTCAGAGGGAGCGATAGATGGTGTTCGTCAGACAACATTCGGATTCCGCGATTTGCCCATCGAAAACATCCGCGAGTTCCAATTTCAAACCCGCCCATTTGAATGGGTCCAATTCGACAACGTCGCACTAAGGTCTGATTGTGCGACAGATGTGCAGAATGAGACAGAGGTTGAGGACGCCGCAGCCGGCGCTGAATGGTACGAGCAGAGCCCAATAACACAGGCTGCACAGACGACATACTCTGAGCAAAGCACAATTGAAATTGCCTTGGAAGATTTGAGAACGGCAAATAGGGAATATGAGTCAGGGCACACAGTGATGCTGCACAGGTTCTATAGACACTTGCAGCATCCGACTGCGGATGGAAAAAATTATAATCTGGAGGAGTTGTGGTTTGATGGCGAAGAAATCCGCCGAGACTTTATTAGATTGTCAGATGAACAAGCCGAACAGGTCAGAATCCAAGGGCACCAAGCAATTGGAGAATTCACGCATAGCTGGAGCTGGAACGCCGAGAACGGCAATCATATTTCGCGGCAAGCGCTCACAAACCCTGATGGCCAGGTGCAGCATTTGGCTTGGATATCGAATCAAAGCCACGTTTACTACCCAGAGTTTGCGAGGATTGCATATAACGGTTTCGATCCGCTGCGGCAGTTTCTAGATTTTCTAACAGGCAACGAAAACCTCACACTAGAACAGTATGCCGGGACTGATGGCACTGTTTTAATGAAATTTTATGTCGGTTCGGATCTGTACCTTGATATTGTGGTGGACCCAGCCAAGGATTTAGCTATCGTTTCAATGCGTAGGTTCATGCAGGGCAGAATCGTTCAGGAAATTTTCAATGAAAATTACGTGCAGTTAGCCAATGGTGATTGGTATCCGTTGAAGCACACTGACCGCCAATATCGGAATAACTATGGTGAAGCGGAACTATTTCGGGTGGACGTTTTTGAGACTTTGCCGGACAATGTAGAGTTTGATATTGACATTGACCCAGAAGTGTTACTGCCGCCTTTTGAAGCAGGAACCGAGATCAGTGACGCTACGGTTTCGCCAATTCGCACGCATATCGCCGAACCATTCACCGCAACCCTATCCAACGGCATCAACGTCGAACTCCTCGGCGTCTGCGAAAACCCCAGCCAAGGCCATCAATGGTGGCAACCCGACGGCACATCACTGCAACAAGCCCCTTACTACGAAATGTACTCGCATTTATACCAAAGCCAAAAGAGAGAACTCGCCATACGCCTCACAAACCTCCCCGCCGACCCCATCGATTATCATTGGAGCATCGCAGGAGTAAGTGGCACCTTCGGCGGAGGACATCCTACCGGTTTCTACGGCGAACAAGTCCAAGACATCTGGGCCGTAGCAGCAGGCCTAGACAATCCGTTAGAAACAACCACCGTCCGCTTCGGCATAGCAGCCGGCCAATGGACCACACAAGCAAGCTCCCAAGGCCAAAGCCATATAAGCATGGGAACAGATCAAGGCGCCAATACATTCAACTTCGCCAATCCTTACGTCCAAGACGGCACCACTTATATTACCGTCTCAGACAACATGCTGGCATTCCCATGCAGACTCATCGCCATAGACAATGACGGCATTGTACATTACACAACAAGTTCCTCAGGAGGATCAGCAGGAAACACCCGTCAGAAAACGTATGCTTTTAATAATCTACCCCTCGAAAACATCCAAGAGTTCCAATTCCAAACCCGCGAATATGAGTGGGTCCAATTCGACAACGTCGCCCTAAATCCCGGCACAACAACAAATGTACAAGCTAGCCTTATCAGCGAACAAAACATCAACTCTGCTCCCCAACCAACAGCAACAAACACAAACAGAGGCCCAATCGCCTACTGGGATTTCAACGGCAATGCTCAAGACAGAATCGGCAACAATCACGGCATTGTGCATGATGCAGTTCTAACCGATGGAGTCTCCGGACAAGCCTATTCCTTAGACGGCGATGGCGATTGCATCGAGATTCCTTGTTCAGAAGTTTTTGATTTTGGGGCAGGTGATGTTTCGATATCAGCATGGTTTAAAGCAGAACCCTCAGCAGATGGATGCCTGATATCCTTGAGTCAGGCTGATTATAGTCCCAAAATTGCTATTGAGGTTAATAGCAGCCTAGCAACGTATGCTGAGCCCGGGTGGGCAAGCGTAGAATATCGAGCTGCGGGGGTGACGGATGGTAAGTGGTATCACGCAGTGGTAACAATAGAAAATGGCGTTGAAAATGGTTACAAGCTCTATCTTGATGGAATGGCAGTTGGTAGAGGAACCTATGTGGGGAGATTGCAGGACTGGGACAATATAACCATCGGAAGTTACCGCGCAGACAATGACCAAAGCTTCCAGGGCTCAATAGACGAAGTGGCTATATATGACCGGGCCTTATCACCGGATGAAGTACTGGCCATCTACACAAGCATTATGGAACCAACTCCCACTACCCAACCAACCACCGCCATCACCGCCGAGCAAGTCCTTGCAGCCTACGAACAAGCAGTTTACCAAATGCGCAGCAGAGTCGCTTTTGATGCCCAAGCTACCATGGTTTTCGATGGTGATTATAATTGGCCCGTTGCACCCAAGCAGCGTGATATCGAAGTGCATGTTCGCAGAGACACCGATCGATTAGACACCATCCGCACCGAAGAATTTTCCTATGCCGCACCACCGCCCGACGGGATCAGAGAAGAACAAAGGGGTGGCCCTGTTACCTGGCGGCGCATTTTGAAAAACGAAACGGGTTTCTCCTACAGACAATGGGCCGAAGATTCACCCCAGGATCTTTGGGTTGAGATTGAAGACCCCAACCACGTGGCATCGATAATATACAGCGAAGATTATCAAGGCCGATTCTTGGATGGCTATACTCCTGGCCGAGTGCATTTCATCCCTACAGCAATGCGGCAGGGAGGATTGCATCTACGCGACCAAATGGAACTAATCGACGGCCATGCAACATACGTCTTGGAAGCAAACAACGCCGATGGCCAATGGATTCTTTGGGTAGACCCCCAATGCAACTATCTCCCACGGCGCATCGTCATAAGACGTAACGCCCAGAGCATGTATGACCAAGAAACATTGCGCCGCGGACGACAGCCGGTACATCCAGGTGGATACTCAAAAGGCCCGGAAGCATTAATTCTTACCGATGAAGAAAGAATCGATTCTATCGAAATCCAAAACATCGATGGCCGCTTCTTCCCCACCGCGGCAATCTGCACCAATTCCACTGCTTATATGAACGGTCAATCCACCCAATCCGTAGCCCACTATCGCAGAAGTAATATAAATTTCAATCCTGACTTCGAGGCCATGGGAGCTTTTGTGGTCGAGGTACCTAATGGAACAGAAGTTATATACGCACATGAAATGAACAGCCCAACAAGGTATCAGTGGATAGATGGCGAAATAGTAACTGTCCATGAAGAAGAAGTAGAAGTGCCCTATGTGACAGGATGTGGAAATATCTGCGATACACCGCCGGCGCCCAGAACCTTTCACGACACAGTGTCCGGCCGAGTTCTAACCGCGCCAGGAGGCACAGGTGTACCAAACGCGACCGTCAAAATGTGGACGTACTTCGACACAATCATGACCACCGAAACCGCCCAAGACGGAAGCTATTCATTCACAGATCTCGTTCCTGACGAACTTGATTACGTGCTAACAGTCGAAAAAACCACACCAGGCATCTGGAACGACTGGGTCATGATAAACCTGTTCGACACAAACGCCGACAACCCGCAACTCTACATGACACTGCCCCAAAGCATCTCCGGCACCGTTCGCGATCAAGAAACCCATAACCCAGTCGCCGGCGCCATAATCCAAGTTTCCACCAGCGATGGCAATACCGATTATGTAGAAACAGATGCCGCAGGACAATACATTTTATATGTCGAACCCCGTTCAGTAACCGTAACTTGCGCAGGCATAGATGACAGATACTATTCAGACCAGTCAAATGCCAGTGTCACAATTGATCTCGCCGCCGGAGAAAACATCACAGACATTGATTTCGAAGTCACAGGTGCTCCCCAAAACACCCCGCAATCCGCAACCACCAGCCAAAACCCAACCGAGGTGAATGACACCACCGTATCCCCAATACAAACATACATCGCCGAAGCGGAAACCCCCCACCCAGCAAGTAGGGCGGGCCGTGCCCGCCATCCCTGACGCCACAAATCCTATCCCGCATCCCATCCCCAAAAAACAACCATCACTGTTAGCCCCCGAACGTAAGCGATATTTCGCAAGAAATATTGATTTAAGCTCGGGTTCGAACTCACTGCCCCCCCTAATACCAACAAACAACAAATCCCATTGCTTCACCTACTCCCGCCCCTGTCAAAACATCTTGTCAATCCGCTTAAAATCCATTCATGCTCCACTTACGCAGCTAATCCCATTAACCCGCCAAATACGTTTGCGTTTCTGACTCGCACCTGGCCAATTAAAAATCTCTGTTAATCCTGTAAATCCTGTCAAAAAATCCCTGACCTTCCGCCATGTACCCCACTATCCGCCTTACCTCCATAGCGTCTTCTTGCGGATCGATCCCCCCAATCCGGCACACCCCATCGCTAGGCCGTAATAACCCCAACAACAACTTAATCGTCGTCGTCTTACCCGCCCCGTTCCGCCCTAAAAAACCAAATATCGAACCTTCAGGCACCGCCAGGTCAACCCCCTTCAATACCCGTGCCCGACGATACCCAAACTGCAATCCTTCAATCTCTATAGCGTTCTTTCCCATAGCCAACCTTTATAGTTTTGAAACTTAAAATTTACACTCAATCCTATATTCTTGTAGGATGGGCTCTCAGCCCATGCTGAATTCTATATCGATTTCTTCCTAGCTGATGTTATTGTTTCGTATTCTTTCTCCAACAACTTCTGCGCCTGCTCCAAAGACACATCTAATTGCACCGCTTGCACCACCGCTTCCCGCAATATCTCAGCCACTAACCCTTCGCGCTCCGACGCTGATATATGCTGCTTACTTGATGAAACATACGTCCCGTCCCCCCGCTCGATCCTCAATACATTCTCCCGACACAACTCATTGTAAACCTTAAGCACCGTATTCTGATTAACCGCCAGCTTACCCGCCAACTCCCGCACGCTAGGCACCTTGTCGCCTTCTCGCAGCACCCCCGTCGCGACCTGATACTTTATCTGGTCAATTATCTGCCTATAGATCGGCACCGAAGAAGATGGTTCTATGCGTATAAAAATCGTAGTATCTCCTTAAAAATAGAACTACTGTTCTATCTAACTATAACACTATATCGGCAAATGTCAACCCAAATATAAGTTTTTCTTCATTTTACTACCCAAGGGCGAGTCACTTATTACCCCCCGCCTCCGCCGCTTGCCGATATGAATTCAACGCTTGCCCAAACCATCGCGCAGCTTCATCGGAATCCTGCTCAACACCATCGCCTTCCTCATACATCCACCCCAAAGTCATCATCGCTCCAGTATGCCCAGCATCCGCAGCCTGGCGATACCAACGCACCGCTTCATCGTAATCCTGCTCAACTTTTATGCCCAGTGCATACAGCCGCCCCAAACCCATCATTGATCCAGTATCCCCTGAATCCGCCGCCTGACGAATCCAACGTATCGCTTCATCGTAATCCTGCTCAACTCCTATGCCCCGCGAATACCTCCGCCCCAATTCCACCATCGCCTCTACATACCCCCCTTCGGCAGCCTGAACAAACCAACGAACCGCCTCAGCGGAATCCTGCTCAACACCATCGCCTTCCTCATACATCAACCCCAGCAGCATCATTGCCGCCGCGTCCCCTGCCTCCGCAGCCTGGCGATACCAGCGTACTGCCTCAGCCTGATCCCCACATTCATACGTCGCCCCCACAACCATCATCGCTGCCGTGTACCCCGCATCTGCCGCCTGGCGATACCAGCGTATCGCTTCAGCCAGATCCATCTCCACTCCGATACCCAGCGAATATATCACCCCCAAAGTCATCACCGCTTCGGTATCCCCATTCTCCGCGGCACACCGAAACCAGCGTACTGCCTCATCATAATCTTGTTCCACACCTTCACCTGATTGATACATCCGCCCCACACCTACCATCGCCATTGTATTACCTCCCTCCGCTGCCCGATGATACCAATCAAATGCCTCATCATCATTTTCCTCCACAGCGAGACCGTTTGCATATACTGCACCCATTAAAAAAGCCGCTTCGGCCCAACCATCCGAATCCCCATCCGCCAACCTTCTCACTTCCTCGATCACACTCTCCGCCAAACGTCTCCCTTCTTCCTCATTCTTATCAAAACCAGAATCGCCCCCAAAAGTTGCCCATGCCCTCCACATCGTCCCCAGCGTGTCTCCCTCAGCCTGCAATTCTCGAAAAATCTCCCCTGCCGCGTCTTTATCCTCCTGCCTATCTGAACCGGTTAACAAATCCAGCGCTTCCCGCAACCGTTCTAACCGTGATTCCGCTTCCGTCCTCTCCTCGTCTGGCTTTACCGTCGCCTCCGCATCATCATCCGATGAACACCCCACTATCCCAACCAGCAACATCGCTACTATCATCATCCAAGAAAGTTTTCTCATCATCGCCTTTCCCTGTAGCATCTAATTCCCAATCACCCAATCAACTAAATCGCCACAATTCCGCAACCCCAGGCGAACTAAAGGCATCCGAACATTTTTCAGACCCTTCCTTTTTTAATCTTTATTATTTCTCCATCCACCTCGTCGCATCGCGAAGAAATTCGCACCAACCCAAATCGTAACATCCCGCAAAAATCCCGTCAAACCAATTCCTTCCTTGCATTCTCCGCAGCCCAGTCCCGTAGATGGGCTCTCAGCCCATGCTGCCCAAAGTAGCTCAAGCGTCTCGCTTGAGGTTCTCTTATCTTTGCGTCTCTGCGTCTCTGCGTGAGTTTAATCACCAACCACCACGCCTCACATCCCAACTATCCACCGAATCTACATCCGCACATGATCCGCCCTTGGCTAATTTCAAAATCTTGTCAATCTTGTTAATCCTGTCAAAATATTCCCTGACGCTTCGACTTCACTATCGTACCGCTTAGACTTATTGTGCCCACGCTTTCGCCCCTGGCAGCTAATCTTCTTTGCAGCTCTGCGGCTTTGCGTGAGTTTATCCGTCAACCATCACGCCCCGCATCCCAACTCACCATCAAGCTCATTACCGTATCGCACCCGCCCCTGGCTAATCTAAAATCAGCGTAAATCTGCGAAATCTGCGGATAAGAATTCCCTGATCGTATCGCCGGCATCTTGCCGGCTCCCCTGACCTTTCGCTCCAATTGTGCCATCGACATATCGCCCAGCCCCTGGCAGCTAATTCTCATTCGCGATTATTCGTACCCATTCGTGGTTCTCTTATTTTTCGCGTCTTTCGCGTTTTTCGCGGTTAAAACCTCCCTGACCTCTCCGCCTACATTGCACTTAGAATCAAAACCCCCAGTGCCCGATACCCGCCCTTGGCAAATTCTAAAATCCGCGCAGTCCGCGGTTTCAAAGTCCCCACCGCGCAAATCCGCTGTACCTCTGCGCTCGGATACTACTGATTCTCTCATTTCCGCTCCTTGATTTTGCGCAGATATGCTACATTTTCGCTTTGGTTGTCTTCACACATTTTTCAGTTGCGGTTTTGGGCGCGCGCATGTACTTACAAGTCTCTTGATATCAGCCTTTGCGCGCCTGTGTACCAAACAATTGCGTATTTATCACTACCCCCCAATCACCGCACTTTTGTGTCACCGCGCGATTGTCTACCGCATGTTTCTTATTTTCCGTTTCTTGATTTTACGCAGATATGCATGGCCACTTTATTTTGCGCAAATATGCAATGGCCACTTTCCCTAGTTCGCACCCCCTCTCTCACGCCCGCGAACTGCGACGCGTCAGCCACCCATTCCCCATGCAGTTTATGCCGCCAGCCAGCGGATGATTAGCCAATCCACCACTACTGCTGCTGCTATCAGCCCCGCGGCCAGTAGATTTGTTTTGCTCTTGCTTCTCTTTATGGCCCTCTTGCCTGTCTCTAGTTTATCTGCATTCAACTCAAATGTTTCGCCAGGCCGTTCTACATGCAGTTTGTTTTGCCTTACCGCTTCTACAATTTGAGCCATCAGCATATTCGCTTGAAACAAACCAATATCCATCTCCTCCGCTTTTCGCAGCAACACCTTCCTGCTGTCAAACCGCAGCAAATCCCCTTCCAAACGATGTATAACATCCCGGCAAAACGCATCCTCTACCAACGCCTGCTCACGTTTGGTTCGGCCATTACTCTCCACGTAAACATCGCCGTTTTCTCGAACCCCTTCCCGTACACCGCTAACAAATCTGCCATCCCGTAACTGCTTTACATCCCGTCCGCGCAACGCGATCGGCTTACCCGGCAATATAGAACCCTTTTTAATATCCGAACGCACGGGCCCTTTTTCCAAACCCAATTGCCCCCGCTTCAGCGCCTCCTTCGCAACAACGCTGCGACTCATATTATGATAACCCAAGTTCTCCTCTCCTTTGCTCTGGCCCCATTTGCTTATTCTGCGAAATGCGTTTCGAGCATCAGTCAATAAATCACTGCGATAAAATCGCAAAGGCCCCCGTGCCGTCAATCGTTCCAAGCGCGCCAACGCTGCCTGGTAAGCGGCGTCCAGCAATTTCTCAGACATCGGACGATCCAATTGCAGAATCGCCAACGCCTCAGATAAATCTAATTGACTGTCCCTATTATTCAATTTAAGTCTATCTCTATCAATCTCTATCTCTCTGTATCTCTATCTCTATCTCTGTATTTGTCCCTTTGTAATCGCCTTTTACGCATCCAGTTTTATATTTTGCGCCTTCAGATTCACCCCTGCCAAGCTCGCTCTTTATATATCATAGCACTTCTACAATGCCAAAACCAAGCATTACACAGGCCGGCCGCGGCTGAAAAACACTTTTTCTGCTTGGCCGAACCACCTGTGTCGATTACAAAAGATGGTGAATTCTTGCCTTATGACCGGTTTGTCGCAGCGGCCAAGTGAGCCGCGGATCGGTGTTGTGCTGTAGGGTACAAGAAAGTTTTATTGGGGTATTGCATGGCCCGACGCAAAGTAGTACGCAGATTAATTATAAGCATGGTTGTGTTTATCTTGTTGTGCGGCATAGCTTTATATGTGATGTATTCCATGATTACCCATCGCCCGGCCGCTTATGCGCCAAGGCAGTTGACAGCTCAGCAGCGCGAAGAAGCCACGGATCGGGGGGTGCTGAAATTCAATGAGCTTTACAACGCGGTGCATGAGCTGGAGCCGTTTTCTATAACTCTTGAACAGAACTTGATTAATGATTTGCTGGTGGTTAACGAAAGTCAGCCTTACTGGCAAGAAGTAGTCGAACGCAGCGGCGGGCGGTTGGGATTGCCTCAAATTGAGTTTGCTCAAGGGGTTATGAGGCTTATGGTGTTGGTGGTTTTAGAAGACATCGAAGCGGTGATTACACTGGAGTTGTTGCCGGAGATGAACGGTGATGGGCAGTTGATTTTGAGTGTCGGAGACATTCACGCTGGGGCGATGCCTGTACCTAAGTCTATACTGCAAGATTATTTATCACGTGCTGTATCAGGTCTGCGAGATGTATCGGTATCGGATGCTGGGCCACTTGATGACCAGGCCGACAGCGAGGAAAGGCTGGCGGATCATTTTGGCCGGTGGGCGATACCAGCGTTGGTAACATTGGTCGATGAACAGCAAGTGCTTGTTCCAACAGAAGTTCCGATTGATGTTGATCGTTGGGCGAGGATTAAGGATGTGCGTGTTGGTGCAGGGACGGTTGAGTTTGATCTGGAACCATATGTTGAGTGAGACTAGCGATATAGGGTTAAATGATTGATATTTATGGTTTTATAGGCATAGCTGGTTTGTTATGGATACATTGCGACTAACAAAAGGGATTGGCCTGGTGATTGACAGGCGGGACGGCCGGGTGTGGGTGGGGCAGCCGACGCGGTGCGATTTAACGCAAGTGCCTGTAAAATTGTGGGTTACGCTCGAAGGCACATGTGACAGTGAAACGGGTTTGTTGGTGAATGTGCGTGATATCAAGCAGGCTTTCGTGCAAATGCTTGCTGAACAGCCATTTACCGATCTAACGGCGTTGGGGTTATTTTCTTGGGCACGGCGGGTTATAAAGCGTAACTTTAGTAATTTCAAGATGTTATCGTTGAGTTTGGACATGACGGATGCTCTCACGATCGCGTGGCGGGACGAGGACTTAGAAATGATACAAATAACTACAAAATATGAACTTGCAGCATCGCACTGTTTGCATAACGCTGATTGGACTGACGAGCAGAACGAATTGGCGTTCGGCAAGTGCAGCAACCCAGCGGGGCATGGGCATAACTATTTATTGGAAGTAACTTTACGAGGCAATCCGGATCGTACTAGTGGGGAGGTGACTGACCTGGAGGAGTTCCGCCGGGTTGTGCAGTGTGAGGTGCTGGATAGGTTTGATCATAAGAATTTGAACGAAGATTGCGAAGAGTTCGCCGGTCTGATGCCGACGGTTGAAAACATGGCTAAAGTCTTTTGGGACAGATTGATACATCGTTTTACGGATGTGGAATTATATAGGGTCGCGGTATGGGAGACGCCGACGACTTACGCGGAGTATTTTGGGCCTGGGGCGGGGCCGTTGCGTTGGAGTTCGCGGTTGTAAAAGGGGCTGCGAACTAGGGAAAGTGGCCATGCATATCTGCGCAAAATCAAGGAGCGGAAATGAGAGAATCAGTGGTATCCGAGCGCAGAGGCACAGCAGGTGTGCGCGGCGAGACGGAAGATGAGATGCGCAAAGGTTTGCCGGGCGCGTACAGCGGTGGGCAACGTGAGAACTAACGATCAAAAACAACCCAAAATTCATCGGTTTTGATCGGTTTTGGTCAGAAATGGGGCGGTTTTTTTCAAGAATTGATGACTTTTTTGGGGTGGCTGATTTTGCGCGGTTTGGTCGGTATCAGCTTTGCGCGGACCGGGATCAGAACCACGAATGGACACGAATAATCGCTAATAAATTTGCTCCGCGGTGTCGATTGATTATTATTTTTAGTTTGTGTTCTTCATTATTGTTTCTTGTTGGTTTTCATTTTTGATTACAAAGATGGCACGAATGGATACTAATGGACACTAATATTCGCTAATTTAAGATTAGCTGCCAAGGGCGAGGCGATGGGGCATGGGGTATGTTTTATTCTAGCGTGGTCGGCTCGCAATTCGAAGCCAACGCTGAGGAATTTGCTGTTGTGGGTAAGAAATCGAAAAAGAGTAAGTGAAGTATATGGATGGTGAAGTATAGATAAAAAGAAACCGTGAGCCTTTGGTGGTAAGGGTGTAGAAGGGTAAGGCTCACGGATATGGGTAAGTTAAGATTTTTTACTTACAGTTGTATTTGGATTTTGATCTTAGGTTAATACTATAGGATCGTCTTCTTTGTCTTTTCTGAAGTCTAGAAACTGATCACAGGGCATCGATGCGGCTGGGACCATAAACATGGTTTTGCAGTGGCTGCATCGAACATGTCGGCCGCGAAAAGCGGCGGGTATTATTAGAATCCGTTGACAACGCAGGTTGGGGCACAGCAAGTTTAGGTTTTGCCCAAGATCTGGTTTTTTTGTTTTGAACATCCTCAATAGATCCCTTAATTCTGTCCTTTGCATATAGAATACACGTTCGGGGGAGAGGAAATGATTTCTGAGGGATTCAAAAACACGGGGGGGCAAGTCGTTGGCAGAAAGTTTTTCAGCAAGCGAGGAAGCCGGCGTTAAAACTTTCTGCTTTGACTCCGCAAATACGTGTTATGATCTCTCAGCAGTATCCTCTGGCCGAGGCGTGTTTTTCTGTCTCAGTTCAGTGTTTCACGTCCAAGTTACTGTAGAATGATCGGCAATCACGGGGGAAGTCTTTAGCAAAATGGCCTACATATTCATGGGAAATATTGGTGATTTATGGACCATATACTGTCATAGCAGAGGGTTTGTGGACCGTTATAGGATATAAAACACTGATATTCAGTTTATAGGGGGTTTTTGAGGTAAGTGAATCTCTTATCTACAACTTTGCTTGGCGAGGGTATATGTTTAGGCCTGCCCAAGCTATTCTCAACCAACCAACGCCTTTTTAGGGAATTGACACTGTGTTTTCGTTTGCGGCTGGAACATTGAGAAGCGTTTTGCAATAGGAGCAACGAACCTTTTTACCTCGCATTTCGACTGGTACCGCTAGCACCTGCCTGCAACGGAGATTTGGGCACATGATGTTTATGGGCGGTTGGGCTGGTGTTTTTTGGTCGTCTTTTTTTGCCATTACAAAATACTTAAAGTAAACAAGTGTTTTATGATTAAACCAGATTCAATAAAGGGGCTTTGGTACCGACTGGTCAGGGCCAGAGAGGCCACAACAAAGGATCCCATTGTATATTTCTGTATCGGCAACTAGGAGCGAAAGTGTAAAAAAGATTGGTGTGAGTAAGTGGTATGCGAGTTGAAAAGTGCGTATATGCGTATATAAGTTTGTTATTTTGGCATGGCTGGTTTACGCGGGAAGACTATAATTGCGGCAGAGGTCCTATAATTGCGGGCGTGAAGTTAGTTGTTTATGCGGGAGATAACAGATGCGTGTGGTCTTGCAGCGAGTTACTAGTGCGACGGTAGAAGTTGAGGGGGAAGTTGTGGGGAAAATTGGCGGTGGGTTGTTGGTTTATTTGGGCGTTGGGCATAATGACGAGCGGGCGGACGCGGAGTTTATCGCGGAGAAGTTGGTGAACTTACGGATATTCACAGACGAGGCAGGGAAGATGAACTTGAGTGTTCTTGATGTTGGCGGTGAGGTTTTGTTGGTGAGTCAGTTTACGCTTTATGGGGATTGTCGAAAGGGGCGTCGGCCGGGCTTTGACGCGGCGGGCGAGCCGGGGCGAGCGAATCAGTTGTATGAAGAGGTGGCGGGAATGATCGAGGCGCGGGGAGTGAAGGTGGCCAAGGGGGTGTTCGCGGCGCATATGCATGTGAGCAGTTGTAATGATGGGCCGGTGACGTTTATGTTGGATAGCGGGAAGTTGTTTTAGTGCCGGGTGCAGGGATTGACCTGTGGGGAACATCACGGATGGATTGGCGCATCGCGTGCGGAATGACAATGCCATTAGGAGCAAGCGTGGATTTCTAATAAAGTTCCGGGGCTAACTTGCCGGGCGGTTGAGGAGAACAAAGACGGTGGTATCGTCTTGTTGAGGGAGGTCGGCACGGAAGCTGGTAACGTCGGTGATTAGGGAATCGATAACGGCTTGGGCGGAAGAGTGGGGTTTAGCTATGGCGGCGGTTAGCCGGAGGTTTTGATACATATCTCCGGCGGGTGATTTTTGTTCGGTGATGCCATCGGTTACAACGATTAGGCCTTCGTCGGGTGAGAGTTTATCTTCGATCATGGTAAAAGGTGAGTCGATGATACCGAGTGGGCGATCGACTGTTAGAGCAAAGGACTCTGGGGGAGCGTCTTGGTGCAATCGCAGAGGTGGGATATGACCGGCGTTGACGTAGGCTAAGCGGCTGGTTTTGGGATTGAACAGACCGAGGAATAAGGTGACGAAACGGCCTTCAGCGGTGATGCCGAGAAGATGTTCGTTGACTTGGGCGATAACGACGGCGAGGTCGGTACTGAACGCCATGGTGGTACGCAGAGCGGCGTGAAGGTTGGACATTAACATAGCGGCGGGTAGGCCTTTGCCTGAGACATCGCCGATCGCAAATGCGAGCTGACCATCGTGGGTGGGCCAAACATCACAATAGTCGCCTCCGACCCACATAGCAGGTTCGTAATACAGAGCGGCGTCGAGATGAGGGGGCAGTTGGGTGAGGTCGGGCTTTAGACGGGATTGGATTGACTGGGCGGCGGCGAGCTGTTGGTCGAGCAACAGACGTTCGGCTTTGGCTTGCGCGAGAGTTAGGCTTTTTTGGGCGAATTGGACTTGTCGGGCGACGGCTTCGGTGAACGCGAAGATGTCGGCAGGGGCGTTGTCAGCGAGCAGATCGATATAGAGGATGTCGGTGTGCTGTTCGGTTTTACTGATGGGCGCGGCGCAGACGAGGTGGGGGTTTTGCTGATCGACAATGGTAAGTACGAGTTGGTTGTCGGGTGAGGGAGTGCTTTGGGCCATGACGGCGGTGGAGTCGGTTCGGACGGTGTCTAGGACACGTTGAGAGAGACAAAGGTTTTTGGTGTTTTCGGATCGAATGTTGGGCAAGGGTTCATGAAATGCAGAAGCTAAGAGATTGAGATCGGCGGGCAGCGGTTCGGGGGGATTGGGTGTGCGCACGATGGCGGTCATTGCGTGGAGGCGGCGGGCAAGTTGATTGCAGGTGTGCTGATAGAGTCGCGCGGGGTCGGGCAGAGCAAGGAAGCTGTCGGCAAGGTCGTTGAGCTGACGAAGCAATGGGCTTGGCTGGGCGGCACGGGAGATGATGTTATCGCGGAAGTTAGTGGTAGTGGCGGTAATATCGAGTTGGGTTGTGGTTTGGGAAGCCGTGCTGTTGGTTTTGTCGAAATCGAGGGTAATGTCGAAGGTAGCGATACGAATGTGTTCGCCGGGCAACAGGGCGCGAGATTGGATGCGTTGGTCTTCGACATAGACGCCGTTGTGGCTTTTGAGGTCTTCGATGATCCAACGGCCGAACGGGCCTTGAAAGATTCGGGCGTGGGATTTGGAAACGAAACGGCTATCGAGATGAATGGCGCATTTTGGGTCACGGCCGATGCTGGTGCCTTGAGGGTTCAAATCGACTTGCCAACAACGAAAACCATCGGTAATAGTGACGGATGAAGGGGACACACGGACTCCTTGTTAATTTTGCTTGTTTATTATTAATTGGTTAGTCATTGTTGTATGGTGGTATGGGATTATAGAAGCCATCGCGGAGTACTGGTTGACGGCGTGCTTGACAGATAAATCGATGGAGTTGATGGATGGTTAGGCCTGTTATGGGTTGGTCGGAATTTTTGACGACGCGGTATTCAGTGACGGTGCCATCGATGTCATCGCAACCGAAGCAGAGAGCGACTTGGGTGAGCTTAAGACCTAACATGGGCCAAAAGGCTTTGATGTGGGGGATATTGTCGAGGACAAGACGGCTAATGGCGATGGTGCGGAGTTGGTCGAGAGCGTCGATGGAGGGCGTGGGATCAGCGTTAGCTGTGGTTGAGCGAGGAGGGATATATGGTAAAGGGACGAAACATTGGAACGAGCCTTGGTGCTGGGTGAGAGATTGATCTTGCAGATCGCGGAGTTGGAAAAGGTGGTCGATGCGTTGTTGGATGGTTTCTTGGTAGCCGAATAGCATGGTGGCATTGGTGGGAATTCCGAGCGCATGGGCGGCCCTGTGAACTTCGAGCCATTGTTCGGGGGTTGGTTTTTTCGGGCAATTTTGGGCAAAATATTTGTCGGAGAGGATTTCGGCGCCGCCTCCGGGGAGGGTGTTTAGGCCTTGGCTTTGGAGTTGGGCGAGTACTTGGCTGGGTGATTGGGAGCTTTTTTGAGCGAGGTCAATGATTTCGGGGGCGGTGAAGGCTTTGATGTGGAGGGATGGACAATTTTGCCTAACTTCTTTTATGATAGAGAGATAGTAATCGTAAGGGAGATCGGGGTTGATGCCGCCTACGATGTGGATTTCGGTGGCTTGGGCTTGGACGGCTTGGGATGCGAGTTGGGCGACTTGGGCGGGGGTTAGGACGTAACCAGCAGGATCTTGAGGAGAGCAGGAGAAATGACAGAAGGTGCAACCGATGCTGCATATATTAGTATAGTTGATGTGGCGATTGACGCTGTAATAGACGTTTTGGTGGTGGAGTGCGAGAGCGGTTTTTTCAGCAATGGCGCCCAGGGCGAAAATATCGGGTGATTGGAATAGGGACAGAGCATCGGCGGGGGTTAGGCGATAGCCCTGGGAAAGCTGGTTTTGGAGCTGGGACAGCATAGGCACGAGACGCAAGCGGTTATTTTATAAATATTTAGGTTGCTATAACCAGAAAACAAGATGTCGGTCAAGGTCAATTCTAAGGCAGTGCGAT
Organism: Sedimentisphaerales bacterium; assembly: GCA_016928435.1. Taxonomy (GTDB): domain Bacteria; phylum Planctomycetota; class Phycisphaerae; order Sedimentisphaerales; family SM23-30; genus JAFGKT01. The sequence continues at coordinate 89,884 of JAFGKT010000064.1, read as the reverse complement.
AAGATATTAAAGGTTTTTTGGGGAGCAGGTCGATAGGAGTCATAAGTTTTCTCCCCTCCGGAAAACATCGGGTATCCGAAACGATAGTCGATGTTTTCTTTTTTTTTGCGCGAAGGTGCGAAGAAACCGGGAACGGAGAGAACCACGAATTCACACTAATATTCACTAATTAAGATAGCTGCCAGGGGCATAACGGGCGGGCAGGGGGTTTTAATCGAAAGCACAATTGAGGCAATTAGATCAGGGACCGCATGGGTAACAATCGGGCAGGATGCCCGAAAATTACCCACCCGGGCTGGCAGATATTTACACTTGCGGATCTGTTTTGGTTGGGGTTCGCGAGCTGTTTTGTCCTGGGCGAAATTGCGCAGCTGGAGGATAGCTTTGCTGGGTGGGGCAGATTCGGTTAGAATTGAGGCAGCGATAAATTGGTTGATGGATTCGGAGTACGGATGCTGAAAGAAATTTGGCAAGGACGACTGGGTGGTCTTAGGCTGGTGCTGCTGTTGGCGGTGCTGGCCTTGGTGGGGATCGGTCTGGCGAATATATATGCGGCGACGGCGGACAATCCGAAGTTACAGAACGCGCCGCAGAAGCAGTTGGTTTGGTTGGGGTTGTGCGCGGTGGGTTTTGTGGCGGTGAACTTGGTGCATTATCGGCACATCGCGCGATGGAGCTATGGGCTTTATGTGATTTCGCTGTTGGGATTGGTGTTGGTGTTGGCGGGGAAGTATTTGGGGATTGGTTCGCTGGTGCCATCGGTGAACGGGGCTTATAGGTGGGTGGCGTTGGGACCTTTGCGAGTGCAGCCATCAGAGATAGCGAAATTGGCTTCGATATTGGCGTTGGCGTGGTATCTGCGGGCGCGGGATGATTACCGTGAATTTAAGGGACTTGTTCGGCCGTTCTTGCTAATGCTGGTTCCGATGGGTTTGATTGTTTTGGAGCCGGACTTGGGAACAACGCTTTTGTTTTTGCCGGTTTTGTTCGCAATGTTGTTTGTGGCGGGGGCGAAAGTGAAGCATTTATTGGTGATTATTTTTCTGGGGTTGCTGCTGGCGCCTTTGATGTATTTTAAATTGGAGCCTTATCAGCGGCAGCGGATAGATGTTTTGTTGAATCAGGAGAGTGAGAATCCTTATTGGCTGCGTGGTCCTGGGTTTCAGTTGCATGAATCGAAGATATGGATAGGTTCGGGAGGATTGACGGGGCAGGGATGGCGGCAAGGAGCGGTGGTTCGTTATCGTTATTTGCCGCACCATCATAATGATTTGATATTTTCGCTGATAGCACACCAATGGGGGTTTGTGGGGGCAGTGGGAGTATTGGCGTTGTTTGTGGTGATAATGGTAGGCGGGGTTGAGATAGCGGCGAACCAGACGGAGGCAACTGGGCGATTGATCGCGATTGGGGTTACGAGTTTGCTAGGGGCGCAGATGTTCATTAATGTGGGGGTGGCGGTTGGTTTGATGCCGACAACTGGGATGACGCTGCCTTTTGTGAGTTATGGCGGGTCGAGTTTGCTGGCGAATTTTTTGGCGTTGGGGTTGCTGATAAATGTGGCGCGGCATAGGCCTAGGCAGTTGGCGCGAGATCAGTTTAACTTTGATGAATAGCGGGAAAGAGAACCACGGTTTTTAAGATTTGCCAAAAGAATCCCCGCGCTGACGCTTAGGGCTCTGATTGGGGCGGATGTAAAGCATAAGGGGTTTAGAGATCGCGTTGGCGGCGGACTTCGTAGAGGATTACGGCGCCGCTGGCGGAGAGGTTCAAGGAGTCCATTCGGCCTTGGAGGGGGATTTTGACGGCGGTTGCGTGCGCTGTCAGCCACTGGTCGGGAAGGCCTAGGTTTTCGCTGCCGAGAACTATAGCGGTGGGTTGGGTATAATCAAGGGCGGTGTAGAGAGTTTGGGCGGCGGGTGAAGTAAGGACGGGATTGATTTTGTTTTCGGCGAGGTAGGCGCGGGTTTGGTCGGCGGACAGGGAAAAAATAGGGACAGTAAAGACGGAACCCAGACTGGCGCGGATGACATTGGGATTGTAGATATCGAGTTGGGGGTCGGAGAGGATGAGGGCATTAACGCCCGCGGCATCAGCGGTGCGTAGCAGGGCGCCGAGATTACCTGGTTTTTCGATGCCGTCCACTACGAGCAGGAAAGGGTTGGCGGGGAGTTTCAGTTCGGCGATGTTTGCTTGAGGAGTAGCAGCCAGGCCCATGAGTCCATAAGCGGAATCACGATAAGCGATTTTGGCATAGACTGAAGCGGTAACCGGAATGAGTTCGGCGGAGGGTTGTTGATTAGTGGTAAGGAATTGCTGCAGAGCGGCAGGGGAATTGAGGCTGGCGTTTTGGGTCAGGAGGTCGGGGCAGTAGATGAGGGATTCGAGTTTGATGTTATTTTGCAGGGCGAAGGTAAGTTCTTTTTCGCCTTCGATGAGGAAGCGGTTTTCTTCGCGGCGGGCGCGGGCTTGGTGCAGGCGGACGAGGCGTTTAACGAATGGGTTTTGAAGGCTGGTTATCATGATGGATTGAATGGGAACAGATAAGATTCCGCATGGGCTAAAGCCCATCCTACCTTTTATTCTTAGAGGTTTTCGAGGCGTAGTTGTTTATCGTATTCGACGAGTGCTTGAATGAGTTCTTCCATCTCGCCCATGATGATTTTGTCGAGGTTGTATAGTGAAAGATTGATGCGGTGATCGGTCATACGATTTTGGGGGAAGTTATAGGTGCGGATTCGTTGGGATCGATCGCCGGATCCGATCATGGTTTTGCGGGCAGAGGAGCGTTCTTCACGCCGTTTGGTTTCTTCGAGTTCATAGACACGAGACCGGAGGATACGCCAAGCCTTGGCGCGATTTTTATGTTGGCTTTTTTCGTCCTGCATACTAACGGTAATGCCGGTTGGTATGTGTTCGAGTTTGATAGCGGAGTTTAGTTTGTTGACACTTTGTCCACCGGGGCCTGAGGAACGCGCTACATGTTCGATGACATCATCGGGACTGATTTGAATATCGATTTCTTCGGGTTCAGGCAGAACGGCGACGGTGGCTGCGGAAGTATGGATGCGTCCTTGGGCTTCGGTTTCGGGGACACGTTGAACACGATGTCCGCCGCCTTCGTAGCCAAGCGCTTGCCAAACGCCTTTGCCCTTGACGGAGAATATGACTTCACGAAAGCCGCCTAGTTCGGTGGATGAGAAACTCATGGGTTCGAGTTTCCAGTTTTGCTTTTCGATATAACGGGAATACATGCCGTAGAGGTCGGCGACGAACAGTGAGGCTTCATCTCCGCCGGTCCCAGAGCGGATTTCCATTATGACAGAGTCGATGCCGGCGTCGTCGGACATAACCAGTTTTGCTTTGGCATCGTTGAGTACCTGGTCGCGTTGGCTGGTAAGAGATTCGATTTCTTCTTGGGCCATCTGGCGCATTTCGGGATCGGTCTGGTCATCATCGATCATTTCTTGAGCATCGACGAGTTGGCGATCGAGTGCGGTGTATTGGCGGAATGCTTGGGCAGGGCCTGACAGTTTGCCATGCTCTTTGGCGACGGCGACGATTTTATTGGGATCGCCGGCGATGGCAGGGTCGTTCATTTGCTGTTCAAGCTCGGTGAATCGCGCATCGAACTCGGCGAGCTTCGCAAGAACACGTTGGTCAACTGTGAGCTTATCAGCCATATTACACCTGTGCGAAATAGCACTTTTTTTGATTACTGTCGGGTAAGGTTCGGGGAAGGTAGCAACCGCGAAAGTTGAGCAGTGGAGATGGAAAAATGAAGGCACAAAAAAACACGCTGCCCATTGCCGAATGGGTGACACCGGCTCAGGCAGCGTGGATGGGTTATTTCAACTGGTGCAGCTAAGATTTGGCGGCGTTTTTGGCGGCGGCGCCATATTTGCCGGCGTATTTCTTCTGGAATTTTTCGATGCGGCCGGCGGAGTCAACGAACTTCTGCTTGCCGGTATAGAACGGATGACAAGCGGAGCAGATTTCGACATGCAGTTCAGATACGGTGGAATGGGTTACAAAGGAATTGCCACAACCGCATTTCACTTGCGTTTCAACATATTCAGGATGAATGCCCTCTTTCACTTGAAGGACTCCTATCTGGGCTGACGGTGTCAGCGCTGCGTTATTATTGTTGTCAATGCAGGCCATATTGATGCCTACCACTGGAATCTTTTATTATAGCTGAGAATACGCTGGTGTAAAGGCATATTTTGCGGAATTGCTGGGGCAATGGGGTCTGGCGGTGTCGCCAGGGCATAAAACGCCAAGTTTATTTGCATAAACGATTGTTTTAGCTGTTCTTACGTCAAGGACTGCTTACACCCCTATAACACTCTATGTTACATACGAGCCGATGTGGGGCTTGGCGGGAGGCTGGGGCGGACGAAAGAGTTATTGAGGGTATTATAATTTTGATGACATAGGGAGGGGTGACAGGGCAATTGGCGGAAAAGATTATTTTAGGATGGCGGCGGCGAGGTCGTTGAAGAAATGGACAGGATCGGGTTCGAATTCTAGGGTGTGATGGGCGTTGGGGTAGGTTTGTTGGGAGGTGAGGATGGGTTGGAGGTAGGCGAGGGTGGCTTGATTGTTGATGATGCGGTCTTGGGCGGCGAGGAATAGGTGGAGGGGGACATGGATTTGGGCGACGGCGGCGCGGGCGAGGAAGTCTAGTCGTTTGGAGGCAATGAAGAAGGAAGCGGTGGCTTCGCGGAGCATGAGAGGGTCTTGGGCGATGTAGGTTTGGCGGTCTGGGTTGGCGGTGAATAGATGAGGGTCTGTGAGAGGGATGGGGTGGAGTTTGCGGGGGGCGATTAGGCCCTGGAGGCCGACGGCGATTTTTTCGGTAAGGCGGATGTCGATTTTGGGACATAGGCCCGGGCCTACGAGGGTGATGGAACGAACATGGGCAAGGTGCTGAGCGGCGTAGGCGAGGGCGAGTTTGGCGCCCCAACTGACGGCGAGGATGTCGAGTTGGTCGCAGGCGGATATTTGGCGGAGGTGGTCGGCGGCTTGGGCGAGGTCGGCGATGAGCTGGGCAGCGGATTGGGCGTGGCCGCGGTCGGCTTGGTTAAGGCCGGACCCGCGACGGTCGGGCATGAGGACGGTGCAATTGTTTTGCTGGAGGTGTTGGGCGGAGTCGATGTACCAACCGGAGTGAGATTGGATGCCATGGATGTAGAGAACGGCGCGGCGGGGATTAGGTGAAGTGAAAAGGCGGGCGCTAGCGGAGTAGCCGTCGGGGTAGGTGATGGTTAGGGTGGAATGGTTGGTGGTCATAAAATCAGTTTAGTAGATAATGATTTGCGATTAACGAGACGGCAACGATAGTTTTTTTAGACACCCCTTAACTTCGTGAAGGGGTGCCACCCAATATAATGTTTAAGATATAGACTTTTGGCCGAACGGGCAATGTTTGAGTAGAGGGCAATCGGGACAACGCGGTGAGCGGGCGGTGCAGACGGCGCGGCCGTGAAAGATTAGCAGGTGACCTAGAAGGGTCCAATGTTTTTGGGGGAATAATTCCATGAGGTCGAATTCGAGTTTTACGGGATCGGAGTTTTTGGAGAGGGCAAGGAGACGCGACAGGCGGATGACGTGGGTATCGGTGACGACGGCGGGGATGTTGAAGGCGTTGCCTAGTACGACGTTGGCGGTTTTGCGCCCGACGCCGGCGAGGGCGGTGAGTTGTTCGAGAGTCGCGGGGACTTGGCCTTGATGTTTGGTGACGATGTCTTGGGCGGCGGCTTTGATGTTTTTGGCTTTGTTGCGAAAGAAACCGGTGGAGCGAATGGCGGCTTCGAGTTGAGGCAGGGGCGCTTGAGCGAAATCCTGAGCGGTGCGGTATTTTTGGTACAGGTCTTTAGTTACGATGTTGACGCGTTGATCGGTGCATTGGGCTGAGAGGATGGTCGAGACCAAGAGTTGCAGGGGGTTTTTGTGGACCAGAGCGCAGGCGGCTTGGGGATAGGTTTTTCGAAGGATAGGGAGGATGGCTTGGGCACGGGCAGGTGCTTCTTTTAGTTGGGCGATGGTGGGTTTGAAGGCTTTGACGGGGTTGGTGTTCTTCGAGGCGGTCTTCTTTGGAGCAGGCATAAGATTCTCCGAGGCGTTGGGGAAGGGAGGGGATTGGCTTAACGGGTGGATTTTTTGGTGGGGATGGGTTGGTGAGCGGGGCGGCCATAGACTTTTTTGTAGGCTTTGCACTGAGGGCAGAGAGAGCCTTCGATGATTTTGACGAACCAGAAGATAATGCCTTTTTGTTTTTGCGGGCGTGTTTGCAGGCGGGGCAATTGAGACAGGCTTGGGCACGTTTGCGGTCTTTTTCAGTGATTTCGGAGGACATGGGAGATTCCTTGATGGTTATGGAGATGGGGTAGAAGATTGATGCACTATTTGTAGGGCTTCTAGGAGATCATCCATAGAATAGAAGTCGCGCAGGAGGATGGGATTGTCGGGATCGTTGGGGGAGAAGACGGCGGCGAAGGGGAGTACTTGGCCGGAGAGCTGATGGAGGTAGGCGACGAGTTGGGGGTCTTGGTTGGACAGATCGACGATGATGAGGGCGCCGTTGACATCAGCGAGGGCGTCGGCAAAAGTCTGAGTTTGATAAATGGTACGATCGATGACACTGCAGTTTTTACACCAGTTGGCAGTGAACTTGACCACAACGGGACGCTCTTGGAGCAAAATATCAAGTTGGCTGAGATCGTGAGTTGGGACGTGCGAAGCGGGCGGTGCAGAGAACAAAAAGATGGAAGCTACGATGATGATAACGAGGGCGGCGAGGCGGGCAATTATACGCCGAGCGGGGGCAGTGACGGGAGTGACGGCTTTGAAGGCGAGCCAAACACAGAAGGCGATAATAATGCAGAAGTAGAGCAGATCGGCGTGCCAATCGGCGGGGAAGAGCAATAAGAGGTACGCTGCAAAGGCGAGCATGGCGAAACCGATGGCGTATTTGAGGATGATCATCCAATTGCCAGCCTTGGGAATGCGGTTGATGAGGGCGGGGGAAGCGGTGAGGATGACGTAGGGCAGAGCCATGCCGAGGCCGATGACGAGAAAGACGATAATGGTGACAAATAGCGGTTTGGCGAGTGACCAGACGAGGACGGGGGTTAGCAGAGGAGCGCCGCAAGGGGTGGCGAGTAAGGTTGCGAGCATACCCATGCCGAAGGCGCCGAGATAGCCTTTGCGTTTGACGGAGATGTTGGCTAATCGCGCGGGCAGGACGATCTCGAACAAGCCGAACATGGAGAGGCTAAGGACAAAGACAATCATTAGGAGGATGAATTTGAAAGTATTGGATTGGAATTGCTGGCCCCAGACAAGTTTGAATACTGACATGAGGATTGCCAGGCCCGCGAATACAAGCATGATGCCGGCGGCGAAGGCTAGGCCTACGAAGATGGTTTTGCGTGGTTTGGCGGAGGCGGGTTGATCCGCAGGCGGCGCGCAACTGTTGACGAGGGTCATGACGACGATGGGTATGATGGGCAGGACGCAGGGCATGAGGTTCATGACTAGGCCGACGAGTATTGCTAGGCCGATTGGGGTGAGCCAGTCGGAGGAAGAGATGGCGGAGGTGTCGGCGGGGGCAGCTTGGTCGGCTTGGGCGGCGGCGATGATGGAGGGAAGCTGGGCGAAGACTTCGGGTTGATTTAGTTCGGTTGAAGGTTCAGCGGCGAGGGGAACGACGGCTTGGATGGTTGGGGACCAGATTTGGCAGACGCCGTTATCTTGGCAGAGTTGGCCGTCGATGTCGATTTGGATGGTGACGGAGGCAGGGAGCGGATCGGGCAGAGCGGCGGAGTTGATGCTGACGGGGAGGTAGGCGACGGGGCCGGAGGCGTAGAGCTGCTCGACGGTGTCGTCTGGGTATTGGTGGAGGTAGCCGGGGGCGTAAAGAGGCGAGCCGAAGGTGAAGCAGGGGTCAGCGAGGGGGGTGATTTCGGTGGGGAGGCCGTATCCGGGGTTTTCGTGGGCGTAAATGTGCCAATCGGGGGCGAGTTCGATGACGAGGGCGAGATAGAAGGTTTGGCCTGGCGCGACGGCGGCGTATTGGGGGACGAGTTCGAGGGTGATGGGCTGCTGGTCGGAAACGCGGTCGATGGCAGGCAGGCGAGATGCAGTGCCGGGCAGACGAGGTGTCGCGATCTGGGCAAAAGTGGGGAGGGCCAATAGTGTCAGGAGCAGGGAGGCGGTGAAAATGAGGTTAAAAGGTGATTTCGATCGGCGGGACATTGTGGACCTCCGTAATGGGAACCGCTGGGTATTTGGCTTCGGTACCGTATTATAGAGGCGCGCGGGGTAGAGGTAAAGAGAGTAAGGGGCAGGAAATTGGGCGGTAACAATAGTTTGGGCAGACATTTACAGTAAGCCGCATGGGCTGATGAGCCCATCCTACATGGGATTTTTCAGGGCAAGGTGGTGATCGTTGACAGTTTTGGAGGGGATAGTTATGATTGGGGGTTCGCTGGTCGGAGACGGCGGGCGGCAGATGATTGAATGAAAATTACTTGTGTGGAAGGTTTTTGTGATGCAGATTTCGCTAGAGTGGCTGAGACAGTATGTTGACTATAATGATGGGGCGGAGCAACTGAGTGACTTGTTGACTCGGGCGGGTTTTGAAGTCGAGGAAGTCGAAGCGGTTGGTGACGACTGGGTGCTTAGCATTGAGATAACGTCGAATCGGCCTGACTGCTTGGGGCATATTGGCATAGCGCGGGAAGTAGCGGCGGTGACGGGTGCGGAGCTGAAGCTGCCTAGCGTTGATTATGCTGAAGCTGGTAAGGATGTGACGGAGTGGACTTCGGTAGCGAATGAGGCAGAGGATTTGTGCGGGCGATATACGGCACGGGTGATTGACGGGGTGAAGGTGGGGGCGAGTCCTGATTGGATGGTGCGGCGGTTGGCGGCGGTGGGGATACGGTCGATCAATAATGTAGTGGATATTACCAATTATGTGATGATGGAGGTGGGGCAGCCGTTGCATAGTTTTGATTATGAGCAGTTGGCGGGCGGGAAGATTATTGTGCGGCGGGCCAAGCAGGGGGAAAAGATGGAGATGATCGACCATAGTATGGTTGAGCTGACGGATAAGATGCTAGTGATCGCTGACGCGGAGAAGCCGGTGGCGCTGGCGGGAGTGATGGGGGGCGTGAACAGCGAAGTTGCGGACACGACAAAAACGATATTGATGGAGAGTGCGCATTTTGAGCCGTTGAGTGTGCGAAGTACATCGCGGGCGCTGACACTGGGCAGTGAATCATCGTTCAGGTTCGAGCGGACGGTGGATATTGTGACGGCGGATTGGGCATCGCGGCGAGCGACAGCGCTGCTGGTAGAACTGGCGGACGGTAAGGCGGCGCCGGGAGTTATCGATGTTTGGCCTACGCGATGGGAAGAGTTGGAAGTGACGATGCGGCTGGCGCGACTGGAGCGGTTGCTGGGGATAAAGGTGCCGGACGATGAAGTGATGGAGATTTTGACGGGGTTGGGTTTGCAGCCGAGGCTGGCGGATGGGGTGGTGACTTGCATAAGGCCTAGCTGGCGGTCGGATATTACGCGCGAGCCGGACTTGATCGAAGAAGTAATTCGGATTTATGGATTTGAAAATATTCCGACGGAAGAAAATATAACTATCACCGTGACAACGCCTGACGCTTATCAGCGCACACGGGCAAACGTGACTAACACGCTGCTGGGCTGCGGGTATTATGAAACGATCAGCGTGGGCTTTATTGATGACGGACACATTGGATTGTTCGCGGCGGAAGGTTATGAGCCGGTACGTGTGAAAGATTTTACGCGCAAAAGCAATAACGCGCTGCGGCATAGTTTGCTGCCTGCACTGATGGCGGCGCGACAACGCAACCAAGCGGTGGGCAACGGCCATTGTGATTTTTATGAACTGGCGGCAGTGCATGAACCAGACAGCGGGAATGTTTTGCCAAAAGAGACTATTTCGTTGGGGCTGCTGACCGATGGCAGCTTTCAAGAATTGCGCGGGGTGATAGAAGCGATAGTAAGCGGGTTGGATAAACACGCAACGGTGAGCTGCGAACCGACGGACGATTTGGTTTGGGCGGCGGACGGTTGCGGCGCGGTGGTGAAAGTAAACGGGCAAGCTATCGGCACGGCAGGTAAGATGAGCGAGAAGATACTAAAGGCGTTCGATTTGGAGAACGATGTTTGCGGAGCGGAGATACGCTTCGCGGAATTGATACCGTTGGAAAGCAACGAAACGAAGTTGGAACCATTGGCGCGGTTTCCGGGGATTACGCGGGATTTGTCTTTGGTGCTGGATGAATCGGTGGCGTGGGCGCAAGTGGAAAAAGTGGTGCGTGAACAAAAGGTCGCGGATTTGCGACAGTTGGAGTTTGTGGATATATATCGCGGCAAAGGCATCGAAAAAGGCATGAAGAGTTTGACGCTTTCGATGATGTTTAGACGCGGCGAAGAAACGCTAACGCACGAACAAGTGGACGAGCAGGAGAAGGTTATCTTAGGCGCGTTGGAAAAAGAGTTGGGGGCGACTTTACGGACACTGTAACTTCGGCGATTACGGAAGTAACGCAATTGATATTACGAACATAAAAACGCGTGACATTAAGAAAGACTTGGGAATGCGGCTTAGGGCCCACAAGGTTTTTTATAGAAAATGTGGGTTGATTTCCGATGATGAAAATGTTATAGTAGTTGATGTTGTAAGAGCACCTCTGCCATGTTCGTTACGGCTGGTTTTATTTTCAGAACCTATGCCCATGTTTCGGGGAATCAGGCCTATGTGATTCGGTTGCGCCTGCTTGTCAGGATAATCGAATGCTAGCAACGGTTACCCACTTTGAAATACTGGGTTCGAAAATGGCCGGTCGGACGGCATTGCGGTGGAGGCATCTCTTTCGATACTAAGGCCTGTCCTTGTTAGGGCGGCCTTTTTTTATGCGCGGAAAGAGAGGGGATAGCGTCATGGGGCAAGACGATTATCAGTATTATTAAGCGGCATTAGTTTATAGAGGAATTTATCGTATCTGGAGTCGGGGGGATAATTTGCAAAAGCTATAAGCGAGGGGGGAAAAGTTCGATAATAATAATTCAGGGTTTGTTTTTGTGTTGTGATTCGGACAAGGCGGCCCAGAACTAAAAGCAGATCAGGAATTGCAGGCAGTGGTAAATCTATAAATGATGGTTGGTACAAGAATGCAAAATGGTGATTATAATCTAGTGGTTTTTGAGGACTATGGTTTTAGTCGTCTTTTGCCTTTGGTTTACTGGCGGGCGGTTTTTGAATTGCGTTGCGGGTGCCAAAGTTTATTGGAACGAATTTGCGGTGTGCAGGATCAGGATCGGCTGGGCTTGCTGGTTCGAGAAGTATTGGCTGAAGTAACCAGAGAACGACAAATCGGGGAGGTTTATCCACAATTGGGCAATAAGGGGCGGACGCTGTTTGTGAACGGACGATGCCTGCTATTTGACACGATCAAGATTGAGGGAGGAAACAAAGCAGGGTACAGCGGGGAGGAATTGGCGTACGTTTGGGCGGACGCGGATTTGGCTGGCAAGCTGACGGCTGAGGTTTTTCTGGATGAAGCGAAACTGAAGCGGGCTCTGGCGGGGGTGCAAAGCGAAAAGACACAGATAAAACTGATACGATATCCTTGGGATTTGGTGCATAACAACATAAAGGCGTTGGAAAGCGACTGGGGGCACAGAAGCAAAGACGGGATAGCGGGGCGAATATGCGAAGGGGTTCATTTGCTGGCGCGCGAGAATATAAGCGTGGGGTCGGGCAGTGTGGTCAAGCCTGGTACGGTGCTGGACGCTGAGGCGGGTCCGATAATGATTGGGAGCAATGTTACGATACGACCTAATTGCACTTTGGAAGGCCCACTCTATATAGGCGATAACAGCATAATTCAGCCCGGCGCGGTGATAAATGAAGGGGTGAGCATCGGGAAGGTTTGCAAAGTGGGAGGCGAGTTGGAATCTTCGATTATTCACGGCTATTCGAACAAACAGCATGATGGTTTTTTGGGGCACAGTTATATTGGCGAGTGGGTGAATTTGGCGGCGGATACGGTGAATTCGGATCTGAAGAACACCTATGGTGCGGTGCGAGTGCCGATAAACGGCCAAGAAGTGGACTCCGGAGAGATGTTTGTGGGGCTGACGATGGGTGACCATTCGAAAACCAGCGTAAATACGATGTTCAGCACGGGCAGTGTAGTGGGGTTTGCGTGCAGTGTGTTTTCGGATAAGTTCGCACCGCGGTTTTTGCCTTCTTTTAGTTGGCTGACGGATGAGGGGCGAGCTGAAGCGATACCGGAAAAAACCGTGGCGGTAGCAGAAACGGTGATGGGTAGGCGAAATGTGGAGCTGACCGCGGCGATGCGTGAGCTATTTGTAGCGATAGCGTCATTGGCGAAAGAGTATGAGATAGGTCACGAGCAGGCGGCTGAGGTGACAAACGGCAGCTAAGGTAAGTTGACAGAGACGGCGTTTGAGAGTATAAGCGGAGCATATTCAGATCTTTATGGCAACAGAATAACTGAAAGAGTCTCTTAAGCAGGAGTTTCAGGCATGAACAAAGTAATGGGTGTGATTTTTATAGGCTTGATGGGTCTGGTGGTTTTGGCCGGCGGGTGTCAGCAGGAAGCGTTGGTATTGGAGCAAGCATTTTCACAAATTCAGGTTGGCACCAGTACGGCGGCTGAAGTGTTGGGGGCTCTGCCGGACGAAGGGATGATGCACACAGCCAATGCGATATCGGTCTATGATACGCAAGCCTACACGCGCGAAGCGGGAATCGTGTGTTTCAGCTCTACTGATTCGACGACAGAACGACTGCACTATGTACAGACGCGCAGCCAACAATCGATTTGGTTCCTGAAAGAGAACTTGTACATGCGGACACAAACGTTGGTGCCACAGGAGGTGCTGGATGCGCCTTACGAAAACGAGACACGGCGTTTGGAAGCTATCTTGCGTTATTGCCATGAGATGATGGTTCAGGATGCTGCACCGTTTTCAGAGGATGTGGCAACGGAATCTATGATGGGGATGTCGTTTACGGCATTAGGGATGGGACTGTTGGCAATATCGGAGAACCCGCGTGAAGCGGTGCAAATGACAGATGAGCGGGGGTTTTCTTATACGCATCAGAGCTTGGGTAAATGCCGAATATTCTTGAACCAAGATTCGAATCAGGTTTTCACTTTGATCATTCGCGGGGAAAAATGGGTGGATCCGTTCACTACATGGTAATGTGAAGTTGCGGGGGCGTTTTCAGAAACGTTTTCTAGATTTTATCAGAAAGTGCTATTTCGCACTTTTTCTTGATTTACATTGTCAGGTCTCATAGTAAGTGCCTTTTGGAGTGAGCTGATTGTTTTTTTTCGCTTTCGAAAGTATGATCAAAAATAAACTAAAATACATATGCGATGAAAAGGCACTTCTGAGTGCATATTTTGACGTTCAAAACTGCGAAAGTTGACAGAAACATAATTGGAACTTGCAATAATGTACGGATTGATTTTTGATGTGGATGGGGTTATCGCGGATACCGAAGCGGTGAATGTTCGGGCAACAGTGAAGATGTTCGAGGACTTGTTCGGCTTGACAGGAGTTAAGAAAGAGGACTTTGAAGCGGGGTTGGGTCGCGGCGCGACGGAATATGTTCGGGTGGCGGCGCAAGCCCACGGCGTGACGTTGGACCAGGAGCAACTGAAACTGGCAACGGCAGCCCGGCAGGAAAACATTTTGAGCATCTTGTCGCAGGATCCTTTGCCGGCCTTTCCTGGGGTATTGGAATTGATGAGCGCAGCAATGGGCCGGGAGGATTTTAAGGTCGCGATAGCCACTTCGAGTGCGCGGGAACTTTCAGAACCGGCTTTGCGCGGGGCAAAAGTGCCTTACGATAAGATGGCGTACATTACCGGCAGCGACGTTAAGAATAAGAAACCCGATCCGGAATTGTTCTTGAAAGCGGCAGCAGCGCTAGGCTTGGATCCGAGTCGGTGCGTGGTGATAGAGGATGCTCCGGCCGGGGTGGAGGCCGCCAAGGCCGCGGGGGCAAAGTGCATCGCGGTAACTAACTCGACCAGTGCGGATAAGCTGCGGGCGGCGGATCTGGTGGTGGATTGCTTGACGGAGGTGGGGGTGGAAACGCTATTGGGGTTGTTGGGCTAGAGCAATTTGATTTTTTGTGTTCGCTTTCTAGCTGCATCGTCTATGGCTGGGGATTTCATACTGTTTTTGCGCGGGGGCGAGTTAGAAACAGGATGATTATACCGAAACCGGCGATGGCGATGGTGTAGATAGTGCGGGAGATGGGGGTAATTTCAGGCAGGGTGACTTTTCCGTAGTTCCAGACGCCTTCCATGGCGGGGACGATAAAAGGATAGAGCAGGATGTAGGCAAGGGCTCCGAGGAGCATTCCCGCGGTTGCGACTATGGCGTCGATTCGGCCGGCGGCGGCGCAGGCCAGGCCTGTACCAGGGCAGAAGCCGGTCATGCCGAACCCCACACCTAGAAGTACGCCACCTATGATAACCGGGATGATTACAGCGGCCTTGACACTGCCGTGAGCATAACCCAGAAGATCGAGCAGCCAATACCCGAGCATACTAACGATAACGAAAACCGCTATGGTGCGCATCGCGTGAAAGTCTTTGAGTCGTAAGGTGCCGATGATTTTGTCGGGGTCAGCCAAGCCGGCCAAGATCAAGGCTGCGCCAAAAATGAAACCGATGATTAAACCAAGAATTGTTGGTGACATAACAGGCTCCTATTTATCGATACGTGGGGTTTTCGGATAGATGATACGCGCGGTGATCATACCGGCGACAAACATGCCGATGGTGAAGGGCACGGCTGAAAGGGAAAGTTGAGTCCATCCGCTGATGAATTGACCGCTGGTACAACCGCCGGCGAAACGGGCACCGAGTAACACAAGGAAACCGCCAATAAAACATAATAGGAAGCGCACGCCCAGCGAATGGCCATTGACGTGAGACCAGACGGTGCTGCCGCGGATGCGCCAACGACGAACGGCAATCGCAGCCACAAAGGCTCCGATTAGTAGGCCGATATCGAGCCACCAACCGTAGCCAAACGACTGATATTTATCGGCGCTGACTAATGGGTGGTCCTGGACATATTGGGGTGATATCGATTGAATGATTTTGGTATCCACGATCACGAATTGGGTGGACACTCCAAGGGGATCACTCAACGCGACGGCCAAGATTTGACACAAACCCAGAACGATACCGGCTACCAACCATTTAAGAGGCGCCGAGCGCACGGTGTTTTGCATTGTTTGCTCCTTTCAAGAAGATTCCCGAATTACCTATTACAACCAACGCATTTATGACTGTTTGTTTACAGGATATTTCGCAACGGCCTTTGGGCCGCCTCCATAGCGATATTGTAACGCAAACACAATGCGATAGCTAAGGTTTTTTCGATGTGTCGTCAAACGCTATAAACAGGGCATCGGCATAATTTTAGGCAATATAGACGCAATCGCCGGGATTGATAGGTTTGATGCTGGACGCTTTTTCGGTGAGAGCTTCGGGGCAATGGGCAAAGAGGGGTGAAATTTCTATCTGGGCATCGACGGCGCCATCGGGTTTGCGGGGCACGGTAATGCCGGCGCGTTCGAGCCAGGCGGCGGCGCGTTCGATTTGCAGTTGTTGGGAACTTTCGACGCTATCGGTTCCGGTGGCGTTTTTGATGGGAGCGAATTGCTCTTTGCGGTCGATTTCGTAGATGATACTGCGTTGGGCAAGGGGGAGGGCATCAAAGACGAAGGTTTCGAGTTTGACGGCATTGGGTTGATCGGGTTCGACTAATGCGCCGTTGCTGTCGATATAAGGAACGCGTTTGACGGCGCGGTGCCAGGGCAGGGAAAAGCCGTGCTGATTGAGTTGGGCGACAAAATCTCGTTTGATGACATGAATGGCGATACTGCCGGACTCGAAGCAAAGGGAGCCGTCGGGGTTGCGTTTTTGTGCGAGTTTGTCGGGCAGATCGCTGTATTCGATAACGGTTACGCGACCATCAACAAGAGTGAAGTTGCCGACCTTTTCGAGGGGTTCGGCTTTGATGACGGCTTTGGAAGACATTTCGGCTTGGTCGAGTGCGTGCAGGCCGATGAACATAGGGTCGATGACATAAACGAGGGGGTTGTCGATTTGGAAATAGCTGATTTGTTCGATGCCTCGTCGGGACATATCTTCGAGAGCGCCGCTGGTATGGAGGGCGCGGAGCGAACCGCCGTGGCCGTCGGGTGAAAGCGCAAGACTATCGGGGGAAGCCAATACAATTTTGCCATCGCGATGGAAGCTGGGCATCATACCTTGGGGGAAGTGCATGACGTTAGCGGGATCGAGACCGAAGTAATTGTTGGCTTGGAAGGCGGCGACTGTATCAGCGTGATTGGCGGGGCTGGTCATGATATACCAGGGTATGACGGCGCCATAAGCATTTTGGACAGCGGCGATGCCTTCAGCGAAGACCTGGAAGAGAGTTTTTTGTTTGATGGGGGTGGCGGGGAAGTTGCCTTTGGGGCCGTTAAAGTTTAGACGGGTTCCTTGTCCGCCAGCCACGGTGAAGGCCGCGACTTTGCCGGACCGAATTAGACTTTCGCCAAGCTCAAGTGCGGATCGATATTTGTCGACGAGATCGGCGGTGGGTTCGATGGGATAAACAGGGGCAGGGAGAATCTCTTGGGGCAGTGCTAAAGTGGGTTCCTGCCTTACATACTTATCCAGCAATGGATTGATGAGATCGAAATTGAGGGCGTCAATCTGGCTGAGTAAGTTTTGGGTCTGCTCGGGATTAAGCTGATCGATGAAGTTCAGCAGATGAGATTGATTGTTAGCGTCGAGTTTTTCTTGGGCGGCTTGAAGGCTGAGCGAATTTTGGCAAACCACGGTTTTGGAATCTCCTGTTTTACGGTTGCGATGACACGGATTAAACGTTTGATCTTCCGATGGAGCAATAAGCTTGTAAAAATAACATTATTACACTTATCGGGCGTGTGTCCAGTGTTGATATAGCCGATATTTGAAAGTGAACGGCGTTATGGGGCAAATAGAGATATTTTTTTCGAGAATGGGGCAAATGCGGCTAGTTTATGCGTAATCCAGCAGGTAAAAGATGGTATCCGCGGCTAGAACGTGGTGATTTGAGTGGTTCAGCGGAAATGGGCCTGCGGACGGTGGTCATAGGATTGCTGTTAGTTATAGGACTGGCGGGCTGGTGCGGGGGCACAGGGCGGGTTCATCGGGCAATCAACGATCCGCTAGGGATGGAGAAATCACGGGTTTTTGAGATTCATGGAGTTTACGCGGTACGGGGCACGCGGGTACATAATGCGAGCCTACGCCAAATGATAACGACGGGAGTTAATCAATTGGCCCAAACCGAGGACGCAGCAGCGGCTTGGCGGTGCTTTATTAGTGACGATGATATTGTGGCGTTGAATTTTACGCGGGTGGGTGATCGTGAGTTGGGGGTGAATACGGGTTTGGCGGAAGCGTTGCTGGATTGTTTGTATGAAGCGGGGTTCCGACGAGAGAATATTATGGTGGTGGGGCTGGATGTTTTGCCGGACAACGCGGCGGGGACAAGGCCTTGGCGGTACGGTTGGCAGGCGGAGCCAACGATTTTCAACAGCGACGAGGATTTTCTGGCGACATGGCTGGATGAAGTTACGGCGATTATCAATGTGCCTTCTATTTTAGATGATAATATTATAGGGATGCGCGGGGGGTTGGCGAATTTGTGTTGGCCGGTTTTGAAACGGCCGGCGCGTTTGTATGTGAACCATGGCGATCCGTTTATGGCAGAAGTATTCGCGCTGCCTGAGATTCAGAGCAAACTTAGGCTGACCATCACTAACGCGCTGCGGATACTGTATCAAGGTGGACCTGTGGTGCAGCAGCGATATGTTTATGAACGGGGGACGTTGATTTTCAGCGCGGATCCGGTAGCGGCGGATAGTGTGGCATTAGAGATATTGCTGCAGGCCCGCGAGAGTATGGTGATGCCTGACGAAGTGGATGGGGAGATTCAGGCGGGATATTTGAACACTGCCGAGGCGATGGGGCTGGGCTATGCGAATATGAACCAGATTCAGTATCGCTATATTCGGCAAGAGCGATGGTAAAACATCAGGTGGGGAACTTAATCCGCAGATTTCGCTGATTAACGCTAATTTTCAATTAGCCAGAGGCGAATATAAGGGACAGGGGGATAATCTAAGGCACAATGTGGATGGAAGGCTGGGGGATTATTTGACGGGATTAACAAGATTAATTTGTAAACGTTGTTAGGTCTGTGTTATTGGGGTCGGCGGCTGAAACAGGCTAGGGCGACGAGGACCAGGGCGGCGCCGGCCAATAGTAGGAAGATTTGGCGCTGGGGTTGCGCGGCCAAGGTATCGGCCCATCGGCGTATTTCTACTTGATGCAATGGGGCAACAGCAACAGGCTGAGTTTGGACGACGCTTAGCGCTCGTTCAAGCTCGGGCCAATCGTAGTCGAGAGGGGGCATAGGGTTGCTTGCGGCCTCGGCGGGAAGATAACGCAGGTTGGCCACGGCACAACGTTCCAGAACAGCGGGGTTGGAGGCGTTGGCAAGCAATTCCTCCTGCTGACTTACCTGCAGGCGAAGCTGTTCGATATTTTGGGTGTGCTGCTCAACAAGAGCCTTGTCGGCATAGTATTGACTGACCGGTTGGGCCAGCAACGCTATGCCGACAGAGGCCATACCCACGGTAGCAACAATGACAAATCCAATGAAACGCCCGAGAGCGTCTATTAGGTGAATGCCATGGCTAGTGGGTTTATTCATTCAATTGACCTTTGAGCGTGCGGTTATGACGCCGCGACGCTGAACTGGGTTTGCTTTACTTCTTCCAAATGGCTGCGCCGTAAACGGCTTGGGAGCCGAGTTCTTCTTCGATACGCAACAGTTGATTGTATTTGCAGATGCGGTCGGTGCGGCAGAGCGAACCGGTCTTGATCTGACCGGCGCCACTGGCCACGGCGACATCAGCGATGGTGGCGTCTTCGGTTTCGCCGGAGCGATGACTGACGACGGCGGTCCAACCATTGCGTTGCGCCATTCTGATGGCTTCGAAGGTTTCGGTAACGGTGCCGATCTGATTGAGCTTGATGAGGATCGAATTAGCGGAATTCTCTTTGATTCCTTGAGCCAAGCGTTTGGTGTTGGTCACGAAAAGATCGTCGCCGACCAATTGAACTTTGTCACCGACGAGGCTGTTGAACTTTTTCCAGCCGGCCCAATCGTCTTCGGCTAGGCCGTCCTCGATACTGACGATCGGGTACTTCTTGCACCATTCAGCCCAATACTCAGCCATTTGCGTGCTGGACATTTTTTTCTTGGGGTCGGACTTGAAGAAGAAATAACCCTTCTTGGTGTTGTCGTACATTTCGGAGCTGGCCGGGTCAAGAGCGATGAAGATATCTTTACCAGCTTTGTAACCAGCGGCCTTGATGGCAGCTAGAATAACTTCGATGGCTTCTTCATTGCTGGCCAGATTAGGAGCGAAACCACCTTCGTCACCCACGGCGGTATTGTAACCCTTCTTGGCTAGAACCGTCTTGAGTGAATGGAAGGTTTCGGTGCCCATGCGAAGAGCATCGGAGAAGGTTTTGGCACCTATGGGCATTACCATGAACTCTTGGAAATCGACGTTGTTGTCGGCATGTTTGCCGCCGTTGAGTATGTTCATCATCGGCACGGGCAAAATATTGGCGTTGGAGCCGCCGAGATAACGATAAAGCGGCAGAGCGCAATTGTCGGCAGCGGCTTTGGCGGTGGCGATTGAAACGCCGAGCATGGCATTGGCGCCGAGCTTGGCTTTGTTGGGGGTGGCATCGAGTTCGATCATTACGCGGTCGATGCCTTCTTGGTCGCGGGCGTCCAGGCCGAGTATGGCTGGGGCGATAACGCGGTTTACATTTTTGACGGCTTTGAGGGTGCCTTTGCCCATATAGCGTTTGGGGTCACCATCGCGCAGCTCAACGGCCTCATGAACGCCGGTGCTGGCACCGCTGGGGACGGCAGCCCGACCGAAAGCTCCGTTTTCCAGAACGACATCCACTTCGACGGTGGGGTTGCCTCTGCTGTCCAGAATTTCGCGGGCCATTACTTGGGAAATATCACTATCCATTGTCAATCCTTCCTAAATTCTCTCTTTAGAAACATTTATCAATACTGTTATCGGCATGGCGGGTTCTTTTCCACAAGAAAAGGTTAGCCGAAAACACTGTAAACAACGCTTGCTAAGAAGCGCGCACAGCGAGATAATATTCAAGATACGGGTTATATGCAAAAGTTATTCAAAAAAAAGGGTATTATGAAGATTCCTATTACGGGTTATGGGCGGCGAGAAGTAGCTACAATATGGGTTTTGGCGATATCTGCTGTGTTGGTTTTCTGGTGGCTGTGGCCGGGGGGGAGACCTTGGCTGGAATTGGGGATTTTAGTGTTGGCGGGGGCATTAACGGCGTTTTTTCGGGATCCAAAGCGGACAATACCGCAAGATTGGGGGATTTTGGTAGCGCCGGCAGACGGTAAAGTTACGGATATCAAGCAGTTGGCTGAAACGGAATACCTCAAGGGGGCCGCGACTCGAATTGGGATATTCCTGAGCGTTTTGGATGTTCATATCAATCGCGTGCCTTGCGCAGGTGAGGTGGAATACATCCAGCGGCATCCGGGCAAGTGCATTAACGCACTGCGTTATGAGAAGGCTTCAGCAGAAAATGAGGCTTTGTGTCTGGGGCTTAAATGCGGGGAGCATCCAGTCGGGGCGGTAATGGTAAAACAGATAACCGGAGCCATCGCGAGGCGGATCGTGTGCGATGAGCCGATTGGGGCGAAGTTGGAGGCGGGGCAAAAATATGGTATGATAAAGTTCGGTTCGCGTACAGAGCTGTATTTGCCCGCCAACGAGGGTGCTAAGATACAAGTTAAGGTCGGAGACACCGTACGGGCGGGCACAACGGTGCTGGTAAGGTATGAGCGTGACAGCGCGGAAGGTAAATAATGACCCGACGAAAGAAACGCCGAGGCCCGGCAGAACAATTGAAACGCGTGGCAGTACTGCCGGCGCTGGCGACGCTAATGAACGCGGTATGCGGGTTCGCAGCTATCCATTTCGCGGCACGGGGCATGAATGACCCGAAAGCATTGTGGCTGGCCAAACCTTCACTAACTTATTTTGCGGCAGCGGCTTATATGATTTTTCTAGCCATGATCGCCGATGCTTTGGACGGTCAGGTAGCTAGGCTTTCGGGCAGCACCACGGGTTTTGGGGCGCAACTGGATTCGATGGCGGACATGGTGAGTTTTGGCGTAGCGCCGGCATTTTTGATGCTGCGGGTGGTGGAGAGTTCGCTGCATGATATTTTAGGGCCGGTAGGCCCAGCATTTGGCGGCGCGGGAGGCAAACTACTTTGGTTAATCGCGGTTGCTTATGTTTGCTGCGCCGCGATGAGGTTGGCTCGTTTCAATATCGAAAGCAACGCGGATATTTCGTCGCATATGGGCTTTAGCGGATTGCCTTCACCGGCGGCGGCGGGCCTGATCGCGTCTTTGGTACTGCTTTGCAGAGACTTGTTGCCGGAATTGCAGGAAGATGTGCCGCGGGAATGGGTAGTCGCTACCAGTGAAGCAATAGTATATCTGCTGCCTGTCGCCACCGCGGCAACAGCTCTGCTGATGGTGAGCCGGATACCGTATCCGCATGCGATCAATCATTTGATTCGCGGGAAGAGGCCCTTTCATTATGTAGCACGATTGGTACTAATAGCGCTGTTTTTGGTCTGGAAACCGCAGTTGACCTTGGCGATTGGTTTTCTATGGTTCGCCTGCAGCGGGGTTGTGGGTTGGCTTTGGCGGCGACGCCGGGGCGGTGCAGAAATAACGCAAACACCGCCGGCGGAACCTCAAGAAGAAGCAATGAAGTAATTTTACAGCGATAATTGACAAGAATCGCGGGGCATGCTAGACTGTAAGTCGCTGTCACAAATGGGTTTAATGCTCAGAAGATGGATTTGTGTGGTTTTTTGGTTCATATCGGGCGGATTAGCGAATAATTGTACCAACTTTTTGGAGGCGGCACTGTCTATATTTGTGCCGCACGGAGTATAGACGCGGCGTGAACAAACCAGATGAACAACTTGTTGGTGAAGTTCTAGGCGGCAATGACGAGGCTTATGGTATTTTGGTTGAACGGCACCAGCGCAAAGCCTTGGCTGTAGCAGGACGGCTGTTGAGCAACGTCGCGGACAGCCAGGAAGTGGTTCAAGAAGCATTTATAAAGGCCTATCAATCGCTGGATCAATTGAAGGACGCTGAGCGTTTTGGCGCGTGGCTGATGCGGATTGTGGTGACGCGGTCGTTGAATTTTCGCGAGCAGCGCAGTCGGCGTAAAGCAGTGCCGTTGGATGAGTCCTTCACAGCCGGCGAAAGGGATCCGCGGATTGGAGGAGCGGAGTTGACTGCATCAGTGGCATCGCCGCAAGAACAACTGATCGCCCAGGAGACGGGCACAGCCTTGGCAGAGGCGATTGAAAGTCTGCCGGACAACCTGCGGGTGCCGCTGTTGTTGTTCGCGGTGGAAAAAGTGCCGCAACAAGAAATCGCCGAGATAACCGGCAGAACGTTGGCTACAATTAAATGGAGCGTTTTTGAAGCTCGCAGACAATTACGTAAGATTCTATCAGACATACTATAACCATGAATGCTGAACAGTTGGAACAATTGATTAGTCGCTACAACGACCCAGACTTGACTGAGCAAGAACAAGCTCAGCTCAAGGAGGTTCTGCGCGACAATGCCGAGGCGCAGGAGTTGCTGAGACAGTATAAGAAGCTGGATGAAGCCTTGGCGAATCTGCCTGATGTTACATCAACAGTGGACCAGGGGCGTTTTACCGCGGACGTAAAAGAAGCTCTGGCCAAGATACGACGGAACAAACCGGGGGCAACCGTTGGGGGCGGCAGATTTCGGCTTGGTTGGCCGATGAGAGTGGCGGCCTTGGTGGTGGTAGGTCTGTTGGCAGTGACGGCGTATAAGTCGTTAACAGGGGATGGCGGTGGCAGTTGCGGGCCGGTGGAAACCGAACAGTCAGCATCGCCCAGCACTGCGCAGGCAGAACATAATAACGGTAGCGGGATTATTGATATTGGGACATTGAAGTTCGGGGCTCAAGCGGGCGCCAATCGGTTGGCGGATTTTCAGGTCGAAGGTGGTCAGTTGCCAAAGCCGCGGAGCGGGCATGGTCTTAACGGCATCATGAAGCCTCTTTCGATAGCGGCGCCGGAACCGAATGATGATGCCTTGGATGAGAATGCCGAGAACACGAGCGAGACTTTGGAAGATGACGGACGGTAACCAGGGGAATAATCGCGCCGTTGACGAATTTGGGATGTCGCTGGGGGAGGAAAGCAATTGCGAAAAACCGGGGGATCAAAGCAGGAAGACGGGCGCAATGTCGAACCAAGCGGAGCAATGGGCAACGCAACGGCGCTTGATGGTGGATAGGCAATTGCGGGGTCGGGGGATAGCCGATGAGAGAGTGTTGGAGGTGATGGGGCGTCTGCCGCGAGAGTTGTTCATTCCACAGGATCGGCGTAGTTACGCCTACGATGACAATCCGGTGTTGTTGGAAGAGGGCCAGACTATTTCTCAACCGTATATCGTGGCGTTGATGAGCGAGAAGCTGGACGTGAGGAGCGACCATAAGGTACTGGAAATTGGGACCGGCTGCGGCTATCAAACAGCGATTCTGGCTGGGTTGGCGGGGAAAGTTTATACGATTGAGCGCATAGCGAGTTTGGCCAAGCAGGGGCGGAGAAACTTAGAGGCTTTGGGGATCGATAATGTTGAGTATTTGATTGGCGACGGCAGTCGGGGTTGGCCGGTTGAGATGGTTTTCGATCGGATTATAGCGACGGCGGCGGCGGAAAGCATACCCAAACGCTGGGAGCAACAACTGGCTGAAGGTGGTAAGATGGTGGCGCCGATAGGTTCCAGCGGGTCGCAGCAGCTTTTATTGCTGGAAAAACGCGGAAAAGAGTTTAGACGGACACTTTTATGCTATTGCCGGTTTGTGGAGTTGATCCGCGACAATCACCAGTAGATGAAACGTTGGAAATCAGCTTTTTCGCGGGCACTCAGTTGGTCGATATCGGCAATCATATAGCGATTGTCGTCCACATCGAGCAGCACCTTGCCATTGACTCCGTAATCGTGGGCTTTGTCATGCTGCCAATACATGAAAAACTCGGAGGGGCCTTTATCGGTTACGACTTCGAAGGCGATAAAGCCGTACTTTAGGCCGACCTTGTTAATCTTGCTGATGTTGCGGACCAGGTAACGGCGTTGGAGGGATTCTTGAATCAATTGCACAGCCTTTTCGGGGAATTCCTCCAGTTCGCGGATAATACCGACCTCGGTTTCTTTGCCGTCGGGACCAATGTAAATCAAGGAGATAAACTTGCCAGGATGACCAACCGGAAAAATACGCGTAGCATAGACGCCGCCGTAGATGCGTTCGTTTTTGACGGTGACGTGGAGGGCGTCGTGGGCGCCTAAGTGTATCTGACACATATCCGGAGTTAGAAAGCGGATTTGCGTGGGGTCAATGGGTAACGTCTCCGGCTCTTGGATAGTGTGAGTCATAACTGAAACTCCCTATTTGGCTTTTCTGCTCCGTAATTTGTACATGGTAGTTTATGTCGTTCAGTGACAATTAATCGTTGCAGCCACATTTTGTATTATAGGCACATTACGATTTTGTTTTCCGTTTTTTAGCGTTTTTTTCTTTTTCTTCCTCGTCCTCGGCGGTGAGTACGTCGATGCTGGGTTCGCTGGACAGTTCGGTTTGGATTTTGACGAGGCGATAATACAAACCTTTTTGCTCCATAAGCTCTTCATGGGAACCGTGTTCGATGATGGAGCCGCGGTCCATAACGAAGATTCGATCGCAGTTTTTGAGGGTACTTAGCCTGTGGGCGATGGCGATGGTGGTGCGGCCGGAAGTTATTCGCACAAGGGCGTCTTGAATAAGTTTTTCGCTTTCGGTATCGACATTACTGGTTGCTTCGTCAAGGATTAGGACTTTGGGGTCAAACAATAGAGCCCGGGCAATGGAGATTCGCTGGCGTTCGCCGCCGGATAGGCCCGCCCCACGTTCGCCGATATAGGTGTCGTAGCCCAGGGGCAGACGAGCGATAAAGTCGTGGGCATTAGCGGCTTTGGCGGAGGTAATGATTTGCTCGGGGGTGGCATTGTGTTGACCGTAGGTGATGTTGGCGGAAATAGTGCCTCGGAATAAGAACGGCTCTTGTAGGACCACACCGATGCTGCGGCGGAGATCATCGACGTTGAGGTTGCGGATTTCTTCACCGTCGATCAACACTTGGCCGCGGTCGGTGTCGTAGAAACGACTGATGAGATTGACGAGCGTGGTTTTGCCGCAGCCGCTTTTGCCGACAATCCCGATGTGTTCACCAGGCTTGATTTTGAAAGAGACGTCGCGGAGAATAGGCTCGTGACGATTATAGCCAAAGGTAACGTTTTTGAAGGTGATGGCACCTTGGGCTTCGACACTTTTAGCGTTTTCGGAGCTATCGACATCGGGGCGGGTATCGAGGATTTCGAATGTACGTTGAGCGGCGGTGAGGAAACTGGTGAGCCAAGTGGTTAGTTGGGTGAGCGTGCCCAACGGAGCGTAGAACATTCCCAAGTAACCCAAAAAGGCGATAAGCTCACCGAGAGTGAGTTGGCTGTCGAGTACGTCTTTTCCGCCGACAAACCATACGATGATACTGCCCAATTGGAAGAGCAGTCCCATGGCGGGGGTAAATTTCCACACAGCATATTCGACATTACGTTCGCTATTTTGCAGATGCTCGCTGGAACCGGTGAAGCGATTGCGTTCGTGGAGTTCTTGGCCGAACGCTTTGACTACACGAATACCGGAAAGAATGGTGCTGAGTACGCCGGACAATTTGCTTTGCGCATCCCAAATACGACTGTAGCGCGGGCGTACGCGAGCGTAGAAAAAGACCGCCGAGGCAATAACCAAAGGTGCCGGCGCCAGGGTGTAAAGAGTGAGTTTCCAGCTTAGAGAGAACATAATGACACCGACGGCGACTACGGTAATGAGTTGAGCCAAGAAGCCTGAGGTAAGTTGATCGACGAATCCGCGTAGGGCGGCGGTGTCACCGGAGATTCGGGTCATAAGTTGGCCCGGGCTGTAACGGTCGTGATAGGAGATGCCGAGCTTGGTGATGTGATCGAAAACACGAGCGCGCATATCGAAGGATATCTGGGTACCCACGAAACTTGAGAGCAAGCCGCGAATCATTGTTACGACCATACCCAGCACATATACGCCAAGCAGAGCAGCGACCAGCATAATAAGCCATTTGATGGCGTCGGAGCGGGCGGCGCCATCATCGCTCAATACGGGAGTGAGTACTTTATCAATAAGATATTGAGTGAGCTTGGGGGGCACTAAGCTCAAAGCGATGCCGAACAGCACAAAGAGCATCATCAAGGTGGCTTTGGCAGAATAGGGCTTCATTAGCTTTATCACGCGCCAAAGTACTGCTCCTTGTTTGGCACAGCGTCGGCAGACATCGCCGGGAAACTGCAGGGTCATGCCGCAAACTGGGCACTTGCGGGGATTGTAATCGTCTTCGATACCGACGCTGACAGGTTTGTTTTCGCACCAGTCGTTTAGTTTACGAGCGACTTTGGCGAAAGTGTCCGCTAAGCCGTTGCTAAAGGTCATAAAGTCAACGGCAATACCACTAACGACAGCTTCGAGAAAACCGCCGCCCACCCCGCCGCGTGTACGCACCTGAGTGATGTTATCGCGAGGCAGATCGATACGAATAAGTCGTGATTGATCGCCCCAAGCCATGCCGGCCACAATAAGCCGCCGTTCAAAAACCAAGAGAAAGACTCGCTCGAATTGGCCTGCGAGGTTCAAATCGGTTTCCACGCAGAGCCAGGCCTGGCTGGGCTCTACGCCGCGGCGACGCAACATTACCGCCAGTTCTTCCGGTATCTGACGATTAAGCAACTGCGAAGGGGCAACAGACATTTGTTTAGTTTATCCTGCCGCTGCACCAATATGCTGTTTCTAAGCCTTGGTGCAGCGCGACCCCTGCGGGCCGAGGTGTAACTGTCCGGACTCTTTTTATAACTCTCCAGCTATGATTGCGGACGCCGGCGCGCAGTAAATCCCCGATGAGTCATCACGAAGAAGACCCCCACGGTGAGCGTCTGTATTAGGCAGCGCTCGAAACTGAGCCATGGCTTCAGCAGCGGCCATGATTACAACATCCAGCCAGCGATCAAGCTGTGTTGTGAATTTAAGTATGGCAACGCATTGACCTATGGAGCCAAACGTCAAAACCGGTTAAGGCACTATACCCAAACTCATACTGATACCAAAACGACTATATTGTTCTTCACTGTGGCAGGAAGATCCCTGTCATAGTAAGATATCAATATTTGAGCTTAGCAAAATACACTGTAGAATTTCCAGCAAAATCTCAGCTTTTTTATACTTTTTGCTAGGCTTCAAACTATCAGATGTTGATTGCTACAGGGTGGTTTCGTCATGTTTTTTGGGTGAACTTAAATTAAGGCGTTTTTTTGTTGGGTTAATTGGGACAAGATGCCGTGGTTGGGACGTTATTGGGTTGCTGTGGAGAGAGTCTGCCGGGCGGGTAATACTTCACCAAGTTTTAAGTGAAGCCTACAATACCATTTACGCGTATAAAAGGAAGGGACTCTACGAGCAAGTTTTAGGCCCGGGCAGGCTTCAGCCGACATCCACCAGGGGCAGTCCTGGGCCAAATCTCTTGAGCAGATCCTTACGCAACACCTGATTATGCGCCTGACGGAGATGGGGGTCTTGGCGGGCTAAGTCGAAAGCGTCGCGGCGGGCCATGCGGAGCAGGTCGGTATCTCTGAGCAGATCAGCGATTTTGAGTTCCGGCAGACCGTGCTGGGCGGCACCGAAGAATTGCCCCGGGCCGCGGAGACGTAAGTCCTGCTCGGCAATGCGAAAACCATCGCAGGTTTGTACCATGGTATCGAGACGCTGTTGGGCGATTTCGTTGCGGGGCTCGCCGAATAGCAGGCAATAAGATTGTTTATCACCCCGTCCGATACGTCCACGCAATTGGTGCAACTGGGCCAAGCCAAAATACTCCGCGTGTTCGATCACCATGATGGTAGCGTTAGGGACATCGACGCCGACTTCGATTACCACGGTGGCGACCAAAATATCGATTTTGTGATTGCGGAAATCATCCATGGCGTGTTGCTTGTCGGTATGGTCCATTTGGCCATGGATTAGACCTACGGTAAACTCGGGAAAAACTTCGTTCTGCAAAACTTTGTGTTCGACAATCGCGGCCTTGAGGGTTTTGGCGTAAGTTTGTTTATCGACGGCCGGGGGCAGATCGTAAGCGTCAAACAGCTCAGCGTCGGCATCGAGATCAGCTTCGGCATCAGCGGCGGCATCCTGGACACGGGGATAGACAAAATAGACCTGCTGGCCTTGCTTGACCTTTTGGCGGATAAAATCAAAGGCCTTTTGCTTTTGCTCAGGGGCAACGTAGCGGGTTTCGATACTGCGTCGGCCCGGCGGTAATTGGTCAATCACCGAAACCTCCAAATCGCCGAATACTGTCATAGCTAAGGTGCGAGGGATCGGCGTAGCGGTCATAACCAGATAATGGGGCGCTACGTCTTTGCCGCGAATACGTTGGCGCTGACGTACGCCGAACTTGTGCTGTTCATCGATCACCACCAAACCAAGATTGTTGAACGTGACGTCTTTTTGCAGCAAAGCCTGGGTGCCGACTACAAGATCGATTTCGCCTTGGTCGATTTGACTCATCAGTTCGGCGCGTTTTTTGCCCGTCAATCCTCCGGTCAGCAGCACCCGACGGACCCGGCTATTACGCAAATAACGTTCGACGCTGAGAAAGTGCTGTTCAGCGAGGATTTCGGTAGGGGTCATTATGGCGACTTGGCGTTGATTGCCGATGGCGGCAAGCGTGGCGTACAAAGCTACCACAGTCTTGCCCGAGCCGACATCGCCCTGAAGTAAACGGTTCATCGGTTCAGAACGAGCCATGTCCGCAGCGATTTCGTCGATTACCCGGTTTTGCGCGTCGGTGAGTAAGAAAGGGAAAAGCCGACGAATTCGCTTGTCCAAACGCTCATCGACCGCGACAGGATAGGCAGGCTGTATGATACGCACCGCTTCACGGCGTAGAGCGATGCCCAGTTCCATCAGAAAAAGCTCATCATACACCAATCGACGACGGGCGGCATTAATTTGATCTTCGTCGCTCGGGCAATGGATCCAACGTAAGGCATCGGCGCGAGAGGGGAACTTTTTGGCTTTGATGAATGCGTCCGGGTAGCGTTCGGGCACGCCGGCGGTTATCGCGTCAATTGAATTGCGAATCACACCGCCGATTTGGCTGGATGATAAATCCGCAGTGGCAGGGTAAACCGCGCGAGCGGTATCCTGACGGCTAAGTAAGTCGTCGGCATCTTCGACGCGAGTCCACTTGGGATTGATTATTTGCAGGGTTTCGTGATAACGGCTGACCTTACCCCAAGCGGCAATGGTATCGCCGGGGATGAATTTGTCCTTGAGATACGCGCCGTGAAACCACACTAGTCGGCAACTGCCGGTATTGTCCTCCAACCGCACCTCGAAGCGAGGCGGTCGGCTGCGACGATTGAAATTCAAAGAATCGATACGCCCGGCAACAGCAACGTTCAAATCCGGCGCTAACTCGGAGATAAGGCAAAGCGGCGGCATGAATTGATAATCGCGCGGATAGTATTCCAGCAAATCCGCTACGGTATGAACCCCCAGTTGGGCGAACAGCTCCGCCCGGCGAGGACCGACGCCGCGCAAGAAACGTATTTCAGTCGTTGGGTCAATAGACGGTTGATTGGAGGAAGTCATAGAACCAGACTTATGCCACTACGCTTGGCTGTCGTCAGGCGTGGCGGTATCCTCGGCTGCCGGCTCTGAAGACGGCGCGGCACCGGTCTGCTTGATTATTTCAGCGAGAATGACACCAAGGTTGTCATATTGAGTGCGCGAGAGTGTCAAAGTTTTGCCGGCACCTTTATCGTCATAGGTTATAGTGAAACGACCTTTTTTCTCGAACAACCGGTTGTCGATTTGCTGGATGGCGCTGTAGGGTACCTTTAGGCCGGAGTGGAATTTCAACCCGGTCTCATCGGCTTCGATACGATATGAAGGAATCCGGACGATAACAGCCAGGAAATACAACGCCACCAAGGCACATACCGCGGGACCATAGTAGCGATTGAACTTCAAGTTGGCCGTTGCTTGGCCATCGTGCCAAGTACTGGGTTTTATATGATTCGGAAAACTATCGATGAGTATCATATGGTTCAAGATTATTATGTCTTCTACCGGCATTGTGCCGCGACTCATCAATTCTTTGGTCTCATCACTGAGTTGATCTTGCGGAATAGGACTGTCCCGGAATAGATTGTCACGATTCATAAGCATATTGAGTTCGTCGGCGAGCTGTTGCGCGAATTCTTCCGAACCACGGGCGGCGGCGGGATTCATAGACAACAGAAGACTTTGGCTGGGCTCAGAAAGTTGGCTGAACAGATGCTGCGCTTCCGGAGTGGTGCCGAGCCTCAAATCCACAGCAAAGGCGACCGGATCATTGAAATCACCGGGCTTGACGGGCCACTCGACATGACGGCGTTGATAGTCTTCGCTCATATAGCCGTCATAGGCAAAATACAGGCCAAAGGCCACACACATGATCAATATGATCCAGGCATTTTGCCGACTAACTTTACTTCCGGTGGCAACAATACTCATTTTTGATTCCTCGAAATCAAATGACATTTATATAGACCTAATCCAAAAGTGCAATGATGCCATGATCCGCGGTCAATTGCAAGTACTATCAGGAGGATCAGGGCAATTTGCCCAGCCGGACAAAGCTGGGTAATAGACGCAAAACCGATGGGAATACAACCTCATAAAATCAGCGAATCAGACCGGGTTTTCAGAGAATTGTTTGGCCAAATTGAATGGCGAAAATAAAGCAGGGAATAAGACAGGACCGCCTTACGGGCCTACCATATTTGCTTGTCAAACACAACTGAAAACAGCTTGCCGATAGTTATCGGAACTTCTTTGCTGACAAGATTTTATTAAATCCACAAAGTTCGCAGATTGCTTGCTTTTTGGCTTAGTGTGTGTTAGAATAATGGTGTTAAGCAAATGCATTTGCACCGTGTTTTGGGTCACCCTTGGACTTAATTGCGAAAGGAGTCGCCTATCGTTGAAATCGCATTTTTCGTGGTCCGCCATTGGAGTAGGACCGCATACAATCACATAGTTTTTTGCCCATCCAATGGGCACCTCAAGACTGTGTTTTAGCACAGCCTTTTAATACAGCATTTAGCTGTTGGGCGCTGAGGAAGAAAAAAGCTTCCAGGATAACAGCGGCTAACCAAAACAGGCAAGCTCGGTCCTTTTTGCGGCTGAGCTTGCGTTTTTTTTGCGCATAGGGAAAGCACGCGACAGAAAAAACGGTGATAATTGAAACAGAAGTGATGACGTCGGCGTGAAAATAAGGCTATTTTGGATTATTGACGTTGACGGATCACGCCCTGGATAGGAGTGACAAATGCGGGGATTACCCGATCGCTCATCAGCTCGATACAAAGATCGCGTTGCTCATTATAGGAATCAATGGCCGCGAAACGAGTAAGAGGCTCGGGATATTGGCGCACGCAAAGATAGAGACTGAGTTGGTCTTCTTCTTTGAATTTGCCGCTGCGTAATTGATAGGCCCCGGTACGCGATTCAAAAGAGATTCGGGCTTGGCGTCGGCAATTCTCAGTAAGGCTTACCATAATGGCGGGGTCAAAACTAAGGGGCTTAGCACCGGGTATGTCCATAAAGGTAGCGAAAGGACTATCGCGGAACAGGGCTTCAGCCAAGATTTCGTCATGGTTGCCTTGATAGTCGAAGTCCATTCCGAACAAAACGTCCAGGGAATCCACATCGAGATGGCTGACCCCTAGCGCAAAAGGGGCCAGTTCGAGAATCAGACGATGCTGTTCGTCGGCCTGTTCGATGCTTTCGGGGTTGACATGGCCGCTGCAAATCCGATCAGCCTCAATAGAAACCCACCGATAACTACCCAACTCGCGATCTTCATCCAGACAAAACTCGCCGGTCTCACGCTGGTAGAAGTTGCTCATTGTAGGGAACTGCCTTTGGATACGCTCAAAGAAATGGAGGACCGTATCGCGCTCGGTAGGCAATTCCAACTCGGTGTTGAGGTTCATGTTGATGTAGAAATCGTCGCAAAACGACGCGAAGGATGTTGCCATCTAGTTAATTCCTTAACTGCCAAGTGATTACACCGATCACAATTCATTATACACACAGATGATTATACGCCTAGCAGGGCCTCTAGGGCAACGAAAATCTCTACCCAGGGGTGGGTCGTATTTGCTCTGTCAGCGGACAATCAAGCCAGAAAAGAATAATCTCACGGCTAATGCACAGCCAGCACGATTAACGTAACTACTGCAATTACAGCACAATACGCTGCAAAATATTTTAGTTTCGCCCTACGCAGAGCCCATATCAACAGCGATAAGGCCGCCAACCCCACCACCGCGCTGATGACAGAACCCGCCAATAAGGGTCCCCAGTCCAAGGCGGAATGGTCAAGCTCGAAGAATTCTTTGCCTTTCAGCAGGGCGGCACCCAGAATCGCCGGGACGCCGATAAGAAAACTGAACTCCCCAGCCCAGCGCCGATGCAAACCCAGCAGAACCGCCACACAAATAGTCGATCCGCTGCGTGAAATACCTGGAAACAATGCCGCTCCTTGGGCCAACCCCACCAACACCGCCGCGATGATACCAAACTGCCTAAGACTCCGCCGGGCGTGTTTGCGCTGGTCAGTCAGCAACAACACCGCCGCGGTGATGAGCCAACACACCGCCACAATCCAGGCCTTTTCGAAACCTTTTTCGACGATATCTTTGAACAGAGCATAGAAAAGACCCGTCACCACAATCGCAATGCCCGCTAAGAGAGTAAAACGAATACTCGCGGATTGATGATAGAGCTTGCCGGGGTGGTTCAGGTCGGCAAGGCTGGTGAATAGGTGCTGAAAATACTTCTTTATGCTGTGGCGATAATAGAAAAGTATCGCGACCACGGTACCCAGATGCAGCGCCAGATCGAAAAGTATCATAGCTGGGTCATCGGGGTTGTGTTTGAACCAGTGCTGGAGGATCACAAGATGGCCGGAACTGGAGACTGGGAGAAATTCGGTTAGGCCTTGAACAATGCCCAACAGAATCGCTTCAAGATAACTCATTGGCTGACTCTCCCATAGCAGCGATATTCAGGCTGGTCATATCTTGGTGCTGCGGCTGTGTTCCAAGACATACTCCAAATGCTCCAACATGGTGTCAACTTGTTGGTCTTTGAGCGACAGGATATCACGCAGCGCCTCGCCGATAGCTGGGAGATATTTTTCGATATAGCTGCGTTTGAGCGATTCGTCGCGCCGGCGTTTTTGGCCGCGCAGGTACGTACCCAACCGCCGACCGCATTCACCCAGAGCGAGTTTCACTTCTTTGAGAATTTCCTGATAATGAGCGACAGCTTCTTTGCTTTCGGAGGTAAACGGCACCCATACGGACGCTATATGCACCATAACGGTAACGGGACCTGCCGGTAGCGAACCGCGGCTCTGCGACAGACCATACAAACGCCAATTCATCTGGGTGACAGCTTTGAAAATACCACAGGCTGACTGCTGATAAAGCAACGGCACGCGATTAGCGAAACGCAACACGCGCATTTGTTCTTGATTGCCATTACCATTGCCGTTGCCATTGCCGTTTTTGCCAAGCTCGAAGTCTTCTTCTTCGATATCATTTTGTTGTTTGCCCCCGTAGGCTAAACCGGCTTCGATCTGGAAAGGGTTACCGCGATAAACCGCCGGCGGACGAGTACAAACCGTGTAAAAGCTCGCTTCAACCACCTGCTGCAGCCCCTTGAGCAAAGCGTCTTCACCTATGGGAACCACACAACGGGTACTAGGCGCCATTATTTTAGTGTCGTTGATAGCCCGATAGAGCTTTTCCGCCTCGGCATGGTTTATGGTCGATGGGTTTTTACGCGCGGAGATTTTGGCTTTGTCGAGAATCTCTTGGGAAACCTTGGAACTAACCCGCGAAAACTCTTCGCTAAGAAACGATGTCATGGTTTTCTCGGGGGTGTCTTTGGCCATCTTCATTAGTACGCCCAGTTCCACGCCATAAGGATGAGGCTTGACGGCTTTAGGTACTTCGACAACATCCGGTACCGAGCGTTCGTAGATCAACACCTGGCCATCGGGTTGAACGTAACGAAATTCCGCATGTGGATTGGCGATAGCGGTTTGGGCAAGGTATTCATCGACGCTTTGTCGACCGCGCTGGTAGCGAGCCTCCATTTCAATTTCTACCCGTGTGCCGCTGGAAGCCTCCCAGTCAGTCACACGGTCTTCGATGATCTCCGGACGATTCTTTTGGGTATTGATTTGCAGTTCGTAATAGTGGGCTTGGCTGCGCGGGCCGGTCCGGCTGGTGATTTTTACACTCTTACCGGTGGTGAGCAAACCGTACATGCCGGCCGCGGATATGCCTATGCCTTGTTGACCCCGCGCCATACGCAAGGTATGGAACTTACTGCCGTAAAGCAATCGGCCGAAAATATTAGGAATCTGCTGTTTGACGATACCCGGACCGTTATCCTGGATCCATATTCTGAAACGGTCGTCAGCAGTCTGGGTAATACCCACTTCAATGACCGGGAGAATCTGAGCTTCTTCGCAAGCATCCAGAGAATTGTCCACCGCTTCTTTGACCGCGGTCAACAGGGCTTTACGGGGATTGTCAAAACCTAAGAGATGACGATTCTTGGCAAAAAACTCACTGACGCTTATATCACGCTGCTTGGAAGCCATTAATTGAGCTTGGGCTTCAATCTTGTCTTCCGAAATTTGCTCTATTTTTTTCCGAACTATATCTTTCTGCTTGCGCTTCTTGATAATCGGATCTTCTTTTTCTTTTTTTGCCGGCTTGGTTTTGCTGGGCAAGACAAGTTTATCGGTTTTGCCTTTATCGGTTGCGGTTTTTTTCGCTGTGGTCTTTTTCTTCTTCTTGGTCGGTTTCACGATGGTAGCGACAGACTCCTGCTCAGATTCAAAGGCAAAACCCAATTGCCCGGTACTATCTTGTTTTTTCACGGCCTTCCTGGCCTCCTACAAATGGATCATCCGTGTTGAAAAACGCTTCAAATTGGTAACACCAACAATATTATCGGCAATATCGGCGTAACTCAAGCAAAAACCCCCTATCCGTAAAGCTCTGACTGCTGAGGCTTTAAGGATTACAGCAAACCAGAACCACGGCAAAATCCGTGAACACCCCGGATGCGACACGAGGTGAAAAACGATACAAACCGCGACACAACCGGTTGACCAGACGCAAAACGGCTTTGGGCTGCGTCGGTTCGCTACGGAGCGTGAACTCAAAGGCATTGGTATAATCAAAATGCAAAACTCGGCCCAGATGACCGGTTAATTGACGGCGAAGTGAAGACGCTGTGTAAAAGTTGACATGGCCCAAAATTTCACGGTGGCTTCGGCGCGTCTGTCCCCGGTTAAGGAAATCCGAAAGACGATTGACCAAATGATCCTCCAGCGGAACCTTCAAAAGTACATAATGCGAAATGCGCTTCAGCTCCCGCAAAACCGCCTCGGGGTCCGGCACATGCTCCAAAACATCGATCATTAAAGTCAGATCAAAGGTTTTGTCAGGAAAACCAGTAGCGGTAATATCTTGCTGGAGAGCTTCAATTAGATCGGGGTTATTTTGTCGCTGGGTTTCCAGCATGGCTGGGCTCAAATCCAAAGCGTATTTGCGTACCTGACAACCATACGCTTTTTGGATATGCTCAGCGGTGGCTTTTAGAATTAGACCGGCACCGCCCCCAACATCGAGCAATCCTACTTGCTGTGTACTCGTAGCAAGCTGCTTGTGCCAAATATCCAGAGGCGGACACAGCTTGGTCATCTTCCACGCGGAATGCTCAGTAAAAAGTGTCGGATAGTGGGTGATATACTTATCTGAACTATAAAGCTCGGTTGTGTTGTCTAAAGCCGCGTCAGGAGAGTTTGATTGACTTGTAAGGTCAGCGGAATTGCGCGGTATCTCAGCCATGGATCAGCCGGCTCCAAAGAAAATCACATACTTGCCAGGCAATGTTCACGAACATGCCCATGTCAGATTAACAGCTAATTCAGATAAAAGCAAAGAAATGTTGCCCCGGATGAATCGGCGGTCTGGGAAACCGACGACTGATTAATCATCCAAAGGCGGGATCGTGGAATCAGAATCTTCTTCCACGGGAATGCTATAGCGGCCGTCGCACCAGTTTCCCAAATCTATTAATTGGCAACGCTCGCTGCAAAAAGGCAAAAAAGACACATCCGAGCCAGCGACATCTGAGAAGACTTTACGACAAATAGGACAGCGAAATTGAGCCATAGAGATGCGCACCTAAAAAAACAGCAAACACCAAAACGCAAATCGCGCCGATTCACAATCAACCTATGAATCGCTCTTAGATTGGCCGGCCGAACCAGAACCGCCGCTGCCGCCTGAAGAAGAACTCGAACCGCTGGAACTAGAATCGCTATTCTTACTGGAACCGCTATCGGTGCTCTTGGCACTGCTGCTGGAAGCGGAACTCTTATCGGCATTGGCGGCTTTGTGATAGCCTTCGCTGCGGTAATCCGTTTGATAGAACCCCGAGCCTTTGAATATCAGCCCGGCTCCCATTCCGATCAGTCTTTTGACTTTGTTTTTGCCGCAAGCTGGACATTTGCGAATCGGATCAGCAGTGATAGATTGGAACTGCTCGAAATCGTGACCGCAAGCTTCGCATTTGTATTCGTAGGTCGGCATTTTTTACTCACATAAAAACGTGCGACTTCGCACTTTTTCTTGATTTACATTGTCGGGTTTCATAGCGGAAGTACCTTTTGAAGGGATCTGATTGTTTTTTGTCGCTTTCGAAAGCATGCTCGAAGACGAACAAAAATACGTATGCGATAGAAAGGCACTTCTGAGTGCATATTTTGACGTTCAAAACTGCGAAAGTTGACAAAACCTATATGGGCAGTTAGTAATTATTCTTCCGTCGTTTCTTCTTCGGTCTGCGGTTCACTGGGCGCCTTGGCAACGGAAACTTTGGCTGGACGAATCGTACGTTCGTTCATTGTGTAACCGGCAGCTAACTCGCGGACAACTTGGTTAGGCTCCAATTCAGCGCTTTCTTCATGTAGAACCGCTTCGTGAATGGTGGGGTCAAAATCAGTACCCACTTTGACTGCCACCCGCTCCATACCAAAACCGCTGAGAGTCTTGGTCAGATGATCGTAAACAATTTGGACCCCTTGCAGAATTGCCGCGGGATTCATATCCTCGCTGCCCTGAACCAAAGTATGATCAAAATTATCCAGAACCGGCAAAATGGCCCGAACAACACTTTCCTGGGCGAACTGAGACGCCTGTTCAATCTGGCGCTGACTGCGTTTCTGGTAGTTGGCGTAGTCGGCACCCAGGCGTTGATATCTCGCTTTCAACTGCTCATACTGTTGTTCTAACGAAGGCTCAGCCGCTGGTTCTTCGACAACTTCCGGAGATTGCGATTCCGGCTGACCCTCTGTGGGCTGAGCTGAATCAATAGATTCTTCCGCAGATTCAATCGGAATTGACTTACCCGCTTTTTTATCCTTTTTGCTACTCATAATAACTCATTTACAGCGTAAAGCATTTAGTTGGAATTGTGACTTTCGCCGGCAAAGTAATCTTTGAGTTTATCAAAAAACCCTTTGCTTTCCGGCAATACAGTTTTATCTTCGGTCTCGGCAAATTGCCGCAACAGCTTCTTCTGTTCTTTGTTGAGCTTCTTAGGAATCTCGATCAAAACCTGCACCAGCAGCGAACCGCGCCGGCCGCTACGAATATTGGGTAAACCTTGGCCTTTGACTTCGATCACCGCGCCATGCTGCGTACCCGGATGTATTTCTATTTCGCGCCGACCGGACAAAGAAGGTACTTCAACGGTAGCGCCTAATGCCGCTTGGCTGAAACTTATCGGCAAACGCACTACCAAGTCATCGCCTTCGCGATGCAAAAAATCGTGCCCCTTCACTCTAACATAGCAATACAAATCACCCGATGGACCGCCGTGCTGGCCGGGTTCGCCTTCACCGGTAACCCGAACTGCTTGTCCGTCACTAATGCCGGCGGGAATCTTGAGAGTCAGCTTACGCTCTTTCTCGACCATTCCTTGACCATGACATGCTTTGCACGGATGAGTTACTACACTGCCTGCGCCTTTACAACGCGGACAAGTGGTAACCATACGAAACAGTCCGCCCATACCTGATTGGGCTACTTGGCCTTGACCGCCACACTGGGCACAAGGTTCACGATCATGACCAGGCTCGGCGCCGCTGCCTTTGCATTGCGGGCAAAGATCACGTCGCTTGAACTCCAGCAGCTTTTCTACGCCGCTGAGTACTTCTTGCATGCTGATGGTGACTTGGGTTTCGATATCATAACCGCGAGCCGCACGGTTGCCCGATCGACCACCGCGCCGACGACCACCGCCAAAAACACCACCCAGGATATCATCGAACATGCTGAAGATATCATCGGAGCGCATATGCGAGAAGTCGTGCATTCCGCTGCCGCGCAGTCCTTCATGGCCGAAACGATCATACTGCTGTCGTTTTTGCGAGTCGCTGAGTACTTCGTAGGCTTCAGCGCATTCTTTGAACTTCTGCTCACATTCGGGCTGGTCTGGGTTGCGATCCGGATGATATTTCATCGCCAAACGCCGATAGGCGCGTTTGATGTCTTCCGGGCTGGAATCGCGTTTAACGCCCAACACTTCATAGTAGTCGCGTTTGGTTGCTGCCATAAAGCCCATCCAAAACAACAGCTATGGGCCAATGACCCAAAAACGGCAAATTGCGCCGTCGCATAGCCTCAGTTTGCATATCGAGAATTGTTCTCGAAACAAAAACCACCGTCGGCCACGATGTCTTGCCTGTTTGATTTAGTCCCGCTAACGCTATTCTAGATCATATAGCATTTTGCGAGCAATCATACAGAGCCAACATCGTGACCACGGCTGTCAAATTACTTCATCAACAAGCAACGATCAGTATCTAAACAGAACCCGGAAAATATCATCCGGACATTCCACTTAGATGTTAGCTAATCGCGCCCTGCACAGGTTCTTCATCATCTTTGAGATCGGTAATCAGAACCTTGGTTGTTAACATAAGCCCAGCGACGCTGCCGGCGTTCTGCAAAGCAGCGCGGGTAACCTTGGCAGGGTCGATAATACCAGCTTCTAGCATGTCAACAAACTCACCCTTGGCGGCATTATACCCAGCCGAGCCGGTTTTCTCCATCAGCTCTGAAATCACCATGGCCGCGTCGGCACCACTATTCTCGACAATCTGACGCGCCGGGGCCTTTAGTACTTTGGCGATGATCTCGAAACCGAATTTCTCGTCGTTGACGATATCCTTTTGCGCCTGCTGAACCGTCTTAATCGCCCGCAGCAACGCCACGCCGCCGCCAGGTACTACACCTTCTTCGGTCGCGGCCCGGGTTGCATGCAGAGCGTCTTCCAACAGATCCTTGCGTTCCTTCATCGCGGTTTCGGTTGGAGCACCGGCTCTTACAACAGCAACGCCGCCGGTTAACTTGGCGAGACGCTCTTGTAGTTTCTCACGATCATAATCGCTGGTGGTTTTTTCAATTTGACTTTCGATTTGATTGATGCGGGCTTTGATATCTTTCTTGGCACCGGCACCATCGACAATCGTGGTGTTCTCTTTGGTGATAACAACACGACGAGCTTGGCCCAATTGGGACATTTCGATGTTTTCCAGTTTCAAGCCCAGATCTTCGCTGATCATTTGCCCGCCGGTTAACGCCGCGATATCACCCAGCATGGCTTTGCGACGATCACCAAAGCCGGGAGCTTTAACCGCACAAACGTGCAGCACGCCGCGCAGCTTGTTGATAACCAAAGCCGCCAGGGCTTCGCCTTCAACATCCTCAGCAATCATCAACAACGGCTTGCCGGAGCCGGCGATTTTTTCCAGCAACGGAACCAACTCCCGCAGATTGCTGATCTTCTTCTCGTGAATGAGAATATAGCAATCTTCCAGAACGGCTTCCATACTGCTGGCCTTGGTTATAAAGTAAGGCGACAGAAAACCTTTGTCGAACTGCATACCTTCGACAACTTCCAGTTCAGTCTCGATACCTTTACCTTCTTCGACTTCGATAACGCCCTGCTTGCCGACTTTGTCCATGGCTTCAGCCAAAAGCTTGCCGATCTGCGGATCGTTATTGGCGCTTATAGCACCGACCTTGGCGATATCGTCGCTGCCTTTAACCTTTTTGCTCTGCTTGGCGATTGACTCTACCGCCACCGCGACAGCTTTGTTAATACCGCGCTGCAGCGACATGGGATTTACACCCGCGGCAACATATTTGAGCCCTTCGGTGTAGATCGCTTCGGCAAGAACCGTAGCCGTGGTTGTGCCGTCACCGGCCACATCACTGGTCTTGCTGGCTACTTGATTCACCATTTTCGCGCCCATGTTGGCAAAAGGCTCGGGCAGTTCGATTTCTTTGGAAACACTAACACCATCTTTGGTGACACGGGGCGAACCGAAACTTTTCTGCAGGATCACGTTACGACCCGTCGGCCCCATCGTAACCTTCACCGCTGAAGCCAGCCGCATCAGGCCGTCCTGAATTTCTTTTCGGGCGGCATCATCAAACATCATTTGCTTGGCCATTATATAACTCCATTCTATCTCTGAGGGTCAAATCCGCGTCACGTTTTCACGTCAGCACATCTTGTACCCCGCCGACAAACCGGCTTAAGAGTTTTTGCTTTAATTGCGATAATAACCGTTACTTGGTCAGGATCGCCAAAATGTCGCTTTCCCGCAGAATAACGTAGGTCTCTTGATCGATTTGGACTTCCGTACCGGCATATTTGCCGTAGAAGACTTCGTCGCCACTTTTGACACTCATGCCGCCACGTTCGCCGCTGTCGAGCATTTTGCCCGGGCCGCATTGTTGCACGATGCCGCGTTGAGGCTTCTCTTGGGCAGAATCAGGCAGAACAATACCGCCGGCCGTTTTAGTCTCGGCATCACACTGCTTTACCAACACTCTATCATCTAATGGCTTAACCTTCATACTTCTAAACTCCTATGATTAAAAATCTGGTTTTATGTAAAAACTTCTACTTAACTATATTACAGTTGGTATTTACTCAGGGGCCGCTAAGGCAAGAACTATTACATCATGCCGCCCATACCACCCATGCCGGGCATTCCGCCCATACCACCCATGCCGCCCATGCCGGGCATGCCGCCGCCCATGCCGCCCATACCACCAGGCATGCCGCCAGCGTCTTTATCGCCTGGCTTCTCGGTGATAATAGCATCGGTCGTAAGCAACAAGCCGGCTACACTGGCGGCATTCGCCAAAGCACTGCGAACCACCTTCGTAGGATCGATAACACCGGCCTTGAGCAAATCTTCATATACCATCGTGTCGGCATTAAAACCAAAGCTGCCCTCGCCTTGGGATACTTTGTGAACCACAACATTGCCTTCTTCGCCGGCGTTGTCAGCGATTTGCCACAAAGGCATTTTCAAAGCATTATAAACAATCTGGGCACCGGTCTTTTCATCACCGCTCAAACGCAGCTTGTTGACCGCTTCGCGACTTCGCAGCAGAGCTACACCGCCGCCCGGTACTACACCTTCAGCGATAGCGGCACGAGTAGCGTGCAAAGCGTCTTCTACACGAGCTTTGATTTCTTTCATTTCCACTTCGCTGACAGCGCCCACATTGATCTGCGCTACGCCGCCGGAAAGCTTAGCCAAACGTTCTTGCAGTTTCTCGCGATCATAGTCACTAGTGGTGGCTTCGATCTCACGACGAATCTGTTCGACACGCCCTTTGATGGCATCGTGTTTGCCGGCACCTTGGATAATAGTGGTACTGTCGTTATCGATGGTAATCTTCGCAGCCGTACCCAAATCAGCCAAGGTAACGCCTTCCAGATCAACACCCAAATCCTTAAAGATAGGCTTGGCGCCGGTTAATACCGCGATGTCTTCCAGCATAGCTTTGCGACGATCACCATACCCGGGGGCCTTGACCGCTGCAACAT
Organism: Sedimentisphaerales bacterium; assembly: GCA_016928435.1. GTDB lineage: Bacteria > Planctomycetota > Phycisphaerae > Sedimentisphaerales > SM23-30 > JAFGKT01. The sequence continues at coordinate 47,394 of JAFGKT010000064.1, read as the reverse complement.
TCAAAATCCCTCGTAGCTTATTCACCACCAGCGTAGCCAGAGGCTCGCCTTCAACATCTTCAGCGATGATCAACAAAGGCTTCTTGGCCTCCGCGACAGCTTCCAGAATGGGAATAAGCTTTTGCGCCGAACTGATCTTCTCTTCGTGGATCAGAATCAGCGGGTTGTCCATCACACAAGTCATGTTATCTTGATCGGTGACAAAATTGGGCGAAAGGTAACCGCGATCAAATTGCATACCTTCGACCACGTCAACATATGTGTCCATCGTCTTGCTTTCTTCGACGGTGATAACACCATCTTTGCCAACCTTCTCGAAAGCGTCAGCCATGGTGTTGCCGATTTCGGTGTCGTTGTTGGCGCTGATCGAAGCGATGCTGACAATATCTTTTTTGTCTTTGATAGGCTTGCTCATTTCAGTGAGGCTCTTGGTGACCGCCTCGACCGCGGCTTTGATACCACGATTCATGGCCATGGGGTCAGCGCCGGCGGCGATATTACGTAGCGATTCTTTGAAAATCGCTTCAGCCAAGACGGTCGCCGTGGTTGTGCCGTCTCCGGCAACATCAGAAGTCTTACTGGCCGCCTCTTTGACCAACTTGGCTCCGATGTTCTCAGCTTTGTCGCGTAGCTCGATCTCTTCTGCCACCGTCACCCCGTCTTTGGTAACCGTCGGACCGCCCCAACCTTTGTCCAGCACCACATTACGACCACGAGGGCCCAAGGTGCTTTTTACTGCCGAAGCCAATTTGCTTGCGCCTGCGAGCAGCGATTTGCGGGCATCACTGTCAAATGCCAGATTCTTTGCCGCCATATTGTTTGTCTCCTTAATTAAGCACTAGCGGATTTAAAAGTAACTCAAATTGTCACTACCGATTTATTCTTTGCCACGGAGTCAGGCTAGACTCCGACTCTATGTCGTCACACAAAGCAAAGACAATGCCAGAAAAACTACAAACCTTCGTACTAGATCGTAAACTATTGCTGTAAAACATTTTACGCTATTGACAATTATCGTCTCACCCATCCGCCCTCAGGGATAGCCTGCCACTGTGGCAATGTTGGCAGATGTCCGTGCCAACCTGACAGGCTGTATAAAGTCCAACTGCCACAGCCGCAAACTGGACCTATTTCATGCCACAATGGCAGACTTTTAAACTCCGTCAAATCTTCTCCAAAAACCATTGCAATATAAAGCCTTTTACCACAAATACTTAAACAAAACATCCGCTTTATGGCACGGTATTTGCGAACAAGACTTTGAGTATGGTGGAATATATTGCCTGTTACAGCCAACGCGAAAGGGCCCAAACTGCATAACACCACCGGCGACAGCTAAACCACTAACGGACAGCAGCATATAAAAGGAATAAATTATGCGATTTGAAAAAATGACAATCAAAGCTCAGCAAGCCTTGGCCACCGCCCAGGAAATCGCCACGAACTCCGGCCACGCCAATCTCACCCCGCTTCACGTCTTGGCTGGACTTTTCCAAGACGCCCAAGGCGGTATAGTCCCCGCCATACTGAACAAAACCGGCTGTAATGTTGACCAAATTATCAGTATGACCAAAGACGAATTGGATCGCTTACCCCAAGTCAGCGGGGCAGGCCAACTGACCGGCGACGCAGCCCTGCAGAAGGTAATGATCCAAGCCAACAAAGAAGCGGACACCCTCAAAGATGAATATCTCAGCACCGAGCATATTCTGTTGGCGTTGCTGGAAGTACCCAGTCCTGCCAAGGAACTGCTTGAAGTCAACGCTGTCAATCGCAATGAGGTACTCGCGGCTTTGCAGGAAATTCGCGGCGGACAAAAAGTGACTGATGCCAATCCCGAAAACAAATATCAAACCCTGGAAAAGTACGGCATCGATCTGATCGAACTAGCCCGCAAAGGCAAACTCGACCCGGTCATCGGTCGCGATGAGGAAATCCGCCGTTGCATGCAGGTGCTAGGCCGGCGTACCAAAAACAACCCTGTCCTGATCGGTGAACCAGGTGTAGGTAAAACCGCTATCGTCGAAGGTCTCGCCCAACGTATTGTTAACGGCGATGTGCCCGCGGGCTTAAAAGACAAACGGGTTATCGGTTTGGATATGGGCGCTTTGATTGCGGGCGCAAAGTTTCGCGGCGAATTCGAAGACCGTCTCAAAGCTGTGCTTAAAGAAGTCACCGATTCCGATGGCCAGATCATTCTATTTGTTGACGAACTGCACTTGGTAGTCGGTACCGGCAAAGCCGAAGGCGCCGTCGATGCGGGCAACCTGCTCAAGCCCGCCCTGGCGCGCGGACAACTGCGATGTATCGGCGCCACCACTCTGGACGAATATCGTAAATACATCGAAAAAGACGCCGCCCTGGAACGACGCTTCCAACCGATTCTTATTGATGAACCTTCCGTCGAAGACACCATCGCGATATTACGCGGATTAAAACAACGCTACGACATTCATCACGGTGTGCGTATCACCGACAGCGCCTTGGTCGCCGCGGCAACCCTGAGCAATCGCTATATCGCTGACCGATTCATGCCTGACAAAGCTATCGACCTCATCGACGAAGCCGCCTCGCGTTTGCGCATCGAAAACGATTCGCTGCCCAGTGAACTCGATGAGCTGCGCCGTCGAATAATGCAACTGCAAATCGAACGCGAAGCACTCAAAAAAGAAACTGACAAAGCATCCAAACAAAGGTTGGCAAAACTGCAAGAACAGTTAGCTGACCTGGAAGAACAGGACCACGCCTTGACGGCCCGTTGGGAAGCCGAAACCGGTCTGCTCAAAGAAGCTAAGAACATCCAAGAACAAATTGACACAGCTCAACGCGAACTAGAAGAAGCCCAGCGCCGCGGCGACTTGGAAACCGCAGCGAGGTTGCGTTATGGCACAATCGCGGAGTTACAAAAAAATCTTGAACAAGCTCAAGAAAAAGCCGCTCAGCAACATAACGGCAACAGCCTGGTCAAAGAAGAAGTCACCCCAGATGAAATCGCCCATGTCGTCGCTAAATGGACCGGCATACCGGTTAGCAAACTACTCACCGGTGAAATGGAAAAACTGCTGCACATGGAAACGGAGATATCCAAGCGAGTCGTCGGCCAAGAAGAAGCCGTCCAAGCCGTAAGCAATGCTATACGTCGCGCTCGGGCCGGACTGGGCGATCCTAATCGACCGATGGGCAGCTTCATCTTCTTAGGCCCGACCGGCGTAGGCAAAACCGAACTCAGCCGTGCCCTGGCGGAATTCTTATTTAACGACGAAAACGCCATGGTGCGTATCGACATGAGTGAGTTCATGGAACCACACAGCGTCGCCCGGTTGATTGGCGCGCCTCCCGGATACATCGGCTACGAAGAAGGCGGCCGACTCACCGAAGCTATCAGACGCAAACCATATAGCGTAATCTTACTCGACGAAATTGAAAAAGCCCATCGCGATGTATTTAATGTTTTGCTGCAAGTGCTGGACGACGGCCGATTGACCGACGGCCACGGCCGAACCGTCGACTTCAAAAACACCCTTATCATCATGACCAGCAATATCGCCGGCGCCCAAATCCAAAAACTCCGCGAAGAAAAAGGAGCCGACTGGGAAATCGAAGCCCATGTCAAAGATGTACTCAAACAATTCTTCCGCCCGGAGTTCCTTAACCGTGTGGACGAAACCATCGTCTTCCATCCGCTCGGCCAAGAACAACTGCGCAAAATCGTGGACATACAACTGGGCTATCTGCAAAAACGAATGGCACAAAAACACCTGCAACTGCAAATATCCGATGCCGCTAAAGACATGCTCCTCGAAGAAGGCTACGACGTCTCCTATGGCGCCCGGCCATTAAAACGCACCATTCAGCAAAAATTGGAAAACCCCCTCGCCCAAAAAATCCTGGCCGGCCAATACACCGACGGCGACACCGTAAAAATCGACGCCCAAGCACACAGCTTCACCTTCGATAAGTAAAAACGAGTTAACCGTTCATGTCTTTGTAGTCAGCACAAAACTCTTTGCGCCGGCAACCAGGACAATGTTCGCCTCGCCAAACAGAATCGAACTGTTCCATAATTGGCTCGATCAATTCGAGGTCGGTAGTGATGAACCCGGCCTCGAAATTCCGCCGATTGGCATTCTTGGCCCCCATCCCCGCGCCGGTCAAGTTCGCGCTGCCCGAATACGCGAAACGCCCATCCACAATAACCGACTTAAAATGCACCCGCGGACATAGTATCCGCTCCAAACCCGTGAGCAAACTGGGATACCGATCGAAATCGCGCCTAAACGCCGGGCCCGGCTCCTTGGCGTGCAGCAAACGAATCGCCACATGGTTATCGATCAAATCCGACAACACCTCCAACAACGGCACCATGTTCCGTCGTTTGGGCTTATCCACATAAAGGTCCTTCAAATCCGCCGTCGCCAGCCAAACAAACTCCTTCGCCGCGGGCAACCGCTCCACAATCACCTGGTCATATATTTGCCTGTCGGTAATAAACTCTAGCATAATCGAGTCCTACATCGCCCCCACTACCGCAACTACGCCTCCTCAAGCACCCCTTACTCAAAACTCACCAAACATCATGCATTCGCTAAAAACATTCTGAAAGTCCGCTCGGCCGGCCAATTCCACGTACTCAATCTGCGCCCCCAATTCCTCCGCGTGCATACGAGCTTGACGGTTGAGCAAAACTTCCTTGGCGCCGGCACCCGCGGCATTACCAACAAACTGGATCCGATCTAGAGGCATCTTTTCAGGCAACAATCCAATCGCACACGCACTCTCCGCCCGAATATAATTACCAAACGCACCCGCTAAATACAACCTGTCAATATCTTCTAATTGCACACCAAACTCGTTCATCAGCGTAACGATCCCCGCTTGAATCGCGGCTTTGCCTAACTGCGCTTCCCGGATATCTCTTTGCGTCAAGATAATATCATGGCCTTGCTGCGTCTCCGCCGCCCGCGCTAACACAAACGCCGTCTTGCCGTCTTCGCCAACAATCACGCGATCTTTCACCGCCGCCGGTACCGAACTAGGCAAATCATTCGGCTCCAAAAGTCGGCCCGTAACATCAATAACCTGAGATTTAATCAACTCCGCAATCGCGTCGATCAAACCACTGCCGCAGATACCACTAGGCTTACCCCCGCCGATCACCCCAATGACAACATCGTCATTTATATGAACCCGTTCGATGGCACCGCTTGCACCGCGCATACCATGCTGAATCCGCGCGCCTTCAAACGCCGGACCCGCCGCGGTACTGCACGCCAAGAGCCTATCCTTATTGCCCAAAACCAACTCACCATTAGTGCCGATATCAACCGCTAAGTTTATTTTATCACTGTGCTTCATCGCCGTCGCCAAAGCAACCGCCACCGTATCGCCGCCCACATGCGCCGCGACACTGGGCATAACATAAACATTGCCTTGCGGATGAATGTTCAAACCCAAAGTATCAGCCGGCACATTAACTCCGCTGGAAAACACACCCACATAAGGCGCCTGAGCAATCTGTTCAACGGGAATACCCAAGAACAAATGCTGCATCGTCGCGTTCCCAGCGATCGTCATTTCATATATTTGCCAAGGTTTCACCAAAGACTTTTCGCATACCTCGGCCACTAACTTATTCACACAATCAATTATCCGCCTCTGCAACACCCCCAAACCATCAGCGTTTTCGCGTGTGTAATCGATCCGACTTATAACATCGTCACCAAACGCCACCTGAGGATTCGCTGCCGAGGCCCGTGCCACTACCGCGCCGCTGTTCAAATCCGCTAACTGCAGCACCACCGTAGTAGTACCCACATCCACTGCCGCGCCAAAAAGCGTTGACGTAGTATCGCCCGGTTCCAAGGCGAAAATTCGACCGCTGCAGCAAGTCGCTGTGATCGCGAAATTATGGGCTCGAAATAACGCCGGCAGAGACTTCAATAATCCTGTCGCCAATGTTGTACTGCCCGAAGCCGTACCCGCATGATCGTGGCACCGACAACATTGGTGTCGATCCTTGGCGTCCACGTCAACCGCGTCGATCAAACGTTGCGCATCGCTGCGCAAGTCAGCTAATTCCGGCGGGCTCAAAATCACATGATGTTTGCAGATAAGCGGATCGAGCTTGCTGTCCGCGGCTATGCCTTCCTGCAATATCTTCTGCTCGAAGAAACGCGAACCTTCAGGAATTGTGACCACCATGTCACAATCAACCTTGGTTTGGCACGCGCGCACCTTGCGGCCCATACCATCCACTTCAACCAAACATTTATTGCATGTCCCCGCCCCGCCGCAAACCGCGTCCAAAATGATCCCCACGCTATTGGCGGCATCCATAATCGTAACCCCCGCCGCCACCCTGGCTTTCACCCCATCCGGCTCAAACACCACTTCATACGTCGCCATAGCCAACCTCATCTCGAATATGCCGCCATAACTCCAACAGCCCGACAGCCCAAGAATTAACACCAATCATACCCTAACAGTATGGTTTATGCCGCATACGATGCCGCACAATATTTACTATATACACTTGTATTGCCCAACAGCAAGTTTTTAACTCAAAAATTCTCATACTAAAATATCCCCTCACCCACCATACACACCCCCTGCCCCCACCGCCTCACGCCAATCAGAGCCCCAAGCGTAAGCGCGGGGATTCCACCCTGGTGGAACTAATCACCAATCCCTATCCGTCCCTGTTTGTATTGCTCCGTAACAATCCACCAATAAAATAGGGACACCCAAAATCGGAGTCTACCTACCCCACAAACGCAACTACCGGGAGATACCACCCAATAACGTCAATACCGAATTACCCTGCAACTGGCTCATTGACGCCAAAATCGACGCTCCCACTTCCATCATCATTTGCAGACGATTATTGTTGGCGGTTTCCGTCGCATAGTCCAGGTCCATAATATTACTCAGCGCGGTAGTTGTAGCTTCTTTGGTATCGGTAAGTGAATTGATCGTACTGCCAATGGTATAACTCTGTAAAGCTCCGATACGCGCACGCTCGGTCGATACTCTACTAATTCCGTATTCCGCGATATCCTCAGCCGCACTGAAGTTACCCGTACTCATGGCGTTGGCGCCGCCGCTCTTTAATGAACTGAGATATCCCAATGAGCTGGTGCCCAATGAGGTCGGATCCAACGAATCAATACCAAAGTTAAGTTGCCCTGAAGCTGTCGTATCCAAAGCCCAACCCGAACCATCGCCGCTAACACTGAAGGTCGTATTGCCGCCGCTTTGAAAGAACGAATCCGTCAAAGAAAACTGCATACTCATACCGGAACTATTATAGTAATACTGATGGTCGCTGCCTCGTGTCACCGCTGTACCGTTAACGGTGGTTGTTCCGTCATCACCGCTGGCTGTGGTAACACCGCCCACCGTCGCAAACGCTCCTTCGGTAACATTCAGCGTTATGGTCATATCCGAGCCGTAGTCTTCAGTTTTAAGATACAAATCAGCCGCCCCCCCGGCATATTCCACCGTCACCCCTGTCTCAGCAGTCACCGCGTTTATCGCCGTTTGAATGTCGGATTTAGTATCGCCTGCCGTAAACTCAACCGTCGCGCTGCCGTCCGGACCGGTTATCGTCATCGTCGTATCAACTGCGATAGTCACAGCGTCAAACGTAATCGAAGCCTGACTGCCGCCTGTCGCGCTGACTTCCACTGAAATCGAACCGCTGCTGGTATTCGCTGAGCGAATACTCAAACTGCCGATATCATCTGTGTCCACCCCTGTGGTGTTATAAGCCAAAGTACCATCCAGCAAACGCTGTCCGTCAAAACTTGTCGTGTCCACCAAGCGATCAATCGCATCGACAGCTAAATCAATGTTCTCCTGGTACGCCGCGATTTCCGCCGAAGTTGCCGAGTCACCCGAAGCCGCGATAACATTCGCTTCAATGCTTGCCAACAAAGAACCTATTTCCGATAGGGCACCGTCAGCCGTGGAGGCTATACTGCTAATGCGATTAGCGTTACTTATTGTGGCGTCAATTGTCTCTAAATGTGATGCGTAGCGTGCCGCCGCGATTATACCCGATGGATCATCCGCGGCACTATTAACACGCAAGCCGCTGCTCAAACGAATATTGGAAATCGACAAAGCCGAACTGGTTTTCGAAAGATTGCTCAGCAAGCTGTACATACTGGGATTGTTTAGAGTTAACATTTTGTGCGCTCCTACGATCGAGATTTACTTTGAAATCTAGACTGCCTTGTTCACATAGCACCCGCCAACTCACGCGCAACAGGCGCGCAAAAAAGGAGGCACAGCCATAACCGCGCAACGATTACAACTGTGCCTCCTTAGGGCGCTATGTATTTCTAATGACGAATCCCATCTCTATATGCACTAAGTCAATAGTCGGGATCCAAAACCAACCATCAATCCATGCGATAGAGACCGTCCGCCGACGGCGCTAAGCGCGCGCCGCTTCTACTGTATTTCTTCTAGGGGATCAGCAACATTCGACGTAGATTCTGCCCAGCGTCGAAATGCCTCCGTAAGGGCATGCCAAAGAAACCATACCTAAGTAGGTATATCTCTCATCTGTAATCTAAAATATAAACCCCCGAGATGCAAATTAACCCCGCATCTTATCCCATCCGCACGCCCCCTAAAACCAGTCCAAGTCACTCTGTAACGATTACACCACCCCCAACGTCCGATAATATAAAACCGGGCCAAAAAAACTTATTCCCACCCCCCAATCAAACCGGTAGGGTGTGTAATTTTGAACATCTTGTTCAATGTTACCCACGCGGTTCCCTGATCAATCGCCCCAACTGTTGCAACAACCAGCAGAAACACCATAGCCCAACCGTCGATCGTCAATAAATCTATCTGTGCGATTCGCACCCTATAAATCCAACATCTCCGCAGCGTTACGCCAAGCGATCTTTTCAAACGCCTCAGCGCTCAGTTTCCCCTCAGCCTTCAATTCCTTCAGGAATCCCGCTAACGGCACTTTGCCCTCAGCCACGCAAAGATCCGTCCCAAACAACAACTTATCCTGAAATTCATTGAGAAACTCCACCGCGAACTTCCGGTCGCGTGCCAAAGCGCCAAAGCCGCTCCCAGCCGAGAGATCGCCGTACATATTTTCGTACCGCCGCAGCAACTTCGGCACTACCCCTTCTTCCTTGATCGGATACTTCGGATAGCCCGCTCGGTCCGTGGGCGTCTCCAATTGCCCAATCTCCGACCAAAAAGCAGGCCCATGCCCCAATATCTTCAATTTGCCAAAACGCTGCAAACACCGCTCTAATTGAGGCAGACCCACATCATCATACAATCCATAATCGCCCCCGATCCGATCAGAAATATCAAAGATCAAAGGCATCCCCACCTCTTCCACATGCTTAAACAAATTCTGAACCAACGGATCGGTAAAAGGCAAGTTCGGCATCACCTCGCCGATCCCCTTGCAGCCCCTATCCTTATAATAACGCAAAACATCACCCAACGGCGCATCCGCTGAATTCGTAATCGCCCGCGGATCAACATTACAAAATGGTATCAGCCGCTCTCCATATTCAGCCACTATCGCCAAAATCTCCTCTGTCGATTGCGGCAGATAAACCTCCGGATTCACCAAGGGCAACAACACCCCCCGATCGATCTCATACTTATCGTACAGTCCCAGCAAAACATCAGGCGTGATCGTCACTGTCTGGCCCGCCGAACGAGGGGCCGGATCCCGATAAGAATGAGCGTGAATATCAATAAACATCACACCTCCAATTACAAAACGAATCCTATTCCAATTATGTCGCTCCAGCAAACAGCACCAGCAAACGCATCTAAATGAGCCACATAGAAGACTTTATATAGTTTACCCCCGCCGGCGTCAATCCTCAAAACCAAACCACTTAGCCTTTGGTAGGGTGGGTAATTTTGAACAAGATGTTCAAAGTTACCCACGCGGTTCCCTTTCCTGCCAACGCTTACAAACCAATCAACACCCACTCCGCCAACCAGCGCAAAACCCAACCAATAAAACACTTACACAAAAATACCCCCGGGCCGCTCCATTATCTCCGCGCATAAAAAAAGAGCCAGGTTAGCCCTAGCTCTCTCCCCATTGTCTCTCTCTCTCGATAACAGTGGCGCTGCCTCTGTCATCTATGAATAATAATAGCCCGATAACCTCAACTTTCCAAGAAAAAAAAACGCTACGTCGCCATCTACAATTGGCCTAATGTCGTAAACCGCAAATAGGACAGACCTTAAGTACAAAAAAATTATCTCTCATTTTTGCCTTCACCCACCAGATTCTGTACTGCCCCCAAAAATCACCCTCTTTATTCGCCAATAATCCCCCGCCAAGATGCTGAAAAGACCGAAAATCTGCTAATCGCCGCCATAAGCAAAAATTATATTCCTAAATTCTCCATGTTGCGTTTAGACAGCATGTTTATTTGTCGATGTTGAGAAAATACTACTCTCTTGCTTGACTTGAGACCGCTACGGTGATACCAATGATAATAGCTGGATTAGCACCCTTGATCAAACACCGCATGCCGCTTTGCGTGATGAATGCAATCAACACTTTGCAGGACACAATACTCACATATGCCTGAGAAACCACAACACCAATCCACCGCTGGGCTTCCCGCCAACCCCACTATCGCTGAGCAAATCATCGCGCATTTGCCCCTGGCGGTCATCACCTTTGACCGAAACTTCGACACCATCACCACCAACCCAGCCGCCCAAGAAATGTTCGGCCCATGTGAGAATATCCTCGAAATATTACAATCATGTTCCACAAGCGACGAAGCAACCGATTGGCAATCCCTATTGGAAGACACCCTCGACCAAGACAAGTCTAAAAGCTACGATGAAATCCGCTACAGCAATTCCAAACGAACCAGAATATTGCGTATGATCTGCACTCCGCTGGAACAGCAGCTCAAAAACGACGTTGCGCGGGGAGCTTTGGCTTTTCAGGATATTACCGCCGGCGTCACCATGCAAACTGACTTGGCTGACGCTGAGCGATTAGCCAGCGTAGGCAAACTCGCCGCCCGAGTCGCCCACGAACTCAACAACCCTTTGGACGGCATCTTGCGATACATCAATCTGGCCATTAGAATCGCCGACCAACAGCAACTCGAGCAAATTGACCGCTACCTTAAGCAATCACGCGTCGGCCTGCAAAGAATGGTACACATCATCGGCGAACTGCTGGAATTCTCCCGCAGCACCTATTCCGCCGCCGCCGAAGCCGACATAAACAAGATCGTCGAAGAAGCCGTCAAAACCCTCGAAGCCCAAGCCGTCAATAACAACGTCGAAATCATTCGCAACTATGCCTCAGCTATGCCCAATATCCGCTCCGGAAATATGTTCCAAGTCTTCTGCAACCTAATAAAGAATGCCATCGACGCCATGGTCGAGCATTGCCCGCCCACTCAACAACGCCAACTCACCATAACTACCCTATGTACCAGCAATGATGCAGTGATCGATTTCTGCGATACCGGAATGGGACTCAACGATGAAGTCCGGGAAAAGCTCTTTGAACCCTTCTTTACCACCAAAGCGCCCGGCAAAGGAACCGGCCTGGGACTGGCGATCTGCAAAGATATCATCGAAAAATACAATGGACAAATAACCGCCCAAAATCATCCACAAGGCGGCGCGAAGTTTACCGTTACCATACCGTTGCTATGCACCAGCTTCCGGACCGAATAATTGCCTTCCGAAAACATCTTAAGTAAAAAGTAACGCAAACAGGATCAAAACGAATATGGCTAATAAGAATATCCTTGTTGTTGACGACGACCAAATCATTCAAGATTCTCTCTGTGAGTTTCTCAAGCTCGAGGGATTTAACGCCGTCGGGGCCGATGGATTCACCGCGGCACTCAAACAACTGGAGAAACAAAAGTTCAACCTGGTCATAACCGACGTCAACATGCCCGAGGTGGATGGTTTTGAACTGCTGCGCGTTATTCGCAAACGCTATCCCGAAATTGTCACTATCGTTATCACCGGCTACGGCACCATCGAGTCCGCCGTCGAAGCCATCAAAATGGGCGCCTACGACTATCTTACCAAGCCCATCGTCGATGATGAAATCCGAATGATTGTCAAGCGAGCCTTAGATCAGCAAATGCTCCTCCAGGAAAATCGCAACTTGCGCGACCAACTCAAAAACCGTTTCGGCTTGGAAAACATCGTCGGCCAAGATTATAAAATGCTCAAGATCTTTGACCTCATCGAAGCCGTGGCTGACAGCAAAGCAACCGTGTTAATATCCGGCCAAAGCGGAACCGGTAAAAGTCTAATCGCCCGGTCCATCCACCATCGTTCCAATCGCATGGACAAACCCTTTATCGAAATGAGTTGCGGCGCTCTGCCGGAAACACTGTTAGAAAGCGAATTGTTCGGCCATACCAAAGGCTCATTCACCGGTGCCGTCGCCGACAAAGAAGGTAAATTCCTAGCTGCAAACGAGGGAACCCTCTTTCTTGACGAAATCAACTCCGCTTCGCCCAGTCTCCAAGTCAAACTCCTAAGAGTTCTCCAAGAAAAGCAGTTTGAACCTGTAGGAAGCAATGAAACTCGTACCGTGGATGTGCGTGTACTGCTGGCAACCAACGCCGACCTAGCCGGTGAAGTCCAAGCCGGCAACTTCCGCCAAGACTTATTTTATCGCATCAATGTAGTCAACATTGAATTACCTTCATTGGCCCAGCGCAGAACCGATATACCGCTATTGGCTGAAAGATTCCTCGTAAAAATGTGCGCCCATCACGAAAAAGAAAAAACCGGATTCGCCCACGAAACTATCAAATACTTGGAAGCCTACAATTGGCCCGGCAATGTGCGCGAACTCGAAAACGTCGTCGAACGCGCCGTCTTGCTCAGCAAGCATGCAATCATCCAGCCTGAAGACCTTACCCCTCATATCGTCGAATTCTCTAAACAGCAAAGCGACGATATTTTCAAACCAATGACCTTGCGCGAAGCCCTCGAAGAACCTGAACGTAAAATCATCAAAGCCGCGCTCCAGCAAAACAATTGGAATCGCCAAATGACCGCCGAAATGCTCGGCATCAACCGCACCACCCTATACAAAAAAATGAAACACTTCCAACTCGAAGTTGACCCCGCCGCCCAAGAAATTGTATCTTGAACACCAATGCCGCTGACCTTAACGCACTGGATCAACCAACGCGAAAGCATTACGCTTCAATGCCGACAATCCCCGCTCCCAAACCGCCGACGCATCCATTATCTCCACCTCGGCATTCATCACTTGGCCTTTGTGATACTCCCCAGCCTTCAATAATTTGACAACCCGATCATAACGTTGCAACCAACCCCGAAAACTATGACGCCGACAACGAACGTCGATTTCTTGTCCGTCCCTGGTTATTAACGTATAACTAACTGCCGCGCCAAACAATAAGGCGGTTCTACCAATTCCTCCACGCCATGCATCGACGTGTTACAGCGCGTGCCGCAGCCAATAAAAACAATCTGTCCGTCAATATCTCGTAAACGCCTAAAAGGTGACCGCTCACCGCACGGCGTGCTATCCAAATGATGTTCACTTAGTATTCTTTGCGCTGCCGGACCAATCCCGCAAACCGAATGCGTTGGATGCAAACTACGCAGCACCCCTGACCGGCAGCGAAAAACCTCCGTCAGCGCCCCAACACAAGAAGGTGTGCGCAAAACATCAAATATCCGTTGCTCATAATTGACGAATTCATGACTCAAAGCCGGCATCAACAACGTGCCCCCACTGCCCAAAGCCGTCCTTAATGCTTCTATAACCGTATCCGCGCCGCCCGGTACCAGCCCCAAAGATCGCAAAGACGAATGCACCAAAGCCACCCCGCCCGGACGCAAACCAGCCCGCACAAATTCTTCAGCCATTCGATCCCGAGCTCGAACAGATTCATCTTCACAGTTGCTGCACTTCACCATATCATCCATCTATATTCAGCAAGGCCATAATTGCACCAAACACCACCTCCAAAGAAAAGGCTTCGTGCTGCAATCCGTTCAACCCCGCGGCGCCGAACCAAGTCGATAATATCAAACTTGCCGCCGCATCGCTCGGCAAATCATTACGTACCTTCCCACCGTCTTGTGCCGCCTTCACCAATGAATCCAAAACACCCAACAACCACGCCACCACCTCCCGAACACGATCCGCTAATAACCCTTCTTCGGCTGAAGTTTCTTGAACCAGACGCGCCAGCAACACCCCCTTAGTCCATTGCCCACCATTGTGCAAATCCGCTAACTTACGCAGCACAGCCCGCAAATGCTCATCGGACGAAGCTAAATTCGCGGTGGCCTCCTCAAATATCGAGGCAAAATCATCACGAACCTCATCCAGAACCGCCAGCGCCATTTCTTCCTTGCTTTTGAAGTGATGATAAAAAGCCCCCTTGCTAATCGCCACCGCACTTAGAATATCACTCAGACTCGTGTCACGATAACCATGTATAGTGAACGACTGGGCTGATACTTTCAAAATCGCCTCGCGCGTTTGCACACCCCGGCTCTTTATATCCATCATAGCCTCCAAGTCGGCAAAAAACTGCTAAATATCCTCGCTACCAATGCCAATCTAAACGCTTCGGCTATTTTTGTCAACCCCCCAAACCCAAACACCTTTCCGGGTGGCACCCTTTCGCACAGCTAAAGGCTGCTCAAACACCAACCAAACAAATCCGCTCACTCCACCATACCAGCGCATAAAGAAAGCCCGCTCATCCAAAAACAAGCGGGCTCGAAAAAGGTGTAATATTTACCAACGAATCGTCCAGAGTAATACTACTCTCCGGACCAATTCGATATACGCTCTCGCACGTAAGAGCCGGCGTCACCAACATATCCCACTGCCCGATCGCTCAGGCTTTCTATCTGTGCCCCTACGCGATCCAGTTGGTCACATTGCGCCCGTTCATCGCCGCAAACCAGAACCGTCGGTCCAACCTTGCCCGGCACCAGCAAACACAACGCGACAATAACCCCTGCCATAAAACCCAATAATATCTTAAATAAACTGTTTCTTCGTCTGCCTTTCATAACCCTGGATCCTTCGCTGTCCAAAATAATAGGACAAATCTAGGCCTCCCTGCCCTAAACCAAAGTCACCCCACCATGACTCAATCAACTCAAATGCCTCACTAACTGCCTTAAACATAATATTCAAATACCCTCCCGGCAACGCGACTTCAAAAATCTCAACCATTTTCCCTGAACTCACCTGCCCGACCTTGAGTAATGTAACGAATGTATCGATTATGCCGACCAGCAAACCCCTGTCCCCTTAAAGAAATCTAAACCAGTACCGTTCACGCTCTAGCAACCGCTAATGAATCAATAATGCCTTTATTCGTGCCTATTCTTAGCTATTTGTGTTTATCTTTCGCGTTCTTTTGTGGTTAATTATTCTCTGAGCTATCTGTTTCCTTATGCTCACCGACTAACCACTTTTGCCGTTATCATGCCCCTGGCAGCTATATTAGTGAATATTAGTGTCAATTAGTGGTTCTCTTTGCTGTGAACGCTTATCTAAACCCTTGACAACCGCCCTGTTTTCCGGCATCCTATGAGGCGATTTATAAACGCTTCTGAGGAACGCTGTTATGGATTATCCTATTTGGTATCTGCCTTATTTCGGAGGCGCGATGGTCATCGCCTCGATCGCCATCGTCCATGTGTTCATAGCGCACTTCGCTGTGGGGGCCGGACTGTTCAACGCCATCGCCGAAACCCACGCCCTCAGACACAACGACACCGCTATCCAAAAATTTCTCCGCGATAACAGCAAACTAATCATATTGCTTCCTCTGATCGGCGGTGTAGTCACCGGCGTAGGCATCTGGTTTTCCATCTCTATCGTCAGTCCCGAAACCACCTCCATACTCATCCACCTGTTCCTCTGGGCCTGGGCCCTCGAATGGCTCTTGTTCACCGTCGAAATCATTTCCGGATATCTCTATTACTACACTTGGAAAACCATTTCGCCCCGAGCTCATTGTTTCATCGGCTGGGTGTACGCCGTGTCCGCTTTCCTCTCGCTGGTGGTAATCAACGGCATATTGACTTTCATGATAACCCCTGGCCACATCTTCGATTCATCCACCACCCCTTTCACATTCTCTTTCTGGCCCGGATTGTTCAACCCAGCCTATTGGCCTTCGCTTATCCTTCGCACCATCAGCGCTCTCACTCTCGGCGCACTTTTTGCCTTGGTTCTTATCAACGCTTCCCGTAAATACACCCCCGCCGAACGTGATCGCCTAACCCAACTGGCTGGCAAAGCCCTTCTGCCGCTTGTCCTGGCTATACCCGCCGCCGTATGGTACTTTTTCCGCTGCCCGCCTTTGTCGTTATCCTATCTTACCGGCGGCTCCGTCGTAATGGGACTGCTCTTCGCCTTCGCTCTGGTAGGTTTCACCCTCATCGCTTTCTATAGCTACACCTTCATTATTGTCCGCAAACATTCCGTAACACTTGGCACCGCGTTGCTGCTGCTAATCTTGGCATTTATCGCCACCGGCGCATCCGAATTCGTTCGCGAAGGAATGCGCAAACCTTACCTCATCTGGAATCACGTTTACAGCAACGGCATACTCAAATCCCAAGCACCTGCCATACGCGACACTCTCACCGCCCAGCAACCCATACGTCGTGAAGCCACCATCGCCCAACTCCGCGATCTGCCCTATACCGGCCCCGTCCCCAACGACACCGTACTGCGATTCCATCCCTGGGCCATAAACCCCATCGATGTAAACATCCCCATCGTCACCGATCCGCAAGCTATCGCCCTGGAGCTGGGCCTGACCGTCGCGCAACTGCCTCTCGATCGTCAAGGCGCCCATCTCGCTGAGTTCACCATTAGCGAGGCCGAGTTCTACACTCAAGACCCCTTGATATTCGCCAACCTGCTTCGTCAGCATCGCACCGGCCAAGCAATCCGCGGCCAATGGATTTACAACGCCCAATGCCTCCGCTGCCACGATTTCGATGGCTACAACGCCATCAAACCACTCGTCCGTAACTGGACCCCAACCATGCTCGCCCGTTCGCTCGAACACCTCGAAAGCTTCCGCGGTTTTATGCCCCCATTCTTCGGCTCACCCAACGACCGTGACGATCTCGCTTACTTCATGCACACCCTCGACGGCCAATGCTCACGCTGCCATGAAACACTCGACGACCAAGCCAACCGTGTCAACCTCTTACCCATCACCGCAAAAGATAACTGGGAGCCGTTGCCATGATAGCTGCTGCCGCCGCCCCTCACATCCCAGCCTACCAACATCTCGCTCTGCCCGCTCCTGCGTGGCTGCTGGTAACTCTCTCCACCATAACCTTCTGGATTCACCTAATCTTCGTCAGCGCCGTTGTCGGAATATCTTGCATCCTCCTATTGCGCTGCTTGCTTCTGCGTAATCGCTCCGAAATCGACCGACAAATAAACAGCCGCGCGCTCCGTTCCTTGCCGTTGTGTATTTCCTTGGCCATCAACTTCGGCGTCGCGCCATTGCTTTTTACCCAATGCCTGTACGGACCGTGGTTCTATACCGCTTCTATCTTCATCGCCCCGTTTTGGCTAGCCGTACTCGCCCTGCTGCTCATCGGATTCATCAGCACCTATCTCGCTCGCCTCAAGCAAAGCCTAATCGGTTTCATTTGCACATTGCTCATGCCCCTGGCATTCATCGCCATCCTTTACATCATGACCAATAATTCCGTACTCACCATCCAACCGGAACACTGGATCGAGTTTCATCGCCACACCTCCGCCCTGCACGTTCCCGACCCCATCGTAGGCCCAAGATTGCTGCATAATCTCGCCATCATTATCACCTTGGGCGGACTAGCCTGGGCTTGGCTAAGCCGATCCAAACCCGCCCCTGATTCCCAACTCACTCAAACTAACATCAACCGCCACGCCACGCGCATCGGCCTGCAATACTTCTTCCTTGGCCTCCCTCTGCAAATCGCCTTTACCATCTGGTATCTCCAAACCTTACCGAAGCCCCTGCAATCCCAACTCCTTCATACCTCAAATTCCATATCCATAATTTGGTACGCTTCTCTGTTTCTGATCGGCCTAGCTCTACTGACCGGCATCGTCGCCGCATTCAAAGCCGCCGGCCGCTTCTCCCTGGCCATCACCACCATTCTGACCGCCCTCAGCCTCGCCGGAAATCTAATCGTACGTCAACACATACGCACTTATTATCTCTCTCGCGACATCGCAGGCAATCTAGATATCTACAACCCAAACTCCACCACCGGTTGGCAAGTACAAAATCATAATTCCGCTATCATCGCTTTTGCCATCCTAGCTGTTATCTGCCTCATCACCATCATCGTCATGCTCAAACTCGTCCGCTCCCGTCCCGCGCAATCTTAACCGCCAGACCAAGCAGGATAATCTTATGCCTCTTACCACCGACCAACTAGAACAGTTCTTCCAACAAGCTCTGCCCTACGAACAATACATCGCTACCGGCAGCGACCAACAAAAACAAAACTGGACCACATCCTACAACGCCGTCCAACTCACCAACCAGCAAAAACAACTCCTAGATACCTTCACACGCCAAATGAACATCCTCGTCTCCAGCACCCTAGGTTGCGGCGACTGCGTAGCTCAAGGCCCCATCATCGCCCAAATCGCCAACGCCTGTCCCCAAATTAACCTCCGATTCATCGACCGCGATTCCGCACCCCAACTTCGCGACCAAATAACAATCTGCGCCGGCACCCGAGTACCCGTCGCCCTTTTCCTCGCTGAAGACTTCGCCTTCTGCGCCGCGTATGGCGACCGCACTCTCAACCGTTACCGCGCCCTCGCCCAGCAGCAGCTAGGCAGCGCCTGCTCCACCGGTTTGTTCCTGCCCCCAGCCGAAGAAATCGCCGCCGTCACCCAAGATTGGCTCAACGAAACCGAACGCGTCCAAATCATGCTCCGCCTAAGCAACCGACTACGCCAAAAACACAACGATTAAGCCGACTCTCACATCTGCTCCACCGGATAACTATAACCTCCTTCAACCGCCCGATCCGCTTCCATATACCGCGCCAAATACTGCCCGCAATTACTGCCGATCTTATTCTCCTCCACCTCACCGATACTCAAAATCACATCGTACCCCGCTTGCCGTAAATCCTGCAACACCGCGTCATCCCTGCAATCTGCATCTGGATCAATATGCGAAACCAAATCATTCGCAGCCGCGTTATACGTCGGATTCAAAGGCGTAATCTTAACCACAAACTTCCGCGGATCAAAATAACGCTTCAACACCCCCGCCTCCAAAGGCACATCCTTACCCAACGCGAAATTCAACGTCACCTTCCTATCGCCCGGTTCCCAAAACGCTTCACCGTATTCCGCGATCCGCTCAAAACTCCATTTGCGTACCGGTATCAGCCAATCCCGCTTCGCTTCATCCGTACTGTGCAGCGAAAACTGCATCTGAAAATACCCGCCCCCATACAACTCTTGTTTGATCGCCAACAGCTTTTCAAAAAACGCCTCCCGCCCGCTAGGCCCAATCGTCGAAACCGACGGTATCAAACCATCCACCCCGTATCGGCCAGGCAACTGCTCCAAAACCGCCAACACGTCCCCATTAAACGCCGGCTCACCCATCCGCGCGAATTGCACCTTAAACTTCTCCGTCTCCACCTTCCCATTCGGAAAACGTGTACCAATCAAATAATCAATCTGCGCCAGCATCTCATCCGCGCTGCACTGACCCGCGTAACCGCCCCCCGCGTCGCACATCTTACAACCCACCGGGCAACCAAACAACGTCGATACAATCACCACCCACTTCTTGTCACGAGACAAAGGCGGCTGCACCGACTCTACAAACTCCACCCGGCGACCTTCGCTAAATTCAGCCACATAAACCGACGCCACCGCGTCGTTGACTACCTTAGAAATAATCTTCATATTCGTCTTTCCTGCAAAAACTCTTGCACCTTCATCGCTGTTCGCAAACCATCCCCCACCGCTATCGCTGCCTGACGATAACGCCCATTCACTACATCCCCCGCCATAAACAAACCCGCCGTTTCGTCGTCTATGCCCGCACTATGCCACCGTTCTGCCAAAAATTCCAATCGTGCTTCCCGACCAATCGCACCCAAAACATAATCAAATTCTTCCCTGCCCACTTCGCTACCGCACTCCCACTCCACCAATACATGCTTCGCTTTCCCAACTCGCACCGCCTTTACCGCTGCCCCTTCCCGATATTCAATTCGCTCATCCTCCCCTACTCTCTCCACTAACAACCTCAACGCCCGCACTTCACTGCCTCGATTCATAATCACCACGCGATTGTCCCGCCCCGCCAAGTTCAACGCATAATCAAACGCCGCGTCACCCGCCCCCACAATCGCTATCAGACCGCCGCTCACATCCCCTAATTCCACCACCTCATACCGCACCCATTCGCTAACCTCATCTTCAACCACCACCCCTTCCAACCCCTTAGCCACCGTACCCGAAGCTACCACCACCGCCGACGCTTTATATTCCCCCGCCCCGCTGCACACCTGCCAACCATCATCGCCCAACTTCACCTCCAACACTTCTTCCCCGCGTATCTCCAACCCAACCTCATCCGCTTGCCTCGCCATCCGCTCAGCCAGTTCCACCCCACCAACCGCCTTGCCTGTCCCTAGATAATTCTCCACCAAGTTCGCGTTGTGCAACAACCCTCCGATGTGCGCCGCCTCCAACACCATCACATCTCGACCATACCGCTTTAACTGCAAGCCAGCCGCCAAGCCCGCGGCTCCCGCGCCTACTATCACCACATCTTTACACATCATCTATCATCCCCCATCATCGCCGCCACCTCAGCCACCGTCACCAACTCCCCAAAACCAAAACCAATATTCCGCAATGTCGCTAAATGCAATTCCCGATTGTACGCCGCTGTGCCATCTACCAAAAAGAACACCTCGAACCCCCGCACAAAACCGCTTCGCGCCGTCGTCTCACAACACAAATTCGCCATCACGCCCCCGATCACAATCTGCTCCACACCCTGCGCCCGCAGCCACTGCTCCAAATCCGTCTCATAAAACGCGTCATACTGTTCCTTCTCCAGCAATCGCGCCTCCCCGCGAGCCGCGTAATCCGCCAACTGCCCCACTACTTCACTGTCCGGCCGCTCTCGCTCAATCAATCCGCGCCACCAACATCCCATCATCCCCGCGTCCGCCTCATTGTTCAAATGCCGCGTCAAAACCACCGGCCGACCCGCCCGCCCAAACACTTCCGCCAACCGCACTAACCCGGGCAAAATCACTTCCCCGCTCGGAATCCATGCGTGCCCCTCCCGATCCAAAAAATACCTCTGCATGTCCAACAACAATAGACCTGCTCGACCCAAATCAAAACGAAATCTGCCCCCCGTCGCCCCCGCTTCACCGCGCAAAACCGGCCCTTGCTTCGTTAAATCATTAATATCAAAATACTTACGCTTCATAAAGGCCTTGCTCTATGTCCACAAAAAAACCATCCCCTAAGGTTGGGATGGCCATAGACCTAGAACATAACCTTATGAACTACTCAACGTAAACGCTTGCGATAAAATCACTTACACAAAAAAACCCGGCGCCCGTCAAATCTCTTAACCACAATGTGCCGCCCAATATAACCCCTATACCAAACTTTGCCAACCACCAAATTCCACGTCGTTTTTGCGTTTCTAAACCCGCTGTCTTCTAGTACAATACGCTATTTCCATGATTAACGTTTCACAAGAGATTGGTAAATCTTTCTATTTACCCCAACAGGATAAGAAAAGAATAAATTTCGCCTCGAATCAACTCCGACAAAAGGAAACATCGCATGCTCAGTAACAGAAAGGTCCGCTTCGTTGAACCTCAAGGTCGTCCCGAACGTCCGCTCAACGCTTGGATCACTCGTTGGCCTCTGCTCGGCCCGATTACCTTGGCAACCATTCTCGAACAGCAAAACTGCGACGTCCTAATCTATAACGAAAACATCTCAGGCCCGCTCCAATCTGATCCTCAGATATGGCAAGACCTCGAAACCGCCGATGTCATCGGCATCAGCATCATGACCTCAACCGCCCGACGCGGTTATGAACTCGCCGATCAAATCAAACAAGCCATGCCCAACGTAACCGTCGTTATCGGCGGTGTACACGCCACCTTCTGCCCTGATGAAGCGATCGAACACGCCGACATCGTTGTACGAGGTGAAGCCGAAAACATTATTGTAGATATCGCCGCCGGCCAAGTCGAGCCCGGCATCGTCCAACCCGAACCTCCTCAAGACCTCGACGCCATACCAACCCTAAACCATTTTCTCGTACACGAATTTGACAAACTCGTTAAGAGTTGCCGCAAACGCGAACTATATGAATTGCCCGTCATGGCATCTCGCGGTTGCCCTCACGCTTGCACTTATTGCACGGTCACACAAATGTTCGGCCGAAAAGTCCGACGCCAGTCCGTCGAAAAAGTACACGAAGACCTCAAAGTCTATGCCTCACGTGGCTTCCGATATATGTTCTTCTACGATGACAATTTCACCGCAAGCCGAAGCTGGGCCAAAGAACTATGCCAACGTATCACGCCAATGAACCTGATGTTCAATATCCAAGTCCGCGTCGATCTCCATTGGACCAACAGCAAACGCAATGAGCGAGATAACGAACTCCTCCAAGCTCTCCAAGATGCCGGATGCACCGGGCTATATGTCGGCTACGAAACCATCGATGATGAAACCGCAAAACAATGGCACAAAGGCTACCAAGGAGAAAACACCCTCGTCAGCCGTCTCCAAGAAGACACCAAAATCCTCCATGAATACAACTTCTGGATACATGCGATGTTTGTCATGGGCCCGCAACAAGACGCACAAACCGCTGAGAACATCGTCAAGTTCGCCAAAAACTGCAACATCCAAACTCTGCAAATCACCGTCCTGACACCTTACCCCGGCACAGAAATGTTCGACGAGATGAAACCACATCTATTGCTCAACGACTTCCCCAACGACTGGGACTGGTATGATGCCTGTCACGTCACTTACACCCATGGTCGTATGGAAATCGAAGACTTCCAAAACGTCGTATTTCAAGCCCACAAAAAATTCTACCGTGGAGGCGGATGGGACCCTCTAACCCTCAAACTGCTGCTCAAAAGACCTATTACACTTTGGGACAAAATTAACGAAGTCATTATCGGTTTACGCGCAGTCAAAACCATCATGAAAAAATGGAGCAAAGATAATCAGCAGTTCTGCGAATTCGTCAAAGAACGCCAACAGCAACGCTTCGCACGCCGCGCCGGCGACAAAGAAAAAACCACCCCACAAAAACCGGTCCCCGAAACCGTCTCACTCTAAAAGTAGGGTGGGCCATGCCCACCATCCCCGCTTTTTACCCCCACTCCAACGCCGCCAAATCCAACAAACTCTTGATCCGATAGTCCACCATCGATTCATCCGGGCAGTTTTTCGCGCCGTCATCCAGCCAAACCGTCTTCATCCCCACGCCGCGCCCGCCTACCATGTCCGCTCCAAACCAATCGCCGACGTATGCGCAATCGTCCGCAGCCAAACCCATATCTGTTAACGCCGCGTCAAATATCTTCCGGTCCGGCTTGGCAGCGCCAACCACCGTAGAATCA
Organism: Sedimentisphaerales bacterium; assembly: GCA_016928435.1. Taxonomy (GTDB): domain Bacteria; phylum Planctomycetota; class Phycisphaerae; order Sedimentisphaerales; family SM23-30; genus JAFGKT01. The sequence goes on along the minus strand of JAFGKT010000064.1, from coordinate 23,688 downwards.
ATCATCGTCTCAAAATATTTATCCAAACCAAATTCCGCGCACCAACCCGCGGTATTGCCCCAATTGTTACTGATACAGCCCAAACGATACCGCTTCCCCAAATCTCGCAACACATCTTTGTTACGCGATAGATACTGCTCAGACTCAGCCATAAACAACCCAGCAATCTCTGTCGGCTGCCAACCAACACCGCCATTGCCTTCCACCGCCAACAAACGCTCATGCAATTGTTCACAAATCCGCTGCACCAAATCCCCCATCAGCAACGTCGCCGTATCTGCGAAATTCTCCAAACTCCGCGCCACCAAGTCCGCATGTTCCGCGAACACTTCCCAATCCAAACCACACCCTTGCTTTGTCATCAAACGATACAGCCGCGCAAACCAATGCTCTCCGTCGTTGTCCAACGTCCCGCCGAAATCAAAAAGCAATGCTCTAACTTGACTCATATCCTAATCCGATCCCTGCGACTCAAATTCTATGGCCGAACATAGTCCCATAGGATGGGATCATCAGCCCATGCTGACTGTCTGTGAACGCTTACTTATGCTCTATTGTCGAACATAAGCCTCAAACTTAGCCAGCAATTCGCGCGTAATCGGACCAGGCTTACCCATTCCAATCGTGCGACCGTCAATCTCAACCACCCCGATAACTTCCGCCGCAGTACCCGTCAAAAATATCTCGTCAGCCACATAAAGATCGTAGCGAGTCAAATTCTGCTCCAGAACATCATAACCCAACTCACGCGCCAACTTAATCACCACCGCGCGAGTAATCCCCTCCAGCGAACCTGCAGAGATAGGAGGCGAATAAACCTTACCGGCTCTCACAACAAAAACATTGTCACCAGTAGCCTCAGCCACATACCCCATGTGGTTGTACATGATTGCTTCCAACATGTCGCGATCCAAGGCTTCCAGCTTAGCCAATATGTTGTTCAGATAGTTCAGACTCTTGATCTGTGGACTAACCGCCAAAGGATGATTCCGCATCGTGTTGGCACTGATAACCTTCAGACCATTCTCGTATATTTCCCGCGGATACAATTGGATCGTCGCGGCAATAATTATAATCTGCCCCTTCTCGCAAACCAGCGGATTCAGACCCAGCGTCCCAACCCCGCGAGTCACCACCAACCGAACATAACCGTCATCCAGATTGTTCGCCGCCACCGTCTGCAGCAGATAATCAGTCATCGTCTCCCGATCAACCGGCATCTTCAACCGGATCGCCGACGCTGACTCATAAAGCCGGTCAATGTGAGCCTTCAGTTCAAAAACCTTGCCGCTATAAACGCGAATCCCCTCAAAAACACCGTCGCCATAGAGCAAACCATGATCAAAAACCGAAACTTTCGCATCAGCCTCATCAACCAACTTGTCGTTTAGCCATATCTTCAAACCCATACGATAACCTTTTCTATAATGCCTATATTTCCTAAATTCCAACATTCGGCCACAGAAACAACATTTTCTGTGTTTTTAGCTCAAAACCCCATCCTGGAGAACCAGTTTTCGCTCAGCCAAAGCCGCAACCGAATGGTCGTGCGTCACCATGACTATCGTCTGGCCGGCCTTGTTCCGTCGGCCTAATAACTCTAGAATAGCTTTTCCTGACGCAGAGTCAAGATTTCCTGTCGGCTCATCCGCTAATAATAATTTCGGGTCCGCCATCAGCGCCCGAGCCAACGCCACCCGCTGACGCTCACCCCCGCTCAAAGTCGCCGGACGCTGCTTTGTCTGCGACCCCAAACCTACCTCCTCAACCAATTCCCGAGCCCGCCGCTTCGCCTGTCGTCTCGTGCCAAACCACGATAGCAACGACGACCGAACCATCATCGGCAACAACACATTCTCCAACACATTCAACTCAGGCAGCAAATGATAAAACTGAAAGACAAAACCAATCTCCCTATTGCGTATCCGATCCTGCCGAAAACCGCTCAAATCAAAAACCGATCGATCTTCAAAATCCACCCGCCCCTGGTCCGGCTTATCCAGCAACCCCAATATGTGCAAAAGCGTACTCTTACCACTGCCGCTGCTGCCCATTACCGCCAAAAACTCACCCCGCCCAACTTCCAAATCCACACCATGCAAAACCACCTGCTTACGTTTGTCCAACGTATAGCTTTTGTGAATGCCTTGCGCTTTGATAATTATATCACTTTTGTCTGACATACAACCTCGCCGTCAATTTAAGGTTTTTTCATGCTCATTATCAGGGCGGTTCGCACCTTGTATAGAACCGCGTACCAAAACCTAGATACTCAATATGGCAGCGCCCAGCGGAAGCGTCATCACCAAACCGAGTCTCGTCGGTCAATCTACCAGTGCGGTTCGCACCTTATTCTACTCGTAGCGACTCCACCACTTCCAAACGCGCTGCTCGCCAAGCCGGTATTATCGCTCCCAAAACCGACGCCCCAATCGCCGCTAATCCTATCACCAATGCCTGACCGTAATATACTACATCCGGTATCTTATCAATCGCGTACACTGCTGGGTTCCATAATTGAAACCCAAACCACCGATGCAAAACCGCTTCGATTTCATTGCTGTTCCGTACAATCAACACTCCAAAGCTCGAACCAATCAACGCTCCAACTAACCCAACCAATATTCCATAGCCTAAAAACACCTGTCCCAAACTCCAACCCGAAGCACCCACGCTTTTGATCACCCCCAAATCTTTCACCTTTTCCATCACAATCATGTAAAATATCGCGAACACCACAAACACCGCCACCACCCCGATCATACAAAACACCACCACCATCAAATTCCGCTCTTTTTCCGCTGGCGCTATGTAACTGCGCCGAAACTCTTGCCAACTTTGCACTCTTACATCTTCCAACAAACGCGCCTGCCCCAATTCGCGCTTGCCCACCACAAAATCTCCCCACACCCTTTGCACCACTGCTTCCCCTTCAACCGCGTCCACCCCATCCGCCAAACACACCCGAATCTCATTCGCCCGCGCCGGCTCACCATCCACACCATTCATAAAACATAACTGCTGCAATTCATCAAAGTCCACATACACCGCCACCCCGTCCACGCGAGGCAAACCACTGTCCGAATCATCAACATACCAAAACCGCTGACTCGAACCCATATCCGAACCTAACAGCACTCCTTGACTGCTTAAACCAAAAACCGTCATGTTCCAACCCAACGGATAATGCGCCATCAGTTCACGTTCTGAATCTCCTATATCATCATCCAGCATATAATGACCCACAATGCAACCCCGCCCTCGAGCTTCTTCGCTTAACGTCACATACAATTCCGATTCAAGCATAAAGCTCACGGACGGCCGATCCTTGAATCTATGCAGAGTTTCCCGAAAACCGGTAACCCTGCAAAACTCATCCATGCGCAACCCATACAACTCGATCGTTGTGTTACGCTGTTCTATCAATCCATACGTCTTAACTACAGGCGTTGCCCTAGCAACCTCCGCATGCCCCTCCAACTCAGCAATGAACTCATCATAAAAAGGAAAACCAACCAGCGACGCCCGCGATAGCACCACATCACCCGTCCAACGATGATTTCGGCTGCGCGTATTCTCCAACAACCCCGACATGACGCTCAACACAACCAGCACCAACATCACCACCAGCGCCACTGCCGCTACCGCCAACAGCGCCACTCGCTTAGCTACAAAGTATCGCCAGATTAATAATAATTTATACATAACACATAACCGTTCATGCGATCGCACCCACAAATCAACCAACTCAATCTATTTATTCGTGTCCATTCGTAAATTTACGATCCCAAACAAAAGAATCCGCAATCATCCGTGTCATCCGCAACTTATAATTTCCTGACCTTCTTTTCCAATTATACTCCCAACTAACCAACTATTCCTTCGCTTTCGCCCCTGGCAGCTAAATCTTAATTAGTGAATAGTAGTGTCTATTCGTGGTTCATTTTACAGTGAACGGTTACCATAACACATTATTCGTAACGCAAAGCCGAAGCCGGCTGCATCCGTGCCGCTTTCACCGCCGGCAGTAACGCGCCAACCACCGCCGCCAAAACACCCGCCAACATAATCCACCATACCGCACCCCAGGATATTTCATTCGGTATCTCACGGAGCATATAAACACCGCTGCGCCAAACCTTGAAACCCAAAATGCGTGTCAATACACCTTCTAACATCGTAATATTCTTAGTTGCCCATGCTCCTAAGATCAATCCCAAAACCGCGCCAACCAAACCTATCGCGCCGCCATAACCGATAAAAACCATCGCCACTCCCCAACGCGATGAACCAACACTGCGCACAATCCCTATATCACGCCGCCGCTGCAAAACTATCATAAACAGCACCACAAACACCAACACAATAACAACTAAACAAATCAAACCCAAAATCATTTGCATAACTCTTAATTGCTTCTGGATTTCATACGTTAACAATTTCGCCCAACGGCTCTCATCCTGTGATTCTATCACCACCATATTCGCCCAAATTGTATCCCAACCCAAGTTTTCTCGCGCAAAAATCTGCCATGCCGCGCGAACCTTTTGTATTACCTCACCCCGAGAATAACCCTCCGCTAAGGTTATATGTATCTGAGCAATACAGGATGGCTTTCCCCATTCACTTGTCCCTATTAAATCCGCCACGTAGTCAAAGGGTAAATATACATGACTTGTGTCAGCTTCATCTAATCCTGTTTCCACCACATCCACCGGCCAACATACACCCGTCCGGCGAACCGCGCTGCGACCGTCTGCACCATCGACTATCCGACCAGCGGTTATACTCATACCCGTCGAACGATCCGCCAGCAAATCACGAATCTCCTCAACATCATACGCATCCGTCAAATCGTCCGGCTCAACCAAAACCCCAATGCCCAAGATCGCACCCGTAGGTAAGTCATCATCCGCAACTTCACGCCGCAACTTGCGTTCCAGCCAAGATCGCGCACGCTCCCGCACCGCCTCAGGCAGCGCAAAACTCGGCTCCGATGCGTCTTTCTGCAAGACCAAACCCGCCGCGAATTCTTCATCCTGACAGCGCGCCGCCAAATCAATCCCTAAAAGCTGTACCCCACGAACATCACCTCGACCTAAATACAACAACCCACCCGTACGCGCCACCGGTGTGGCTACCGCTACCTCCGGCAATGCACTCAAACGGTCCGCCAAGTCCACATAACCCGTCATCGCACGTGGCGGCGTCAGAGTGATCTCCCCAAAAAATCGCTGTTGAGACTCCAAATACTTCGCCACAAAACCGTCAAACAAACTCGTAACCACTATCAATAACGCCACACAAAGCATCACCGCAACAATCGGAAACCAAACTATCCGACGCTTCCGTAAGTATCGCCAACATAAAAATAGCGTATGCATGCGCGACAATCCCTATCACTAGACTTTTCCCTGAGCCAAAAGCCAATCGTATCCTACCACAAAAACTGTCAACCACCAACCGCTCAGCCAAAATCCACCCAAAAAAAAGGCTGCCGTTCCAAACGAAACAGCAGCCCGTATATCGCATCCAGCATAAAACTGGTAAATTAACGCTTCGAGAACTGGAAACGCTTGCGAGCGCCCTTCTGACCGTATTTCTTGCGTTCTACCATACGTGAGTCACGAGTCAGATAGCCCGCGTCACGCAAGGACGCGAAAGTATCCGGATCAGCCGCAGCCAAAGCTCGCGCCAATCCCAATAATACCGCACCGGACTGCCCCGTAGGACCGCCGCCCGTTACATTCACAAATACGTCAAAACGACCGGCACAATCAGTGACTTCCAATGGAGCTTTAACCGCGTTTTGCGTGGCGACCGTCGGAAAATACGCTTCCATAGCCTTGCCGTTTATAACAATGTTGCCTTCGCCCGGACGAACCCGAACCCGAGCAATCGAACACTTCCTACGGCCGGTACCCCAGCAATATTGTCCCGGCTTCAATTGCGCCGCGGTCGGCTGCTGACGCCTTTGATTGTCCAAACTGCCTTCACTGACTGAACCACCTGTCGGCTCAACCGAACCAACAATACTAGGATCAATCAACGGTACGCCTTCGTTTTGCTGTTCTACCACTGCTTATTCCTCAAAACTACACTGGCAAAATGCCTTATATTACCAATATCGAAAAAAACTAAATTTACTAATTCAACTCCAAAGCCGTAGGTTGCTGAGCCGAATGGGGATGCTCACCACCACGGTAAACCTTCAGCTTGCTCAACATCTGCCTGCCCAATTTCGTCTTAGGCAGCATACGCCGAACCGCTTCGCTGATTACCTTCTCCGGCTTGTTCTTCAGCATATCATTATAACTCACCGAACGGTGCCCCCCCATGTGATACGTGTAGTAATCATAAGTGCGGGTCTCAGCCTTACGGCCCGTAACCTTCACCTTCTCAGCGTTCAAAACTACTACAAAATCACCCGTGTCAACGTGAGCAGTATATTCCGGACGATGTTTGCCCATCAGGATCATCGCGATCTTGACAGCCAGACGGCCTAAAATCGCGCCGTCTGCGTCCGCAACATACCATTGCTTATTATCCACATCGTTTTGGGCCAGAGTTGTCTTCTGATGTCGAGCCTGCATCTTCTTATTCTTTCAACCTATTTAACTATATTCTTCCGGGTTGACATCAACGCCAACCCAACCGCGCAACCTTAGCCCCGCCCCTAGTTGCAAGCCATACAGTATAACAGCCGACCAAAAACTGTCAAACCCTTTTCTCACAATCTTTTGTTAAATATTCATGAACCACAAATTCTATCGCAAAACCATCTCAATCAGCTTAACCTTATTCGGAATTGAAACCTAAACCAAGCATTAACAAGCTGTTACGCACACATGCCACCCCCGCCCCACATCATGTGAACAGTCTCAACAAAAACCAAGATAAACTCAAATATACCAGACATCCCAAAGCGTCGTTCATTGTCGTGACCAAAGGACCGCTGCTTACCGCAGGGTCAATCCCGATCCGCCGAAAAAGAAAAGGCAGTATAAACCCCAAGGTCGTCGACAGCATAATCCCTAAGAACATCGCCGACGCTATCGACAGCCCCAAAACCGGTGCCTCAGCTATCGAAAAATTCATCGGCGGCCAAAAATGCAGGCTAATCCCCGAAACCAAACCTGCCATCAAGCCGCAAACGCAGGCAACGATCAACGCGATCCGGCTTTCACGCATAAAAACCTGACCAAACGATATCCGAACCAAATCCCCAGTCGCTAAACCGCGAACTACAATGGTCGAGGTCTGTAACCCGCTGTTTCCACCCATCGCTACTATTGCCGGAAAAAACATGAAGATACTGAACCACTGGGCCGGCTGAAAGTTCGACTGGAACAACGAAATCAAAACCACACCCGAAAACATCGAACCCACCATACAAGTCAACAGCCAAGGTAAACGCACACGTGCCGCCCGAAACAAACCGCGAGTCTCCAATTCCGCGGGGTGAGTCCCAGCCATCACCAACGCGTCTTCTTCCGCTTCCTCTTCCATTACGTCAACAACATCATCAACCGTAATCCGCCCAACCAATACCCCATCGGTGTTCACCACACCCACAACCAACAAATCATTCTTGCGGAATAAATTCGCGATCTCTTCTTGGTCCGCATCCACTTTTACCTGGAATGGATCAGCTTCCATCACCTTAGACACCACTGTATTCGGGCCTTGACGCAGTAACTCATGAATCCCCAGTGTCCCTTTTAGAATGCCTTTATCATCAACCACAAATACCACATAAAACTCATCTTTCGGATTTGATTCACGTATCTGCGTAATGGCGTCGGCAACTGTATCAGTCTCCTTCACAGCCACCATCTGCGTCGTCATGATACCGCCGGCCGTGTCTTCTTCATACAACAGCAGCTTCGCGACTTCGTCCAAACCCGCCCGCTGAATACTATCAAGAACTTCTTCGCTTTGTTCCTCGCTCAGCTCACCTATAACGTCCGCAGCTTCATCCGGAGGCAGCGTCGCCAAAATCCCCGTTAGTTCCTCACTGCTCAAATCCTCAACTACCGCGCTTCGGGTCGCTTCGTTTACTCGGTCCAGAATATCCCCCGCTTCCTCCGGATCCAAAACATCAAACAAAACCTGCCGTGCAACCTCGTCCAGAACCTCCATAACCTCAGCGACATCGCTATTACGCGAACTCGTCAACAGCGTGCGCAAAGCGTCCATGTCTTCCGCTTCGATCAAATGCTCTATTTGGTCCAGCAGATCATGACGATCACGCAATTCTTTTTCAGGTTTTACCATCGAAGTACCCCGCTGTCACAATACAGGTGAACAAATAAAGATAAAGAAACGACAGGCAAAACAGAAGTATAACCGATACCGACCCACTTGAATAGTCTTTTCCCAAAACACAACTAAATCGATGGATCACACTTCTCCGACAGACCAACCCTGCTTAGTCAGGCACCGGATCATAGCCGCCCTTGCTCCATGGATGACAACGCATAATCCGCCACAAAGTCAACCCCATACCACGCAACACCCCATGTCGCGCCAGTGCCTCCATTGCGTAAGCACTACAGCTCGGCGTGAAACGACAAGCATTAGGCAACCAAGGTGATATCGCCAACTGATAAAAACGTATCAATTTTTGCAACAGCCACACCATCTTCAGCCTCTTGCTTCACGCCGCGACAAAAGTGACCCCAAACGTTCGCCCAAACTCAATAACGACCGTTTATAATCTTCCACCGAACAAATATCCACCTTTCGTGGTATCAATACATAATCCACCCCCATAGGCAGATCATGCTGCGACAAACGAAACGCCTCACGCAATGCGCGCTTATAGCGATTCCGAACCACCGCGCCGCCTAACTTGCGACCAACACTCAAACCAACCCGCGACCAACCAACCGTGTTCAACCGACCGTAAATCACCAACCGACCGTCAGCAACACTCACCTTGTCATCGAATACCGTCCGAAACTGCCAACCCTTCTTCAACCGCTGCTTCGCACCCAACCTGTAACGCTGCCGTTCATCCGTCATCATCTTCCCCCTTGTCGTCATCCAACATACCATCTTTTATGCGATATTTGCTCCAAGCATCAATATACTGCGTCTTCTCTCGCTTAGCCCCCAAACCCAAACGCCGCCTGTGAAACCTGCTTATCCGTAACAGCGTAACCAGAAAAAACATCAAAAACAATCCAGCGATCCCAAACAGCATTACCATCAACGCCAGTTTATACCGCCCTCGCTTCTCCTCCATCGATGCGTCTTCGTCAACCTGCGAACCTTCATCCAACACCGTGCATGCGTCAGCGACAACTTCGCCTCCCAATTCAAAACCCTCCACCCTCTCTATTTCCGCCGACCCGTAGGTCTCCACTACTGATTGTGTGTCCCCAGTTTCTACCTGGCCATCCGCCGCCGCCCACCCCGCTATCCCCAACAGCAATATCACCAATAGCCACCAACGCAACAATAAACCCCTTATACAATCAATACCAAAACTAACCTGAAAATTAACTCCGTAACCGTTCACGCTCTCGCACCTACATCAATACCAATAGCCGCTCACAACCTGCTGCTTTATTCGTGCCCATTCGTATCAATTCGTGCTTATCTTTCGTATGTTTCGCGTCTTTTCGCGATGTTAAACATCCCTGACCTTTTCGCCTACACTGCACCCAAGACTATTGCCTCGTGCTTTCTCCCTGCCCATGGCAGCTATATTCGTGACTATTCGTGTCAATTAGTGGTTCTCTTTACTGTGAACGCTTCCAACCATCACGCACGTCCGGCTGAGGATTCAAATCCGTAAATTGCTTCACCAACTTCCGCGACTCAGCATCCAAATCTCGTGGTAATACCACCTTCAACGTCAAATACATATCACCCGTCTTGCCCGTCTTGTTGTCTTTCACACCTTTGCCCTTCAACCGCAATTTGCTTCCGCCGCTGCTGCCAGGCGGTATCGTAACCGTCGTCATCCCCGTCAATGTCGGAACGTCCACCTTAGCGCCCAGCGTCGCTTCCGCTAAAGTCACCGGAACATCCAAATCTATCCGATCTCCGTCCCGCCTAAAATACGGATGCTCACCTACCACAACCTTGATGATCAAATCACCATTGTCTCCGCCCATACCCGGCTGACCCTTGCCCCGAACCCGAATCTTGCTCCCGGTATCCACTCCCGCTGGAATCTTAACACTCAAATGTTCTTGCTTACGACTGCCGTCCGCTTGAGGCATGGTCAAAACCACATCACGCGTAGAACCATGAATCGCTTCTTCAAAACCAATGCGCACTTTATGTTCTAGATCTTCACCACGCCTTCGAGCCCCGCCGCCTTGCGCGCGCAAACGCTCGAAAACCTCATCTTCATCACCACCGCCGCCCATGCCGCCAAACAAATCGCCCAGGTTAATCTTGACATTACTCCGCCGACCGCCGCGACCACCCCTCATGCCGCCAAAAATATCCGAAAAATCGAAACCTTGACCACCAAAACCGCCTCCTCCTTCTCCGCCGCCGCCGGACCAACCCCCCATATGCTCCGCTGCATGGCCGAACCGATCATAAGAAGCACGCGACTTCTTGTCCTTCAACACATCATACGCGTCCTTAACTTCCTTGAATTGAGCCGCCGCCTTGGGATCTTTCCCTGCTACATCCGGATGATACTTCCGTGCCAACTTCCTATAGCTCTTCTTGATCTCCTCCGGCGAGGCGTCACGGCTGACCCCCAAAACCTCATAGTAGTCACGCTTGCTCATAAAACTTTCTCTCTTGATAGCACCAGCGGAACATCCAAATAGACCCAGAAATCCGATATCTAACCGGAAAAATCGGCCGCTATTCAGAGCTTTTCGCCCGCGTTTCACTCAAATTGTGTAAAAATCCTTAGAAATATCACAATCAATTATAGACGCCCCCAGCTTACTACGCAATCGCCTACATCACCGTCCCAACCACCGATAAGCATAACGCAAAAACCACAAAACCAACCAATAAATCCAAATCCCATCAAATCCAACACTTATCGGACTCAATCGCTGGCAATACAGGCAACATGGAGAATATAGGAGGTGTCGCAACCCCCTTATCCAAACACCCTCAGGCCCGGACATTAAGTTCCTATAACCACCCCAGAAACCACCATATCAACCCTGAAACCCCACTTTCAACCAATCTTATTTTTCTCAAGATTCTGTTAAAAACAGTCGATGATATTCCCTGGATAGCCAATGCAGAAGGCTGAACCGACTTGAGCAAAAAATCCACAGCATGAACATGCCTGATCCAAAACACCTTACTTCATTGCTCATGTCCTTCAGTTTAAGGCCGTCCGGGGTAATGTAAAGCAGAGTAAACGTATGTGACTGTTGGAAAGGAAAAACAGCGTTATGAACAACATTAATGGCATAAACTCCTATCCCAAGCTAGGGTCTATAAATGCCCCCAAGCCGGCATCCTCTGACGCCGCGCCCCAGGCATCCCCAGCTTCGCAACCTGGTGAGAAAGCAGATCAAGTCGAAATTTCTTCGATCGCCCGATATCTCAGCCAAATCGCGCAGATGCCCGATATCAGGTTTGAAAAGGTCGAACAAATCCGCCAAGCACTCGCGGACGGCAACTACGATATGGATTCCGCACTCTCCCAAGCTATCGACAATATGCTCGAAGAAGAACTCTAGAGTATTTTAATTAACTCCAAAAATAATCTTAAAAGAGCCTTATAATAGCTCTAAAACCAATACAACCGCTAACGCTTTTCAAAAAATCAAGACCCTGACGCCGGCGTCAAAACTCCGCTGCCACCACTATTAACACCGTTTTTGGCTTAATATGGCCTGTGGTAAAGATTTCTGACACCGGCGAAATTCTCCTAGATTAACAGCATACTCCTTTATTGAGGCAGGCCCAAAACCTGCCTCTTTTTTTTGTATCTGCCATCGCGCCCTAAAACAGAGTATCCCATAGCGCCTCAATGCAAAACATCACCGCCCCCGCCCAGCCCGCTCTTGATTACTCCCCCGTTTTGCTTTAGCATACAACCTCTTATTAATAACCCAAACGAACCTAAAAACATGTGATGCCAGACCAATATCGCGCTGGGCCTAACGGGGTTCTAAGGAAAATTACCATGATCCAATGCCAAGATTGCGAATTCTTCATCCAAGAACCCAACGGCCGCATTACCCTCAAATGCAACCCCTTCACTACCGTCAAAGAACCCGAATGCCTCCAAAAATGGCAACTCCTCCGTCTCGATGCCCTCGTACAAGGCTACCAAGCCACCCTCAACTGGTATCGCAAGCTCGCGCCTATGCAGGAAAAAATGTTTAAATTTATGCAGCATGAAATGGACGACATTGATGATGCCGATAGTTGGAAATATCAAAACAATGACGATGACGACATCGATGAGAACTCCGATAACCCCGACGACAATTTATTCCGTTAGCGTCATTCCAACGAAGGCGCCCAAGCCATCCCTGAAGTAACCAAGCCCTATAGGACTAACCAAGGACACAAACATGGACTCAAAAATCTTCAAAGCTTATGACATTCGTGGCCTATACCCTGAACAGATCGACGAAGACGCCGCCTGGAAAATCGGCCACGCCACCGCTCAGTTCCTCCGCTCCCTACTTCAGGGCATTCAGCGAGGTCAAAGCAACGCCCAGTCTCTTGTCGTCGGTCGTGATATGCGATCTCATAGCCCTGCCCTGGCTGAAGCGCTCATTGCCGGCATGAACGCTTCCGGCGCCAACGTCATCGATATCGGTATGATAGACACTCCTCAAATCTACTTCGCTATCAACCACCTCCAGACATGCGGCGGCGTTCAAATCACCGCCAGCCACAACCCCGCTCAATATAACGGCTGCAAAATTTCAGGCCAAAACGCCCGACCCGTCGGCGCAGATACCGGCCTAAAGGAAATCCAACATATCGCCCTGGCCCTGCGCCACAAAGCCGCGGCCGGCAACGGATCCGTAACCCAGCAAGACCTCACCGATCCATATCGCCGCCACGTTCTAAACTTCCTCCAGCCCAACTACAAAAAACTTAAAATTGTCATCGATGCCTCCAACGGCATGGCCGGTAAATCAGTACCCGCAATATTCGGCGACCTCAACCTCGATCTCACTACGCTAAACTTCACCCACGATGGCACTTTCAAACACGACCCCAATCCCCTAGTCGAATCTAATCTCGCCGAACTAAAACAAACCGTTATCGACAAAAAAGCTGACGTCGGTATTTGCTTCGATGGTGACGCCGACCGCCTTATCGTTATCGACGAGACCGGCCAAACCGTCGGCTGCGATATCCTCACCGCGATGTTCGCAAATTACTTCCTCGAAAAAAATCCCGGCTCAACCATCGTTTACGATCTGCGTTCCAGTTGGGTCGTCAAAGAAGAAGTAGCTAACCACGGAGGCATCCCCCGTCGCGACCGGGTCGGCCACGCGTTCATGAAAAAAACCCTTAAAGACACCAAAGCAGTATTCGGCGGTGAACTGTCCGGCCACTTCTACTATCGCGATAACTACTTCGCAGACTCCGGCATGATAACCCTATCCCATCTCATCAACGTCCTCTCCATGAATGACAAACCCATGAGCGAAATCCTCAAACCCCTCCGCCGCTATTCATCATCAGGCGAAATGAACTTCGAAGTCGAAGACAAACAAGCAGCAATGGACCAACTCGCCCAAAAATACAGCGACGCCCAAATCGATCACCTAGACGGCGTTACCGTCCAATATCAAGACTGGTGGTTCAACGTCCGCCCCTCCAACACCGAACCGCTCCTGCGCCTAAACGTCGAAGCCAAAACCCCCGACACCCTCGACCAAAAACTCGACGACCTCAAATCCGTCCTCGGCACCCCCGTCGCTCACTAATCTCACAATCATCCGCAGAGTTAGCCCCCTGACCTGTCAGGGGGTCGTCAAAACTCACTGCCTTCAATCAACCAATATGCTAATGTACAAACCCTCTGGACTCCAGTTCTTCAAAACGACCCTAGGAATCAATCTGACAAGACAATGTATCTTGCGAACTCTCTATGCCCAGTTGAGTGACTAGATATTCTATATAACAAAAACACAAGCCTCGTGGTCAATTACTAACCTTCTATGGATGAAAGCCAATGCCAGGCGCAACATAGCCAAGGCAATAACCACATATAAACGCTAATGAAAGAACAACCACAGCTACAAGATTAAGAAGGCTGCGCAACTTTTCTGTACTAAAACATATCGCGTCTATCGCGAATATAACACAAATTAGCATAAATGGGTGAATGTAATCCCCCAACGCTATTCCACAAAAGAATGAAGTGCATAATATCACCAAGACTCCAAACACGGCAAATACATATTTCACAATTCACCTCCTCTTGATCATGACATGCGTGAGGAGCCTGCAATCATAATCAAAACCACCTATCTTCCACTGTCCGTTAGGATTTCTCAACCCCCCTCTAATCAAACAACCCCTCATCATCCACCACCTTGCGACCACTGGGCTTAATTCCCAAATGCCCATATGCCGCGTCCGTAGCTACCCGCCCTTGTCGTGTCCGCGCCACAAAACCAATCTGCAGTAAATACGGCTCCACCACATCTTCAAGCGTATCGCGCTCCTGACCCAGCGTTGCCGCGAGCGCCTCTATACCTGCCGGGCCGCCTTTATACGTCGTAATCAAACTCTCCAAAAACGCCCTATCCAACCGATCCAACCCCAATTCATCAATCTCTTCCATCCGCAGCGCCGCTCGCGCCAACTCCGTTGTCACCTTGCCATCTCCGCGCACCTGGGCGTAATCGCGCACCCGCCGCAGCAAACGGTTCGCAATCCGAGGCGTACCCCGGCAGCAACTGCTAATCACCTCCAACGCCTCTTCCTTACACTCCACCCCCAGCATCCGCGCCGAACGCTGCAAACACTGCTGCAAATTCTCCAACGACCAAAACTCCAAATGATGCTGTATCCCAAACCGCGCCCGCAACGGCGACGAAATCAGCCCCGCCCGCGTCGTCGCCCCAATCAACGTAAAAGGCTGCAACGGAATATTAATCGTTTTCGCATGCATGCCGCTATCGACCGTAAAGTCCACCTTGAAGTCTTCCATCGCTGGATAAATAAACTCCTCCACAACCGTCGGCAACCGATGAATCTCATCGATAAACAGAACATCCCCGTGCTGCAAATTCGTCAGTATCCCCATCAAGTCCCCCGTACGCACCAGCGCCGGCCCGCTGCTGGTCTTCAAATGCGCCCCCATCTCATGCGCGATCACATGCGCCAGCGTAGTCTTGCCCAACCCCGGCGGGCCATGCAGCAATATATGCTCAACCGGCTCATTACGCTGCTTCGCCGCCGTCAGCGCAATCTTTATCTTCGCCAACAGCTTCTCCTGACCAATACATTCATCCAACGACTGAGGCCGCAACGCCAAATCATAATGATCCTCATCACCGCCCCGCGACCCGCCGTCAATTATCCGTTCTATCGCCATATCGTTCCTTATATCTCAAGGCGCTAATCTGTCCTGAAGCGCTTAACCTTTTAAGCGATACACCGCCTGCACCAACGCGTCCGTAGTTATCTCAGGTTTATCCTCCAACACCTGCTGAATCAATGCTTCGGCTTCGACTTCCTTCTCGCCTAACTGAAGCAGAATTACCAGCGCTTCCCGAGCCGCATCGCTCAACGGCTTATGCTCCGCCACCAAATGTTTGCCCGACAACGCGAACAACTCCACCTTGCCCTTAAGCTCGGCCACAATCTGCTCCGCCGTGCGCTTGCCAATCTCAGGCAGCGTAGCCAGCATCTTGGTGTCCCCGGTTTCTATCTCGACCGCGATCTCCCCGATCGGTCGTGACAACGCCCGTAACGCCTTACGCACCCCAATCCCCTTAACCTTAATAAACCGCTGAAAAAACTGTTTGTCCTGCGCCTGCGGAAACCCTATTATCCGCGGTATCAAATTCCCCCCAATCCCGCCGCTCGCCTCATAATATTCCAAACAATACAGCACTACCTCGCGCCCCACCCGCGCCGACAAATCACTCACCGCATAGCCCGGCACCATCACCTCATAACCCAACTGCCCCACCTCCACCAACGCCACATTGCTATCGGTATCCAGCTCTTCCAATATCCCAATTATCCGCGCTATCATCTTAAGCATACTCTCCTGCTGTTAATCTTCACCGTCACGCCAAACTTTCCAAGCGTCTTTCATTCAAACAGCACATCGCTATCGCCAGCGCATCGGCCACATCAGCCGGCCTCGGCACCGCCGCCAACCCCAACTGCAACTGCACCGCCCGCTGCATCTGTTCCTTACTCGCCCGACCATTGCCCGTCAAACTCTTCTTGATCCGTGTTGCCGCGAAACCATAAACCGGCACTTCCCGCTCATGCGCCGCCAGCAAAAACACCCCGCGAGCATGACCCATCAGTATCGCCGTCCGCGGATGCTTGTAATGAGCATACAACTCCTCCACCGCCATCACGCCCGGCCTATGCTCATCCAACAACCGAGAAACATCATCATACAACTGCCCCAACCGCGCCGCCAAAGCCAACTTCACATCCGCCCGAAAAACCCCAGCGTCCAAAATCGTCAAACCACGCCCACGCGACTCCACCACCGCGTAGCCGCTCGTCCGCAATCCCGGATCAACACCTAATACCTTCATCCGCCATACCCCATCTCAGCACTACTCGCAAACCTGCACCATCCCCGCCCAACTATCCTCCATTTGTAAACCCAAACCACCCCCATGTCCACCAAAAACCCAAACAAACCCCTACCATCCAAACGCCCCGTCCCGTCATCCCCGTCGCCTGGTCGAATCCCGTTCAGTCAAAGACATCGGAATCGTCACATGTTGCGGCCCATCATCCGACTTCTTTCGCACCAGCAAATCGATTGCCCGCTCCGCCATCGCGCCAAAGGGACGCGGCACAGCAGTCAGTTTCGGATGCGCCAATTCTCCCGTACGGTACCTATTACCGATCATCAGATCACCCACCGCGACAACCCCGACATCCTCCGGCAAAATTTTACCCTGTCCCTTGACTATCATCAGCACATCCAGGGCAAACAAATCAGTATCGCAGTAAAAAGCCACCGGACACCGAGCATCATCGAGAATCGGAACAATAACATCCGGGGTGCATTGCATAGGTTCAGCACAAACTAACCGCCCTTCAACTCCACAGTCTCGGCAAGCCTGCAAAAAACTTTCATCACGATCATCATGCGGATCGTGTTTCGTATGACTCACAGCCACAACTAACTCATAACCTTGTCCCTTAAGGTGTTCAACCGCCTGCCTAGCTCCGCTGCTATAGTCAAAACGCACCGTATCAGCCTCCGCTAATTCCGGCGCCCATGTTTCTAATAAAACAATTCGCAAGCCCATCCCCTGGATTTGCGCCAGTACTTTGCTCCGCGTCGGGTTCGGCTCAGTAACCACCGGCATCCAGATGATTCCATCCACCCGACGTTCCGCCGCGATCATCAACTCCTTAACTTCCGATTCAACATCAGGCGTCGGCGTAAACTGCACCATCATACCATAACCAAACTGCTTCGCCGACCGCTGAGCCGTGTCCATCAGTTCCGGAGTATTCCAAGGCACAACCATACTCAAAACATGCGTCTTGCCCTGCGCCAACCCGCGCGCCAAAATATTCGGCACATAATTCAACTCCTTGGCAACATTCAAAACCTTTTTACGTGTCTCCGCCGAATAAGAATTGTGGCTCGGATTCCGCAATATCTGCGACACCGTCTGCCGCGACAAATTCAACGCCTCCGCAATATCTTTCAATGTCGCCAAATCCAAATCCTAACTTCTAAAATACCAAAAATCGCAATGCATACCCCCCTACAGCCAATCCGCATGATTATTCTAACAACTCATCTGCCATTAGGTCAAGATGATACTATGGCACAACACCCAGTTAGCCCCCGAGTCACTCACTCGGAGGTTCGAACATCAACAACCATCACTCCCAAGGCTCATCCATAAACCGCTGACCCATTATCCGCACCGTCTCACCCAGCGCCGCCGCCACCTTCTGATAATGATCGATATCATCATAACTCAACTTTCGCCCCCGCCTATCCTTCAACCACTTCTCACATACCTGATAACCCCCAACCTGAAACTCCCAAACCGCCTTCTCTACCCCCTCAAAATACTGCTCTCCGTTTATATAAACCTTCCCCGCTTCCCCTGCCTTCGCCACATACTTCGGATAACCCTTCGCCACCTCCATATCACCTTCCACATCAAACCGCGGCCGACGCCCCTCATCCTCCAACACCGCCGCCTCCAACAAATGCAATCCCATCAACTCATGACCCGCCTCCGCAAACTTCCGAAACATAACCTTGCCGCTAGGCCAAGGAACCCGAGGAAAATCAATCTTCAAAAACTCCGCGTACCGCGCCCGATAAGCCATACTGTGAAACACACCATATATATAAGCCAATACGTCCTCAGGACCAAAACTCCCCTTCAAATCGCCTCTGCCGTCCCCCACATACTCCATCTTAACCTTGCCCGCTAACTCCGCTACATAATCCTCATTCAAATTCGCTTTTCTTCCCCCTTCACCTTCGCCACCATCCTCAGCATCAAATAAATCCTGATTCGCTTCACTGGGGTAAAGGTAAAGAGGAAAAAGATAATTTACTTCTTTCAGAGAGACAGTATGATGTTGAATCATATTCTTCGTACAGAAAACATGCTCCCATCCCCTCCCTATTTCAATCGAACGCGTAGTGCCTAATCCCAGATTCTCACGAGCCAACATATGCCCCATAATCTCTGTTCTTGGCCAGTCAACCATCCACTCGGTATAGTACACTTTTCGCGTGTCAAATGGTCGATAAAGCAAATCTCTTGCTCTGATTTTCCAATCCGGATCTGACGCAACCTTCTTCCGCACTTCAGCAATCTTCCAACTCCGTGTATCACCCGGCAAATACTTCGCTGACCCCTTGCCCTGAAAATACCTATTTCGTATATCACCATCACTGAGCTCTGGGATACGAAATTCACCTATCCGTTCTACTAGAACATTCTCATCAAATTCCACGACAAAACTGTCTCGTGCGGTCACTATTCCCGATGAATTCACCGGCATAATATCAACAATCTTTGAATACCTTTCATATTCCCCTCTTACTTTTTCATCCTTCGGAACGAAGAAATAATATGGCGAATTTGGGCTCAAACATGTCCATTGTGTTTTCTCCATATCATTACTGGCAAGCCATTCGTATTTTGTTTCACGTGTTCCATATGAATCCGTATGGTACACTATACCATTCTTGCCCTTTGCACCGTTCTTTATAAATATCCCAATGGCCACACCCTGTTGAATATCAAATACGTTTTTGTCGGCCGATCCATCAGGACACGTTTCCTTTTTTTTGTTGTTTCCATGCAAGTCCACAATGTAGATTTCATCAAACGTTTGCAGTAAACTTTGTCGCATCCCTCGGAATGTAGGATTATCTAGATAACCATGATTCGTGATGAATGCCATCACTCCGCTTCCCGTCTGCTCAATTCGCCACTGCCCAAACCGGATGAACTTCACATAATCATCTTGGAGCCATACTTTCTTTTCCCCCAATGGCTGTCCATCTACTTCATAGTAACTCTGTGCCCCGTTCTCCCCCGGCAACTTCTGTTTCAACAGTGTTTCTGTCCATTCATTCATATTTGCCGAAAGTCCTGAGTAAGGCGGATTACCCAATACCACCATCACCGGTAAATCTCTCTTTACCTCATTTGCCTTTCGTGCTTCTTCCGTAAGAAAATGGGCGAACAAGCTATCCGACACCTCCCCCGCTTCTTCCAACGTATTCGTCAAAAATATCCGCAGCCGTTCATCACTGCCAAAGTCATACCCACTCTCCGCCAACTGCAACCCCATCTTCATATGCGCCATCGCGTACGGTGCCATCATCAGCTCAAACCCATAAACTCGCGGCAATAAATGATCCCGCACATACCCATTCCAAACCCCCTTGTTCCGTGCAAACTTCTTGTGTATCTGTTCCACCACCTCATGCAAAAACGTCCCTGTCCCCGTCGCCGGATCCAGTATCAACAGCTTATGTATTTCCTTCCAGTCAACCGTCTTGCCCTTGCCCTGTTTCTTGTCCCGCTCCACCTTCAGCCGCACCTTACTCTCATCCGCCAAACCCTTCTTCAATCCAAACCGCGTCCGCAAAATATAATCCACACTCCGCACAATATACCCCACCACCGGCTCCGGCGTATAATAAACCCCCCGGCTCTCCCGCAACTTCCGGTCATACTCTGCCAAAAACGTTTCATAAAAATGGATCACCGGATCCTTTCGCTTACTTTCCTTTGCGAACCCCTTCAATACCTTATCCATCGCCGCCCGTTGCAACACCGCCACCAAATCATCCACCAGCCAAGCTATCTCACTCGGCAAGTCAGGCCCCGCGATATGATGGAACAACTTCTGCAAAAACGGATTCGTCTTAGGCAGCAAATACCCCGCGTGCTCTCGTGTAAATTCTTCCCGCTTGCCGTCCCGCCCATGAAAAACCGCGTGTTCATCTTTCCCCATCAAACTCATATCATTAATATGGCAACGCGCTGCGAACAGTCCATAACATATTGTCTGCGCGTACATATCCGCGAATTCCTTCTCCTCCAAGTCATGCAGCAGCACCTTCCTAAACGCTTCCAACTGCCCATGCAAAGACCCCTTCTCACCTTCCGCCTCAAACGTAGTTTCTATCATTCCCCGCAGCAGCCGTGCTATTGCTGCCATCCGTTCCGCCAATATCCGCGCCGCCGTTATCCGCTCCCCTTCCTGCTCTAAAAACGCCCCCAATAACTCCGCCACCTTCCCCTTACTTTCCTCCGTCGCCGCAAATTTCCCCGCACCTTCTTCCGCCAGCCGCGCCGTCATCCGATGTTCGCCACCCACATACCATCTAAACTCTATATAATCCGTCAATATCAAATTATGCAGGCTCGGCAAATAACGCTTCAACTGGTCAGTCTTTAGTATCTGCCCCAAATTCACCCCAATATCCTTTGCCTCCACATAACCAATCGTCACATCCACGCTCCGTTGCTGCCGGCTAACAAGTATATCTGGCGCCCCGCACTCCTCCCGCTTCGCCTCGTTCGTCGCCGTCACCTTCTTCCCCAACCCCTGTATCAGTCTCTCCAACGCCGACCGATAAGTATGCTCTGTCGCGTTCCCCTTCCCATACGCCTTGTTCACCGCCACCAAATATTCATCAATAACATTCATAAGCCCGCCTTCTCAACTTTCCAATTCCCACGGTGAATCGAAGTCCGCTAAATTCTTTCGAGCCGTCAACCAACAACGCCACAAATCCCAACCGCCCGCCAAATCGTACCACCCCGCAAAAACCCCGTCAATGCAAAAGCCATTCCCTCACTCTCCCAATATCGCTACCGACCAAATTGCGCAAGAATAGCCACCACCAAAAAATACTTCATTTTTGAAAAAAACCACTTCGTTTTTGATCAAAACCAATCAAAACCGATGAATTTTGGTTTATTTTTGAACGCCCTCTCTCCTATGGTCTTGCAGCCATGCGCTCCCGGCAAACCTTTGCGCATCTCATGTCCCGACCCACGGCGCCTACTTGCTAAATCAAGCGCGCCCGTATTCCATCGATTCTCTCATTTCCGCTTCGCAATTCCGCGCATTTTTGCTACCTTTGCGCTTTAGCCGTTTTCGCGCGTTTTTCAGTTGCGGTTTTGGGCGCGCACATTCTACGTGCCGAAAAATCTATCATTATTCGCCCCCCAAAACCGCCGCACTTTTGTTCTGAGGCGATGAAAAGATGACGGACACTTGCTGGGAGGTTATTCAGACTTTGGATTTGGGTTTTAGTTTTTGGCATTTGGGGCAATAGTGGCTGCTGCGGCCAGCGATTTTGACCCGCTCGATGGAAGTGCTGCATTTTCGGCACGGCTGGTCGGTGCGTTGATAGACCTTGAGAAACTGTTTGAATCTACCTAGCTCGCCGTAGGCGTTGCGATAATCGGAAAACGTCGTGCCGCCGTGCTTAATGGCGCTGTGCAGAATATTGTTGATGCAGGTTAGAAGCTTTTCAGCTTTCTTTTTGGAGAGGTAGCAGGCAATACTGGCGGGATGGATGTTTGCTTGGTGGAGGGCTTCGTCCACGTAGATGTTGCCCAGCCCGGCGATGCGGGTTTGGTCGAGCAGGAGGGTTTTGATAACTCGTTTGCTATCAAGCATTTGAAGGAATTCGGGCAATGTACAATCCAGGGCGTCTGGGCCTAGTTTGCCGAACCCGGCCGCGATCATGGCAGGGTCGGGGTTTTCGGGGTCGAGGTTTTCAATAAAACATATCCGGCCGAACCGGCGCGGGTCAATAAAGCGTAACTCTCTGTTATCCAAGAACTTAATTACGGCATGCGTATGGGGAGCCAGCGGTGCGTTTGGGGGGCTTATGAGGAATTTGCCGGTCATGCCGAGCTGCACGATTATGCTTAATGGGCAATCTGTAGTGATTATAAGGCGCTTGGCTCGGCGGATCACGGCAGTGACGGTCTTAGACTGGAGGGTGTCAATGGCTTGCTGACGACGCAGGCGATACGGGCCCTTGATAATTAAAGGCTTGTGAATAATGATGTTAGCAATCTTGCGACCAACAACATGCTCACGAAGACCTTGGACAATATTTTCAACTTCGGGTAGTTCAGGCACTTTTACTTCCTTTCTATGTTAGTTGATTATAGCCCATCGAGTATGTGAGAGCTGTGTTTTAATTGTGTTAAAAAACGACATGCTATGGAGACAAACACCAAGGCATAAGAAGGCTCAAAAATGCGCGGAATTGAGAAGCGGAAATGAGAGAATCGATGGAATACGGGCGCGCTTGGTTTAGCAATTAGGCGCCGTGGGTCGGGACATGAGATGCGCAAAGGCTTGCCGGGAGCGTACGACTGTAAGACAATAGGAGAGAGGGCGTTCAAAAACGCTCCAAAATTCATCGCTTTTGATTGGTTTTGATCAAAAACGAAGCGGTTTTTTAAAAAAATGAAGCGTTTTTAGGGGGTGGTGAGTTTTACGCGGTTTGGTAGGTAGCGGAAATGGGAGAGCGAGTATAAATAGGGACAGGAAGCCGTTGGGTTAAATGAAAGATTTGATTATGGTCATGATGATGCCGCAGGTTATGGAGATTGCGCCGAGGATTAGGCCGTACTTTACGGCTTGGGCCATGAGGTTATCAATGCATCTTTGGAGCCATGGTTTGGAGCCTATGGCGCAGCGGAGGGCAAAGAATTGAGTTACTAGGCCGAAGCCAAAGAGGATGCCGCTGAAAAGGAAGGTAAGGATTTCGAGGAAGATTTGGCCGATGTTGCTGCCATTTTCCGCGTTAAACGGTGCGATGGTAAGGGCGACGGCTGCCATTATGGACAGTAGGCCTAGTATGGAGATGAGTAGGGCGAGTGGGATGAGGAGTATTCTTTTTATGATTGCGATGAGCATGGTTAGGATATTTTTGGCAGAGGACAGCATGGGCTGAGAGGGCGTGTTGCCCGAAATTAGGTTTTTGCCCAGGTAATATTTGGATGAGATTTTACGTATTGTCTCATCGTT
>JAFGKT010000063.1 GCA_016928435.1 Sedimentisphaerales bacterium | reverse complement strand
CGTCTTTCGCGGTTAAAAATCCCTGACCACCCGTCTCCACTGCACCCCCGAACAAACCCCCTGCACCAGAAAAATGCCCCCGGCAGCCAATTCTTATTCGCGATTATTCGTGTTTATTCGTGGTTCTCATCCCGGTCCGCGCATTTCCGCTACCGACCAAACCACGCAAAATCAGCCACCCCAAAAAACGTCGCCATTTCTGAAAAAAACCGCTACGTTTTTGCCAAAAATCAATCAAAACCGACGAATTTCTATTCATTTTTGAACGTCCCATCTCACCCGGGCCACCCCAGCGCGCTCCCAACAAACCTCCGCGCATCTCACCTCCCGTACCTCTGCCCCCACCGACCAATCAAGCGCGCCCATGTCCCAACAACTCTCCCATTTCCGCTCCAAAATTTCGCGCGTTTTTGCTACCCTTTTTCTGCTTCGTGAACTTCGCGGTTAACTTTCTCTGTCGCATCCCCTGTGGCAGCACCCATCGCCAAGCGCCTTTTCCCAACCGACGGCCGGGTGCCCGCCCTTTCGCGAAGCTAAAGGGTGGTCGTCAACCAATGTACCGCCGGCATCTTGCCGGCTCCCTGACCTCACCAACCGCCCGTACGGCTCGCACCGATTCGCCGCTTAGTACCCGCGGTTAACTTTCTCTGTCGTATCCCCTGTGGCAGCGCCCATCGCCAAGCGCCTTTTCCCAACCGACGACCGGGTGGCACCCTTTCGCGAAGCTAAAGGGTGGTCGAACACCAATGTACCGCCGGCATCTTGCCGGCTCCCTGACCTCCCCAACCGCCTGTGCGGCTCGCGCCGCTTCGTTTCACAGTGAACGGTTAAAAACTTTAATCCTCCGGCCCTTCGCGCCGAATTTCAATATGCAACTCTTCCAGTTGCGATTCGTCAACCACGTTAGGCGCTTCGGTAAGCAAACACTGCCCACGTTGGGTCTTGGGGAACGCGATCGCGTCGCGAATATTATCAATACCGCAAAGCATCATCACACAACGGTCCAAGCCCCAAGCGATACCGCCGTGAGGCGGAGCGCCGTAGGACAATGCCTTCACGAAGAACCCGAACCGCTCTTGGGCCATTTCTTTTGTGATACCCAGAATATCAAACACCTTCGCCTGCAGTTCCGGCTGATGAATACGAACACTGCCGCCGCCCATCTCGTTGCCGTTCAACACAATGTCATAAGCCAATGAACGCACCTTGCCCGGATCACTGTCCAGCAAAGGAATATCTTCCGGCACCGGCGCCGTGAACGGATGGTGCAAAGAATCCCAACGATTTTCATCTGTGTTGAATTCCACCATCGGGAAATCCACCACCCAAACAAAACGCCAATCGTCTTGCTTGGCCAAGCCCAAATCGCTGCCTAGCTTGCAACGCAAGGCCGCCAAAGACTTATTCACCGTATCCGCGTCCGAAGCCACCATCAATATCAAATCACCAATATTAGCTCCAAAACGCTCTATAAGCTCAGCTTTTTGCTCATCCGAGAAAAACTTCGCGATGCTGCTGGTCAACTGCGCCTGGTCCGAATCTTCCGCTTTGGTTACCTTAAACCAAGCCAAACCTTTAGCGCCGTACCCGCCCACAAAATCAGTCAACCCCTTTTCGATATCACTACGCGAATACGTACCCGCGCCCGGAGCGCACAAGCCCTTGACCATCCCATTGGGACTCTTAGCAACACTGGTGAATACTTTGAAATCGCTGGCCCCAGCAATATCGGTAACATCTTTCAACAGCATTTCAAAACGCATGTCCGGCCGATCGATACCATAATCACGTATCGCGTCAGCGTAACTCATACGCGGGATCGGCAACGGAATATCCACACCCAATACCCCCTTCCATACCTTCGCGAAACCTTCCTCGGTAACCGATATAATATCGTCCATTTCGATAAAGCTCATCTCCACATCAACCTGCGTGAACTCCACCTGACGGTCCGCACGCGCGTCTTCATCACGAAAACACTTTACTATCTGCAAATAACGATCCATCCCGCCGACCATCAGCATTTGCTTGAATAATTGAGGCGATTGAGGTAGAGCATAAAAGGAACCAGCCGCCAAACGCGACGGCACCAAAAAGTCTCGTGCGCCTTCCGGTGTACTCTTACCCAAGATCGGCGTCTCTATCTCATAGAACCCATGGTCTTGATGGTGCTGGCGAATTATATTCGTCGCTTTGTTACGCACATCCATTATCCGCTGCATATACTTGCAACGAAGATCGATATAACGATAACGCAAACGCAACTCTTCATTCACCGGCTCAGTAGAATCAATCTCGAACGGCGGAGTCAATGCCTTATTAAAAACTTCCAGTTGCAGAGCTTCAACTTCGATAGTACCGGTAACCATCTTCGGATTTTCCATACCCTCAGCACGATGGCGAACCTTACCCTTAACCCCAATAACCCATTCGGTACGCAGAGCCCGCGCCAAATGATGCATCGCCGCGTCGCCGCTCGGGTCAAAAACCACCTGCGTCAGACCATAGCGATCACGCAAATCGATAAAAACCACACCCCCGTGATCGCGATACGACTGTACCCAGCCGTTCAATACCACTTCCTGGCCTTCGTGCTCACTTCGTAGCTCACCGCAGTTGACTGTCCGCTTCAACATCAAATTTCACCTTAAAATAAACCGGTTCTTCAGCAATATTCCTGCAATCGCTCAGCAGTCTATAGACCCATCGGACTCTAGACACACAAAACGCATACTATACCGGCCCGCCAAGCCGCCGTCAATCAAGCTATCACCAAATAACCACACCACTAAGTCCAACCGACGAGAGCTTTTTCAACCTTTACTTTTCAACCGTCCTCTCGTACTCTGGAACAAAAGTAGAAATTCCCGGCCGCCGCCGGAGCCGCAACAATATAATTCGTGATGCCAACAATAATTACATGAAATCCATCCTGCACCCCAATTCACCACCCGCTGCCGGCATCCCCGCTGGGACTCAGCCGGTCATCACCGTAGCCCAAGGCCTAAAATGGCACTGCCTAACCGGATCCCACGGCTGGTTGTTCACTGCCAAAGCCCCAAATTGGACCGACCTGAGCCGGGAACCTGCCGCCCAAACCGTCAAAACCAACCCCGTGCGCCAAGTTTTCCGCGTCTCATACAACAACAAAACCTTATATGTCAAAATATACCAATGCTATTCACCTCTCACCCGCCTCAAATGGCTCATCCAAAACCCACCCGCTCAAACCGAATTTGAACGCCTGCTCTTAGCTCGTAGCCGCAATGTACCCGCGCCTCAGCCCATCGCCTGGGCCGCAGGCCGTGTCAAAGGTGCATGGACCGCGATACTAATCACCAAAGCCCTCGAAAATCAAACCACCATTGACCAGCTCATCTGGCAACAACACCCCCAAAACACTCCAGAACTCGACCAATATCTAAAGGCCGCCGCCGCAGCCCTGGCCCAGATGCATTGTGCCGGCATCGAACATCGCGACCTCCATCCGGGCAACATACTCTTAGCCTCCGACCCCAACTACAAAGCATGGATCACCGATCTGCAAAACTGCCGCATCGAGCAGCGTGGCGGACACGCCTCCGCAGACCCCGGCAAACGCTGGCGTATCAAAAATCTTGCCGTTATTGTCGCCGCTTTGCGTACCCGGTTGCCCGACACGCAGGTTAAAAATTTCGCCACCGCATATCTCCGCGCTATTCAGCCCAACCGCCCCTGGCAGACGGTTCAGCAAGAGCTGTACTTGGGCCGATTGTTCCACGCCGCCGACCGTCATGACCGCCGGATCATCGCCCAACGCGACCGCCTCTGTCTTCGTAACACCCGCTATAACAGTAAAATACAATTAGATCGTCATTGGACCGGTTTCGTTTATACCGCCGCCAAACTGCCTCAAGATGATTCCGCCGTCAGCCATTTAACCTTCGATCTGCAGCAATGGAAGACCGCCCTGGCGGATCCCGACCACATCCTAAACCAAGGCCAAAATCTTAAAGATCCCTCCCGGCGTAACACCGTCATCCAAACCACCCTGGAAATCGCCGGCCGCCGCCTTGACGTCGTCATCAAACGCACCAAGGTCCGCCCCGGCCTGATGGGCCTCATCGAAACCCTCTATCCCTGCCGTGCCATCCGCCAATGGCGCAGAGCCCACGGCCTTATCGCCCGCCGCATACCGACCGCTTGGCCGTTAGCCGCACTCGAACATCGCCCTCACGGCATCCTCACCGAAAGCTATTTCATCTGTGAAGTTATCCCCAACTGCCAGAACCTCAAATTGATGAATATGCAATCGGAACCCGCCATCGCCGACCGCAAAACCCGCCGCCAAGCTGCCCAGGCTCTAGGCCGACTCATCGCTCAACTCCAACAACAACGCATCCGACACCGCGACTGCAAAGCCAGCAACATCTTACTCCAAAAGCAATCAAACGGCTCCTATAGGCCGTATCTCGTTGATTTAGACGGAGTTACATTCTCCCACCTCTGTCTGCCCCACCACCGTCATCAAGCTCTTGTTCGGCTGGGGACTGCCGCGGTCGAGCTGCCGGGCATCACCATTAAAGACTGCCTCGCCACCCTCAAAAGCTATCTCGAAACCCTCGATCTGCCCCAAGCTCAAGATCGAATCGCCCAAAACAAGCTGTTCCATCATCTCAAAGACGCCATCAATCGCCGAGCCAATCAAACCGCGAAAAAAGTCCTAAAGTATTATCCCATAAAAGATTGGCCCTTTAGAAACATCCTTATCGTCAAACCCTCCAGCCTAGGTGACGTCGCCCGCTGTCTAGATATCCTCCAAGCCCTGCGCCAACGATATCCGCAAGCCTATATCAGTTGGCTGATCCGCCCCGACTGCGCCGGCATCCTGCCCGCACCTCCGGCACTCAACGAAAAAATCATCTTTGATCGCAAACGGCTAGGCAAAATGTTTTATAACCCATTTGCCCTAAAGGACTTCTTCAAACTCGTCTTCAAGCTCCGCCGCAGCGGTTTCGACCTTGTGTTGGACTTCCAGGATCTATTCCGCAGCGGCTTTCTAAGTTTCTGCACCAAAGCCCCCCTGCGTATCGGATACGCCAACAACCGCGAGTTCGCTGGGCGATTCTATAACCACCGCGTAACTGTCCCGGAAGAGCCTGAACATGTAGTCGATAGTTACTGGCGTATTGTCGAACCTTTGCACGTCAAACCTGGCGAAATTCAAACTACCGCCAACTCGGTAATAAATACCGACCGGTCGGCTTTAAAAACCCTATCTCAAATCCCCCTAGAGAAACAAAAATACCTGGCCCTGCTGATTGGCGGCACGGAGCCTGCCAAACAATGGCCTCCGGAATCCTTTGCCGAGCTTGCCGACAGCGTAAATAAAAGGTATCATATCCAGGTTGTACTGCTCGGCGCAGGTAAGGCCGAGGCCCAGGCCGCCGAGCAACTGTGTCAACACGCGAAAAACAGTGTAATCAATCTTGTAGGTAAAACCGACATGAAGCAACTAGTCGATCTGCTCTTGAATGCCAAATTGGTTTTGGGCAATGATTCCGGACCATTGCATATTGCGGCAGCCTACAAAGTCCCTGTCATAGGATTGTACGGCCCAACCAACCCCGTCGTCGTCGGTCCTTATGGACAAATCGACAGCGTCGTAGAGGCTGGAAAAAACGTCAACCGTCAAGGTCGATACAGCAAAGCACCGCAGCACGCAATGACCAACATCACCGTCGCCGAAGTCCTCCAAGCTGTCGAACGAAAATGCGACTTTCCGCCCAACCAAGAATCAACCACAGTTAACTAAGGTGTCTATAGTCCAACCCAGGCATCAGATCAAAGCATTGGGAATTCTCTGCTGCCGCTAATTGGGTTATTCACCCACAAGTAATTCGATATTATGCCGATAAAAAGAACACTCTGGCAAATAGAGCGATTTATTATCTATCGCGTTTTGCACGCTGATGACTCACCCCACCGAATAGCACTCGGTATCGCCCTCGGCCTCTTTATCGCGTGGACGCCAACCGTCGGCATCCAAATGATGCTGGTTTTGGCTGCGGCCACTCTATTGCGAGCCAACAAACTCGTCGGCGTTCCCCTGGTCTGGATATCCAATCCCCTCACAATCGTCCCTATCTACTTCTTCAACTACTGTCTCGGCCGTTATATCCTCAGTCTCTTCCTCGAACGTCCGTCCCATAGCTACGAAGAAGTAAAAGCTATCGTCACCAAAATCGCCCATACCGGAATAATCGAACAACTCTTCAGCTTGCAAGCCTGGCATGAAGCCTTCAGCGTTCTGCTGAAAGTTTCCGGAGAGTTATGGATCGGAAGCGTTATAATCGGTCTTATCCTAGCGGTGCCTTGTTACTTCGTTAGTTATCATGGCATAATCTGGTATCGCGCTCATAGGCCGCACTTCCGCCTCCGCCGTAAATCCCAAGATGAAAGTAAATCCGATCCGGAATCTCCTAACGAATAGAAAAACCAAATGGATAAAAACCCAAAAACAGAAAACATCAACTCAGCTTCGGGCATCGCGTCATTGCAGTACGAACACCCGCTCGAACGCTGGCTCCAGCACGGTTGGGTGCGACAAATATTGCGTTGGCTCACTCAAGACCGTCCCGGCACCACCAAACCGCATCTCGAATGCGCGCTGCGAAGTTACGCCGATCCCCAAGCCCCTATTCATCAACGCACACTTTATTGGCCTATACACCAAGCCATGAATTCCTTGCGCGGATCACTTACGCCGCAACAACTGGCTGAAAAAATCGCCGGCCATCCCCCAACGCTGCGCGGCATAATCGCCACCGCCAAGAGCATAGCGCATTATGGCTTGACCACGCCGCAACAATGGCTCAACCCTCTTTTTGTCGTGTGGAATTTTACCAATCGCTGTAATTTACGCTGCCAACACTGCTACCAAAAATCGTCCGCCAAAATCGACAACGATGAACTCAATCTCGAAGAGAAACTCAGACTCATTGATCAACTCGGCGCCAACTACGTAGCGATGGTCGCGTTTGCCGGCGGTGAACCAACCATCTCGCCTCATCTCGAACCGGCTCTGGAACGTTGTAAAAAATACGGTATGCACACCACCATAGCAACCCACGGCATGTCCATGACTCCCGATCGCTGTCGCAAACTCGCTGACCTCGGCCTGCGCTATGTCGAAGTGTCGCTTGATTCGATCCACCCCGAAAAACATGACAAATTTCGCGGGGTACCCGGTGCGTGGCAAAAAGCTGTGGCTGGAATCAAAAATGTCGTTGCCACCGACGGCATGCGGGCCGGTATCGCTATGTGCGTCCACAAAGACAACCTCGACGAAGTCGATGAGATGATCGATTTCGCTATTAAGCTCGGCGTGAGCTGTTTTGCTCATTTCAATTTTATACCGGTCGGCCGCGGCGCCGAAATGGCGCAACAAGATCTAACTCCCCAACAACGCGAAAAACTCTTGGAAAATCTCCATCGGCGAATGGAAGACCGCCAAATAGGTATCATTAGCACCGCGCCCCAGTTTGGCCGAATCTGTCTAACTCATTCCGACGCGGAAGGTCTGATCTCCTGCAGCCATGCCGGGAATGCCGCCGGTGCCAAAGCCCGAGTTGTAGCCAAGTATCTAGGCGGATGCGGCGCAGGTCGAACCTACGTCTGCCTGCAACCCAACGGCAACGTAACACCATGCGTCTATATGCCGCAACGCACCATGGGAAACATCCGCGAAAAATCACTCACCAAAATCTTCCAGCAAAGTCCTTGGTGGGATCTGCTGTGCCACCGCGACGAACGCGAAACCAACTGCGGCATCTGTGACTATCGTTATTATTGCGGCGGCTGCCGGGCTCGCAGCGATGCCTACTTCAATCGCCTCGATCACGCCGACCCAGGCTGCGTCAATAATACTGACCTTTGGAATCATCTAATGCAGAACGGCTCTCATAACCCCAAAGATTCCAAAACAATTGAAGAATCCCCAACCAAAAACACCGGCAGAAAGTCTTCGCCTCAAACCACATAATATTCGCCGTAATACCTATTCAATACCGGAGCTGTTTATGTCGCTTAGAATCAATCGAATAATCGCACTGCTGCTCTTTGTCTTGCTGCTGTTTGCCGGATTCAACGGTCGCTCCGCCCAAGCTCAAACCAACTACGATCTATTCGATCCGCTGGTTGATGTCTGCGAACTTATTCATCGTTATTATGTCACCGAAACCGACGACGAAGAACTTATCAGTGCCGCTATCAACGGGATGCTCCATCAGCTCGACCCATACAGCGAATACGTGCCGCCTAGTGCCGTATCTGAATTCCAAATGAGAACCAGCGGCGTTTATGAAGGCATCGGCGTCGGCATCGACATCCAGAACGGACAACTTGTTGTTATCAGCCCATTCGAAGATTCACCCGCTTACCGCGCCGGTATCCGGGCCGGAGATATCATCCTCGAAGTGCAAGGCCAAAGTACTAAAGACTGGTCCAGCACCCAGGCCATGCAAGAAATGACCGGCCCCGCCGGATCCGAGGTCACCCTAACAATCCGACATCCCGATGGTACCGAACATGAATTGGTAATCACTCGCGGACAAATCCAAGTACCAACTGTACGAGGATGGAGACGTAACAGTATCGATGCCCAATGGGACTACATGCTCGACCCCGACGCCGGAATCGGATATCTGCGACTCACCCAATTTAACGAAGACAGCCTCGACTTCTTCGATCGCGCCGTTCTCCAAATGAAAGATCAAAATATGCAGGCTATGATCCTCGACCTGCGTTCCAACCCCGGCGGATTAATGTCAACCGCCGTCGCTATTATCGACCGCCTGATCGATCACGGCGTTATTGTATCAACTCGCGGCGCTCATTCTCCCGAACAAGTACAAAATGCCCAAGCCGAAGGAACTTATTGGCGCTTCCACTTGGTCGTTCTTATCGATCAAGGTTCCGCCAGCGCCTCCGAAATTGTGGCCGGCTCGCTTCAAGACCACGGTCGCGCCGTCATCGTCGGACAACGATCATGGGGCAAAGGCAGCGTACAAAGAGTCATTCATCTGCCCGATTCCGGCGCGGCCCTAAAACTCACCACCGACTACTACTATCTGCCCAACGGACGTTGCGTCCATCGCCTGCCTCACGCCGAGATGTGGGGCGTCGAGCCCGATATCGAAGAAGCGCTCGAACGTGAAAACGCTGAAGACCTTAGACTACTAATGGATCAGCTTATTGTCGAACCGCTCACCGAAATCGAACGTCGCGCCGTAGAAACCGCTGACAATCCGCCTTCCGTTGAAGAACTCAGCGCCGCCGACAACACTCGCCGCACCGAACAATACGAACAATTAATGCAGCTCGATAACCAACTCGATCAAGCCGTAAAACAATGCCGCGGCCTACTACGCGCCCACCCAACCTTGTCAGGCCTCGCCGAATCACTAACCGAATAACCAATCGAACTCATTCAACTCGTAGGGTGTGCAACTTGTTTGCACACGCGTTAATAGCTTAACAGGAACCATCGTGACCAAACCAACTATCATTCTTGGACTAGAAAGCAGTTGCGACGAAACCGCCGCGGCCATCGTTGCCGACGGCCATAATGTTCTCAGTAATGTCGTTGCCTCTCAAATCAAACTACACGAAAAATACGGCGGAGTCGTGCCCGAAATCGCCGCCCGCGCTCATCTCGAACATCTGCTGCCCGTCCTCGAATCCGCCTTCGAACAAGCCAACCTAACTCGCGACGACATCGATGCCGTAGCCGTGGCCAACTGCCCCGGACTCACCCCCGCTCTCATCGTCGCTGTAACCGCCGCCAAGACCCTCGCCTGGGTCTGGCAAAAACCACTCATCGCCGTCAATCACGTACACAGTCATCTGCAATCGGTACTGTTGGAAAAGCCTTCCGAGTGCTTCCCCGCCCTGGCCCTCATCGTATCCGGCGGCCACACCAGCTTATACCATTGCGCCAACCCGCTCGAACTCAAAATACTCGGCCGAACCATCGACGACGCCGCCGGCGAAGCATTCGACAAAGTCGCCATGATCCTCAATCTGCCCTACCCCGGCGGACCATCAATCGAAAAATGCGCCAACAACGGCAACCCAAAAGCTATCAGATTCCCCCGCAGTATGCTCGACAAAGACTCACTCGATTTTTCCTTTAGCGGCATTAAAACCGCCGTACTATATCATTGTCGCGGCCAGAACATGCTCGGCGAAGATCGCGTACCCGCCATGTCCGACCAAGAAAAAGCCGATATCGCCGCCAGCTTCCAAGCCGCCGTGGTCGATGTCCTCGTCAAAAAAACCATCCGCGCCGCCAAACAAGTCTCCGCCAAAAGCGTCATGCTCGGCGGAGGAGTCGCCGCCAACACCGCTCTCCGCAACGCCCTCCAACAACGCTGCGACCAAGAATCCATCCAGCTTTTCATCGCCCAAAAAAAATACTGCACCGACAACGCCGCCATGATCGCCGGCCTGGCTTATCACAAACTCAAAGCCAACCTCTTGGCACCGTTATCGCTCGAACCGCAAGCCCAAGGCGCTTAGACCATGAACCAAGAAATCCTCAAAAAACTACTCCAAGACGTCCAAAATCAGCGTTGCTCCATCGACAGCGCCCTGGAACAACTGCGCCATCTGCCCTTTGAGTCCACCGGCTTTGCCCATATCGACCATCATCGCGCCGTCCGTCGCGGCATCCCCGAAACCATCTACTGCCCAGGCAAAACCACCGAACAAATCGTCGAAATCTTCCACCGACTCGCCCAAAAAGGCAACAACGTTCTCGCCACCCGCACCGATGAACAAACCTTCCAAGCCGTCCAACAACGCTGCCCCCAAGCTCAATTTGAAGCCGCCGCGCGCGCCATAGTTCTGCGTCAGGAAGAAAAGGAAATCCCCCCCGGCACTATCGCCTTGGTCTGCGCCGGCACCAGCGATATTCCCATCGCCGAAGAAGCCCGCGTCACCGCCCAACTGCTCCACCAACGCGTCGAAACCTTCTACGACGTCGGCGTCGCCGGACTACACCGCCTGCTCAGCCATTGTCCTCAGCTGCAAAAAGCCAACGTCGTTATCGTCGTGGCCGGCATGGAAGGCGCACTCGCTTCCGTCGTCGCAGGACTCGTCGCCGTACCCGTCATCGCCGTGCCTACCTCCGTCGGCTACGGCGCCAGCTTTGCCGGTATCGCTCCGTTACTAACCATGCTCAATAGCTGCGCCGCCGGTGTATCCGTCGTCAATATCGACAACGGCTTTTCCGCCGGTTGTATCGCCGCGATGATTAATCGTAATTGCCAACCTAAAACCGACACCGAAAAATGAATCCAACAACACCATCCAATCTACCGCAGCTCCCGCCCCGCAACATCGACGCTCACAAA
This sequence comes from Sedimentisphaerales bacterium, assembly GCA_016928435.1. Lineage (GTDB taxonomy): Bacteria > Planctomycetota > Phycisphaerae > Sedimentisphaerales > SM23-30 > JAFGKT01. The sequence goes on along the minus strand of JAFGKT010000063.1, from coordinate 15,493 downwards.
GGCCAATTCGGCAAATTGCTCATCGTGGCCGGCAGCCGCAATATGCCCGGCGCCGCAGCGCTCGTAGCCAACGCCGCCCTGCGCAGCGGCCTAGGCCTCGCGCGCGCAGCCACCACCATCGACGCCCAACAAACCATCATCACCCTCGCCCCTTGCGCCACCAGCATCGCCCTACCCCAAGACAGCCAAGGCCAAATCACCGCCAACGCCGTCAACACCATCATCCAACAGCTATCCGCCAACGACGCCTTAGCCATCGGCCCAGGCATAGGCCAATCCAACGACCTCCAAAACCTCATCGCCACCCTACTACCTCAAATCACCATCCCAACCGTTATCGACGCCGACGCCCTTAACAACCTCGCCGCCCTCCGACGCAGCATCCTGCCGCTCAATACCAACACCGTCTTAACCCCCCATCCCGGTGAATTCGGCCGACTCTGGTCCGCTTGGCTCCGCGACCCATTACCGCAAGACCGCACCACCCAAGCGCAAATGCTCGCCCAAGCCTGCGGCGCCATCGTCGTACTCAAAGGCGCCCAAACCGTTGTCACAAACGGCACCGAAACTTACATCAACACCACCGGCAACCCAGGCATGGCGACCGCCGGCGCCGGAGATGTGCTAACCGGTTGTATCGCCGCTCTACTAGCCCAAAACAACACTCCCTACAACGCCGCCGTACTCGCAACCTATATCCACGGCCTGGCCGGCGACCTGGCCGCCCAAAAGCTGGGCCAAACCGCGATGATCGCCACCGATATCATCAAACAACTACCCAACGCCTGGCAAAACTATACTTCACAAAGAACTTAATTACAGTTAAAATAAAACCAAAGGAATCGAAAAACTCAAACTGTCCATCAAAGATCAGGAGTCAAAAAATGCCTAAAGTCGCTATCAAAGAGCTATCCCTTGAAGCCTTCAACAAATACGGCGCGTTCGCCAACATGATCAACCCCAATACCACCAAACTCGGCGCCGAACCCATCGAATTCTATCGCGACATGGTTCCTCTCGACCTGGGCGGCAAAACCATCGCTTCCTTCAGCATCTGCCGTGTACTCGAACGCCCCCCTGTCGTTGACATCGCTGAGTTCCACACCGCTTGCGGCGAAGGCATACTGCCCCTAGATGGCGACATCCTAATCCACGTAGGCGTCGCAACCCCCAACGGCGAAGTGCCCGTATCAGATTTCGAAATCTTCCGCATACCCAAAGGCACCTTCGTCTCTCTAAAACCCGGTGTATGGCACCACGCACCATTCGCCTACAAATGCCAATGCGCCAACACCGTTATCGTACTGCCCGAACGCACCTACGCCAACGATTGCTATGTGTACGATATTCCTAAAGCCGACCAACTGGAAATCGATGGTATGTAATCCCGACTTCTCCAAGGTGGTAAAATGTCAGTTCGATTCATCCTCGGCAGAAGCGGTACAGGCAAAACCCATACCTGCCGTCAAAACATCATCGACGCCCTCCGAACCGACAATACCAACTCACCCTTAGTTCTGCTCGTCCCCGAACAAGCCACCTATCAAGCCGAACGCGCTATCCTCGCCGACCCTAACATCCCCGGCTACCACCGCCTGCGCATACTTTCCTTCAACCGCCTCGCTTTCTTCCTCGACGATCAGCAAACTACTCTGCCCCAACTCTCGCGCCTAGGCCAAAGCATGATCGTCCACCGCCTGCTCACTATCATGCAGCCTAAGCTGCGCGTCTTCTCGTCCTCCGCTGATCGGCCGGGCCTCGCGCAGCAAATCGCCCGCACCATCACCGAACTGCACCAATACGACAAATCCCCGCTCGATCTGCGCAACCTCGTCGCCGACCTCACCGCCGAGCAACCCACCAACTTCACCGCCGCCAAATTCACCGACCTTGCCGACATCTACGAACAATATCTTGCTTTCCTGCAAGACCGCTTCGCTAACCCCGACGCTCAACTCACCCGCGCCCGCGACGCCAAAGCCAACCTCAGCCAATTCGCCCGCGCCCAAATCTGGGTCGATGGTTTTGCCGGTTTCACTTTGCAGGAAACCTTAATGCTCATGGCTCTGATCCGCGCCGCTGAAAAAACCAACATAGCTCTTTGCCTCGACCCATCCGCCATTAACCTCGACCAGCCCGACATTGCCCAACTCGACCCCACCGCTATGTTTCACCCCACCGAAAAAACCTATTGCGATCTCTACGATCGTTTCCAAGAATCACGCATCCCCATCGAACCGCCTGTTGTTCTCTCCCAGCACCCCCGCTTCCAAACTGCCGCACCCCTGGCCCATCTCGAAAAAAACATCTTCACGCTCAACCAATTCACTCCTATCGCTGCTCAAAACCACATAAAACTCATCTCCGCCGCCAACCCTCGCAACGAAGTCTCTTTTGTCGCCCGCCAAATTCAAGCCCTGCTACGCCGCGACCCCAACGTTCGCTACAACAACATCGCCGTCATCGCTTCCGATATCAACATCTACCAGCATTACATCACCAGCATCTTCCCCGACTACGACATCCCTTACTTTCTCGATATTCTCCGTCCCGCCTATCGCCATCCGCTCATCGAACTCACCTGTGCCGCTCTCGACATCGCCCTGCAAGGCCCCACTACCACCAACATCATCAATTATCTCAAAACCGACCTTACCCCCATCGCCCGCACCGATGTTGACCTGCTCGAAAACTACTGCGTCGCCTTCGGCATAGATAACCACGATTGGACCGACAACTCCGACTGGTCCTTCGCGCCGTCCGATACTAACTTCGACCAATCGCGCATTAACAAAATTCGTCAGCACACCCTAGCCACCCTTAAACCTCTGCGCCAAGCCCTAGCCAACAACGAATCAATCACCGCTGCCCAAATCATCCGCTTGGTGTTCCAACTTTACGACTCCCTCGACATCCGCACCGCTCTAAGCGATTACGCCGAGTCCCATCCCACAGACCAACTCCTGCCTGACTACCACCAACAATGCTATGACCGCCTCGTCGATACCTTCGATGAATTCAATCGCATCTTCGCCACCGAATCCTTACCCGCCGAAGAACTCGTCTCGATCATCAAATCCGCCCTAACTCAACTCACCCTCGCTCTTATCCCTCCTCGGCTAGATCAAGTTCTCGTCGGCTCCATCGAACGCAGCCGTCATCCCGATATCCAAATCGCCTTTATTATTGGTGCCTCACAAGGCGCCTTCCCTGTCCCTGTTTCCACCGAATCCATTCTCGCCAACGACGATCGCGCCATCGCCGAAACCCACGATTTCACCCTCGCCCAGCGTACCGAAGAACTGCTCAACACTCGCCAATACCTCACCTATATCGCCTTTACCCGCCCAGCTCAAAAACTCTACATCACCTATCCGCTCACCCAAGCCGATACCACCGAAATCCAACCCTCACCTTTCCTGAAAGATCTCACCCAACTCTACACCGACCTATCCGCCCAGCATTACAGCCCCGACCAAATCACCCTGCCTCATCTTTATACTACCCGCGAACTCACCGACCGACTCTGCCTAGAGCTAGGACCAGATAAAACCACAAGCCTTGCTGACAAACAACTTCACTCTGCCATCTTATCTCAACTGCAAACCATCACCAGCCAAACTGAAACCGCCCAAGCCGTCACCGCCGCCCTCCAATACGATAACACTAACCAACTCGATCCTGATCTCCCTGCTCAGCTTTTGCCCCACAATCTCTCTTGCTCGGTCACTCGTCTCACCAGCTTTGCCGAGTGCCCCTATAAACACTTCGCCAAATACATTCTCAACCTCGAACCTCGCCGGCAATTCCGCTTCCAGGCCATAGACCTCGGCACCTTCTACCACACCGTCCTCGAACAACTCACCCAACAACTCCTCGCCGCGAATTCCAATTTCGCCACCGCTGATATCGACCACCTCCAAAAACTCACCCAACAAACCGCCGACCATCTTCTGCAAACCGATTCTTTCTATCTCAACTTCTGCCGTCATTCCGCCCATAATCGCTATATTATCCAAGCCGCCGTTGAAAACCTCCAACGCTGCGTCACCGACCTAGCCACCATCAGCCGCGCCGGCCTATTCCGCACTGTCGCCACCGAGTACAGGTTCGGCAAAAACAAAAACCCCCTAACCATCGGCCTACCCAATAACCACAACATTACCTTAAACGGTTCCATCGACCGCCTCGACCTCGCTCCCATCGACAACCAAACCGCAGCCCTCGTATTCGATTACAAACTCCACGCCAAATCCGTTAAGTGGGACCATATCCACCACGGCCTAGACCTCCAACTGCCCCTTTACCTCCTAGCCGCCCAAAACATAACACCACCCAACCACAACCGCCCCATCGATCAAGTCGCCGGCGCATTCTATATCCCAATAGAAACCAAACTCCGCGATAAAGACATCGACCAAGAAGACACCACCCACAGCGACCGCAAAGCTAACGGAATATTCAACGGCCAATTCACCGACGCACTCGACAACATCACCCAATCCGGTTGGAGCAAGTACTACAACTTCCAACTCACCAAGGACGGCCCCTACGGCAACTACGACATATCCGCCGCCCTCCGACCCCAAGAATTCACCGCGTTCCTAAATAACGCCCGCAACAAAATCATCCAACTAGCCTCTAACATCTTCGCCGCTAACATCAACGTCTCACCATATCGTCTCCATCGAGATTCCCCCTGCCCCCATTGCGACTTCCGCCCTGTCTGTCGATTCGATTGGCAAATCAATCAATACAATATTCTACCTAAAATGAAAAAGTCCCAAATCATAGATAGCCAAACATGACCACAACTGTAAAAACACCCAACTGGACACCCGCCCAAAAGGATGCCATCGCCTCACGCAGCAACACCCTCGTTTCCGCCGCGGCCGGCACAGGCAAAACCGCCGTCCTCGCTCAACGCGCTGTCCAAATCATCGCTGACCCCCAAAAACCCACCGAAGTATCCCAACTGCTCGTCCTAACCTTCACCAAAGCCGCTGCTGAGGAAATGCGATCCCGCATCAGCCAACAGCTCCGCCAACAATACCTCGCCACCAGCCAACCTTTCCTCCGTCAACAACTCCTTCAAATCGACGCCGCAAACATCAGCACCATCCACGTATTCTGTAAAAAAATCATCACCGAATACTTCCACCTCATCAGCCTCGACCCCACCTTCAGCATCCTAGATGAAGACCAGCAAAAACTAATCAAAAGCGAAATCCTCCCCGAAATCCTCGAACACGCCTGGAGCGACCCCCAGCTCGCCCCCGCCCTGCAAGAACTCCTCGACCTCCGCAACGCCAACATCGACACCTCCCCCATCATCCAAGACATCGCCCGCCTACATGGCTTTCTCGAAAACGTCCCTTCTCGTTCTCAATGGATATCCCACGCCCTCGATGCCGCCGATGATCTCAACCCCCTCGATTCCCAACTCGCCCAACAACAAATCAAAGATATTATCAACATTCTCCAACAGTGCCGCCAACGCCTGCAATTCACCCAATGGCAAGAAACCCAACACTATCGTCGCGTCGAAGGCCCCAACGCCCAAGGCCCATGGACCACGCAAATTCAAAACGATATCCTACCCGTCATCGATGACTGCATCCAAGCCCTAAAAAACAACAACATCCCCACCGCAGCCCAAATCCTCCGCGACTTCACCTTCCCTCGGCGTAAGAATCGACCTAAATGGATGTCCGAAGATCTCGCCAAAATCATCAAAGCACCTTCTGAACAAGCCAAAGACGATCTCAAAGACCTCCTCAACCTCGCCCTGCTCAATGCCGACTACAATTCCTTAATCGCACCGCCATTCCGTCGTCAAAGCAAAATCATCCTGCAACTACTGCAACTGTTCGACCAACGCTACCGCCAAATCAAAAAAGACTTAAACGCTCTCGACTACGCCGATCTCGAACACTACGCCCTCCAATTACTCACCGCCGCCCCCGAAACTCCCGAATCCCCCAATGTCGCCTCCATCCTCCGCAGCCGTTTCCGTTACGTCTTCGTCGATGAATACCAGGACATCAACCCCGTCCAAGATGCCATCATTTCCCAAATCACTCGCTCCGATAACCTCTTCACTGTAGGCGACATCAAACAAAGCATATACGGCTTCCGCGGCTCCGACCCAACCATCTTCGCCCATAACCTCCAAAACGCTTCGCGTGAAACCATAAATTCTGATCAAACCCGGCTCATCGACCTAAACATCAATTTCCGCAGCAATCCCAACATCCTCAACTTCGTCAACGCCGTCTTCTCCCGCATCATGAGCCCCGCCGCCGCCGACATCTCCTACGACCAAAACGCCTCCCTGTATCCCCCCGCCGATGCCGAACAGCCAACCGATCAACCCGCCGTCGAACTCCACATCCTCGACGACACCCCCCCAGACGACGCCGACCAACCCGATGACGAAAACAACTCCGACGAAGATGAATCCAACTCCGATTTGCCCGACAACCTAACCGAAGACGGCACTCCCACCACCACCGCCGCGCAACGTCAAGCCGCCGTCATCGTCCAACGCATCCAGCAAATTCTCGGCAACGCGCCCCACAGCTCACCCCTGCAAATCACCGACCGCGAAACCGGCAAAACCCGCCCCGCAGAATATCGAGACATCGCCATCCTAATGCGCTCACTCAGCCATCGCGCCAAAGAATTCACTGAAGTCATCCGCCTATCCGGCATACCCGTCGACAGCCAAGCCAACGCCGGTTACTTCGAAGCCACCGAAATCACCGACTGCCTATGCCTGCTCAAAGTACTCGACAACCCCCAACGCGACATCGAACTCGCCGCACTCCTCCGCAGCCCCATCTACAATCTCTCCGACTCCGACCTAGCTCGCATACGCCTCGCCGCGCAACCCGCTTCCAACTGCCCCCGCGCCTCCTTCTATCAAGCCGTCATCCAATTCGCCCAAGCCGACCCCCTAACCTCATTGCATCATCGCCTGCGCCAAATCATCGAACAGCTAAATAACTTCCGCTCCCTCGCCCGACGCGTCGGCCTGCCCGAACTCATTTGGCAATTCTACCGCGCCACCGGCTATCTCAGCTTTGTCTCCGCCCTGCCCAGCGGCGCCCAACGCCGAGCCAACCTGCTAAAACTCCACGACCGCGCCATCCAATTTGAATCCTTCCCCGCTGCCGAAAAATCCAGTGTTCTTGCTCGCTTCGTTGAATTTGTCGAGAAGCTGCTTGAAAAAGGCGCGGACTGGGCGCCGGCTCAATCGGACAATAGTGCGCAAAACGTTGTTCGCATAATGAGTGTTCACAAAAGCAAAGGTCTCGAATTCCCCATCGTTTTCCTGGCTGGTCTCGAAACCAAATTCAACCTCCGCGACAGCCGCAACGACTGCCTCACCGACGCACAACACGCGCTAGGCCTTAAAGTTATCGACTCCTCCGCGAGGCGAAAGTATGCTAATATCAACCATCAGGTTATCGCACAGAGCCGTCAACGCGCGACCATCGCTGAAGAAATGCGCATTTTGTATGTGGCGCTAACGCGCGCGCGAGAACGACTTATACTCGTCGCTTCCGAAAAAGAAAGCGAAACTCAAAAAACTCTCGACAGTTTCTCACTCACCCCTGAAGGTCTATTCCCTGATTGGCAAATCCAGCAATGTCATTGCCTTTGGCAATGGATCATCGCCGCCTTATCCAACTGCCCCAACCTGCTCAAACGCTTCGATATCTCTCTCGACGAACCGCCTCAGGGGCCCGCAAGTCTGTTCTCCATCACCCGTTATCTCGAAAAAGGCCTTCAAACCATATCCGGCCAAATCCTCAACATCAAACAGCACCACACATCCATACCCCAGCCTGATAACGCCGTCACCCAACAAGCCCAACAACTCACCCAGCAAATGCTCGACTCCATCAATTACCAATACCCATACAAAGCCGCGACCACACTGCCCGCCAAGGCGTCTATCTCCGCCCTTACTCACCCCGCTGATGAATCCGCTTCAATATTACGAACCCCCTCATTCGACCGCCTCCCGCAAGCGGTCACCACCGCCCCTACCGCGTCCGCAATCGACTACCGCCTTGTAGGCTCAGCTACCCACCTGGTCATCCAAAGACTCGACCTCACCCAGCCCATCAACGCTGCCGCAGTCCAGCACACTATCGACCAACTCTGCGCCGACCAAGCCTTCCCCCGATCTATCACCTCTCACATCAATCAAGCCGCTATTGTATCTTTTTTCGCAAGCTCACTGGGCCAAACCATTATCGACACCGCTGATAACGTACTCCGCGAATGGTCCTTCACTCTTGCCTTGTCCCCAACAACCCTAAACCAAATCGTCCCCAACAGCATCACTGCTGAAACTTCACCAAAAACATCCGATGACTCTATCATCGTTCAAGGAATCATCGACTTAATCGCTCCCACAAACCAAGGCCTAATCATCGTCGATTTCAAAACTGATAATATCCGCCCCAACCAAATCCCCCAACACGCCCCGCATCATTACCCCCAGATGAAACTATACGCCCACGCCGCTCAATCCATCCTGCAAAAATCCGTCGCCTCCCAATATCTTCACTTCCTCACACCCAGCGTCACCCACCAAATCCCCTAACGCACGCTCCTACCGTCACCCGTTCAAACCATATTCCTTAATCTTGCGATACAGCGTTCGCTCGCCGATACCCAACATCTTCGCTGCCGTCTCGCGATTGCCTCCCACCATTTCCAGAGTACGCATAATCGCGGTTCTTTCCAATTCCTCCAACTTCGCGCCCGCCAAATTACTTAGTTCATCGCCGTCGTCCACTCCTGAGTGCATTTCAAAAGGCAAATCCGCCACGTCTAACAACTCCGAATCCGCCATCACCACCATCGCCTTCAAGCAATTACGCAACTCTCGCACATTGCCGGGCCAATCGTAAGACTTCAAAATCTTCAGAGCCGCCGGCGTGAACCCTTTCACCTGCCGGCCCTCGGAACTGGCAAACTCCTTGATAAAATGATCCAACAGCAACACAATATCTTCACGACGCTGCCGCAAAGGCGGGATCTCCACCTCCACGCCCCGAATCCGAAAATACAAATCCTGCCTAAACTCCTTCTCTTCAACCTTCTGTACCAAATCCTGATTTGTCGCGCTGATTATCCGCACATCAACCTTTTCGCCTTGACTACTGCCTACCGGAACCACAACTTGATCTTCCAAAACCCGCAGCAATTTCGCCTGCATCGTCAAAGGCATGTCCCCAATTTCATCCATGAACAAAGTGCCCTTGTCCGCCATCGCGAAGAAACCTTTACGATCCGTCAGCGCACCGGTAAAGGAACCTTTAACATGGCCGAATAATTCACTTTCGATCAGCGAGTCCGTAAGCCCCGCGCAATTCACCGCCTGGAACGGGCCCGATTTCCGAGGCGAATTATTATGGATCGCCGCAGCCAAAAGCTCCTTCCCCACTCCGCTCTCGCCTCGAAGCAACACCGACAAATTTGATTTCGCCGCCCTACGACAAATGTTCAAAACTTTCAGCATGGCCGGAGATTCACCAACAACCCCGTCAAAGCCGAACTTTGTATCCAATTCCTCACGCAGCCGTTTGTTCTCTTGAGACACATGCACGTGCTTCGACGCCCGCGCCACAACCTCACGTAAATGGTCCAGATCAATCGGCTTTTCAATATAGTCATATGCCCCAATTCGCAGTGCCTGCTTGCACGTGTCTATCGTGCTGTGCGCCGTAATCAACACTACTTCGCTGGAAAGATTACTGCCCACCACTTCACTCAACACGCCAAGACCGTCTATAGCTCCACCTAACTTCAAATCGGTAACCACAACGTGCGGCATAAAGGCCTGCAACTTCTCCACACCTTCTTCACCGCTTGCCGCGGTAAGCACCACATAGCCTTCACGCTCCAACGCTTCAGCCAAAGCCTCACCGTGAGCTATTTCGTCTTCAACTATCAAAACACGCGTCTGTTCACTCATCACCAAAAACCGCCGTTCCTAACCTCGAACTGTACTGAGAATCGATCCTCTATTCCTTCAAACAAGGCAACGTAATTATAAAATTCGACCCTTTGCCCGGCTCACTAACCAATTCAATCTTACCTTGATGCTCTTCGATAATCCGCCTGCAAATCGAAAGCCCCAATCCCGTACCGCCGCTGCGAGTGGTATAATAAGGCATAAAAATCTTCTTCTGCTCCTCAGCAGCGATACCAGGGCCGGTGTCGATAATGTCAATCCGCACCGAATCATCCCGCGTCGCCGTCCGGATCATTAGTTCGCCTTCATTGCCCATCGCGTAAATGGCATTCACCATAATATTCAACAACGCCTGTTTGATCATATCGCCGTCCACTCGACAATATATCTCATCCTTACAGAAGGCGTGCCGAATTTGAATATTGTGACTCAAAGCCTGCGGTTCATAAAAATCAATCAAATCATCCAGCAACTCGATGATATTACAGCGAACCGGATGCAGTTCCATCTTGCCCGCGTACTTCAAAAAGTCCGTCAGCGTTTCCGCTAAACGATCGGTCTCTTTCATTATCGTATTGAGCTTGCGTAACTGACGTTGATACGTTTTTAACCGTTCACACAGTTCCACTTGCTCCGTTTCGTCCGCGTCGCTTAAATCCGCCTTGGCCTGCTCCGTCTCACGGGCCAGCAAAGCTACATCTTCAGCCAACAACTTCAAGTTTACTTTGATCGTCGAAAGCGGATTACGCAGTTCATGCGCCAGATTACCCGTTAGCGCCCCCACTTCCGCCAAACGCTCTAAACGCCTCCCCTGCCCCACCATATCAACCGCTTCATTGTGAGATGGTTCAGTTTCTGACATCTAATCATTACCTTCGCAGATGCGCTGCAACGCAAACCCTAGTAGAAAATTCGCCCCGAAACATTTGCTGCCCCGGGGCGATATTAACTAAGAATTTAGACTGAATATGGCACAGTTAAAACCAAGCACCACAGCAGTCAACCACCAATAGATTAAGCGTTGGCTGTGTCAGCTTCCTGCAATGCCGCTTTACGCGACAGCTTGATGCGACCTTGTTCGTCGATCGCGATCACTTTGAAAGGCATTTCATCGCCCATCTTGCAGACATCCGAAACGTTATCAACGTATTTATCCGCCAATTCGCTGATATGGCACAAGCCTTCTTGGCCCGGTGCGATGGCCACAAATACGCCGAAATCTTTGACCGATACTACCTTGCCGTCATAGGTCGCGCCAATCTTGACCGGCTCGGTCATCAGACGAATCATCTCTTTGCATTTCAGATGGCCGTCACCACCCACGCAAGAAATGTTAACCGTCCCGTCTTCTTCGATCTCGATATTGGTACCTGTTTGAGCTTCCAAGTTGCGAATTTCTTTGCCGCCCGGGCCGATTATCTTACCAATCATGTCAACCGGGATCTTGATCGAAGTAATCTTAGGTGCGTAAGTGGACAAATCTGCCCGAGGCTCGCTGATTACTGACAGCAGCACCTGCAAAATCTTCATCCGAGCTTTTTTGGCGCGCTCCATAGATTCGCGGATTATCTGCAAAGGCAAACCCCGCGCTTTTAGATCCAACTGAATGCCGGTTACGCCATTTTGCGTACCCGCTACTTTGAAATCCATATCGCCGTAGTGGTCTTCTTCGCCTAGGATATCGGTCAGCAACTCATAACGGTCACCATCGCTTACCATCCCTATCGAAATACCAGCGACCGGCCGTTTGATCGGAATACCCGCGTCCATCATTGCCAAGGTTCCCGCACATACCGAAGCCATTGAACTGGAACCGTTCGATTCCATAATGTCGCTAACCAAACGAATAGTATAAGGAAAATCCTTCGCGTCCGGTACAACACCCTTCAAACAACGTTCCGCCAAAGCACCGTGACCAATCTCGCGCCGGCCCGGGCCCATTATCCTACGGCACTCGCCTACACAGAAAGGCGGGAAATTATAATGCAGCATAAACTTCTGGCTGTATTCTTCTTTGAGCAAACCGTCGACTTTTTGCTCGTCGTCACCGGTACCCAAAGTAGTCGTAACCAAAGCCTGGGTTTCACCACGGGTGAAAATCGCTGAGCCGTGAGTGCGAGGCAAAACCGCTACTTCACCCGACAACTCACGCAACTCATCGTAAGCGCGACCACCCGCTCGATTCGCCGCCAAAATATCAGCCCGTATAACCTTTTCTTCAAAATCCTCTATCGCCATACGCACCAACTCGGTCGAATATTTAGGCTCAGGATCATCTTCCGGACAGATTTCCGCGACAAAAGCATCGAATAATTCTTTGATACGGTCCGCTCGGTCACGTTTGCCTGTTACCTTACGGGCTTCCACATACGCGGAGCCAACCTTGTCTTCCAACATTTTAATCAGTTCCGAAGTATCGGGGACTTCATACGCATACTTCTCTTTGCCGCACTCAGCCGTCAATTCCGAAATCATCTCGCAAATCTCAACGATCACTTTATGACCCATCTCTATGGCATCCGCGACGACCTCTTCCGACACTTCTTCGGCACCAACTTCGATCATGTTAACGTCTTGAACGTGACCGCCCAGAACCATTTCCATCGTTGAATTGGATACTTCATCCTGCAGCGGATTCAAAACCAACTCACCATTAACCTGGCAAATGCGAACCGCCGCCATCGGACCTTCAAACGGAATGTCCGAAATGCTCAAAGCCGCCGAGCAACCGATCATCGCTAGTATATCCGGATCGTTCTCTTGGTCAGCTGAAAGCACCATTACTTGTAATTGTACTTCATCCCTAAAACCCTTGGGAAACATCGGACGAATCGGACGGTCAATCATCCGCATCGTCAAAATCTCTTTGGTCGTCGGACGACCTTCACGCTTGATGAAACCACCCGGGAACTTACCCGCCGCGGAGGTCTTTTCGCGATAATCAACCGTTAATGGGAAAAAATCTATACCCTCACGAGGCTTGTCCCCCACCGCCGTGGCCAATACCACCGTATCGCCATAACGAACCACCACCGCCCCGGAAGCCTGCTTCGCAATTTTGCCTGTCTCAATCGATAAAATTCTACCTGCTATCTGACGTTCAACTTTCTTTACCATCGACATCTTTTTTTTACCTTCTTCCTACTAACCGACTACTTCTTAATCTATTTACTAACTTCTTCTTCTGTTCTTCTAATTCATTCCACTGCAATGCTGTCGAATCTGTGATGTATTATTCCCACATTAAATATCTGAGAAAACCAAGGAGTGAGACAAAGCGATATAACATCTTGACGATTTGGGCTGTCTTATGAAACCCACGCCATCATCCAAGCATAATTTCATAAAACGCGATAACCTAAACCCGCCATTAAAAAACCAGGGACACTCAAACGTTTTAACCCTATGAATCTATGCAGAAAACCACATCCGCTATCAGCATCCCCAGCCAAGAAACCACATCTCGACCGGAGTACATAAAGCTAAAACGAAGCCCCCTACTTGCGCAGACCAAGTCGGCCGATTAGAGAGTTGTAACGTGCGCGGTCGGTTTTGGTTAGGTATTTTAGTAGGCTGGAGCGTTTTCCGACCATTTTTAGGAGACCCCGGCGGGAGGCGTGGTCTTTTTTGTGAGACTTTAGATGCTCAGTGAGGTCTTTAATGCGGCATGTTAAGATAGCTACCTGGACTTCAGGAGAACCGGTGTCTCCCTCGTGGGTCTGGTATTCTTTGATGATCTGTTCTTTAATCTCTTGCGTAATCATTTCTTAATCCTTCCCCGGCGGGCCCGCACGACGGCACCAGCCAGTAACAGAAGTAAAATCTCAACCGGCACAAATCTCACAAACCCTTTTTCTGAAAGCATTTAGGCTAAATACAAAAATGAAGGGGTTCGCGTCGGCCAACAAGCCGACTGCCGATCACAGTCACATAATAGGTATTGGTGAAGAAAAAAGCAATCAAAAACTCACAGCGGCTGTGCTTAATATAAGTTGTTGATTTTAAGCGACTTATTGATTTATTTAATGATTTGTGAGATGGCTTTGAAATTGGGGTGGCGGCTTGATTGGGTCATTTCCATGACAGCGGCTTCGGTGGTGGTGATGGTGATTCCGGCGTGGCGCATGCGGGCCAGTGCTATGTCGTAATCTATTTGCTTTCGGGAACTTACGGCATCAGCGGCAACATGACAGGTGAATCCTTGAGCGAGGAGAGCATGGGCGGTTTGGCTGACGCAAATGTGGGCCTCGATGCCTACGATTAAAACTTGGTGACAATTGGCTGCCAAAATGGCTTGTTTTATTGCGGGTTCGCTGAGGCAGTTGAATGTAAGTTTTTCGTGATAAGGGATTTGCGCCAAAGTTTTTTGGAGCGGGGCGACGGTGCGGCCAAGGCCTTGCGGGTACTGCTCGGTGACAATTATGGGCAGCTCGAGAACCTGGGCGGCTTGGACGGCGACTTGGCTACGCTTTATAACTCGTTCTATATTAAGGATATGAGGCAAAAAGGCGTCCTGGATGTCGGCGACAAGCAGAAGGCAGTCATCGGCGTTGAGGAGGTTTTTGTGGGGCATGTTTTGGCTCCGGTTAGGTGCGGTTTATGACTGGATTAGTGTAGTGATTGTGACACAAAAAAGCAAACTAAGTAGGTAGCAGAAATGCGCGGAAAATGACGGCGGGACATGCGCGCGTGCTGAAGTGATAGTGGGTGGTTTGGGGGTAGCGGCAATGCGCGGAATTACGCGGCGAGAAGTGCGCACGCGATGGAGCGAGAGTGCGGTGGTTTTGGGGGTAGCGGAAATAAGAGATTTCTTGGGATACGGGCGCGCATGATTGATAGATGGGGGCAGAGGTGCGGGCGGTGAGATGCGCGAAGGGTTGCCGGGAGCGCGCGGGGGTGGGACGGGTGAGAGTGGACGTTCAAAAATGGATCGAAATTTATCGGTTTTGATTGGTTTTGGTTAAGAATGATGCGGTTTTTTTCAGGAATGGCGACGTTTTTTGGGGTGGTGAGTTTTGCGCGGTTTGGTTGGTAGCATTTTTGCGCGACGGGGAAAGAGAACCACTAATGGACACTAATTTACGCTAATAAATGTGCTTCGCGATGGCTATTGGTTTTTTGTTTTTGGTTGATGTTTTTTGATATTGTTGCTCATTGGTTTTCATTTTTTGATAACACTAATGGTTACGAATATTCTCGAATGAGAATTAGCTGCCAGGGGGGTTGGAGAGACGGGGAGATTTTATCCACAGATTACGCCGATTTTCGCAGATTTTAGATTAGCCGGGGGCGGGTCACGAATATAAATAGGGACAGGTGATTGGTTGGGATTAGTATCGGTAATGAAGTCTAACCCCCGGGATGTGACCCGGGGGCTAACGTTTTTTTGATTGAAAAGGTTTATTGGTTTTGCCAATATTGGGCTTCCATTATTTCTAGTTCATCTTGGAGGTTGTATAAAAATTCATAGAATTCCTCTTTGGAGATTTCATCTTG
>JAFGKT010000062.1 GCA_016928435.1 Sedimentisphaerales bacterium | reverse complement strand
GTATGCGATGGAAAGGCACTTCTGAGTGCATATTTTGATGTTCAAAACTGCGAAAGTTGACTACGAGGATATATATGTTTTTGGGCATAATAAAGCCAAAAAGGAGTTTTAGTTATGGTTCGAAAACACTTAAACATACTATTGGTTGAAGACAATCCCGGGCACGCGAGTTTACTGATGCGTCAGTTTGAGAATCACGACCTTGAAGGTTGTGTTCGTTTGGTAACCGACGGTAATGCGGCGTTGGATTATTTATGTCGTAGGGGGAAGTTCGCGGATCCCACGAGTAGTCCTCATCCGGATGTGATCTTGCTGGATTTGCGTTTGCCGGGCTTGGATGGTATCGAGGTGCTGCGACAAGTGAAGTGCTTCAATAATCTGGACCGGATACCGGTAATTGTTCTGACGAGTTCGGTGGCGCACGATGACGCAGAGTTGGCGAGTCAGTATTATGTTGATGGTTTTCTGGTTAAGCCGGTGGATTTTGAGATGTTGCGCCAGGTGTTGGATGATATCGGGATCAAGCTGCCGGTGGCGAGCAGCAGTTGGCATTGAAGTGCGAATGGCACTGACAGATTGGCTGTGAAAGAGAACCGCGAAGGGGCACGAAGATCACGAAGCGGGGAGAAGATATTAGCTGCCGGGGGCGTATACGATGCACAGGGGGGTTAGTCTGGGGCACCTCAGAGGGCGGTTAGGTCAGGGATTTTTAACCGCGAAAACCGCGAAAGACGCGAAAATAAGAGAACCACGAATGGGCACGAATATTCTCGAATAAGAATAGCTGCCAGGGGCATTTTTCTGGTGCAGGGGGTTTGTTCGGGGGTGCAGTGGAGACGGGTGGTCAGGGATTTTTAACCGCGAAAGACGCGAAAAAGAGAACCGCTAATGGATACGAATAATCGCGAATGAGAATTGGCTGCCGGGGGCGGGACGGTTGCGGTTGTTGGTTGGTGTTTCGGGGGGGGTAGGGGTTGTTTTTCACATGGGGTTCTAACCCGCCGAACGTGAAGTTCGGGGGCTAACAGTTATTGGTGTTGGTTTGTTGGCGGAGGTTGTTGGGGGATGCGGGGCGTCAGGGATGGCGGGTATGGCCCGCCGTACGTTGGGGGTGAAGGGTTATTCGGATGCTCTGGTGATTTTGGCTCCGACGGAGTTTAGTTTTTCTTCTATGTTTTGGTAGCCTCGATCGATGTGGTAAACTCGTCGGACGATGGTATTTCCTTCGGCGGCCATGCCTGCGAGAACGAGTGCGGCGGATGCGCGGAGGTCGGACGCCATGACTGGTGCGGCGATTAGTTTTCTTACGCCTGCGACAATAACGGTGGGTCCCTCTTTACGGAGATCGGCGCCCATACGGTTCATTTCGGGGACGTGCATAAACCGGTCGGGGTAGATTTTTTCGGTGATTATGCTGTTGCCGTCGGCGAGTGTTAGCAGTGCCATGAGTTGGGCTTGGAGGTCGGTAGGGAAACCGGGATACGGTTGGGTGGTCACATCGACGGGATTTAGCCGACGCGCGGAGCAGACGTGGACGGCGTGATTGTCTTTTTCGATGTGTACGCCGATGAGTCGCAGGCGGTCGATGAAAGCCATGAGATGTTCGGTGCGGCAATTTTCGATGATTAGTTCGCCGTTGGTTATAGCGGCGGCGACCATGAAGGTTCCGGCTTCGATGCGGTCGGGTATGATTTGGTGTTCGGTACCGCCTAGTTCATCGACGCCTTGAATGGTGATGCGTGGGGTTCCGAGGCCTGAGATTTTGGCGCCCATGGCGTTGAGGAAATTGCCGAGGTCAACGATTTCGGGTTCGCAGGCAGCGGATTCGATGATGGTTTGACCTTCGGCAAGGGTAGCGGCGCACATGATGTTGGCGGTGCCGAGTACGGTGCTTCCGAACGGTCCGCCTAGAAATAATTCGGCGCCGCGGAGTCTTTTGCACTTAGCAATGATGTTACCGCCTTTTAGTTCGATTTGGGCACCGAGGGCGCGAAGGCCTCTGAGGTGGAGATCGATGGGTCGGTCTCCGATGGCGCATCCGCCGGGCATGCTTACTTCGGCGTAGCCGCGGCGGGCAAGGAGAGGACCGAGTACGCAAATGCTGGCTCGCATCTTGCGGACGCTGTCGTAATCGGTAAGGCTTTGGGTTTCGTCTTGAACTTGGATTTGGAGAGTGTTGTCGGGGAGGCGTTGAAGTTGGACTCCGAGCTTGGTGAGGACTTCGGTGAGATGGCGGACGTCAGCGAGATCGGGGACGGATTTTATGCGGTTTGGTTCGGTGGTGAGCAGGCAGGCAGCCATGATAGGCAGGGCGGCGTTTTTGGAGCCGTTGACTTTGACGGTGCCTTTTAAGCGGGTGCCGCCTTGGATTTCGAAGAAATACATTTATAGCCTCCTTGCTATATTTTTCGGGCTTTGACGACTCTTTTGTGGCCTAGTTGGTCGCGGACGGTTTGGATGTCGGTGAGGTAATCGGTTTGCTGGAAAAGCTGGGCGATGTCGTCGGCTTGATCGAAGGCTCCTTCGACCATTAGCATTGCGTTGTCTGCGAGGAAGGAATCGGCTTGGTTGAGGATGCGTCGGTAGAAATCCAGGCCTTCTGGTCCGGCGAGCAGGGCTTCGGGTGGTTCGTAATCTTTGACGTTGCGATCCAATTGTTCGTAAACGGCTTGGGCGATGTAAGGAGGGTTGGAGACGATGAGATCGAAGACGCCTTTGCCTGATTGCTCGACGCTGGAGAAAAGATCGCTTTGCATTAGAGTGACGCGGGGCTGAAGTTCGTGGCGGGTGACGTTTTGCTGGGCGTATTCGAGGGCGTTTTCGGAGATATCGACGGCGAGGACTTCAGCTTCGACGCAATTAACGGCGATGGCGACAGCGACGCAGGCGCTTCCGGTGCATAGGTCGAGTACGTCGATAGTGGGACGAGTGGTTTGGCGGATGAAAGTGAGGGCTTCGGTGACGAGTACTTCGGTTTCGGGGCGGGGGACGAGTACGCCTGGTCCTACGGTGAAGGACAGGCTGTAGAAATGGGCTTGGCCTACCAGGTAGGCGGCGGGTTCATGTTCGTAGCAGCGTCGGACGAGTTGGCGATATTGGGTGAGTTGGTCAGGGTTGGGTACGCGGTTGAAATTGGTGTAGAGTTCGATGCGTTGACATTGGAGGGTGTGAGCGAGGAGGATTTCGGCGCAAAGTCGCGGCTGATCTATGTTTGCCTTGGTAAGGTAGTCGGTGGTCCATTCCAAGAGCCGTTTAAGCGTCCATTCTTGACTCTGTACTGTCATGGTATTAGGAATAGCATAATTATGGGTGGAAATCAAGGAAAAGGCGGGGGCACGCTGATTATTGGGAGGCACCACTAATGGACACTAATATTCACTAATAAGAATTAGCAGGGGCGGGTAGGAAGCACAGGGGTGGATTAGTCGGGGGTACACGGGAGGTGGTGAGGTCAGGGATGGTATGCAGAGCATACTCGTCGTGTGCAAGCAAGTTGCACACCCTACGGCGCAATGAGTTCTGACCCCCGGGATGTGACGTGCGGGGCTAAAGTTGCGGTTGTTGGTTGGTGTTTTATAGGTGGATTTGGTTTATTTTGTGCAGGGTTTTTGATCACCCTTTAGCTGCGCGAAAGGGTGCCACCCGATTTTATAATCCTCTGTTTTGGAGGGTGGTTTATATTTTGTTGATGCGCTGCATGGCGGCTTTGACGTTTTCGATGGAGTTGAAGGCGCTGATACGGATGAATCCTTGTCCTGCGGATCCGAAGCCGGATCCGGGTGTGGTTACGACATTGGCTTCTTGTAGGAGTTGGTCGAAGAAGTGCCAGCTATCGACTCCGTCAGGGGTTTCGATCCAGATGTAGGGGGCGTTGGTTCCGCCGTACACTGTGTAGCCGAATTCTTCCATCTGGGTGCGAATGACGCGGGCGTTTTCCATGTAGTAGTCGATGAGTTGACGTACTTGGGGTCGGCCTTTTTCGGTGTAGGTGGCGGCGGCGGCGACCTGGACGGGATACGAAACGCCGTTAAACTTGGTTGAGTGACGTCGGCTCCAGATTTTGTTGACGGCTATTGGTTCGCCGGATGTGGTGTAGGCTTTTAGCTCTTGGGGTACGACGGTGTAGGCGCAGCGGACGCCGGTGAATCCTGCGGTTTTGGAGTAGCTGCGGAACTCGATGGCGACTTCTTTGGCGCCTGGGATTTCGAAGATGGAGTGGGGGATGTCGGGGTCGGTGATAAAGGCTTCGTAGGCGGCATCGAAGAGGATGATGGCTTTATTGGCGCGGGCGTATTGGACCCATTGGGTGAGAGCTTCTTTGGTGGCGACGGCGCCGGTAGGGTTGTTGGGGTAGCAGAGGTAGATGATGTCAACGGGTTGTTGCGGGAGTTCGGGGACGAAGTTGTTTTGGGGTGTGCAGGGCAGGTAGATGATTTTGCCGTAGCGGCCGTTGTTTTCGGCGGGGCCGGTTCGGCCAGCCATGACGTTGGTGTCAACATAAACGGGGTAAACGGGATCGGTGACGGCGATGACGTTGTCGATGCCGAAGATTTCCTGGATATTGCCGGTGTCGCATTTGGCGCCGTCGCTGACGAATACTTCGCTGGGCGCGATATCGACGTTACGGGCGGCGAAGTCGTTGGCTATGATGGCTTCGATGAGGAATGGGTAGCCTTGGTCGGGGCCGTAACCGTGGAAGGTTTTGGCGTCGGCCATTTCGTCGACGGCATGATGGAAGGCTTCGATGACGGCGGGGGGTAATGGCAGAGTTACATCGCCGATTCCGAGTTTGATGATGTCGGCGTTGGGGTTGGCGTCTTGGAAGACTTTGACGCGTCGGGAGATTTCGGGGAACAGGTAACCGGCTTGGAGCTTGAGGTAGTTCTCGTTGATTTTGATCATTGGGGAATGACTTTCTTTTGGTAGCGTTAAAGGGTAATTTATGCGTGGGCAACGATTTGCCCCGCCTTGGCTGATGATGACATTAGATTGTAGTTAGGGGACGATCACCCTTTAGCTTCGCGAAAGGGTGCCACCCAGGTCAAGTTATCGTCAAAATCCCCGCGGCGCGAAGCACGGATAGATATCGCGTTTGGGGCTCTGATTTACCTTTTGGGGATAGGATACCATTGGAAGGGTTTTGACGCAAGGGGGGGATTGGGATTGGTTAGGCGCCGAGTTTTCGGCGGGTGTTAATCCATCTGAGGGCGTCTTTTATGCCGGGTTTTCCTGAGCGGAATTTTTGTCTGGTGATACGAGTAAGTGCATGTTTGGTTTCTTCGCGGTGATCGCCGGGTATTCTCAGCAGTTGTACGATTCGGTGGTAGCCGGTCTTGTCGCCGAGCAAGTGCAGGGCGACGGCGGCTTCGAGGACGACGGGCAGGAAGGGGTCGCGCAGGGAATCGAACAGCATGGTTCGTGCGGGTTGATGGCGTAATTGGCCAAGGCCCCAACAAGCCTGGGCTCGGACTTGAGGTGAGGAGTCTTTGATCTTACGTGCGATGAGGTTAGCGGCTTCGGAACCGCCGACCTTTACTAGGCTGGTTATGGCGGCGGAGCGCATAACGGGATCGCTGTGATTTAGCAGATTGCTGAATTTCAGCAGTGCTACTTGTGATCGACCGCCGTTTAGGATACTAGCGGCACTGTTGCCGGCGAGTTTCCTGCGGTGCAAATCATCCCATATGATTTTCCTTTTAGTTAATTCATCCATTTTACTGACAGAACTCCAACCTAAAGATACAATATAAAATGGGCAATGTAGCGGATTTTGGGATTTTTTTTGCTGATTTTTGGTAAGATGGATGATTGGGCGGGGGTGATATCGGACGTTGGGGGAGTTATCGGGTGTGCGATGGGGTCTGTGAGGTCAGGGAGTTTTTTGACAGGATGGGCAGGATATTAGAATTTGCCAAAGGCGGGTCAGTGGTGTAGATGGGTTCGATAGGTTTGCGGGATTCGAAGTTCAAGGGGAGTAAGAAAAGGATTTCTTAAGGATTGACAGGATGAGAACGCGACAGAAGCGTTAAGGAGTTTGGCTCCGCGGTGTGTGAACCGGGTAAAGGCGGCGAATGAGTGATTTGATGAAGGCGGGAGGATGGTTATTCGGTTAGGTGGGTGAATCGTCTTGAGCCGATGGCGAATTGGTCGTATCCTTCGGGCCAGATGCTGAACATAATGTTGAAGTTTTCGTCGATGGCATCGAAGCCGACGCTAACGGCTGTGTACCAATGATGGAATTTTCGGATGATGACTGCTTGGGTTACGCCTTGCTCGGTTCGGGCGAGGTCGTACTGGTAGGATAATGCGGCGGTGTATTTGCTGTTTAGGCGGTAGCTGACGGCGCCGGTGACCCATTCGCTATCGAAAACGCGGTTCCAATTACGTCGGTCGAAGGTGTCGCCGTCGTGTAGGAATCGATAGCTGATGGCGTAGCTGGTTCGGGGTGAGCGTTGGACGGAGAGGGTTCCGTCGGCCTGGCTGAGTACGCCGTCGTGTAGGTTGACGTTGAGTCCTCCGGAAAACGTGGTTGTTGGTGAGATGATCCATTGCCAATCGGTGGTGACGTGGTCAGCGAAGTTTTGGTTGACTTGTTCGCGTCGAGCTAGGCCGAAGTTGGCGAGGTCGGCGTTGATGATGGGTGTTGGGCCTAGCCGTGGTTCGGGGGAGGAGAAGAAGAATCGAGCGGGGAGGGAGGAGTTGTCGATGTCGCGTTCGACGAGAGTAAGGCTGGTGTTCCATCGAAGGAAGTCAACGCTGTACTGGTGGTCGGTTGGGCCTCGCATGGTTTGCCAGCGTTGGCGGAGGGTGAAGTTATAAACGTCGCGATGGACGTCGCCTTCGAGATCGGAATCGACCCAAAAGACGTTGGCTTCCGGGATGACGATATGACGGACGCGGTTGATGTCCCAGAGACGAGACTGGGCGGAGTTATCGACGCGGGAAAGCTGGGTGCTGGCGCGGAAGCCGATAGCGCCTTGGACGTAGAGGTTTTCGTCGGTGCGGTCGTCCCAGACGATAGTGCCGATGGCGGTTGGTACGAAGTGGAGCCAATTATAGGTAAGGGGCATTGAGAGTTCGTTGCGACTGGTGGCGAGGCTGCGGCTGTCCTGATCGATGGTGGGCACTAGGACGCTGGGTTCGTAGGCACCGGAGAATCCGGGGACGTCTCGATCACCGGCGCGTTCGCGGAATCGGGTAATATAACCGGTTTGATGGTAAGTGAATCTATTGAAGAGGTCTTGACCGACGACATGGAAACCGGCGGTGGGGATTTCTTCCAGCGTATAATCAAAGTCATTGAGGTGGAATTTATTGAGGAAGTCGAAGGCCCAGTGGTCTCTTTGCTGTTTGAAGTAGATAATGGTTTCGTTGCCCTTATCGGTGTCGAATTCTCTTTCTTCCCAGCTTTCGAGGAAATCGTAGTCGCTGACGTATCCGAGTTCGAATGTACCTTGCCAACCTTGCGGGAGGTATTGGCGGTGTTGCCATCTGAGTCGGCCTCTGGTATTTCGTAGAGGTTCGATGTCGTTGCGGGAGGCGTAGCTGCCGAGATGGTCTTGGCCGTGATCGTTGACGACATAGCCACGCACGGTGCCGAAATAGTCTTGGCGATTATAGTCGAGGTTTATTCCGCCTGCCGGTCCTCGTTTGGTGAATTCGTCGAGGAGCAAATGGGCTTCAACACCTGTGGGTGATTCTATACCGAGCAGCCATGCGAGGGACCATCGACTTTCGATGCTGATGCCGTATTCGCTGTCGTAGCTGGTTCGGACACGTTCGAGGGGTGTGGAGGTGGTTTGGCTGGAGCCGGCACCGCCGGGCCAGAAGAAAACGGGTAGGTCGCCGAGATTTACGGTTACGTTTTGAAGTCGGTAAGTGTAACGATCAGGGGCTTGGGGGTGTCGATCTAGTTGGAATTCGCCTTGCTGGGCGCCGACCCATACGGCGGGTTGGGGGAATTCGTCGTTAGTAAGTTGGAGGTTTTCGACGGTGAAGTGAAAATGATCGAGACTCAAGAGCCGCAAGCGGTCGGCTCGAACATAGATTGGCATGGTTTGGTCGGGCAATACGGTTTGAGCGACGGCATCGAGTACGAGTGCGCGTTGCAATACGAAGTCGTAATAGAGTTGTGCTGCTTGGATGGTGTGGTAGCCTGCTTGTAGGATGACATCGCCTTCGAGATATACGCCATATACTACGCTGCTCAGTTCGGCGTCTCCTTCGATAAGAGCTTGACGATCATAGAATACGACGGCGTTTCGGGCGCGTAGTTCGAGTAATGTTGGTTGGGATGAGCTGTCGGCGGCTTCGGTCTGTTGGTAAACATATATTCCGTCGGTGCATACGAAAGCTTGGCTGCCGTCGGGCTGCTGTTGGGAGATGAATCTGCCTTGGGGCAGTAGATGTACGGTTGGGCGTTGGGTCTGCGTGGTCGGCTGGTCGGTGGTGGTTTCAGCGGGTTGGCTGCCGAATTGCAGGAGAGGTGCTTGGGCGTCTGGAGGATAGACGGGCGGCTGCATGGCCTGGAGCATTTCCTCGGCGAAGGTAATTTCTCCGGTGGTTTGGGCTGAGGGCAGTTCGGGCCTTTGGATAAGTAACGTTTCGGGTGTTATATCTTCTTCGGGCAGGGTCGCGGGAGCGTTGGTTTGTTCAGAGGGGCCTTGAAGTTGGATAAGTAGGTCTTCGGGTGAAGCCTGGTCCGGTGGGATCGCGGGGGATGTTTGTGTGGGTAGGGACTCGCTGGGAAGCTGCTGCTGGAGGAGGATGTCCTCAGGTGATGACGGTTGTTGGGGGATGGGCAATTGAGCAGCGGGATTGAGCATGATTTCGCGTTGACGGAGGGCGTGTTGGTAGAACTCGTTGTCATGGCCGGACCGATGCACGCGGGTTTCGCTGGTTAGAAAGACTTGGTCGTTAGTAGCCAAGCGGAATAATCTGCTTTGAGGGTCATTTTGGTTTTCGATGAGGGCGATATTGCCGGATAGTCGTTCGACGTGGCCCTGAGCGTAGATGGTTGCTATCCATTGGGAGGGAACGGAGGCGTTTTCGGGGTCGATGATTTGGCGAATCCAGACGACGGCTTGATCGGCGGTAATATGGTTATCAGCGCAACGAATGTGTACGGTGCCTTGGAGGATAACGGCGTTTTGGCCGTCCGGGTTGCGAAAGACCTGGGAGAACTGCGCTTCGATTGTCAGAGGTGAGTCGAAAGTTTGTTGGGCAATACAGAGTTGGGCGGGGGCGAGAATGAATACGGCTATGATCAAGCTGAAGACACAGGTGAGTTTGCCGACGGCAGAGAGAAGTTTCTGAGCGACGGTGTTGGGCTTGATTTGCGACAATAATCGATAGTCGTGATGCACTTGCGGTGAACCTTCGTTGGTTGGGGTTGAGTTGTCAGTTTCGGTTTTTCGGTCTGCGATTGGCCTGGTATTAGGCTGGGCCTTGGATGCGTACTGCGGCTCAGGTGAGCAAATGGTATCGCGTTTCATTGTGGTCGGCCCACTTACGAAGCGGTTTCGTGTATAGGGTGACAAGGTACAAACCTTTTGCCCAGACGATGTTGTGGCCATTATAGTTGCTGAGAGAAGCATTGCCAGCGAAAACTGGTGGTGAGGGGTGAGATTAGGCAGATTGGTTTTTTCGATTGGTCAGGGAGTTTTTAACCGCGAAAGAACGCAGAGAACGCAAAGAAAGAACCACTAATGGACACGAATAATCGCGAATAAGGATTGGCTGCCGGGGGCAGGACGCGGAAGCACAGGGGGGCAATCCCAAGTACAATGGGGGGCGAGAGGTCAGGGAATTATTAACCGCGAAAGACGCGAAAAAGAGAACCGCTAATGGACACGGATAATCGCGAATAAGATAGTTGCCAAGGGCGAACGCGGAAGTGCAGTAAAAGGAAAGTGTGAGGAACGGGAAGAAAAGCAAAATGTGTTCCCCTGGATGCCCGATCGGAGTCGGGCATGACATGTTTCGGAAGCACTAGGCGATAGTCTTGGGTACAGTGTGGGCGAAAAGGTAGGGATTTTTTGACCGCGAAAGGCGCGAAAGGCGCGAAAAAGAGAATCGCTAATGGACACGAATAATCGCGAATAAGGATTGGCCGGGGGCGGGCGGACGGATAGATTTCTCGACGGTAAATGATTGGGTAATAGGGTTTGGTTGGTGTTCGATCACCCTTTAGCTGCGCGAAAGGGGGGGGGCAGCCGGGTTTGAAGAGGTGAGGGTATGGGAGGCAAGTTCCGGTTTGTTGGCTTGGGAGGGGTGTGATATAATGAGATGATGGACATAAGTTTTGATGGGGGTTCAAGGAGATTGCTAAGATGAAACGGTTAGTGATATTGATGTGGTTGGTTTCTGGTTGTCTGGCAGGTTTCAATGGTTTTTGTGCTGGTCAGATCATTGTCGATCATGAGTGTACAAATATTACGGAGATTCCGGAATGGGCGATAAACCAAGCGAAAGATCGGCTGCATATCGCTTACGGGCACACTTCGCATGGCAGTCAGTTGATCGACGGTATGGATGGGTTGGTTGATTTCGCCAACGAAGGCGGGCTGGGATTGTTGCTGGAAGAAGATATTTTCGCGTTCAATTATGGAGGCGAATACGGGGCGCTGGATTTGCGGGATACTCCATTTGAGGGGGCTGATGATTTGGGGAGTCCGGACCGCCGAGCTTGGGCGCGGGCGACACGTCGGTATCTGGATGATCCGGATAACGCTGATGTGAATGTGATTGTTTGGTCTTGGTGCGGGCAAGCGGCGACGGATACTTCGGAGATCGATATATATTTGGATTTGATGGAGGATTTGATCGAGGACTATCCGGATGTGCAGTTTGTTTTTATGACGGGGCATTTGGACGGCAGTGGGCTGGATGGGGATTTGAATCGAGCGAACGAACACATTCGCCAGCATTGCAGAGAGAACGAAAGAATCTTGTATGATTTCGCAGATATTGAAAGTTACGATCCGGACGGGCGGCATAATTATATGCGATGGTATTGCGATGATGCGTGCAATTACGACCGCGATGGTGATGGTGATTATGACGGCAATTGGGCGAGGGATTGGCAGGAATCGCATCATCAGGGTGAACATTGGTACGATTGCGGCAGCGCGCATAGTGAACCGCTGAACGCTAATCGCAAGGCCTACGCGGCATGGTGGCTTTGGGCGCGTTTGGCTGGTTGGGAAGGCAGCGAGGCCTCGAGCGATAGCGGTGCGGGCAGATGGGACGGGGCAAAGCGGAGCGTCAGATAAAGTCCGTAAAGGGAGTAACGCGGTAAAAGAAGGGGCAATGCGGTAAGAATGGACATTTGGGGTTGATTAACGAGGGCAGGTGTGAAAAAATAACACTAATTATCATAAAATAACTTGATTTTCGGGTTCTGAAGTTCTAATCTAGGGGTATAGGCGTCATTAAAGGTTGGCGACGGTTTTACGTTGAAGTCGTAAGATTGTTTCTATTAAACATTTACAAGGAAAAGTCATGGCAACAGCAACAGTAGGCAAATATGATCCGGCAGGTTATCAACTGGATTTGAACGAATGGCCCAAGATAGTGGCTGCGCCTCCGGGGCCTAAGAGCCGGGAGTGTCACGATCGTACGAGCAAGTACATGAAGGGTTTTTCGGGGCAGGTAAAGCTGTTTCCGGTTGCGTTTGAGAGCGGCAGCGGTTGTACGCTGACGGACTTGGACGGCAATCAGTATATTGATTTTTCGAGTGGTATTTATGTCACGAATTTGGGTCATTGCCATCCGAAGGTTACTGAGGCGGTGCAGTATTGGGCGGGGAAGCTGATGAACGCTCACGATTTTTCCACGACGATAAAGATGGAATTGATGGAAAAGATGGCTGAGGTTCTGCCTAGCAATTTGAAGGGGTTCCAGCTTTATGATTCGGGGACGACGGCGGTTGAGGCTGGGCTGCGGGTAGCGCGGGCGGCGACGGGCAAACATGAGTTCATTAGTTGCTTTATGGATTTTCACGGCAAGAGTTACGGTTCGGTGAGTTTGGCGCAGATTCGTTCGAGCTGCTATGGTCCGACGCGGGCGCCTGGTTTTCATATGGTTCCTCGTCCTGATCCGTATCGGCCGATTTGGACCAAAGCCGACGGAGAGATTGACACGGACGCATATATTACGTTTTTTGAGCAATATATGAATGAAGGGACGGCGGGTCAGGTTTGCGCTTTTGTATTGGAGCCGATTCAAGGTTGGGGCGGCTCGATTTTTCCGCCGGACGATTTTTTCCCGAAGCTGCGTCAATTGTGCGACAAACACGGTTTGCTGCTGTTCGCTGACGAAGTGCTGACGGGCACGGGGCGAACGGGCAAATGGACGGCGATGGAACATTACAATACGCGGACCGACATAACGACGTTGGGTAAGGGGTTTGGTAATGGCTTCCCGGTTACGGCGTTGTGTGTGGATGAGAATATCGCGGACGTGGTGGATTCGGTTAGTGCCTCGACGAGCTACGGTGGCAATCCGATGGCCTGCGGTGCGGCTTTGGCATCGATCGAGGTAATCGAAGAAGAAGGGCTTTTGGAACACGCTACGGCATTGGGTGATTACTTCAATGATCGGATGGCTGATTGGACAGGGAAGTATGATATTGTGGGGCATACTCGTTGTAAGGGGTGTTTGATGGGTGTGGAGTTGGTGAAGGACAAGGAGACGAAAGAGCCGTTCGCTGAGGCGGGCAAGCTGGTTTATCAGAAGGCGTTCGCCAAGGGGTTGGCTTGGATACCGGCGGGTCACATTTTGCGGATGAGTCCGCCGATCATTATGCCTTTTGAAGTGGCGAAGAAGGCGATGGATATAATTGAGGAATCTATCGCTGAAGTGCAGAAAGAATTAGCGTAGAGATACCATCCTTTTAAGAAGGGTACAGGCTCCGCAAGATTGGCGAGAGTTCTGTACCCTTTTTTTGTGCATACGCTGAATCGTGGGGCAGGTGGGGTTGGTCGGTATTTTTTTGGAAGTCTTGAGTTAAAACCCCCTGACGGGTTATGAGTTAAAACCCCCTGACGGGTCAGGGGGCTAATTTGTGGGTGTAGTGCTTGACGTTGGGAGTGGTTTCGGCTAGAAGGTTTGACGGGCTTTGAGTTTTTTAAGGAAACGGCCTGTGCAGCGGAGTTTGGATAAAAAGGTGGTTTGATGAGTGTTTTGGTAGGCATTGATGAGGCGGGGTATGGGCCGATCTTGGGGCCTTTGGTTATGTCGGCGGCGGTATGGGAGTTGCCTGACGATTTGCTCAAACAGCCGCTTTGGGATGTTCTGAGGGCTAGTACGGCGAAGGTCGCATCGGGCAGCGCGGGGCGGATAATCATCAATGATTCCAAGAAGCTCAAACAGAGCGGAGGCGGATATGGTCGTTTGCAACGTGGGGTATTAGCGGCTTTGGCGGCGGTTGAGGGGGCGGGTTTGCCTGGCACTTTGGGGGGATTGCTGAAGACATTGGGGTGCGATGAGCGGGAGCAGTTGGCGGAGTATCCTTGGTATGGGTTGGTATATCATGATTATGGGTTGGATTATGATGTTGATGATGTTACGACGGCGGGTAAGGCGTTGGCGGGTGACGCGGGCAAGCATGGGATGAAGCTGCGTGGTTTGTGGGCGCGTCCTTTGTGGGCGGGGCACTTCAATCGATTGGTGGAGGCGATGGAGAACAAAGCGACGGTTTCGTTTTATCTGGCGAGTCAGTTGATCGATAGAGCGTATCGGGAGTTTGGGGATCGGAAATTGCAGATAATGATTGATAAGCAGGGTGGGCGGAGTCATTATCGGGCGCAATTGCAGCGGTTGTTTCCGCAGTGCAGTATGAAGATATTAAAGGAGACTGATACGACGAGCAGTTATGAGTTGACGGAGCCGGGCAGGGCTATGAAGATTCACTTTTTGGCTAAGGGTGAAACGCGGCAGATGCCGATCGCTTTGGCGTCGATGATAAGTAAATATGTTCGTGAAGTGTTTATGGAATTATTGAATAAGTTTTTCCTGGAGCGGTGTCCGGAGATTAAACCGACGGCGGGATATTATACGGATGGGCAACGTTTTTTGGCGGATTTGGCGAAGCATGATTTGCCGACGGGGGTTGGGGTGAAGGAACTCCTTGTTCGGCAAAGATAGGTCAGGGAGTTTTTAACCGCGAAAGACGCGAAAAAGAGAACCACGAATGGGCACGAATAATCACGAATAAGAATTAGCTGCCGGGGGCATTTTTCTGGTGCAGGGGGTTTGTTCGGGGGTGCAGTGGAGACGGGTGGTCAGGGATTTTTAACCGCGAAAGACG
>JAFGKT010000061.1 GCA_016928435.1 Sedimentisphaerales bacterium | reverse complement strand
GTATATCGAAAAGTGCAGCAAATGTGTTACGCCTACATCTGCTGATATGCCGGCGAATAGCCGAGCTTGAAAACCAAAACAACATCTCCTCACTCCATCTAAGCCATATAAAAATACGACTTCAGAAACTCAATATCTCCCTCTTTCAGATCGCCGCTGCCGGCCTCAAAAAACTCCGCCATTTTTTCTTGCCAGCGTTTGTTCACCTCCGTCTGGCCCAGCCGATCAAAAGCCTCCTGCACATTATCAGCTTCCAGATACCCCACCACCAGACCGTCAGGCCGAAGAAACAAACTGTAATTCCTCAGGCCCGCTTTTTTCATTTCCTCCAACATCTCCGGCCAAACATCATGCACCTTGAGATATTCATCTACTTTATCTCTCTTTACTTGCAGCAGAAAACATACTCGTTCCATAACAGCACTAACCTCGAGCTATAGATTCAATGCTTCCCGCACAATAGCCGAAGATGCGCAAGCGTCACCATTCTTTATGACTGTCTCAATTTTCTTCATGCCAACCTTGTCGATTGCTTTGAAGAACCCTTCCAGCCATTGGCGCGACTCCTTTACCGCCTTCACGCCGTCTTCCCTAAACGGAAAAATATCCAACGTCAGCCAACCCCCGTATCCAACCCGCTTGAGCCAGTAAACCAGTTCCAAGTATTCAGGGATATGCAACGCTCCGACCATCATATCATCATCCCAACTGCGATAATTGTCGTTGAGATGCAAATAGTCCAGCTTATTATACTGGCTCAAGATCGCCGCGGACTCAGCGACGTTCTCACAACCTTGAAAGGCATGGCCCCAATCCAACAAGACCCCAACCTTCTCCAGATCTTGCAACATCAGCAAGACTTTTCCCACATGATCCACAAAACAATGCTTTCGCGGCTCCTTCGGCTTGTATTCCACCAATATCTTCGTTTTGCTCGTATGCTCCGCACATTCCGCCAGGGCGTCCTTCATCCATTTCCAAACCTCAACATAATCCGCCTGGAAGCAATAATCGTATCCATCCTGACCGGGCCAAACATTGATATAAGGACAATCTAACTCCGCGGCCCAATCCATCACTTTTTTGATTTCGGCGATGGCTGCTTGGCGCGTCGGCGCATCTGGTGCGGCAATGCTGCCCTTGCCCCATTTCGCCTGCGTCCAAAGGTCCGGCGTCAAGAGCGGAATTTCCAATCCCCTCTCGCTGAACATTTTCCCCACGGCAAAGATATTGTCATCGTTCACGTGCCAATTGCCCACCAGTTCCACGCCGTCAAGACCTTCGACGGACTTGGCCATATCGAGCCATTCTTCGATATCCTTACCACCTCCACCATAACCACCCAAGCAATACCTGTCCGCACAACCGCTAAAAGGCGGCATCGTCGTCCCAAATTTGTGCCCAGCTATCATGCTTTTACCCTTTCGATTTGATATGAGGTTTATATGGCGTCAAAAAAACCGAAAACCGACACAACACCGGCATATCAGTTCAGTAACTTTTTGGCTGCGTCAACAATATCTTCCACCTGCGGAATATAGAACTTCTCCATCGGCGGCGCAAACGGCACCACCGTATTCGGAGCCGCCAACCGTATCGGCGGCGCCTTCAAATCATCAGACATCTCCTCAACAATCGTGGCGACAATCTCCGCGCCTATGCCACCCTGCTTGGCACTCTCCTCGACAGTCATAACCGCGCCCGTCTTACGCACTGACTTTCTCACCGTCTCCAAGTCGAACGGAACCAGCCACCGCGGATCGATCACCTCAGCGCTAATCCCTTGCTTCTCCAGTTGCTCCGCCGCCTGCAAAGCCCGGTGCATCATCAGTAAAGTTCCGATTATGGTTATGTCCTTGCCTTCCTTGCGCACAACCGCTTTGCCTATAGGCACGGTATAATCCTCATCGGGAATGTCACTGGAAGCATCGAACGCGCCGCTTTCCGCTCTGGCGCCCTTGGAACCATACAGCAACTTATGCTCAAAAATCATTATCGGGTCGTCGCTGCGCACCGCGGTCCGCAAAATACCCAACGCGTCATAAGCTGTCGCCGGGCAAGCGATCCTAACGCCCTGCAAAGGCATAAAGAACGTTTCCATGTTCTGCGCATGCTGGCTGCCTCGGCCGGTTACTCCCACCGGCGCCCGAATAACCATCGGCACCTTCGCCTTGCCGCCCGACATATAACGCATCTTCGCTACGTTGTTGCATACTTGGTCCATCGCGCAAAACAGAAAATCACTGTACTGCACATCCGCGATCGGCCTGAGCCCCATCATCGCTGCGCCGCAAGCTATCCCCATAAAACCATTCTCCGCGATCGGAGTATTCAGCATACGATCCGGAAAATCCTTTTCCAATCCCAGCGTCACGGTAAAAGCGCCTCCCCAACCACCCGGAATGGCGATGTCCTCACCAATGCAGAACACCCTCTCATCCCGCGCCATCTCCTGACGGATACCTTCTCTTAACGCCTCAGCTATTCCCAGTCTCTTCATATTTAACTCTCTATAGTTTTAAACATCCGAATTCACACTCATATTGATTCCACAAACATATCTTCCAGTGCGTCTTCGGGTTTTGGATCCGCAGCCTTTTGTGCTTGAACCACAACCTTTTCGATTTCTTCTTCGATCTCAGCATCGATCTTATCCAAAACATCCGCGCTGGTCAGGTCATTGCCCACAAGATACTTTCTGAATCGCCCGATCGGTTCGTTTTCCTTTGCCCGCTGTTTTTCGTCTTTCGGCTGATACAAAGCCGGGTCACGCCGTGAATGCCCAGTAATACGATACGTCATCAACTCCAATAGTGTCGGACCTTCACCCCGCCTGGCTCTAGCGACGGCTTCTTGCGCAGCTTCATAGACCGCGATTGGATCATTACCGTCCACCGTCACGCCGGGTATATCGTAAATCGCAGCTCTGTCGGAAATATTTTTCGTTCTCACCACCATGCCCACAGGCGTAGATGCGCCGTAGAGATTATTCTCCACCACATAAAGCACCGGCAGATTCCAAATGGCGCCCATGTTCACCGCTTCATGGAATGCACCTTCGTTGGTAGCACCGTCACCCATAAAGGAAACCGCTACTCTTTTTTCTTTGCGCATCTTGAACGCCAATGCTGCGCCCGTCGCCAGCGGTATATTACCGCCCACAATCGCCACTGCCGGTATCATACCTTTGTCCAAATCGCCGATGTGCATCGAGCCGCCTTTGCCCTTACAGCAGCCGGTGATCTTACCGAACAACTCATCCATCATCGATTGGATACTTACGCCCTTGGCAATCGCATGGCCGTGGGGACGATGCGTCGAAGTAATCACATCGTCCTCGTTCAACGCCATACAAACACCGACTGCGCTGGCTTCTTGTCCCTGGCACTGATGAATCGTGCCCGGCATAATGCCTTCCAAAAACAAAAACTTCACCCGATCTTCAAACTGCCGAATAAGTACCATCTTCCGGTACATTTCCAACAGAAATTCTAAAGAGTACTTATTATCTGACATCGTTTCTCCAAACAATAATCATTCAGGAACAGCCTCGCCCGCTTCACCTACGTAAGCGATCACCGTATCTTTCTCAACCTCGGCGCCCTCATCAAAGAGCTTCTTCAGTAAAACGCCTTTGGCCACGGATTCCAGATCGGTTGCCGCTTTGTCGGTCTCAACCTCACAAAGTACATCACCCATCTTAACTTCGTCGCCTACTTCTTTCATCCATTTCAGTATAACGACCGTCTCAACGTTCACTCCCAGGTCCGGAACTTTAATTTCCTTAGCCATATCAAATCCTCAAATCTGCCCAGGCATCGCCCGGCAATTACATTAACACAAACCTTTAACGGCTCTTCCGCCTAATCATCGAACTTCATCGGCTTGGGCTGATAGTCCGGCGCCAAACGCAGCCAAGGAGCTTTGGGCCTTTCCATATAACCCCATTTTTCCAGGGCGCCGCGCAAAGCCTTGTTCTCTTTCTTCTTGGCGGCTTCCGGCAGCGGAACATTTGCCATAACCGCCGCGATTGCCTGCTGCCACGATTGCGCACCTGCCGTGTAACCATCAGGATGACCCAGCATACCGCCACCGGCCGGAATAATAATGTCCTTGCCATATTCGCTTATGATCACTTCCGCCAAACCCGGATAAACGCCCGCACAAGGCATCGGGAACGTTCTCTTGATATGGCCCCAAGGCGCCAACTTCATAAACGAAGTCCGCAAGCCTTCTTCCATCGAAACCATCGGGATCGAAGACCACATCGTCGGAGTAAGCATCAAATCAGCACCACACAGACGACATAACTTCGCCAAGACCGGCCAAGCAATCTGCTTCATCATCGCGATCATGTGCGAAGCATGCAGCATTACCGGCACGTTAATATCCGGATGAGAAGTCAAATACCGCAAAGCCGGCAGACCCGCCGAATAAGTCACCAGCAAACCATTCGCACCCATATCGATCGCTCTGCGCGCCTTGTCGAACATCGCATGACTCTCGTCAGTAATACTGCACATATACAGCATCTCTTTGCCGGTTT
Organism: Sedimentisphaerales bacterium; assembly: GCA_016928435.1. Classification (GTDB taxonomy): domain Bacteria; phylum Planctomycetota; class Phycisphaerae; order Sedimentisphaerales; family SM23-30; genus JAFGKT01. The sequence goes on along the minus strand of JAFGKT010000061.1, from coordinate 31,067 downwards.
TATCCTTGGCTTTCTTAATCTCATCCATCACCAAAGGCAAACGCTGCTCCATCGTATTATTGTAAGCATCGCCCAGCATCTCATCGTCTTTACACATATCCGCACCACCCATAAGCGTCAGCCGCACTTGGTTGGCTGTCTGCTCCGGTGTCATACCCATCTTAGGCTTGATAATGTGCAGCGAAAGAGGCCTCTCCTCAACACCCGTCAGCTTGCGAATGCCTTCAACGCCGAATTTCGGCCCCTTGAATTTCGCCAGCAAATTCTTACCAATAAACAAATCCGTAAGCATAATGTTCTTCGAATACGCAAAACAGTTGCCCGCGATCGCCAGCAGCATCATCGCGATATTGTCGCCCCAAGCGCGAATCGGAAACGCCAACTGAATCACCGCTGCCTTGGTATAAGGATCATCTGAAGGTATCTCATGGAAGCCCACCATCTTGCTGGACATGGCTTTGCGGACTTCTTCGGTGTCTTCTTCCACTTTTTCCCATGTGCCCGTCGAGCCTTCCAGCCCCATCGCCTGAACCAACGCTAAATGGTCCAGAAACTTCTCACCTTCCAATCGGTCCTTGAGATAGTAAGACGCTATCACATGATTATCCAGATCAATGCCGTCCAACATGTTGTGGAAAATTTCAAAATCATAGCACGGTTTCATAAAACAAATCCCTTCTGTAATTGCAGGGCACCTCTATTAATCCAAACTAATACAAGGTTCCCTAAAGTTTGACTGATTTCTGTTCTATTCTCTTGTATTTGTCATACATTGCGTTCCAAAGCTCCATTTGCTTTGGCTTATACTTCTTAAGCGAAAAAGACCCCCGAACCATCTCTCGTATCTGCTCCACGTCACGCAACTGACCCGTCGCGAACGCCTGCACTGCGAAATTACCCGTCACCGTCGCCTCGCCCGGCCCCGCGATCACCTCCAACCCCGTCGCGTCCGCAGTCATCTGGCACAATAAACCATTCCTAACCCCCCCACCGACCAAACAAATCCTCTTGTAATCTCTGCCGGTTATCCCTTTGAGATTCTCAATGGCTGACTTATAGCTAAACGCCAAACCTTCCAGCAGCAAACGAATAACACTTTCCGTTTTCGCCCCCTTCTGACCGGTCTTCTTGAGATACTCCTTAACCACTCCAACCGGCTCCTTCGCGGCAAAAAACATCGGCGAATTCGCGTATAGAAAATTCTCAAACGGTTTGACTTCCCGGGCCTGGCTGACCATCTGCGAATAGCTTATCTTCTGTCCCAAAGTCGCTAATTCTCGTTTCAGATTCTCAAACAAATAAAGCCCCATCAAATTTCGCACCAAAAGCACCGATTGAAAACCCGGCTCATTGACAAACCCGCTCTCAAACGCCGCGTCCGTCAGCACCGGTTCAGCAAAGCTCTGCCCCACCACCGACCACGTACCACAACTGATCACCACTGTATCTTCATCTGCGTAAGGCGCCGCCGCGAAAGCGCTCGGCGTATCATGTTCCACAACGGCAATCACCGAAGCTTCATTCAACCCATATTGCTGCGCCAAATCAGCCTTCAGCTTACCCGTTATGGTCCCCGGATCCACTATGTCAGGCATTATGCGTCCAGGTATTCTAAACGTCTTCAATATAGTATTGGACCATTTACCCGTGCTGATATTCAGCAACTGGGTCGTACCTGCTATCGTTTTTTCAACTGAGATATTGTCGCAAAGAAAGTACCTAAATAAGTCCGGCATCAGAAGAAACGATTTCGCTATCTTGAAACGAATACTACTGTCACTGCATTTCATCGCCACAAGTTGCGGCAAACTCGCTATTCTCGTAAGAGGAATACCAGTGATGTTATAAAGCTTTTCCTTGCCTATCTTTTCCTCGATGATTTTGTCAGCGCCTTCGGTACACTCATCTCTATAACACAACGGCCTTCCAACCAGTTTCCCGTCAGAGCAGACAAGGCCGAAATCAACCCCCCACGTGTCAATGCCGATACCGTCAAGCTTGTTGTAACCATTTCTGCCGCACAGCCTTAGAGACTCCCTAAAATTCTTCCATAACGCCATGAAATCCCAAAAGATGCTGCCCCCCAGACGTATATGCTCATTGGTAAAACGATGGATCTCCTCAATTACCAATCCATCTCTGTCAATAGTCCCCACTACCGCCCTACCGCTGCTGGCCCCTAAGTCAAAACCCAAATATATTTTTCCGCCTTTTTTTGCCATCACACTCAAAACCGCAGTAGATCTTCCGCGTAACGATTGATCAACTCGGTTTTCTTAAAGGCCTTCCTATTCTTAGCTGTCAACAAATACAAAGCGTCTAATAAACACATCTGAGCAATCCTCGCAGACAACGCCGCTACCTTCACTTTGTGTTCCGCAAATGAAGTGCAAAAATATATTTCACTATACTGATGCAGCGGTGACTGCAGATAATTCGATATCCCAATCGTCGTCGCTCCGCATTCTTGAGCTATCCTAAGCGATTCAACCGTCATCCGCGACCGCCCCGAATGCGAAATCCCTAACGCTACACCATCTTTATCCAACCTCAATGACTGCGCTATCATTTCCTGCGGGTCACTGTAACTCTCCGCCTGAATGTCCAGCAACGCGAACCTAAGCGCCGCGTCCTTACTTATGTGACCACTGCTGCCGATGCCGAACAACACCACCCGCTTAGCACCAGCAATCCTCACCGCTGCCTTGGTCAATTCCGTTACGTCCAACATCTTGAAAGTGTCTTCCAGACTCTTAATGTTGCCCGAAAACACCTTCTCCGTTATCTGCTTCTCGTCATCAGAGGAATTAATCGGTTTAAACATCGCCCCCAAATTCTCGTCCGGTATTATCTCCTCAGCTAAATCCTGCCGCAGCGCTTTATAGTTTGCGTACCCCAGTTTCTTCGACAGCCTGCTCACCGACGCGACACTCACATCAGCCGAATTCGCCAAGCCGGATATCGACTCAAAACCCGCCTTTTCCGGCTTACCCGCGATGTAATCCGCGACCTGACCTTCAGCCTCCGGAAGACTCGGACGTAACGCTGCGATTTTTGCCAAAATACCTGCCATATCAACTCCTGTGTAATGTTTTTTACTGGCGTTGCGGTTTTTATTGTAAAATACTTTACAACTACTTGTCAAGCCCTTATAATTATTTTTTTGACATATTTTCCCATTGCTGTTGATAATATTTTACCTTTACAAACAAGCGAATACAAGTTTATTGAAAGGACCCACTCATGCCGGAAGCAGATGTCAGCAAAAGAGATAAGAATTATTACACCGATATTCCTCAGCCCACTGCTGGTTATTTTCTCAAAGGCGCGAGCAATCTTGGATGGGGCATGAAGCATCGTCTGGCTCAGGTGTTTAGCCCTACTTCGGGTCGTACGGTTATGCTCGCGGTCGATCATGGTTATTTTCAAGGGCCGACAACGGGCCTCGAACGCATCGACCAGACCATCGTGCCGTTGATCCCTAATTGTGATGCGTTTTTCTGCACTCGCGGGATTTTGCGTTCGGTGGTCCCGGCTGACATTACCAAACCCGTATTCCTTCGCGCCAGCGGCGGACCCAGCATCCTCAAAGAACTCTCCGACGAAGAAATCGCGATGGACATCGAAGACGCTATTCGCTTGAACGCCGCGGGAATCGGCATTCAAGTCTTCATCGGCGGCGAACACGAAACCCGTTCCGTACATAATATGACCAAGCTGGTCGATATGGGAATGCGTTACGGCATACCGGTAATGGCAGTAACCGCGGTCGGCAAAGACATGGTTCGCGATGCCAAGTACTTCCGGCTCGCTTGCAGAATGTGTGCGGAACTGGGCGCCAACGTTCTCAAAACCTACTTTGTATCCGAAGAATTTGAAACTGTCACCTCATCGTGCCCGGTGCCCATCGTCATGGCAGGCGGAAAGAAGCTGCCCGAACTCGAAGCTCTCACCATGGCTTACAATGCTGTTCAGCAAGGCGCTGCCGGTGTTGACATGGGTCGTAACATCTTCCAGTCCGATGCTCCTGCCGCCATGATGGAAGCCGTCAACAAGGTCGTTCACGAAAACATGAAACCTAAAGATGCGCTCGATCTATTCAACACTCTCAAGAACGCGAAAAAGTAGGTTTTCACTATGTCCAAACGCGACATTCTCAAACAGCTCAAGCAGGCCTCGCCCCAACTGAGCGTAGGCCCCATCACCGCTGATCTGATGAACCTCGGCGCTGAAATCCAACTGCTCGAAGATGCCGGCGTCAATTTGCTGCACATCGATGTAATGGATGGTCGAATCTGGCCCAAAATCACCGTCGGCTCTCCATTTGTTCAAGGTCTAAAAACCTCCATGCTTATGGATGTGCATCTGTTAATTGATCAGCCGCAGCAGCAGATAGAAAACTTCGTCAGCGCCGGCGCCAACATCATCGCTTTCTCCGCGGAATCTTGCAGCGATATCGCCCAAACCCTAAGCGACATCAAGCAAATGCCCCAAGCTCAAGATATCCTCGTAGGCCTGTCGCTCGATCCTTCCACATCCATCGATACAATTGCATCATTCGCGGATGATTTGGACCTTGTCGTTCTCCTGGCGGTCGGGCCCAAGACCGGCAAAGAAAACTTCATCGACACTCTGCCCGAGAAAATCGCTCAAGTCCGCAAGCTCAACCCCAACCTGCTTGTCTTCGTTGATGGCGCCATCAAAAAAGATAACATCGCTAAAGTCGCAGCTATGGCCCCCGATGTCATCGTAACCGGCAGTGCCGTATTCGATGGCAAAGACCCATCGGGCAACCTAAACTTCATGCTAAAAGCCATTCAGTAAGGATACCAAATGTCGAACCAACCATTGAAAGATAAAGTAGCACTCATTACCGGCGCCGCTGGCGCTATCGGTTACGGAATTTGTGAAGTCCTGCTGGAAAATGGCTGCACCATCGCCGCCACCGACCTGCCCGGCGACCGACTCGACCAATTCGTCAAAGACCTTGACGCCATCGTGCCAGGTAAATCCGCCGCTATTCCCCTCGATGTCACCGATCCCGAATCCACCAAAGCCGCCTTCGATGCTGCCTTCGACAAGTTTGGCAAAGTTGACATCGTCGTCCACAACGCCGGCATCGCGCATGTTTCCAAAATCATCGATATGGACATCCAGAAGTTCCAACAGCTCGAAAAAGTCAACGTTGATGGCACTCTCATCGTTCTCGCCGAGGCCGGCCGAAGACTCATCGCCCAAGGCACCGGCGGCGATATTGTTATCATGTCCACCAAAAACGTCCCTTCGCCTAGTGCTGGATTCGGCGCCTATAGTTGTACCAAGGCCGCCTGCCATCAACTAGGTCGAATCGCCAGCCTCGAATTCGCTGAACATGATATCCGCGTCAATATGGTCGCTCCCGATGCCGTCTTTTCCGAAGGCAAATACCGTTCAGGCCTGTGGGACCTCGTCGGCACCGACCGCATGAAAGCCCGTGGCATAAACGAAGAAGAATTGCACGAATACTACCGTAATCGCAACCTGCTAAAAGCCGCCGTCACCGGCCGCCACGTCGCCAACGCCGTTCTATACTTCGTAACCCGTCAATCCCCCACTACCGGCGCCACCATCCCAGTGGACGGCGGACTACCCGACGCAACACCAAGATAAACGTAAATCCTTGACTGACAAAAATTGAGCAACTATGAACACTATCAAGAAAAAACTTTTGGCGCAACCACAATATCAGCCACAAGCTCCCGAAGCGAACACTATTGTAATGGGCAATGCTCGTTTAACGCTGCTGACGTCGCGTTTGATTAGGCTGGAGTGGTCTGAGACCGGCGTATTCGAGGACCGCGCCACACTGATGGTAGTCAACCGTTCTTTGCCATCCGTGAAACATCACGCTCGTCGTCAGGGCAAGACTTTGTCACTGAATACCACCGGGGTCAATGGAGGCTTGAATCTTACTTATACGGATGATGGCAAACCGTTTCATCGTGGTAATCTCGCGATTCGGTTCGATCTGCGTGGAAAGACCGTCGTTTGGCGTCCAGGCCTCAAGAACCGCGGAAACCTCGGCGGCACGACGCACGCTTTAGATGGTGTTCGCGGCGACCAGCGTGAAACGATCATCGAAGACGCTCAAGGTAATCCCGCATACAGCGGCAAATTTGAGAAAGTCGATCTAGGCGATGGCTTCATATCGCGTTCCGGCTGGACTCTGATTGATGATTCGCACCAGGCTGTGCTAACTGATCCTCCCAATCAATGGGTGGCCCCGCGCGAAGCTGGTGACCACCGTGACTGGTATTTTTTTGGCCACGGTCACGATTACAAAGGGGCACTGCGGGATGCGACAACTATTCTCGGCCGGCAACCGCTGCCGCCTCGCTACACGCTGGGGTATTGGTGGAGTCGCTTCTGGGCATACAGCGATAGTGAACTCAAGGAGTTGGTCGCCCAATTCAATCGCTATCAGGTGCCTTTGGATGTTATGGTCATCGACATGGATTGGCATTTGTCCGGTTGGACCGGCTACACTTGGAACCCTCGTTATTTCCCAAACCCCAAAAGATTTATCGCTTGGCTCAAAGAGCAGGGCCTCAAAGTCACGCTCAACCTACATCCTGCCGATGGTGTAGCTCGGCACGAAGCCGCCTTTCCCGCTATGGTCAAGGCGATGGGACTGCCGTTGAAAAAAACCAAGCAAGTGCCTTTTGATCTGACTAACCGTCGTTATATGCAGGCCTATTTCAAGTATCTACATCATCCGCACGAACGCCTGGGCGTAGATTTCTGGTGGATGGATTGGTATCAGGAACAGAGCAAGGTCGTTCCCGGTCTTGCCCCTCTGCCATGGATCAACCATCTGCATTGGCAGGACATGGAGCAAAACCCCAAACGCCGGAACAAACGGCCGTTAATCTTCAGCCGTTTTGGCGGATATGGCGCCAATCGCTATTGTGTCGCTTTTTCCGGGGATACCCATTCGGTTTGGGAGTCTCTCAAATTTCAACCTTATTTCACCGCCACCGCGGCAAACGTCCTGTGTGGCTATTGGAGCCACGATATTGGTGGCTTCAAGCCGGGACCGATTGAACCGGAACTCTACCTCCGCTGGGTTCAATTTGGTGTGCATTCACCGATATTGCGAACGCATACCAGCAACCATGAATCTTCTGAACGCCGAGTTTTCGCCTATCCTGAGCCTTACGCAACGCTGATGATAGCACTGATTCGCCGACGTTACGAGATGATTCCATATCTTTACAGTGAAATGCGCAAATGCCACGATAGTGGTCTTAGCCTCTGCCGACCACTTTATTATGACCATCCGGAGGAAAATGCTGCCTATCACGCCCGTGATACCTACGCCTTTGGTGATGCCATGCTGGTGGCGCCGGTAATGACTCCGATTGCCGATACTGACAACCAGGCACCCGTTAAATTCTGGCTGCCCAAAGGCTCTTGGTGGGATACAGCCCGAGGCACACTAGAGAAGGGCGACAAATGGCTCACCCGTCGTTACCTGCTAAGAGAAACACCAACCTTTGTACGCCCCGGCACCATTCTGCCCGGCCAGCTAAGCGCGTCGCGCGTTACTAATGGCAGTTACCGCCATCTAGTACTCACTTGTTGGCCTGGTCCCAAGGGCGACTATGACCTCTACGAGGACGACGGCGAGACATGTGACTACTTGCGTGGCAAAGGCATTTGGATTCCCCTGCGTCAGAATACCACAAAGACCGGTCATCGTCGCATCCGAATTGGCAAGGCTAAAGGTGCATTCACAGGGTTCTTGGCTAAGCGCTCCCTTGAAGTACGGCTTCCCGCTAGTGCGCCGGCTCGTAAGGTACGTGTGGATGGTCGGGAACTGCCTTGGTGCGTGTGTTCAGGGACACCGGACACTTGGTTCTACGATGGCGACAATGCCACCGTCGTTATCTCTGTTGCCAAAATCGATGTTACCCGCGGCGTCACTATCGACATCACCTTCGCTGCCGCGTCGGCATTGGCCAATGGACTGAAAGGATCTCTGGCACGACTGAGCGAGATAACGGACCTTGCCATCCAGGCAGGCCACCACCTCTCATTGAATGCTAATGAACGATTGGTCTTCGAGTTGGCCGAGACGGGCAAACGACTTACCTGCTGCCCTGAAACCTTTCGTTCCGAAATCACCAAAATGAAGAAAAACCTAGCTCGGCTGCCGGCCATTCTGCGAACTCTTGCCAAATCTGTGACAAATGACTCTCCTTCACATCGATACTATTCCAAAGCATTGGCCATCCTAAAATCCAATCTCATTTCTTCCTGAATTTGAGGTAAACGTGAGGCGTTGATAGTATGGTCTGTAAAAGAACACGAAAAAGAGTTATCAAAAGCCCGATTGGTTGATCAGGCAATAAAGGTGTCGCTTACGCGGACGGCTGACACCGGTTTGGCTGACTGAGAACTTGTTGGCGGCTACATCTCAGGTACACAATACCCGTATGAGCATAAAGTTGTGCGTTTTTAGATATAAATATAGTGCAATCCTGGAGCAATGACGGCAGTGCTTAGGTGCAAACTCTAGGGAGCTAGGGGCATAAAGGGGGGCGATCAGCTATGATGTGCGACTCTTTTTTGTGTCGTAAAATCTCATGGGGTAATGGTTTATGTTTTTAAACAGGGGGAAGAGGGGGGCTGAGCATATCTGATTGTATATAGATGAAAATATATTTTCATTTATTAATTAAACTGAAGTAAAATAATTGACACGGGATTTTCGTTTTGTTAGAATACGTTTGTTAAGTTAATGGAGATTAAGAAAGCCTGTGGTGTGAGCAATTCATGGCATCTCATTCTAAAGTCAAAGCAAGTTCTTCCGTCGCTGTGACCGGCCGGTCAGACGTCAACACCGCCTTGTTTACCCCGAAGAAACACGCGAAATTTCGCGGCAGCTTGAAGGCGTTGCGGATTTTGGATCAGCAGGGACCTTTGGCCCAGACGCATATTGCTCAAGATTTGGGAGTAAGTCCGCCGGCGGCTCTAGGGCATTTTCGCAAGTTGGACAAAGAAGGATTAGTGGTTGCAGTGGATAAGAAAGCTACCGCTGGTCGTGGACGCCCGTTGGAGTTGTGGGATGTTGATCGTCAACGGAACTTTACCATAGGCATAGTTTTCACTCCGCCCGAAGTCAATATCGCGATGGCGGATTTTGCGGACAATATTGTTTTGCAGCAGGCTTATGATGTTGGAGCGGTGGAAACTTGTGCTGAAGTCGAAGCTCTTATAGAAGGCTTTGTAGTTGAAGCAAATGAATACTTGAGCAAACGCATTTATGATTTACGTTTTGCTTGTGCCTGTTTGCCTGGTCCGGTCAATATGCCGATTATGCCTCAGATTGATATCGAAGGGGTATTTCGCAGGCATGAAATCCCGGCGATTCGCACCCCGATTAGTACTGCTATGTTGTTTGGGGAAGCAAGACGTTTTCCAGCGGAAAGCACAGTTTGTGTAGTTGATTGGGAATCTGGTATTGCCGTGATCCCGTGCTGTGGTGACCGGGTATTGTTTGGTGATGAAAGCCAATATACCTCGGTTTATAACCGGCGTAAAATATGTGATTTTGGTCATCAGCGGATCGTCAAGGATGGTCGGCCTTGCCCGTGCGGTAATCGGGGCTGTCTGGAAGCATACGCCGGCGGTCGAGCTATCATACAACAGCTTAATCGGCCCAATATCCGCAGTTTAAGTGATCTGTGTAAGGCGGCCCAAAGTGGTGATGCCGAGGTGTTGAGAGAATTGGCACTGGCGGCCCGCTATATAGGCAGCGCTTTGTCGCAATTTGTGTTGTTGATGGGTATTGACAAGATTGTGATTACGGGACCCTTGAGCGAAGTTTTCTCTCTGGTTCGCCAAGACTTCAACGACGGCTTGCGGGGTTTTCTCGATGAGCCGGAAGTTGAGAATCTGCAAGCCTCGGTGAGTCCTGATCCATTAGGCTTGTTGGTTAAAGGCTCTTGTCGGGCGGCACGGCATTTGTTTCTAAACAGTGATTTGCCTTTGGATATTACATTCCTTCCAAAAATAATGATGACCGGTTCTTGATGCGGTTCTGCTGATATGTGCTGAGATAGTGGAGTAATTAAGAAACAGTAGCGGATTAAGCAAAAGAGATCTGTGTGGATCTTATGAATAGGTTTATAGCAACGCGTGTTGTTATTAAACAAGGAGAGGCTTAAGAAAAGGAGTAAATGTAATGTTAAAATTTTCTCGCGAGTATCGTAAGGGCTTGCCGAACTGGAGGCGGATTTTCGCTTATGGTGTGGCATTTTCGTTAGCCTTTCTGACCATGTCGGCTTTCGGAGTGCCTCTGCATGTGGGCACTTATTCGACCTTGGAAATCAATACCGGTCTTACCACCGGCCCTACTGCCAACGATGGCACTACACCTTTGAGTGACGGAATACAAGGCGCCGAGATGCAATTCCAAAATGCCACCAATCAACTTGATTGGAAGGGGGTGGAACTAGTCTTTGATTTGGGTGATTCCTACACCATCGAGGATATGGTGGTGCATTCTAATGCTCATGACTATTTTTGGGGCATAGGGAAGGTGGACTTCTACTACAGCACCAATGGCGTCGATTATACCTTCTTAGGTCGTGTTAGTGAGGGTGATTATGTGCGTGGCCCGGGTTCTTTTTACCGTATATGGGATTCTCCGGTGACCGCCACCCATATCAAAATCCACGTGTTCGATTATGGTTGGCTTATGCTCAGCGTTTGTGAGGTTGAATTGAATGTCACTCCTGATCCAGAGAATCTTTCGATGCCTAAAACCACGATCTCCGGTCTTGATGGAGCCCGGCATTGGATATGGGTGGAAGGAGAGGCCGCCGATGCACTCAGTGAAGATTTTCTGTTGACTATACCAGGCGGAGATCATCTCAGTGGTTATGACAGCGATGATCCATGTGTGCCTCATGCGGTCCAAGGCAACTATAACGATACCTGGGCCTATTCACGCGATGTCTTTGCATTGCCGGCCGACATGGAAAATATGACACTGTACGCTTTCTACGGGTCCTTAAATAGCAACTCGAATATATTGGCCTGGTGGTACTGGGATTGGACCGATCAGCAACCCGAGATTTACTTCGACGCCACCAGTGATCCGTGCGACCCATGCGAGCTGGGTAGTGTGCCGAGGCTCTGGACAGATCCGTTCTCCATCGGACCGGTGACAGGGGGAGACCACTACATCGCTCTGGCTACCGGCGGTACGTACAATGAACTCTCCATCGATGGTTTACTTGTCTGTGATGGTCTATGTGTGCCTGGTGAAGTTTCCGCAGAGGGACCGTGGCATTGGCGCGGAGCGCCTTTCGTAGACCCGAACACCACGTTTTTCTCGGGTACCTCGATTGTGGCTACTGTTGAGGTCACCGGTCCCGTTGACGAGGGATACATCCGTGTAGATGACGAAGTTGTCGAAAGTTTCACCGATCCGGGTGTTTTTGTGGTTCCTATTTCTGGTATGGGAGATCACTTCCTGGAAGTCGAGACTTTTGCTCACCCTTATGATCCCTGTCAAGTTTTTGATCCCTGCAATCCCAATGACTATGTGACACGCGGCCGAGTTCTGGCTGGGGCATCGCTCCGCCTGATGGGCTGCTCCGGTAGCTTCCTTACCGGTGACCTCAATGAGGACTGCTACGTAAATCTCAGCGATTTAGTACTGATCAGCAACGATTGGATGTATGACCACTCAAGTGATCCCAATTGCGGCGTCACTTATCCATTCCCGGGTGGAGATGCAGACAATGATTGTGTTGTGAATATGATAGATGCCGCCCTGCTTGGATCGGATTGGCTTGAGTGCAATGACCCGTGCGGACCGTGTCCGTAATGGTGCGGTTGGTACATTGCAAGAACTAACCTGTAATGCACGTGAAGCCGTCACTCATCACGGCGGCTTCGCTTTTCGATTCAGAAATAACAATAGATGTGTGGTCCATGAGTAACATAAGGAGTCGGTCATGATGGCTAAACAATCACGTCGAGAAGGTTTCACGTTAATAGAGCTATTGGTAGTTGTTTCTATTATCGCTTTGTTGATCTCAATCCTCCTCCCGGCGTTGTCCAAGGCGCGCGACCAAGCTAAAGCGGTGGCCTGCAGGAGCAACTTCAAGCAATTAGGGCTTGTTTTCGCCTATTATGCTGAAGATTATAATGGCTTTTGCCCACCCAACATTTATACCGATCCCGTTGATAGCAAGCAGTATACCTGGGAACTTCGCCTGATGACTGAAGGATACTTGGATGACTATGCGCTGATGGGATGCGAGGCTGAGCGAGAGTACGTCAACTGTGTTAAACCTAATAGCCAGTTCGTGTCAGACCAAGGTGGAACCAGACTCGATAAAAACGCCCCAGCTGAATTGTACCTGATCGCCGATTCGCATGGAAACAAAACGCACCATGACGCTTATGATATACCTTTTTACTATTATCCGTACTTGGAAACCTGGGCGTATGATGGGTCAGAAGCCTTCTTCCCCGGATTCGACGATCATTTCGACGATTATTTCACTCCGCGTCATAGCGGCGGCTTCAACATACTTTTTGCCGACCAGCATGTTGAGCCGCAAACTCGTGATGATGTAACCATAAGAAGTTTCTTGCCTCAGGATGTCATTGATGAACTTCCCTAAGTGACGTTTTTTGCCCTTAAGCTTTCTGGTCGTCGTCCCTCGAATTCCCTATAATGGAGCTTACCCGATGTTCTGCATCCCTGATCCGCAGCAAGGTACTTTCATGGCGATTATGTCGCTGCTGTTGTTTACGGTCTTGGCTGGTTGTGTGGGGCTTTGTTGCTAGCATATTTCTTCTGATTAGTATATTATTTAAATAACTTTTCGGAGAGCATGACATGCCGGGACAGGTTTATTATATTGATCCAGCAAGTGGCGATGACGCTAATAATGGATTGTCGGTGGAACAAGCTTGGCAGACGCATGATGGGCGTGATTTCATGCCTGGAGATACAGTGCTGTTCAAGCGAGAAAGTGTGATTCGTAACACCCTAAATATGTGTAATGGCACTGAGCATGGCTGTGTGACCTATGGTGCATACGGCAGCGGGGCAAAGCCAAGGTTTATGGGTTCGGTGGAACTAGATGATACGGCACATTGGGTCGAGGATCGGCCTAATATCTGGCGTTGGCAGGGGGCCTTTGCTACCGAGGTATGCAATCTGGTCTTTAACGGAGATGAGAGTTGTGGCAATCTGCGTTGGAGTTTGGATGATCTAAAGAATCCTGGCGAATGGTTTTATAGTGGTATTGGGTTTACTGGCGGCGATGGGGGCCCTTGCGATTATTCTGATTGTGTACTCTACCTGTGCAGCGAGGGTAATCCTGAAAAGGCCTACAGAAGCATCGAGGCGGTGCTTTGGGGAGAGCGACGCTTAGTGAGCGGACAGCATCATATTGTGCTGGAGAACCTGGCGTTCTGGAATAGCGGGGTACATGGTTTTCAAGATTGCAGGGTGGAGCAGGTAACGATCCGTAATTGTGAATTTCGCTATATTGGCGGAGCTGTTTGGGACAAAGAACGGCGAATTCGTTTCGGCAATGCGGTCGAGTTGTGGGATGGTGCCCGAGATGTCGTGGTAGAAGATTGTATATTTGAAAATATCTATGATGCGGGCGTGACGCACCAGGGCAGTGATACCAGCGATATACCTGAGCGAGTGTATTTTCGGAACAATCTATTTGTGGATTGCGGGTTGGCATCGTATGAGTGCAGAGGGCCGGAAGCACGCGAAATATATTTCGAGAACAATACGAGCGTTTATGCCGGGGGAGGCTTCAGTATGCAGGGCGAAGAACCACCCCGACAGTCAGAGTTTTATCCACGGCCGGTTGGGCATCATGTTTTTCTCTGGCGGATAGAAGGAGAATTTCATGATATCTATATTCGTAATAATACCTTTTTCGAAGCACCATATGGGGCAGCGATATATTCGATAATTGACGCTGACGATGAAAAAGGGCTGATTATTGACAATAACCGCTATTGGCAGACAACTGGTGATATGTTGATTTATATGCAGGGCAAAACTTACGGTTCAGATGAGTTTGACCGCTATAAGCAGGAGTTAGGCCAAGATAAGCATAGTATTATCGCAAAACCAGTGTTTACAGATGACGCCTTACTTAGCCGATTATAACACATTTCTCCATGAGGTGGCATGCCCCGTCAATCATATGAATTATTTGCCACCATCAGAATAACAGTCTATCCAGCGAAGTTCGTACGGCTTGAGTAATAACTCAAACTTCCGCGATGAATCGCTAAAAACAATCGTTTTCTGCTCATGGCCGGAGTTGTTGACAACGGCAATTTGGTTCTCCGTTAGAAACGCGGCACATTCAGTGTGGAGGTTGGAACTAAACCACTTGCATAAATCCCGCTCTTTGCCGGCGGCCCAAAAAATGCTGCGCAGCAAGAGACGAGAATTTGCATGCGAATAAGGCAAACTGGAAAAATATACTGAACGCCCCTTTGCGAATGAATTGCAGGCCAAGTGAACATGCAGGCCTGATTCGCCGGTCTTAAGAATCTCTGTTGACGCATTACAGGGATAAACGTAGGTGCGATCAGCGTCGAAATTGAATTCGCTGAAATTATCATCCAGAATAAAATGATCTTCGACACGATTGTATCGCTGAGCAGCGGTCATGACGCTGTGACCAATTTCCTTGTCAAGCCCCAGGACATCGGCGAGCTGAAAATACCGCCCCTGGTAGTCTATTGCGGAAGCATCTCTGCATCCAATAAAGCCTCCACCATCGCTTATCCAAGTGCGGATTGCTTCAATGACGCGGGGATCAGTCCAGTATTGGCCGCCACTCCAAGATGAGTCGGCTTCTCCATCGTTGATTATGACATCAATATCGTTAGAAATCCCTTGTTCGATCACATCCGTAAAGCTGATGAACTTCACGTTCATCGGTAAACCGGCCAATGATTCAAGCAAGTTACTACCTGCCACAGCGATTACGTCCGGGCGTTTATCATAAAACTTTTGATCACGTCCAAAACTGTTTATCCAGGACCGCAAGCCGCCCCACGCGTTCAAGATGGCAACAGTAATTGGGGCACTATAAGCCGGTGTACCATTGGTCTTACTTTTGATCTCTCTAAACTCATCGCAAATCGACTGAATATGACTGACAAAATCAGGAAACTGCTCAGTCAAACTGAGATAACCGCCATAACCAATGCGATCTATCGGCTTACGCAGCATGGCCCGTCGAATCTTAACCCAGTTGGATAATGATTCTTCTGTTGGATTCGCTCCGGGGTAAAAAGTGTCAGGGAAGAAATACGGATAAAGGCGGATCTCTTTGACTTCCTCCCAAGGAGAGTCCGCGAGGCGCCGCAACGCCACTCCATCCTCGCAGGCGCCCACGTTTATGTCAATTCCCATCTGCTGGTATTTTTCGCTGTAAGGTTCGACGCCGATCCAATGGTCGCCTTGAAAGATCGCGGCTTTTTTGCCTCGCGCATGAATTTTCTCAACCAACTCTCGACCGAACTCGATCACAAAGTCGTGTATAAATTCCATCCAGTCGAGGTATTTTCTGCTGGGCACACAATGAGTCGCATTATAGAAACCTTTGTTGACAAAATCTTCCGAAGTCATGCGATAGCCGTAGCGTCGCTCGAAATCTTGGAGCGCCTCTATGGAAACAGTGTCCATGTAACCCATCCAGTCGCGGTATTTGTCGCGGCCGGACTGGTCCGAATCAAGAACAAAGTGATAGGCCAAGGTTGTCAAACGAACAACATCGGTATGCGAATGCTTATCCAGCCAATCGTCGAAATACTTCATCAGATGGCGTCTGGCATCTTCGTGATATGGATCAGTACTCACAATCGGATCAATGTCCCATTTATTTACCAGATGATTATACATCGAGGTTGAATCCCAAATCTGATAAATCAGGAAATTAACCGTATAAGAGTGATATTTCTTGATATTTTTCAATATCACTTTGTTAGACGCGGCATCATAACTCCAATGCTCCGGTGGTATTTCGCAGCCGGTGGTGCGATCAAACACCTGCCACCATTCATGCGGATCATGCATGTCGTCGATGCGATATTTCTGGGTAAAATAACCAGCCAATGGGTCGATCTCTAAATCGCTGCCCAGTGCGGTCACGGGTTCGGACATCAAAAACTTCTGCGGTAAAGTCTCGGGATGCTTTTTCGGCCAATCCTGGTCCGCGCGCACCAAGCAAATCGTCGAGTAAACACTGTAATCCTTGCGTGCCAGGGATTCAGGCAAACTTGTGCCATCGCTGTCTCTTAGAGCGTCAGCACCCCACAAATCCGCCAAATCTTCGACCAGTTGTTCATGACCTGCTTCAACTGGCAGTGTAAGTGAACCCTTTATTTTACATGTCTTCTGCATGGATTACGATTGCCTCAAATGATGTATTATCTAAATTGGAAAGTTGGCTCAAGGATTGAAATTAGCGTGTTGTGCTGCTGTCGTATTCAATGATAAGTTCAGCTATTTGTTGACGACAATCAAGCAGCAAAGAGGTATCTGTGCTGTATTCGCTGAGCGAAGTGACTAGTTGGCTATCAACAGCTAGGGCTGCTCGGGCACGTTCCAACCAATCGTCATTTTCCCATTCGTTCTGCTGGGTGTAATTTTCCACGCGTTGAGCCAAGGCGTAGAGATATTCATAATCTTCCAGTCCATCGCGAATAGCTTTAAGGCGAATAGTGGGAAGCGGCCCGTTAGGGCCGGGGTAGAATACCATGCCGTCTCCATTATAATCGTGCCAACTTTTACCTTCATGATTGGTCAGTGGACCGCGATTGACCGGTTCCGGGTAAGGCGTCATATAAATCGCCTTCACGCCAGTATCATAGTGGGGCCAATTCGTCTCCCAGAGGTTCAGCATATAGTATAAAAAACCATCCGCATCATACTTGTATGGCATAAATCCCATCAACAGCCGTGCTTCAACGGCGGTATATTCAATGAACCAATTCGCGTAGGGATGATAAGGCCAACAGAATATGTACCACCAGACTTGGCGTCCTCGCTGCCGGGCCTGTATTACAGCATCTTGGTGCGCCTCGTAGTATCCGGTCATCGGCACCCATATGTCCACAACCGAATCCAAACCGCTATCCAGGCCGAAGGAATAGTCCAGAGCGGTGGTCATTATCGGGATCGTCGGATAAAGCCTTTTGATCTCTCCGCAAATGTCTCGCATTGCGGTATAGTAGTTTTCGTCCACCTCGTCAAAAGCATAGATGTAAGCATACTGCAACAGATCAGCCTCTTCCAACTGAGCTACGGAATTCTCCAAAATGCCTAATATTCGCTCCCGCCGTTGAGCTGGATAACCTTCATTTGGCTCACACTCTCCAGGATCGGGACGTGGAATGTGGATAATGTTATACGCGCGGACACCGGCTTCCACCCAACGCTGCACATCCTCTATTCGTGGAGGATAGCCGCGGTAAATGAAATCAGGGGTCAGACGATGTTCCAATATCAAGTTATGACAGGCTCGTCGTACATTGGCCAATCGTTGACATCCGGGTGTATCCAGAACGCTCGCATCGGCTTGACCCTGAACATAAAATAGAAACTTATCCCAATCGCTGTCATCATTGCAATATATGGTTCTGAGCATACTGTCGGAGTAGGATACCGCCACCGGGAAATGTCTTTCCACGGGTACACTGAACGGCCAAACATTGACCTCAATTGGAATTTCCAAGCTCGGCACATTATCACCGGTGATCGTGATAATGCCGCGGTAGAGACCCGCAGGTTGATCGGCTCTTGTGTGGACATCTATAAATATAGGCTGATATACGTTGGCTTCGATATCAAATTCCAGCAAGAAATCCAGCAACGGGTCAGGCCACCAACCACCGAATTCAACTTCATAGTCCGGAGGCCGACGGGTATTCACATAGCCGACTACAAAAACGTTGATCTCATCTGAACCAATATGATCACCAGTGTCAGATACTAAGTCTGATACGATAATCCCATTGACATGTACGCCTTGATGAGCCCGCAAGACAATCTGAACACCTTCGTATTCGTTGGCAGCTAACGACAATTGCACCGGGACATCAACACGTCCATAAAAAGGCCGATCTGTACGCAGTACTTTGTACGTCCCAGATGTCCAGCCAAAACCCCATATCGGATTTGGATAGTTGGCTTCAAATTCTGCCGCTGATTGCACCGCTGGTGCCGGCTGGGCCCATAGACAATCAAAACTACCAGACACAATGATAATAAGAATACTTAAGATACCCAGAATGCTCTTGTTCATTATAATTCCCCAGATTCACTAAGATTGTAAGGTCTGACTTGGGTCAACGGTTACAATTCCTAGATCATTTTTTTACAGGCCTTTTCCCTCGCGGCTTGATGTCGCCCAGCCAAACTTTAACCGCGGATCTCTGAGCGGCTTTTGAATAATCATAGACGCCCAACATGTTGTTAGCATGCGGCAAATCATAAAGGACATAGGGAGAACCAAACAAGGTAAAGGTTGGCCGCTCAAGATTTGTTGCTGTTTCTTACACTGGACTCACGAACAATTAGCTCACTTTTCAAAATGATCTTTCTTTCTTGCAGTTCGCGATTGGCCAGCAGTGAGTCAACCAACAATCCAACGCCGGCTTCAGCCATTTCCACATAGGGTAAACGCACGGTAGTCAAAGAAGGAGTTAAAACACTAGCGTAAGGAGCGTCATCATGCCCAACCAACGCTATATCATCGGGAATGACAATACCGTTGTGCTGTAAAACCCGATATGTGGTGCGTGCCAGTTCATCGGTATCAGCAAAAACCGCGGTAAACAACCCATCGCCCTGACTTAACAGCTTTTCGACGCCGCGAGTGAGAGACTCTTCATCAAAATCAATACCGGTTACAATAATCTTAGGTTCGAGTTCCAAACCTGCCTCGTTGATCGCCTTCTTATAGCCATCCAAACGAGCGGCAGAAGCGCTGGACCATAGAGGCCCAAGGTAGGCAATCCGCTGATGCCCTTGCTCGATGAGATGCTTGGTCGCGGCATAACCACTGGCCTCATTGTCCGCTACAACATAGGGAACATCAAGAATGGGAACATATCGGTCAACAAACACAAAAGGTACACGCTTGGCAAGAAGTTCCGCATAGGTGATCACCAAATCTCGCATATCACCGGTGGTCGGCGCGATTAGCATACCAGCCACATTACGTTCGACCATAAGATTGACGCATTCTCTTTCCTGCTCAGAATCATTGGACGAATGCTTAATCAGAACCGAGTAGCCCCGTTTCCGGGCGGCAATTTCAATCTCCTGTACCAAATGGCCGTTATGATATCCTGTGCTATTCGGAATGACCAAGCCAATGACATCGCCTTTGAGGCCTTTATTCTCAGTCGGAGGCGGCATTACAAACACCCCCGCTCCTTGGCGCGGAACCAACAGACCTTTCTGCACCAACTCCTGAATAGCTCGACGAACAGTAATGGAACTAACTCCCCACTGTTCGCATAGCTCTCTTTCGGAAGGAAGTTTAGATCCAGGAGGCAAAGCCCCTCTCTCAATACCTTCTGCGATCGACTCCATTATTTCAACGTAACGAGGTTTACGGGAAAAACGTGACATAGACACATCCGCTAGAATAGGTCCCAATGCCCAGGATTTACCCAGGCATCGGAACCTTTTTTTAACACTATCACAAAGGCGCTATGTCGCTAACACCATGACATTGCACCATTTATAGTGCATTCTAGCTGTGTTTGCGTCTACGCATGGTGCAATATGCCGCGCCCAAACTTAGTATACATATTGTAACAGGTTCGGGTGCAATCGTAAAGTCATCATATACCGCGGTGGCGTTATTCCACCAATCTCCGTACAGCAGCCCCACATATTTTATGGAATCAACATCACCGGTAAAGGAATACAGGAGGTTTCCATCAGTATAGAAGTCCATGCTTCCCAAACCTTTCTCAATACGCAGAACATGCGTGTTACCAGTTACAGTAGTTACTGGCAAATCGCCCGGGCCCATGCCGCAGATGTCATCCGCTGATGGATCAGCGCCGCCAAAACTTTCGACATGTACAAGCTCATCCGCATGGCCATCACCGCCAGGCAGGGCGGGGTCATAGAGAAGGGTGAAACCTCGGCCGTATGCGGATGGATGACTACTGCTCGCGCCATACACTTTCGGGCCATATGCATCAGCCGGTTGCCCAGCAACATCAGAGACAAATATACCCCCACATCTCCAATGCTCACCACCAATGCTATCCATAGTTATGGTAACTTCTGCATACTCGCCGGCATCGAGGCTTTCAGCAACAACAGATTGATTCAGATACCATATGGCCGTTGTATTCTTGAGGTATGGATTACCTCCGCTGCCGGTAACCGTTAACTCTGATGGGCCAAAGCTCATTGAACCAATTGGCTCTGTGGCCGTCCAATCAAAGCATTCTCCTAGAACGTAGTTACCGCTTGTATCCGTTGAAAAGTCATCGTAGTAAGCCGCAGTACAATTTATTGCAGCCACCATAGTTACCAACAAACACAACACACCAACAATCTTCACATTTTCCATAACCTTTCTCCATTTCTAGCCAGTTGGCCTAAAATATGGGTCTGCTCCTATCAACACAATAGGAGCAACCTAATCATAAAACTTCACAAGGCAATATAAACTCCAACATGATTAACTAAACTGCCTGCAATAGGCGCACAATCTCCGCGATTGTGTACACCAGACTTTTGTGCTGATTTTCCACAATAAACTAGGCTATCTCAGTTCTTATTGACTAATATCTTCCTCGCCGGAAGTTCGCACTTACCCACCCGTATTATATCATCTTCATTCGGAATTCCGGCAGGGGGTGATGAATCCCCTGCCGAACGTAACTAACTAATCAATTCAATGTGCCGCAATGATGTCTTCCAATGCCGCTATATGCGACAGCAGCATACCCTTAACATCCCGGAAAACGGCACAATCCGGCGCGACGAATTCGTGGTAGTCGTAACTTTCAATGATGGACACAACGTAAGTGGTGAGTTCTAGCTGCACCAAAGCGGACGGATCGGTACTGAATACGGCCGCGCGGAAACCCTGAGCGCTTGTCAGGTCTGCTTGCTCGGCAGGACTGAGCGACCCAAACGGGATCGCCGAAGCTAAAGCCAGGTCCGCGTCAAACTTCTTCCAGTAACCAAAGTCCTCAAAGCCGTCACGCAGGCCCTCTAAAGCCGGTGTGGTTCTGGGAACGCCGTCCAAGCCATTCACAAACAGTTTCCAATCGGGATTGTTCGGTGACTGGTTGTAAGCAAATACTCCAAAGTAAGTGATGTCTGAAAGGAACGCGGCACGCCAACCCATGGCGCGACCGGCATCTGATCCTGAGAAATAAGAGCAGGCACCGTAGTAACCAACCCTGTCACCTGCATCCAAAACAACATCATTGTCAGCAATGTCCGCAAGCAGCAGTTCGACTGTGGGAATGGCAGGGCACAAGACATCAAGATAAGGATTCAGTGAATTCATTGCAGCAGTGCTGTAATGGTTCAATGTGCCAAGGGTCTTGAAATTCGGATTGACGTTCTGGAGCCAAGCCAAATCATCATGAGTGCCCGAATCCATCATGGTGAGAAGATCAGGTTCCTCAAGAGCATAGATTGTGATATCATCGCTGTCTCCCGGGCCGCCGAAACCAAGTTCATTTAAGTGATCGACAAAAACATCACCAAACTCAGCTCTAGTGATTAGTTTTTGCGCCTCTGACTCATAGTCAAGAGCTGAGAACCATTCTTCTTTGTACAAATACGCCATTAGGCCTACATCGTCAAAACCGCCATTGATATAAGGTTCGACCACATCGTCAAACCCCGAAAAATTAACGTTCAAGTTGCCACTGCTGCGCGTTACATTAATTGCGTCAGTCCAGATATCAAAGGGGAAATGAAGCATCAGCCGATCAACGTAGTGGCGTTGCAGCAATGTTGCATGGGTTTCCGCTGCGCCGCTGATGTATGATAGCGTGTGGTACATATACATCGATGCTTGGTCTTGGTCAGCGCGGGAAATATCCATTACATGCAGTGTTATGGGGATAACTTCAGCAGGCCCCAGGGCTGGAACGAGAGAAAGATTTACTGTATAGTCACCGGGCGTAATATATCTACTATTTAACTCTATCCAGAAGCTCTTGATCTGTCCTAAACTAGTCGGCATACGATAGCTGGTGGAATTGGGATCGTAGTCGATGGCATACAGGCATTCTTGGAGGTATGCTGTTTCAGGATTCGATACACCGTCCTGGATACCCACTGAAACGGCACCCTCGGCAAAAGTCGGTACAGCGTCCACTTCGAGAGTAATATAGGGCATATTCCGCAACATCTCGCAGGTGAGTTCGAGATTTTCATACTCGTCATTGCCCATCCATACTTCCATAGTTCCGGTGGAGGAGCTGTCGCCGTCCCAATACCAAGCATAGGCGCCATCCCAGTATTGATCACAATCCGGGTTTTCAGGATCGGCACAAAAACCCCATTGGTCAGCGAAGGCGGCAAAATCCGCGATATTCACACGACAATCTCTTTGACCATCGGCCCCTGAAATGTCGCCCAGATTGTATTCCGTATTGCCGTCACCACAAACCGTAGGCACGGTGCGAGCAACCGTAATCGCATCAATATAGCCGACATGAGTGCTATCGCCACAGTGCTGCATATAACATGTACTAGCGATGGAATCGGGAGCCCCGCCGAGGGGGTAAGACCCAAGGAGTACATCATCTACATAAACAGTCGTGGTTCCATCGGTGCGGCTGACTACCATTTCTAACTTGGCCCATTGATCGTATGGCACCGTAGCATAAAGGTCTGCACCCAGGTAGATACGCGTGCCGTCAGCATCACCTCTCATCTCTAAGCCACACAAAGGCACGTTACTACTATCGAGGATACGAAACAGATTGCAGTTCCACCATCCGCCGTTGCCCACACCTTTATAATAGAACGACACAGTAAAATCTGTTGTCGTACTAGTACCTATCGTTCGGGCAGCAGACTTACCGTTATAGAGAGGAAAACGCAGATAATAATCACCATCGGGAGTCGAAGCATCTGTAAAGAAATTCCAATAGCCGGCACCGCCGCCGCCGTAAGTCCATGGGCCATAACTGGGATTGTTCTCCGAATCCTCCCATGTCTCGAACCATTCGATGAGTTCGGCATGAGCAATGGAGCTAACGCCGCAGATTAAAACCAATGCGAAAATTAAAAGACAGTTTTTCATACTTCTTTCCTTCCTTTGTTATTGAAGACTATTTTGACATAACCGTTAAGGCATACTCATTCAATCTTATCTAATCCGTCATTATCTCCTTTAGTCCTGCAATATGCTGTAATATTTGACCTTTGGCTCGTAAATATTGCCAACGATCATTGTTAACGAAGTCATTCCAAGCTCGGGCGCCGCTCACTCCAGGCCGAAGTTCCATGCGAATCATCGCATTGTTATCCGGGCCAAATATGTCGTTATAAAACGCTGTTGTCTCTGCTATAACTTCACGATCAGACGGCGACAACCGATTATCATCTAGATCGGCAGCTTCACGAATTAATTCTCCCAGGGTGTGGTAATAGCGAAACTCTTCATATCCATCACGCAAGCCTTCGAAAGCCGGTGTCGTAACCGGACCTTGCGGACTGTTGGCAAACAACTTCCAGGTCTCATGTTCGGCGGTAGAATGATGATAAGCGAAAACACTGTAATTGTTCAAACCCAGGGAAGCGGCCCGCCAGCCGCGACCACGCAGCGTATCAGCCGTGTCAATTAGAAACGCGGCAACATAAAATCCAACATTATCATCAGGATCTACAAGAATATCGCCGCGCCTAAGATCCTCAACAAAAGTCTCGACTACAAACCAACTCGGATTCCACCAATCTAAATAACAATTGATGGTTTCCATAACAACGGGCGAATAATTGTTAATGGTCGTGTGCAATTTCAGATCGGGATGGATGCTTTCAAGACGTCTCAGCCAGTTTACGGTATGTTCACAGGTAGCGAACTCCACCGAAGGCTCGTCCATGGCGAACAAAACGATGTTCTGGAAACCCAAGTCGAGGATGTGCTGGAATAATAGTCGCCCGCACTCATCCTGCACCTGTATACGCTGTTCATCTGAATCACCATACAAATCGGAAATCCAGTCATCATCATAAAACCATCCAGGCGAACTTAAACTAGTGAAACCCCAATCAACAAAAGGCTGCAGCAATCTATCAAAACCGGAAAAATCCGCTTGCAGAACGTGAGCGTCGTCATACCACATCCGAACCTTATCGTCCCAGATCGCCGAAGGCAAAAAGATCATCACCTCTCGGATATAATGACTTTTCATCAATTCTGCGTGCCCGGCAAGGTCTTCCAGGAGATACGCTAACGTATGGTAGGCGTGAAGAGGCAGGACCTCCTCGGACTGAGTAGCATCCACCACATGCAGAACAAAATGCACCCGCGCAGATTCCCGGTCGCTAGGTTCAAGATTCAAATCAAAGGCATAATCACCCACTGCCAAGCCCGGTTGCATTGTGAGCCAAAAACTCTTTTGGTCGCCGCTATTGAACTGAAGGACATTACCAGGCACCAATCCATATTGCGCATCATCGAGAGCGATTCCTTCAGTTTGCGTCGCGTCTTGAACTTGTAACAACACGGCATCTGCAGGGAGATTACCAGAGATGCTCGCTGAAACACTGCCCAGATCGCTCAATGCCAACACCGCGACTTCAAGTGATTCATACTCGTCAACACCCATGTAAAACTCTAATGAGTCTGCATTCTGCAGCGGCCCCTGACGCCCGCCCCAACTCACACAATAGCCGCGTTGGACATCCACATCGCTCACAACGGCCAGCAAACGGCTTTGACGACCTTGGCGATGCCCATTGTAATAGGTGCCGCTGGATTGGCCGACATCGACGGGGATCTCAAAATGATTCAGGACTTCACCGGCGTTCTGCGCTTCGACCGTAACAACATACGTACCTGGTTGAGGCAATGTCAGTTCCATCGTACCATTTAATACTTGGCCGCACTCAGCCGGAGGATAGTGTACTCCAACTTCGCCCCAGACAAAAAGACGATCCAATGTATCATAGTCGCAACGCAACCCTACGATACGATCTCCATGCAAGCCGCGCAGGGGCATATATGTGGCGTCAATGCTAAGAGTCCTATCCTCCGAACTCGGCACCAGATTTATCACACCATCTTGACTCGCATCGGTAACACCCGAAAACCCATCTAGTAATGCCAAAACCACCGGAACTTCCACAACCTCCGATGGCGCCAGACTAAGACTGATCACCCATTCTACACTTGGATTCGAGGGGGAAGCATCAGCCCAATTATAGAATTGACCAAGCAAAGGTGAATCCACAACCCAAGCCAATCCAGTATGCGTATTCATATCCAGCACAGCATACCAAGGCTGCCGCACATCATGCCATTCGCCCACATCTCCATACGGATACGGACGACTTTCTATACCGTATCCGTCGTGCCAAAAGTAATGATCCTCGGTCCCAGCCTCGCCTCCCGCTAGATAATAGTTGCGAACCATATGGCTCGTTTCTAGAGAAGCTGTCGTGGTATTACGATATGTGTACAGTACCCGAATGGCGGGCTCGCCTTCAACTAACGTCACGGTTTTACTGATCGCAAGGCTACCTGCTGGCGCGTCAAATCGTACAACAACTCTTTCTGGACCGGAATCTTCCACGGTAACAGCATAGGCTTGGCCGGATAACCCCATTTTGTCATCCAGCAACCCTGTCTCGTTTGTACCATGCCACCACACTTCCTCATAGCCGTGTTGACTGCGCAAAAGCGAAAAGATACGAGCCCCGTTATTCACGGCGATTTTGAGCGTCACTTGATCGTTGGATAATTCTACCACATCAAGCGAACCTTCCTGGTATTCTCGCACCGAAGCAGCCATGGCCGCGGTGGAACAAAACATAACCAACAGAATGAAATATATCTTTTTCGCCATAATTCAATTCAGACCCCCAAACCAAAAAAATTCTATACACAATTGCCGCGAATCAGAGTTGAAACCTGGAGCCCTGGCGCATTGGTTACAGCAACCGATCTTCCATGAATTGCCTCAACAATCCGCTGAATACAAGATCAAAACAAAACAGGCCGGCCTACAGTCCGGTTAGGGAGTACCATAGTATAAGTTGCTGCTAAGCCAACCGTTATCAAGGCCGGGCAGTACCCACTTCACATGGCCGTCCAAAAACAGCACGTTGCTGCCGTCCGGATTATGATTGCCCCATATAGTGTACTCAGCAATGCCGCCGTAAGGCTCTTCTACAATAGATAGTTCTGCCGGACGTACTTGCCTTTTGATCCGGTCGGCCACGTCCCCATAGGCGTACATATACATATAACTCTGCTTGGCGCTGTTGTCGCTGTTTTCACTGTTGTTGTCGATAGTTTCAGGCGGTTCCTTCTGTGACTGATCCGATGGACACCAATAAGCCTCGGGATCTGTGATTAGCCCCAATGTCCATAACGCGCTCAGGCCTTCGCCAAATACTATGCCTTCGAATTTGATCCTTTCATAAGGATATTCCTCATAATCCATCTGGTACTCAAGCAAGCCAATACCCAGTTGTCGCATTCCGGACATGCAGACGGCTCGCTTCGCTTGCCTACGAGCCTGTGACAGAGAAGGCAATAAAATAGAAATAAGCAGCGCGATGATGGACACAACCACCAACAACTCAATGAGTGTAAATCCATGACGGAGTCTGCTGTGCGAAATACCTGCTCTATTGTTTCCGTTTTTACTCATAATTTACACCCTTATCATTAATCAGCGTCTTAATTTGAAATCTCAACAACAAACGTAATCACAAATACCGACATCAAAATAAATTAGTCTATATACCAAGCGGTGCAGCTAGAGTCTTCCGGGTCGGTGCAAGTCAGCCAGTTACTGCAAAGAATCGCCAGATCGCATAGACCAACATAACAGTCCGGAACTCCATCAGAACCGCCGAAATCTCCCGTAAGATATGCCTGACCTGGGCTGCCGCAGTCAATTACACGGACCACATCTACCGCGTCAAGATAACCCATGTGAGTATCATTGCCGCTGTGCCAGCCGGTGAGTCTGTCTATCGCTTGGCGATGTTCTCCAGTCAAAGCTAACTCTGTAACGAACTCATCATCAATGTATGCTGAGAATAACCCCTCAAAAGGCCGTATCACTAAACCGACCTTGATCCATTTGTTAAGAGAAACAAAGTAATTGATACTCTGGTTGAAAGTTATGTGAAGCCCTGTATCCTCACCAAAGAACTCGATCCAAATGGCGCCTTCATTATTGGTATTGTATACAAGGAATGCGTTCTGATTCCAATACCCGCCGTTGCCGACGCCTTTGTAATAGAAAGTTAAACTGAACGCGTCGAGCATTCCACCAAAGTCTCTCTCAACCATTGCGCTCTGAACGCCGGGAAATTCCAGGCAATAGCCGCCATCCGGACTATTCGCGTCAGCAACAGTCTGCCAATCCCCACCCGAATAACTCCAATCCCCGGTATTAAGTCCATCCTCCCAACTTTCAAACCAGGGGGTAAACTCTGCCGCTGCGAATGTGGAAAACGCAAAAATCACTACCACTAAGCACACCAACATTTGAAATACGGGTTTCATTCTTTACTCTCCTTCAAGCACAAAATGTAATCGTTTTTTCTCCGACCAGATAACCGCGACAGATACGTACTCTTATTCCCATCGAAAAACGGCAATCTAACTCGTCAAATGTCTGCTTACGCAGATTATTTGACCTGCAACTTTTTTGGGACACTCCGATTCAATCTGGATATTTCCAGTACTTGGCGATTCGCTCGAGAACCACTTGCTGATACGCCGCAAACACTAGAGTCTCGCACAACCAACTCATGCCTAACCGTCATCTGCTCGATAATCCTGCCTCTTGCTGTAATACTTTTTATCAGCAGTTCGACCGCGTTGGTCCCGATGTCGCCGCAAAACTGGCTGACTGTGGTCAACGGAGGATCCAGCAAAGCCGCGTAAGGAGCATTATCATACCCAACGACTGCAATATCGTTAGGTATGCGCAGACTCATTTCCTCGCATACTTGATACACCAGGCGAGCAATTCGGTCGTCAGCGGCAAATACTGCCGTAGGACGAGATTCAGCACTACAAAGCATAGCACGTGATGCCTCAAGAACAGACTGGTCGTCATAACCAACGTGCGCAATTAACTCAGGGATAATCGAAATACCCGCTTTAGCTAAAGCTCTGCAATACCCCCGCTCACGCCCTAGAGTCGAACTGCACAGCCTGCTGGAAATATGCGCTATGCGTCGATGACCTTGATCAACAAGGTGTTGTGTCGCTTCGTAGCCGCCTGTTTCATTATCACCTACTACATAACTGCAGTCTAAATCTGGCAAATAACGGTCTGCTAACACAAATGGGATGCCTGCCTGCATCAAACCCGTATAGGTTGCCAATAGCTCCTGGCCTTGACAAATCACGGGAACAATCACCAAGCCGGCTACCCCTAATTCAACCAGCTCGTTGATGCATGCTATTTCCTTAGCCGGGTCATTCTGAGAATGCTTAATTACTGTGGAATAACCACTCTTTCGCGCTGCTATCTCTGCATTCTCAACGACCCAACCGTTAAAATATCCGCCTGAATTGACGATAATCAAACCCAGAAATTGTCCCCCGTCACCAGTAGAGGCCGCTCCCGCGTTTTGCACAAAAGAACCGTCACCGGGCCGGGTGACTATAAGCCCTAATTGGGTGATCTCCCGCAATGCTCGGCGAATGGTGATCGTACTGGCACCGTATCGCTCACAAAGCAATCTTTCCGATGGGAGCTTGGCGCCAACTTGCCATTCTCCGCCACGGATGCCCTCAGCGATCTCGCTGGCAACCCTCACGTAAAGCGGTTCTCCGCCTGAGTTTTTCTTGCCAACCACCATCATTCACCAAGTAAAATAGAAGAGAAAACCATCTAACACTAATGACATATTATACTGTGTATAATATGTTGTCAACGTTTTTTTCATCACTAGGCATGGAATTTATGCTATTCGCCATGCTGGCCTGCATAAAGCTTGTGCTAATAAAGATTTACGCGATCATGGACTTCTAGGCCTCCTTGTCAAGCTGCTCCTCAATCGCAGACAAAACCAGGCCGCGTGATCAGTCATTGCTGCCTAATCCTGCGGCTGACGGCTTCCAAACGCAGTTCAGCCACCATTTTGTGGCCGGCAACTATTCGCACTAATCCGAGCGTCCTACGCCAGGTTGGGCACCGCAATCATGAAGTTGCTGGGAGCGTCACGAGCCATGCGATACAGAAAAACATATCGGAAAAAGACAATGTCGTGGCGAGAATGTGTACTGTGGTCAGCCGACTTTTAAGCTATATTACTGTAGTCGAGACGGCGGAGTGAAAGGTAGGGTAGGGGGGCACCGAGTGGAACGCTGAGAGGGGTTGAACCGCACAGGGAGGCAGGCCTGCCGTTAGAACCGGAGGGCCTCAAATAACTCAATAAACACAGTGTTTAATAGCTGACACCATGGTTTCGATATTCTCTTTGGGCGCACTGACATCAATATCATGGCTTGAGAAAATCAATCCGCCCGACGGCTTGCCCAATAATTCAAATTGTCTGAAAACATGCTCTTCGATGGCTGCAGGCGTCCCTTGGGGGATCGTGAAGCAATTGTCCAACCCGCCATAGACCGCTAACTTATCTTGATATTTTGCTGCAAAGTCAGCGGTGTCATTAACACTCGGTTGCAGCGGATTGATGGCATTTACTCCCAACTCCACAAACATATCCGCAAGTTCATCTGTAATCTTGCCGCAGCAATGAAACAGCGTCGGGATATCGTAACTGTCAGCAATGTCTTTCATTTCCCGGGCATAATCGAAAACATACTCCCTGATCATTCCCGGCGACATCGAAAGCCCCTGCGTTGTCGAAACATCTTCCATTAGATACAATGCGGTGACCCCCAGTTGGCAGGCCTTTTCCACCGCTTGTTTCTGCACATCGGTTATCCGCCGACTCAGCTTCTTGAATTCGTCCTCATATTGATAAATATCCATATAAGCCCGTTCATACCCCACCATCAAACCAGCTATCAAACCCCAGGCGGTCGGCATATCCAGCAGTATCGCGGTATCAGGATGTTCTTTAAGTTCCCGCTTGATATCATCATAAACAGCTTCATCGCAAGCATCGGGAAGTTTAATGGAATCCGCACTGCTCCAATCCTCAAACAGAGGTTCCTGCAGCCAGTTTGTCCCGGTATGCTCCACCATTTTCCCCGTCGGAAATTCCAACGATGCGAAAGCCTCAATCACATCCGCGCCGTAATGGGTTACCCGCCAATTGCGATGGCCGATCTGTTTCTCATATTGGTCCATCAACCGCCGATCCATCCAAAAATTGAATGGAACGCAGTCCGGTTTCTCATGTGCCAGAGCCATCAAGAATCTAGTTTTGGAATCCATACAGTTAGTCTCTCACAGTCCTTCTGAAATCAAATACCTGATGGTCCTCGGCTCCATCATCCACCGTAGGGTAGGGCGTGAACACAAATCCATCGTCGCCCGACCTGGGGAGATAGGATGATATGGGAGTGAGAACATATTTTCCTTCTTCTACTCCATCGTTTTGGCTTTGAACTATTACAATGTTATATTCATGCATATAAACTCTAATAGGGTCTAACCTGCGAATAGAATCAGCCCAGTATTCCGGAGGAATTCCACTTAACATAGCAGCAGGATCGACTCCTCGAGCATTCAAATAGGTATCATACGCGCCGCCGATGAGTTCGTCCGGAGATACTGTATCATCACTTCTCGGCAGAAAAGGCAACTGACCTTGGTCTGAATTTTGACATGCATCT
>JAFGKT010000060.1 GCA_016928435.1 Sedimentisphaerales bacterium | reverse complement strand
GTGGTTAACTTTCTCTGTCGTATTCCCTGTGGCAGCGCCCATCGGAAGCGTCTTTTCCCAACCATCTACCGTCGGTCAATCTATCCGTGGCGATTCGCCACCGCTTCGCCGCCTTATGCCAAGCGTTCATTCATAAATTCAATTTCTTTCTGCCGATCCCAATAATCCACCAACTGCAATGGCGTTTGTTTGATATGCGGATATAGTATCGCTTTGCCGTCGATCTTGGTTTCTTGGATCATCTTCAGCACATCGATAGCGTTGTCCAGCGAGCCGACCGCCGCCACATAGTTGCCCGCGTCGATATCACCCACCTTGATCGCTTTCATGGTCGCGATCATATCCGATGGGTCACCGCCGCTGGAACCAACAAACTTAATCTCTTTATAATGCACCGCCAACGCGTCCATTTCCAGAATGTGTTTGCCCTTGGGCAATCCGCCGAACAGATTCGCCACCCCGCCTTGCGCCAACAGCCCCAGCGCGTTCTGCTGTACCGGATTCACTCCTACCGCCAATATGCAATCATCCAAGCCTCGTTTGCCCGAAACTTCCATAACCGTATCATTGAATTTGTCCGCGGTAACGGTTATCAGCTTGGTATTCTTTTGCTGCGCCTTGGGCCCCAGCTTTTGTTGTACTTCGTCAAGGCGTTCTTGCTGCAAGTCCGTTACAATCAACGCCGCGAGGTTAAATCGCAACGCCAACTCCGCGTGGATCCGTCCCATCGCCCCCGCCCCAACAACTGCAGCCACACCGCCGGGCAGCAGTCCCAACTGAGGCACCCGAGGAGAGTTCGGCCCATCCTTGATAATATGATAGTTCCGCTCCTGAGCAGAATAAATACAGCTAATCGGCTCCGCCATCGAAACCGCGAAATACGCCATGTCATCGTCAGGCAAACTCAGCAAACACTCCGCCTTCAGCACCTCTTCCTGAACACAAATATATTGCGCCAAATGCCCGCCCAGAGTATAACCCACCGCACATTTGTGCATCCCCTCAGCATTGTTACGATAACGCTCGCGATAACAAATCGGATCACAAGCCACCGCCGGCTGGATCGCGTAACGTGTGCCGACCTTGTACTTGTCCTTGAGATTCGCGCCGATCTTCACCAGTGTAACCGCCCCTTCGTCGCCCAAAATCACCGGGTTCTTGCCCATGTCCCAGCCGTTCAAAAACGTATGCTCGCAACCCTGGGCCACCAACTTCAAAATGCTCGTGCAGACCCCTGCCGCGTCCACCCGGGCCAAGAGCTGGTTCGGACCGATCTGCGGAACCGGAACCTCCGCTACCGATAAATTCTCAAAACCCGCCCCGCTGGCCAAAACCGCCTGCATGGTGGCCGGGATATCAAAGTCCTGCTGCACGAAATATTGCTCAAATTTGCTCATCAAAAAACTCCAAAATCTGCCTACATTATCAATATGCCCCCTGTCGCCCAAAAGCCGACGGGCTGTTACTGCCTGTTATAATAACAGCTTAGCCCCAAAAAGCAAGCGATCTCAGCGATAGACAACACCAGACCGCCGGAACGCCCAACTAAGCAGAAAAAAAGTGCCCTGCGACTAAGCCAAAACTGTTTGACCAGATACCCCCATCCCCGCTAAACTACATCTCCTGCGGAACCTACCGCATACCACGACGTGGGGTGTGCTTCAGCACACTTAGCCCCCTTGATAGCAGAATGGCGCCCTAACCATGCTGCGTACACTAAATTAGGACGAGGTAAAAGAGCATGAAGCAACATGTGTTCGTCGGATTCGGTTTTGGCCCCATTCAAAGCGGCTTGTTCGCCGCCGAAGCGTTCAACAGCGGTAATTTCAATCGTATAGTCGTCTCCGAAATTGATCAAAAACTTGTAGATGCCGTCCGCGCTAATAATGGTACTTATTATGTCAACGTCGCCCAAGCCGACTGCATCGAAGTGCGTGAAATTCAAGGCATCGAAATCCTCAATCCCACCGTCCCCGAGGACAACGACCAATTGCGCCAAGTCCTGCGGGAAGCCACCGAAATTGCCACCAGCTTACCAGCGGTCAAAATCTATACCGCCGGCGGACCAAATAGCGTAGCCTCTCTGATCGCCGACGGCCTGCAGAAAAGCAAAGTCAAAGGCACTATCATCTACACCGGCGAAAACAATAATCACGCCGCCGAAATCCTCGAAGAAGAAGTGGTAGGCAAAATGTCTCAACCACCAGCCGGAGCCGCTGATTTCCTCAATACCGTAATCGGTAAAATGAGCCGAGTGGTAACCGACCCCGCCGAAATCCATGCGATGAACCTTAAGCCCATGGCGCCAGGCATCGAACGAGCTTTCTTGGTCGAAGCGTTCAATAAGATTCTTGTTACCCGCACTATTTTGGACATAAAACCCGGCATCGAAGTATTCATCGAAAAAGACGACCTGCTGCCCTTCGAGGAGGCAAAACTCTATGGCCACAACGCCATTCACGCTTTGCTCGGTTACCTGGGCAACGCTAAAGGTTGCGCCAAAATGACCGACCTGCAACAAAACCCCGATCTTATGCGGATCGGCCGCGATGCCTTCATCAACGAGTCAGGCAAAGCGCTCATCAACAAATACGCCCAGCTCAACGATGAACTTTTCACCACCGCAGGCTACCAAGAATACGCCGACGACCTGCTCCAAAGAATGACCAACCCTTTCCTGGAAGACACCACCGAACGCGCAGCACGCGACCCACTTCGCAAACTCGGTTATGACGACCGAATCTTCGGTACCATGGTCGTATGTCTGGAAAACAATGTCGAGCCAACCAACATGGCTATAGGCGCCGCCGCGGGGTTAGTCGCACTGCTCCAGCAAGCCGACCAATGTGATATACCCAAAGATCTACGATGCGATAACTGGCAAAACTTGAACGCGTCGCAAATCGACGCTATCTGCCGTTGGTTATGGTCCGGTAACATCGGCCCCTATGCCGAAAAACTAATTCAGCTCACCCAAGAAGCCCATCCACGCCTGGTAAAATTGGTAAACAGCTAAAAAAAACACCCCAAATTTCGACCGGTAAATCGCCCCCAAGACAGAGATATCCTTCTGTCCCCCGCAAACGCAAGGCCTTATTCCGTAAGCACATACAGCGACCACCTAAGGCCCACCTGGAAATTGTACCTAAAAAGAAAGTGGGCGGCGCCGACAAAAATTTACCAACACCGCCCTCGCTTGGAATAGGCTTAATATACTTATTTATACTCATATTTGCCTGCTGAGTCCAGTGTTTTTTCTCCGCAGAAATGAGTCTCAGTGAGATTTTTCACCAAGTTGCCCCCCCCTGCTTCACGGCCGCCCAAAAATAGTGACCAATGGCCAATTACTTAACCTTGAACTGAAAGCTGAAAACGTCAGCGTCCGCAAGGGCAAAACACAGCTTAAGTGCCCGGCCCTTGAGCGAATCGAGGCAATTGGTATTGTTCCAGGAAACTGTTCGCTCGATTTCGTCACCGATAATGGTTTCGCACTGCTCGAGTTGAAAACCTTCAATCGGCTTTCCCATCATATCAAGCAGTCCAACACGCACCGAACCTGCAGCCGAGGTGGCATAGTTCAGCACCAACCGGCCGCCGGGACATTCCATCGCTTTGGTAACTGCGCAGCCGCCGGAATACGGCCCGTTGATCGAAGCAAATCCGTCCAGTCTCATCGTCATACGTTCGAGATACTTACTGCTGTGAGCGTTGTGTCTTTCAATGTAAAGCGACATCTCCGACGGACCCGTGGGAACAACGTTTTTGGCTGGATAATTGCAGCGACTGGTCCAATTGAGCCGGTCCAGGCCCGGACGGACAAAGGCTTCCATAAACGTGCGATCATATATCGAGCCCGAGCGATCAGGCCTAACCGTCATCAAAATGCAATCCGAACAATCATGCCAATAGCCGATGTCACGATATTTGAATACCCCGCAGCTCTCACCTTCAGCGTCAGATAGAACTTGCCTGCCTTCCATGAATCGGGCGCAGATAGCCAAATAAATATGGTCCGCGCGAAAATAAGGATGAGTCTGATTGGTGTAAATCTGCGCGCGCGGCGTATCACCAAAGTCCATTAGCTCACAGTCACCCCAATTCACCATATCACCACTAATTCGCCGGGCGACGCTGCGTATGCCCTTGGAACCGGTCTTTTCAAAGATGCGAAAATAACAAACATAGCACCCCTCGACAGCAGAATAGAAAAGGACATTTTGCGAATCGTAGAAATATTGGTCTTTGGAAGCTGGTGGGAGAATGGGTGTGTCGTACTTGGTGCGCCATTTTAGGCCGTCATGTGAAACGAGCAGGTATAGGCCGGTTTCCGTTGTGCCGCCCACCGCCTTGAACTTTTCGTCCGGCGTACAATCGGGATTGTCATCAATGAACGGCGTAAAGTTGTGCGCCACCGTACCCAAGCCGAACAAAACCACATTATTGATCTTGCAGCCATTGACTTCATAGAAGTCCAAATCCAGTTTTTCCCAATGGATACCGTCATCGCTGAAAGCCACACAGGTGGACTGAGCGGGATCATCATCTTCAGACACCTTGTATGTGCCGCGATAGTACATCAGATAGCGTTGGTCATCTTTCAATACCGTCACGTACCCAGCACCCACGCACTCCCAAGGTTTATCGAAAACCAAAACCTGGCCCGCGGAGTTGGGCTTATGCAGTTTGAGCCTGACATCTGAAAGAGACTCGATTAGAAAGCGATCGACAAAAGGCTCTAGTCGTGAACCAATTTTATACACCTTCATTTTTTCACCTATCTAGGACGAGGTCCGCGATTGCTGCCTGCAACAACTATGAACTATGCGTGCATTCCGCCATCCATCAGGATATTCTCGCCATTGATATACGCTGAAGCTTCCGATGCCAGAAAGACCACTACACCTTTGATATCATCGTCTTTGGCCATGCGGCCGGCTGGTACTTTTTTCGAGTAATTCTCGATGAATCTTTGAGGCTGGTTGCCTATCAAGCCGCCGGGGCTTACCGCGTTTACTCTAATATTTTTGTCCGCGAGAACTCTAGCTAAATAACGGGTCAAAGTAATCATACCGCCCTTGTGGAAGAAATAATCCGGGGGCGGTGTTCCAATATCCGTTCCCTCATAATTGCTCAAGTCCGGCCCGAACATGCCCATCATTGAAGCAATATTCACGATTGTGCCGCCGCCTGACTGGGCCATTAAATCCGCCATCTCGCGGGTAATATCGAACAATCCGGTCGCATTGATTTCCATCGACTTCTGCCAACATTCCAGCGCAGAAGTATAAGTTTGCATTGGCCTGGCGACAGCACAATTGACCAATACATCCAGCCTGCTGTACTCTTGCTTGATCTGCTCTTTGAGTTTGATAATAGAATCGTGATCGGCTTGATCGACGTAGCGTGCCTGGACATCAAGACCTTTATTTCTCAGCTCGGCAGCTACTCTTTCGCCGTCGTCAAGAAAAGGCGACGCGGTAACAACTCTCGCATCAGCTTCTCCAAGGCCTGCCGTAATAAAGCTGCCATATTTACCTTCACCGCCGGTAATCAAGACCACCTTATCTTTCAAACTAAACAATTCTTTAACGTTCATGATTATCCTTCCATTGGCTTTTCGCAGAACGACAAACTATTTGCCAACGATTTTCTTAATGTCCTCTGACAATTGGTTATAGTATAGTCCAAGTCCGTAAACATCAGCACCACAACTAATAAAACGATATCCCATATCAATCAATGACTGCATATTGGCTGGGCTGCCGACCGTTCCAGCGACTTTACCATATTTGTTGGCGGTCTTGGCGACCAACTCCTTGGCTTTGACCAATTCAGGATGGTCGAACTGGGCTGGGTGACCAATAGAATGACTGAAATCGGCTGGGCCGAACAGTATAATATCGATGCCTTCCAAGTCGCAGATAGCGTCAAGGTCCGCCAGCGGTTCAGGGTCTTCGATCTGCACAATAACAAAACGCTCTTTGTTAGCCTGCTCGATGTATTCTAAAAACGGTATCATGCAGTAGGCGCCGTCGGCGTTACCGCCGTCCACGGGACGCCGGCCGACAGGATGAAAACGACTTTGCCTTACCACTGTCTTGGCGTCATCCAAACTCATCACATGAGGCACCATAATACCCGCGGCATCAGCCTCCAAAGGTATCACAATGTCACTATAAGGACCGCGCGGCACTCGTACCATTGTATCAATATCGTTTACCTTGGCTGCGCGAATCTGATGCTCGATGTCGCACATCGTGGACGGCACATGCTCCATGTCCAACCAAAAACAGTCAAAATCATACATCGCCGCTATATCTACCGCACGAGAATCCATAAGATTCAACTTTGTGCAAACCGCTATCTCGCCGGCACGCAACTTCTTCAAAACTCTACTCGGTCTCATCGCTGGCATAACTGAATTCCTTCTATGATAATAATGCCTTAAGTGTTATCTAAGAAACACAATGCTAGTTTTTTAACTCAAAACCTTGGTCATATCCACTATCCTGCCGTCGTTCTCGAAACTCTCCCGCGCCGCGATCAAGGCGGCAATTACGTTACGCGTGATCGCGAAATCCAATCGCGGCTTCCCGGCCGTGAACGAACGCACCGTTTCCACCAAATGCGACCTAAACATCGGGTACGCTCCGCCATGATTCACTTGCAAAACCCCGTTTTGGCCATAAATGTTAAGCTCGCCGCCCGGTGCGATATCCATAAACACATGCACCATCGCCAACATACCATTTTCAAATTCAATGTAAATCGTATTTTTGCCCGATGGGCCCATGTGGCGCACCGTCTTAGGTTTGGGATCGCCCAACAAAGCGAACATGCCTTCTAAGTAGTGAATAGCGTACTTACGCAAATCTTTCTTACCTACCGCCACGGCCAACTCAATTTTGCCTAACCCAGCCACCTGGTCGCGCATCGACTGCACCCCGGCTGAGTAACGCAATGCTGAGGAAGACATCACAAACTTACCCGCGGCAACTTGCTTAGTAAAATATTCCAAGTCTTCCCAAGAGAACGCCAAAGGCTTATCGATGAACAACGGCACATTCGCATCCAAAAACGGTTTCGCCATCGCGACATGGTTCTCGGGATCGTCCCGCGCCAAGAGTACAGCGTCAACTTGGCCGATCATATCTTCCATATTGTCGCAAACGTTATCGATCAGTGACGCCTTGGCGACCTTGGCTGAAAGCTGCGCATCTTGGGTCCAAATATGAGTCACCTGGGCACAATCAACGCCGAGCGTATCACGGTTAGCTCCCAAGTACGCTGGTATCACCGGATAACCGCAGTCTTCCATCAATTTGGTATCGTAGTCGCCGTTGATTATCGCTGACCATGAATAAGGATGACCGTTGCCTTCGCTGAGACCTATAATTCCAATTTTCAACATAATTTTTGCCTATACTGAACAATAGCTGTATTCACAACTCATTATTCAATGTCTATACCATCCGATTAAAACCTGCCGCCTTTATGGGCGCCTTTAACACTTCATCAACATTACCCTTAGTCAGCGCCTCAGCCACCACAGCCAAGCTGCCGTCCGCGGCCTCGATCATCTTGGCGATATCCTCATCGGTATGCGAATAACACATATACCAATGCGAACCGGGATACATACCCCGTGCCACTGATTCCTGCATATAAAGCGTGGCTATCTTGGCGGATTCGCTACCATAATCAAAACCCAGCGCAAAATGCGAAGGCTGCCCATTAACTTTCATTTTTAGATCATGCTTGGCAATGACCGACTCCAGACCGGCGATCAACTGCCTACCTTTTTTCTCCAGCACATCAAATACTGACTTTTCCAGCATCTCACGTGTGGTCGCCAAGCCTGCCGCCAGCCCAACAGTGTCACTAAAATAAGTACTGCTGATGAAATTATCGCCTTGGGTTTCCATTATCTCGCGTTTGCCCCCGACTGCCGCGAGCGGATAACCGTTCGCTATCGCTTTGCCGAAGGTCGCAAGGTCGGGCGTAACGCCAAAATACTTTTGGGCACTGCCGCCGGGCAACCGAAAACCCGTCACCACTTCATCAAAAATCAATACGCATTTATGCTCATCCGCTAACGCTCTTACCCCTTCCAGATAACCGGGTTTAGGCAGATTGAAACGCGTCGCTTCCATGATGATGCACGCTACCTGGCCGGCCTTGGATTGCAACACCGAACGCAGCGAGTCCAGATCATTATACTTAAAAGGCACCGTCGTACCAGCCAACGCCTTGGGCACACCCGTCGGATTGATGCCCGGCAATAAATGACTATCCAACGACCCCGAAGCCAGATTCGCTGAAATATACCAGTCATGCCAACCGTGGTAACCGCAAAACGCGACAATGTCTTTGCCTGTGTAGCTCCGTGCCATACGAACCGCCATCGCGTCGGCATCCCCGCCCCCCTTACAAAACTTCACCATATCCGCGCAAGGTATCAGATCGCACAAAGCCTCAGCCATGTCGATCTCTATCGCGTTGTTAATCGACCCCAATATCCCTTTGTCGATCTGCGCCTTGGCCGCGTTGTCCACCGCGTCGTAGCAATGCCCCAAAACTATAGGCCCCACTCCCATTGATGTATCGATAAACTCATTACCGTCAACATCCCAGAAATGGCTGCCCTTGGCTCGCTCGAAATAAATCGGCGCTTGGCCATATGCCACCAAATGGGGACTGCGGCTCCAAAGCTGAGTCCCGTAAGGGAACAACTTCTCGGCTTTGCTATACAACTCCAAGGATTTTTTATAACGAGCATTCACATTCTGCGACATAGCCATCAGATCATACTCCTGTTCAAACTCGCCGGTATCATAACAACAACTGTCATGACACTGCAAGGGTAAATAATATTTCTAATCATGCTGCAAAAACAAATCGTTCCGCTGCGTTGCCACAAAAGCTACGCCGTGACCGAATGTCATCCTGTCACATTTTTTTGCAGGTGTACTTCTCAGCAAAGAACCGCTCAATGGCTTCGCGTACCTTACCGGGAACTGTCGGTTCGTAATTCGCCACCAAATCCTGCGCTTGCTGATGAGCCTTCTCGTATATGCCCGGGCCGTCATCTTCATAACCGCCGGTATAGTCAAAATGACGACTCTGGGAGAACTCGTCACTCCGCAACAACTGCATCGTCAAGTCATCGGTCAGGTAATTACCGCCCGGGCCGACATTGCTGATCGAATCAAATGCCAACTTTTCGTCGCTGAGATCTATCCCTCTGCTGACATACTCAGCCATGTCTATCAAGCCGCACTGCATTATTATCTGTTCGGATGACATGCCGTTAGCGTTATAGTAGCTGCCCAACCCGCCGATGTAATTCTGACCTGCCGCGTGTGACGCCAAAAGATACATCATGCTCTCAGCGCCATTCTGGACGTCGGCGCGTCCGGTCATACTTCCGCCTGCTTCACCGGAGATCGGCAAATTATAATACTCGCCCATTTGCGCCGCGGCGGCCTTGAAAAGCATTTTTTCAGCTTTGTAATAGTAATCGTGCCCGCTTTGCATATTCGTGCAGGAAGGCCCTATCATATAGAACACCGGATGGCCCGGCTTATAAAGCTGAGCGATCAAGACCGGCAGCAACGCTTCAATGTTAGAGATTAGCATAGTACCCGCCACCGAATAAGGTGACGTCGTTCCCGCCATCGGACAAACCGTCGATACAATTGGATAACAACGCTGCATCGCCATCTTCATCAATTCCACATTCGGGCCATGCACTTGCAGCGGACTCGTAACCGCCGCAGCCACAATCGCCAACGGCGTTTCGTCCACCGGCAGCCCTGCCGCGTCGGCAATCACCGCCAAAGCGTCAAACCAATCCTGGGTGTTTTCCTCCGAAGTACCATAAACAGCGATGTTCTTGGTCGTATGGCTCAGAAAAACTTCCATCGTTTTATAGCATGAGTCCGGCTCGGGAACATCGGTAACCGGAAACTGCATCCGCATCATACTGTTAATCCGGTCCAGCGATTCTCCGATGATTGTGTTGCGTCTTACATCTTCCAGTACCGGCCGACGAACACCGGCCTCATAGTCAATAATATACGGATCAAGAATCAAACTGCCGTAACAGCGATCTTTGCCTGCACCGATAATTATTTCCTTGCCGTTTAGTCCCGTTATGTGCGCTTCAGGGGACGCCTGCGCCAGCAGTTCTCCCACTAACTCTTTCGACATCTTCACCAAACCGTTAGTTTCGTTCACTGCCGCGCCGGCTTGGGCGAACTTACCAAGAGCCTCCTTGTGAGTGATCTTGACACCCACCTCCGACAAGACCCGCAGCGTTTCAGCGTGCAGCTTTTCAATCTCGTTGTCACTTAGAACTTTAAGAACCATCTGACTCATAATTACACCTTTACCTTTATTTGTACTTTTGCTTGTACTTGGATCTGGATTCGCAGATTGAAACGTCCGCTGCTCAAGCCAAAACCGCTTCTAGAAACCACCACTTACAATTGCCTACTCCGAAGAAGCCTTCAGCAATCACTCTTGCATAAGAAGAATTCTTTAACAATCACTAATCACTCTTGCGTAACCCCAAAAACCTAAAACGGGCCCAAAAAGCACCGGCCACACTTTTTGTTTACAAAATACCGCCTATAATGTCAACATTATTCTTTTTTATTAGTTGCCATTTCTCATGAAATCCGTAGAATATATGCAATAAGAAGTAATCCCTCTTAACCCTATCAAAGTCATGGCAAAACGTATCAATCAATCCGACAAGGCTTATAAAGCCTTAAGAAACAAGCTTTTAGCTCAAAGCATCAAGCCGGGCCAAAGGCTTACCGAGCAGGCTTGCGCCCAAGAGTTTGATGTTAATCGCAGTGATATCCGCCAAGCTTTGGCGCGATTGGAAGTCGAAGGTATGGTAACCCGCGGCGCCAAGGGGGGCGTCTTCGCGCGCACATATACCGAAAACGACGTACGCCAAACCACCTATGTGCGCATGGCCCTCGAAACCGCCGCGGTACAATTGGCGATCAATAATGCCACCCCAGCCCAACTGGCCCAACTCGATGAAATCGCTGAACATATGATGATGATGGCCGAAAATGCCTATGATATGGGGTTTTCCGAAGCTGATATTCGGTTTCATCAATGCCTGGTCGAAGCCGCCCACAATGAAGCCTTAACCCGAACGTATTTATTGGCCAATATCCCACTGTCGATGGCACAACCAGCTCCGCACGATAAAATACGGCAGCAATTGCTCCAGAA
The DNA here is from genome assembly GCA_016928435.1 of Sedimentisphaerales bacterium. GTDB lineage: Bacteria > Planctomycetota > Phycisphaerae > Sedimentisphaerales > SM23-30 > JAFGKT01. The sequence continues at coordinate 86,749 of JAFGKT010000060.1, read as the reverse complement.
CGCCAATGAACACCAGCAGATCGCCCAGGCCATTCGGCATAAGAACGCTGAAAGAGCCATAGAACTGCTGCAGAAGGGCTTGGAAACCCTGCTGCCGCAACTCGAAAATCGCAACTCTAGCGGTCAAAAGGGTTAAAAAGGCTGTCCCAGAATACAAAAAACAGAAGTTTTCCATCAAATCGCCTATTTTTACAAACCTCTATTACTTGACAGCGTACAAATTGTCAGATAGATTTAACCGTATTAGGTGAAGCGGCGCTGGAGCTTGCAAATCTTTGATGGCTCTGAGCAGGCGTCAAAACCAGACCTTTAGCCAAAACAAAACCTTTAGTCGAAACCAGACCTTTGTAAGAATAGGAGTAAGTTCATGCCAAATTTCTTTGCTGTCAAAGAAGGTGGATGGCCGGTTTACGCACTCATAGCCAGCTTTATCTTGTTAGCCATCGGCGGTATAAGCACCGTTTATTTCGAACTGTTTTATCAACCGCCCATAATCAAAACCCTATTGTGTTCGGAATGTGGGCATGTAATGGATATTCCGCAGGAAGAATTCCAGGCTATGGTGGATGAGCGAGAGGCGGCTCTGGGTGATCCTTGCGGCATGGGTATGGACATGCAAACGCCCGGCGGGATGCCTGGTATGCCGCCTATTATGATGAGACCTTGGGGCAGTTTCGGATGGCCTTTGATATGCCCGGAGTGCAATGCTGAAAGTTTGTACACCGCCATTCGCTGCCCGGAATGCGACAACGTCTTTTTCCGCGGCGCCGCCCAAGACGCTCGGTACATGGACCGCTGCCCCGAATGCAACTACAGCCAAGCAGAAGCTTTGCAGCAGCAACGGCGCGAGGAACAGCGAAACTAGCTAGTAAGTGCCCAGCGATAACATTCAGGGTATCGCAATATGAAACACCATCAGCCCCGCGGCGTTACCGTGGGGCTTTTTTTTTCGCGTAATCATCTCTGGGAGTCCCGCCGGCGAACCTGGTTCGCTCATCTTTCATATTGGCCAAATCCGCTGCTGCGATACTCAATGGGCTGCTCGGCAGTGCCGCCGACCAAAAACGCTTCCACCCCCGGCAGCGACTCCACCAAAGCCAATCCTTCTTCAGGTCCCATTACCGAAATCGCCGTGGCCAAAGCGTCCGCGTCGGCGCAGTGCGGAGATATGACAGTAACACTGGGCAAAGCATCGGCTGGGACACCACTACGCGGATCAACAATATGGCTCACCCGGCGTCCATCAATCACGCGATATTGCCGATAGTTACCGCTGGTCGCCACCGCTGCTTCGGTCAGCCGGATTGTCCATCGCGGCGTCTCAGTCAGAACACCATCCTCAATATCAACGAAAGGATCCTGCACGCCTACCAACCATCCGCCTTCGGTACCGCTATCGCCAAAACAAGCGATTTCGCCTCCAATATTAACCAATGCCCCCCGAACTCCGTCCCGGCGCAGAGCCGCCAAGGCACAATCCACCCCATAGCCTTTGGCCATCGCGTTAAGATTCAGATTGACCCCGGCCCGCGCCAACCGAACCGTCCAGGGCTCATCGCCTGACAGCTCTACCAAATCACAACCAACCAACCGCAACGCGGCATCGAGCTGCTGTGAGCTGGGCCAAACACCCTCTTGGGCTGCGTCGCGCCAAAGGGTCAATAACGGCCCAACCGTAATATTGAAAGCCCCGCCGGTCAGTTCACAGTATCGTAAGGCCTTTTGTATCAATATGTAACTTTCCTGTGACACTTCCACGGCCCGGCGCGGCGCGTCACGATTCACCAGCGATAATTCCGAGTCGGGACGATAGATATTCATCTGACGGTCCACCGTCGCCAGTGCCGTCATCGCTGCCTCCAATGCCGCTTCGCCCGCCTGCCTAGAATCACAGAGCAGCTTCATCTCCGCGAATGTCCCCATTAAGAACAGCCGGTCGCTATCGACGCGTACCAATTCGGCTGAACCACCGGCAGCGCTATCCCCAGGCCCCAAAGCCTTTCGCGTGAGCCAAACGCCTAAAAGACCAGCCAACACCGCTACGGTTGTTATAAGTCGTTTTACAGTAACATTTTGCAAGACGAATCCCCTATGAATCGATCCCAAGCTATACCATTGAAGATTCCCGCGCAGCCAAGCGACAGGTGGTAAAAAACTCTTGATAAGGCATCTAGGTCGGTTATAATCAAAAATTCACAATTTTGCTGGTAGTGTCACAAAAGACAATCTAAAACCGCGAGAATCGGTTGGCCTACCTTTACTCATAATAGTCGTTATCTATTTGATGACTATCAGCAGCCTTTTGTGAATCCTATGAGTTTTAGGCGGCAATGACAAGGTTAAACGCGGCAAATGTAACTGGATAATCTCAGTTGGGAGACGCGATGGCAAAGTATACTGTGGATGACATTCGCAACGTAGTATTGTTCGGACACGCCAGTGCTGGAAAAACATCGCTGGCGGAATTACTTTTAAACACCACCGGAGCGACCAATCGACTTGGCAGCGTCGATGACAAAACCAGTTGCCTAGACTGTGACGAAGAAGAACACCACTGCGGTTACAGCATAGACTCCGGTATTGCTCACGTCACGCATGCCGATAAAGAGATCAATATCATCGACACTCCCGGCTATCCTGACTTTATCGGGGCGACCAGTTGCTGTCTTACCGCTGCTGAAACCGCCGTCATCGTCATCAGCGCCGCCGACGGCATACAAATGAACACTCGCAAAATGTTCAACGCCGCCAAAGATCGCGGCATGGCTTGTGTGATCGTCATAAACAAAATCGATTCCGGCACCGATGAACTCGAGTCACTGATAAACACGATCCAAGAGACTTTCGGTATGGAATGTCGTTGCGCCAATGTTGCCGCGGCTGACGGCGGTTCGGTTATTGACTGCATCATAAATGACAGCGGCTCCGGCTTCACCGACGTTGCTGAGGCCCACACGAATCTTCTCGAAACCATCGTCGAAGCTGACGAGGAACTGATGGAAGCCTACCTCGGCGGCGAAGAAATCTCCGCTGACAAAATCGCGAATGCTTTTCAACAAGCAATGCTCAGCCGATCGGTTATTCCAATTCTCTTTACCAGCGCCCGCAACAAAATCGGCGCCAAAGAACTGCTCGACCTTATCGCGACGACCTGTCCCAATCCCAAGCAAGGCGTGAAGGTTCAACTGCTTACCGGCGAAGGTGAGGAGCAAACCGCCCAAGATATTGAACCAGATCCGAGCGCACCGTTCCTGGGAACAGTCTTCCGCGTCACCTCCGACCCCAAGACTCACATTAAACACACTACCATCAGGGTGGTGCGCGGCAGCGTCAAGAGCGACTCCAGTCTGGCAGCGACCGGGGGCAAAAAAGGTATGCGTGCCGGTAATATCCTAAAACTCCAAGGCGATACCTCCGAGCAAATCGAACAAGGAGTAGCCGGCGACATCATAACCTTGGCCAAGATCGAAGACCTAAAAATCCTCGATACTGTTTTTGTCGGCAGCGAACCTGGAAAGATCAAGGCACCAACCATGCCGATTCCCATGTACAGCTTGGCGATCACTCCCAAGAGTCGCGGCGACGAAACCAAAATGTCCCAAGCCCTGACCGAAGTAGTCGAATCCGACCCGACCTTCCTCGTCACCCGCGACAGCCAAACCAACGAACAAGTCGTTTCCGGTATTGGTGAGTTGCACCTGCGTGTTATTCTCTCACGGCTGCACTCACGACGCGGCTTGGATGTCGATACCAAACCGCCCAAGATTCCTTATCGCGAAACCATCAGTGCCTCAGCCAAATACGTTGAGTACACCCACAAAAAACAGAGTGGTGGATCCGGACAGTTCGCCCGAGTCTTTATCGATATGGAACCTAACGAAACAGGCAAAGGCTACGAATTTGTCGACAAAATCTTCGGCGGATCTATCGACCAGCCATTCCGGCCCAGTGTTGATAAGGGTTGTCAAGCCGCGATGGGCGAAGGTGTCATCGCCGGCTATCCTGTCGTTGATGTCAAAGTATCATTGGTTGACGGCAAAACCCACCCGGTCGATAGTAAAGATATCGCTTTCCAGATCGCCGGGAAAGGAGCGTTCCGCAAAGCCTTTGAACAGTGCAAACCCGTCTTGTTGGAACCATTTGTCAATCTTGAAGTAACCGTTCCTACTGAGAACGTCGGTGATATCACCGGCGACTTGGCCGGACGGCGCGGCCGGGTCCAAGGCCAAGACATGCTTCCCGGTAACATGACCGTCATCAAAGCCCAAGTGCCTCTATCTGAGCTGCAAACCTACAATTCTCAACTCAAGAGCGTAACCGGCGGCCAAGGCAGTTACTCCATGGAACTGAGTCATTACGAAACCGTGCCTTCAAATGTTCAACAACAGATTGTAGATAAGGCCAAAGCTGAAAAGGAAGAACACGCCTAGTCGGCTTGTCCAAAGAAATCAGATCGTCACGATCACTAATGATGGTTTGAAATAGAAAAACCGGTCAGCAACAATTACGTTACTGGCCGGTTTTTTTTGCACTGATCGCGTTGGTTGTTTTCTTCATAACGAACGCCGATATCTCTCCGCTTAGATACCGCATGGTTCGTTTCAGCGACAAACACCTTATCAGTTCCAGAATAAACTCCTATCCTGATTAAAAAACTCTTTCAGCATATCAACATAATGGGCTCTCTGTTGGACATAATTTGTTCCGTCAGGTTCTACACCAAATGACGACAGCATAGCACAGCAGGTAATAATATTATTAAACGCTTGTATCCTGCCAAATCGCTCGCCGCTGTCAATATAGTCTTTGAACCGTTGATAACGACCGAAGCAATAATCGCGGGTCCTTCCCAGCCAGTTTCTATCCTGTTGGGGCCAATCCGCGGTCGCTTGCAGCCAGGCCAGGGCATCTTGCGACCAGCCATAGTTCACTTCCAATTGCGCCTCGACTTGTTCGGGCCAAGCTGTTGATTCCATTGACCAAAGCCCCGTTGTTTGCAGCCAATCCCGGGCCCTTTCCAACCGCCCCAAACGCCAACCAACCCTATTAATCGCGTCATAAATCCAAGGGTTATAGAGATCAAAATCCGCCTGCAGCAACATCTCAAAGCCCTGGGCCTGCAAACGCAGATCGTCTTCGCTGCAAAGCGCATAGCCTTGCGAAATGAGCCGAGTATTCTCGTCGCGATAGACCGCCTCATTCAGCGGGTCCGCCAGCAATCGCTGATTGTGTATGCCGTCATCACGCACCAGCAAAGTATTCTTGTAGTCTAGATACAGCACATGCCACTGAGGCAAAGGTATCAGCAGCCAAGCTATTGTATTTGACGTGGGATTATGGTTATCTAACAACATTACATTCACGCTGTCACGACGCAGAAGCGCATCATAGAGCCGAGCATCGCCGGCGGCCATTCGTGTCAGAATACCATAGCGACCTATAGGTAAACACAGTTCCGCCAATTGGTCAGGTCTTTGTTGTGGATTAAAACCACAATACCGACTTAAGTCGAAAATCTTTTGCTGATCCGCCAATGAAAAGTCATTAATGCTGACTTCGGATTCAACACTTACCAGTTGCGGAAACGTTATGCGCTTGTACTCGGGCAACTCATCGACAAACCGTCGTATCAAGGCATCGTAAAAATCTTCGTGGGTGGGGTTGAGGCCTAAGTGGATTCCTAAGTTGCGAACTCGCGCGCGCAGGAATGCGGCATCGAGATCACGGTCTTGGCCAATCAAACTGATAAGTTCTGTTTGCAGGGCCGGGTTGCCTGTTTGCGATGCCGGGGTGCCTGTTTCGGCCTCGACCGCCGACGCTAACAATAATCGATCGTAAAAATCTCTGGTGCCATCGTTGGAGATACCTCGGGCCCGAGCGAGTTCTCTCAATCGCACTTGAACATTGTGATCGTTCGGCGGTAAATTCACTGATTTCAACGCGGTCCATCGCTGGAAATGATACAGACTGTATGCCGCCTGGGCCCGGCCGTCCATGTAAACTTTACATAAAGCCTGGCCGTTTGACTCTTGGGGCGTCTGCCAAAACGTGATGAAGCCGCCATTGACCCATTCGTTGAACACTATTCCTTCGAGATGATTGTCATCGAAGAACTTTATCGCATCCACCGGTTGGGCTGGAATGCCTACCATGCGTCTAAACACTGTCAGGTCTCGACCATCAGTGGCTGGGCGATAATAAACATCCCACATACAGCCGGCGAAAATCGCTCCTAAAAGCGCCACCGCCACCCAACTCAAAAGCGATACACCCGTCACCAAAACACGTTTGTTCAGTTTCGCTTCCCATGCGAACCACACGCCAAACATCACCAGGAATGCCAAAACCGTACCCATGGCATAACCTAGAATCTTGGATACATCCCCTTCACTCAGCCACGGAATAAACAACTCTCGGGCCGCGGCCCACCCTATCAAACCACCCAATACCAAACTACAAGCCGGCGCGACAAACGCCCAACCGCGCCATTCGCTGTGCTTGCGCAGCATCTTCCACATCGACGCGATTTCTTGCGCCATCTGCGCCAAGAACGGCGCCAGGATGACCCCGCCCAAGAAGATGAACCGACGCGACTTAATCGACATTATCAACGTAATCGCGATTACCCCGATTGCCGCGATATCGATTTTAGGCCAGATGTCATTTAGCGGATCGGATTTGCGACGGCTTCTGCGAGCCGAATCCGTGCTGGTCGGCCTTGACAAAACCAGCAGCCACCAAACAAACCATACTAACGCGAAGAAGCACAGAAAATAACTGTAAGGTCCGGCCTCGCCAAAACCTTGTTTGTCCCAAATAGGACGCCATTCAACGACTCGGCGCCAAATGTCCCCTTCTTCCCCCAAAGCGATAACCAGCGGATGCAATACGTTTTCAATACCGAACGGGGTAAATATGGCTGGTACTAGAACCACAATCGCGCCGCCGCCGATGAGCCACTTGAACTTTCTATTGCCCACCATCACAAAATCAGCAAACCCAGAACCGACGATACGTATTAACGCCAAAATTTCCAGCAGTACTATCGCGCCTATCGCGACGCCCCCGGCTATCTGCCAAGGACGACATTCGGCCAAGGTACTTTGCCGCAGCGTCACTTCGCTCTGCAGCCCGGCAATGCCGCGTACTAATAACGCTATCGCCACAATCCCACCCAGTAATACAAACCACTGGGCATACTTACCCAAATAATTCTGTACCGCGTGCCCCGCCAGGACCACCGCCAGCACCATCATCGCATAAATGAATCCGCCGTGTACATTCGACCACATCATCATGATTGGTATCAGCCATAGAATCGCCCGAGGCCGACCTTTTAGCCAATGCGCCAGCACCATCATCATGGCCGCGGCATAAAAAATCGTGCTTTGGTTTGGGCGCAGGTCAATGAACGACCTGCTTAGCAACATACCAAACGCCGCTGTTGCGGCCGCGAGAACCGGATGAGCCCCCAACTTTCGTCCCGCCCAATACGCGAACAATGCCGTCAGTATCGCTTGGATGAACTTATATATAACAATCGAATTCTCGCCCCAGGCTTCTCGCATGTTATAGAACATCACGTGCGTGAGCCAATTCTGATTAACCCAACCGAATTTTTCCGGGTCTGCCGGGTCGTATCCCCGCGTCATCGCCCCCATATAATCCTGATATGTCATGTGAATGCCGAAGACATCCAGGACTTTCATTTGCCAAGTACGGTTTTCTTGCTGCTGAGCCCAAGGGCCCATGGTGTAACGACCGTTGGCCATCGCGACCCAGGTGTCGCCGCCGCCGACAGAGCGGTTGGCGCTCTGCAATGCCGCTACTATCACCAACAACACGCAACCCAACCAGAGCCATCGATTTTTGGCGCACCAGAAATCCTGTTCTACCAGTTGCCCTTCCGCGTTCTGAGTTAATCCATCATTGCCGCTTTGGGCATCTCGACCAGTGTCTGATGATTTCTGCTTCAAAACTGTCTCCCAAATAGCAATATGACTACAGGTGATATTATTTCCCGCGGAAGAAGACGGCAGCTAAGGCAAGAACGTTGAAACCTTCTTCAGCTTCTCCGGCAAATATGTCTTAACCACAAAATCCAAACCATGCTTGGCGAATGCCTGCTGCTCAACACGTACGCCTGACTTTAACATCTGATTGATAGCTAGCTGCCATGGTTTATGATGTTTCACAAACGGATCGTTCTTTAACGCGTCTTTGGCTCTTTTGATATCAACATCTTTAAGAGCGTGCGTGGGCAATGCATAGTCTTTTACATCTTGGGGGGTTACTCCCAGGAACCTCGCTTGCGGCACGCAAAAATACTCGTTGAGATGGGCCGCGTTACCCGAGCCTACCTTCAGCGTACGGTAAATATTAAAGTACCCATAGGGATCACCATCAACAAACGCGTAAACCGGTATGTTAAGTTCATCGCTCAACCGTCGAATGAAACGTCTGCAAGCACGGGTCGGTACACCACCCATACTTACCAATATACAATTGGAGCTATCCCAGTAACCGCTATTGTTCAACCGCTGAAACGCACCACTGGTCTCGATCGCCAGAATGAACTTCGCTTTACTGCGAAACTGCAGATGTTCCACATCACTTGGCGCTGAATAAGAACCCGATCCAAACCGGGTACAATCAATCTCCAGTTTTTTACCATTACTGTCTCGATCAATCACCACCAGCCGTCCGGCGACATCACCACCTTTTTCCTCCGGCACAAAACGCAACTGCTCACGATTAACCCCAAACATCGCTTCCACATCATCCATGACTGTATCAGATTCCGGCTGATCATGAAAAGCCGCGTCACCCCAGTTCTTACTGATATAGTAAGCCTCCCTTTTCGTGGCCATATCATCGGCCTGCACCAACTCTTTGCTCAAAGACATCATCTTCAGGGTTTGAGCAAAAGTCTTTACAGTATTGACCGTTAGCGTGCGTTCTTTGACATTGCCCTTGAGTTCAAAGTGTCCGCTCTTGGCCTTATATTCCACGTTCGACAAGCTGCGTACCGGGATCCGCATCTTGGGTCTGCGTTTATTAACTATCGTATCGCAGACTTTCTGGGCGCTGGCTTCAATCACCCCCACTACATCAACTTTGTTGCTATTGCTTTTTGCCGTCCTTTTCTTTGCCATCCCTGAGCTACCTCGAAAAACAGCCGGTCCCAACACCGCCCCACCCTATGCCGACCGGCAAATCCTAATCTATATATATAAAAACCAACCAATTTTCAGATGCTAACGCCAATGTGGTAAACCTGTCAACGACTCAACCCCAATCGGAATAACTATGTACCATTATATGCTGTACCATGGCAACCGGCATACTAACTGCTGAGAGCCATAAGTTTCTGATTGTAAACGCTTTGCTGCGTCCTTTCAAGCCTGCTTTGCCGGTGTTCAAGCTATGAAGGCCTCCAAGGATTGGACGCTGTGCTAAATCCTGTCAAGCCCGCCAAGATCCCGTCGCAACTTCTTCAATGCGGATTTCTAGGCTTAGTACCTTGTTTTAACATTATTTACGTCTCTTACCCCCCTCATGTCCAGCGTGGACTACCGCCACCATTAACGTCCTATAATAAAACATGTTTGTTAAGTTAGATAAAATAGGCAGAAAAGTAAAGATAAAAAAGCCCCTCTGACGATAGCTCTTGTGTTGCCCATGTTAGCCAGCTTCGCAAAAGTGAAAAAACTGCAAGAGGATTTGGCAAAATAGGTAACAACCAGAACACCGGCAACTCAGCGGGCAGCGTCAGGACGCAAACTACGCAGAACGCTAGAGACGCCAAGAGGCAGCGGATGACAGGCAGTGAAGAAAATCGTTTTCAACTAGAGACACACGACTTTGATCAATTGGGATTGAGAAAGAACAATGGAACCCTTCGGAACGGCGGCGGCTGAGTTGAAACACACAAGGCAGCCAAAGTGCAAGAAGCAACCAAGAAATGGTTGAAGAAAAGAAGCAGGATAGAACACTATGGATTTGATTCAGATTAGAACTCGTTATCTTACAACACTACTACAGAGTGACCGCGTTGAATGTCGCAAGGTTTTAGGCGAAGCTTTGCAGACGGGGACACCGGCGACCACTATATATACGGAGTTGTTTTGGCCGGTAATGGTAGAGTTGGAGCAGATATTCCGCAATCATCAGATTGATCAGATCACATATCAGATGGCGGTTCGTATCAATCGCACTTTGGTGGATCAGTTGCAAAGCAAGCTGCCTTGCGGGCCGAAGCGTAACAAGAAAATGATTGTGGTTTGTGGGGATGGTGAGCCGGAGGAATTGGGGGCTCAAATGTGTGCGGATCTTTTTGAGTCGGACGGTTGGACGGTGCATTTTCTGGGAGGCGGTGTACCTAATGACGAGATACTTAGCATGATCGGCAGGATTCAGCCGGAGATTACTTTTATATACGGCACCCAGCCATCGGGGGCACCTGGGGTTCGTCAACTTATCGATCACACACGGGACATATCAGCTTGTCCGCACATGCGTTTTATGCTGAGCGGCGGGCTGTTTAATAGAGCTGAAGGGTTATGGGAAGAGATCGGCGCCGATTTATTCGCACCCACGGCCTCGGAAGCTCTTAAAGTTGCTCTCACTGACCAAAGGGCTGCCCCGACCAAGAAGCGCAGTCGCAGAAATTCCGCCAGCAAAGAAGAAGAACTAGAAGCTGTCTTGAGTTGAGTGGGCAAGACATCGAGTAAAGAGAGTAACATAATAAGGCACGGCCAATTAATACTGGTCGTGCCTTGTTTTTTTTTGTAACCGTTCACAGTCAAGAGAAGCGGCGAATCGCACGGATGGATTGACTGAAGGTGGTTGATTGGAGACTGAGGCTTGGTTGAGGTTCGACCACCCTTTAGCTGCGCGAAAGGGTGCCACCCGGTAGGTGGTTGGGAAATGGCAGCGGAAGATAGACACTAGGAACCGCGTGGGGAACTTTGAACATATTGTTCAAAATTACCCATCCTAAGGTTACGTTTTTTTGAGGCAAATCAAGTTTGATAGCGATCGTGGCAGAAGATTTCGGCTTCCGCTTTGCGGCGTGCGGGATCGATGGGGCAATTTAGCTCGGGGGACTTGGGATAGCCGACGGACATTAGAGCTACGACTTTGACATCGGCTGGGATGCCTAGCAGGTCTTTTACCAATTGCTCTTCGAAGGCGCCGATCCAACAAGTGCCAAGGCCTTCAGCGACGGCAGCTAGGCTTAGATGATCCAAAGCGATTGATAAATCGATGGGGATAGCGCTATCGGAACCGCCCATGGTTTTGTAGGCGTCTTGCGGATAACCACAAGCCACTACGGTTAGGGGGGCTTGGCTGATCCAAGTTTGGCCTTTGCAGGCAGCGGGGAGCTTCTGCCTTAACGCGGGATCGGTTACCATGATGAAGCGCCAAGGTTGAATATTACATGCTGAGGGAGCAAAACGCAGGGCGTCTTTAAGACGCTGCATGACATCAGCGGGGATAGTACGATGGTCATAGGCCCTTACACTGCGACGATTGCGAATTGCTTGATGAACATCCATAGTTTTCACCTTGCCTTTCCCGGATTGATGAAGTGTTAACGAAAAGATTATACCACAACAAAGTGAAACTTGAACGCAATTTGTAGAATGTTGTTACGCTTTGAGGCTCTGATTATGTTGGTCAGGGAACCGCGTAGATAACTTTGAACAAGATGTTTAAAATTAGCCGTCCTACAGAAATCTGTTGTCGTTTTTATCGGCGGGGAGGTTCCATCAATGCTGGATATCAGATTAAGGGGAAAGAAGGAGGATGTCAAGGGATGGTTATGGTTAGCGATATTGGCTTGATTGATGAAGTGGTCCTATAAGTTACTGGTGGTTGATGAAATGTGTCGCAAAGAAAAAAAGGGAATAGGGGGTGCTGCGTTAAGGTGCTTATTTGTAATTTGTTATAAGAGAGATGCAATCTCGGATTAGAGTATATTTCATTGCAGCAGATATTGGTTTTTTCTGTGAGTATTCAAGTCGATAAATGAATTGGTGGATAGAGGATGTCTTATGTTTGAAGGGTAAGTTATGCGGACACACATCAAAGCAGAATCGCAGAGAAAAGATTCAGATTCGCGAGTTCATTTGGGCGGTCGCCCGAGCAAAATAATCAGCCTGCATGGTCACAAAAGGCAGTTATTGCTGCTTGTGGTTTCAGTGGCGATAATTTTCGGGGCGGGCGCACTTTGTCAGGATATTTTGCACCGGTATGTTTTTGTATCTTACCATGTGAACAATGCTTTTTTGTCGATAGTGTCGTTGATGTTCTTTTTGGTGATTACAGGGGTGATCGTTACAGTAATGGCTGGGGTGATGGGCCGGGCATTGGACGACGCGAAGAAAAAGGTAAAGATGCTGTCGAGGTTCCCGAGCGAGAACCCCGATCCGGTTTTGCGTATCGCCAAAGACGGGGATATTTTGTATAGCAATGAAGCAGGTAAGATATTGCTTTCCAGTTGGGATTCGGCAATAGGCGGGCTGGTACCAGAGAAATGGCTTGATCTAATTACAGAAGCTTTCGCATCGGGAAAACACATAGAAGAGGAAGAAGAAGCAGCAGGGAAAGTTTTTTCGATAGTTATCGCTGCGGTAGAAGATTCTGGATACGCTAACTTATATGCCAGAGACATAACAGAAACCAAGCAGATGCAAGAGGATATCGCGAATTCCGGGAGGGTTTTGCAGAGGATAATAGATCTTCTTACGATAAGGATTTTCTGGAAAGACAAAGACTTGAACTATCTTGGCTGCAACCAGATATTCGCGGACGATGCCGGGATGGAGAAGCCTGAAGACATGGTTGGTAAGAGTGACTTTGAAATGGGGTGGAAGGATCAGGCTGAGCTTTACCGGGCGGACGATCAAAACGTTCTAGATTCAGGGAGCTCAAGAGTCAATTATGAAGAACCTCAGACCACCCCGGACGGCAGTCAAATCTGGTTACGAACAAGCAAAGTGCCTTTGACCGATTTACAGGGAAATGTAATTGGGGTTTTAGGCACGTATGAAGACATTACCGAGCGTAAGCAGGCTGAGGATGAAATCAGAAAGAATGAAGTTTACCTTGAGACCATGGGGGACGCGCTATTGGTCGTCAATAATGAACTAAAAGTGATAAAAGTGAATAACGCCACGGCGGCACTATGGGGCTATTCCATTGAAGAACTGCTCACGATGAGTTTTGAGGATTTATTCCCACAGCGATACCATAACAAGCATTATTTGCTAATGCAAGAAGCGTTAGCGGGAAAAGTAACGAATTTTGAAACTATCATTATCACCAAGGACAAAAAAGAAATTACGACATTGCTTTCCGCTAGAGTATTAAACAATGACAAAGGTGAATTCACTGGTTTTGTGGGAGTTCTTAGGGACATTACGGACCGCAAAGAATTTGAGAACGAACTAAAACACGCCAAGGATGAGGTTGAGCAGATAAACGTTAATTTGAATGAGGCGATCGCCTGCTCGACTCAAATGGCCCGAGAAGCCAACATTGCCAACCGAGCAAAGAGCGAGTTTCTAGCGAATATGAGCCATGAAATCCGCACCCCGATGAACGCGATCATCGGTTTCAGCGATCTTTTATCCCAGGAAGATCTCAGCCCGGAACACGCACAATACGTGAACATGATAATAACTTCGAGTAAGAATTTGCTGACTATCATCGACGACATTTTAGATTTTTCCAAGATTGAAGCGGGCAAATTGGATATCGAGAAGATTGAGTGTTCATTGGAAGAGTTATTAGGCAATGTCAGTTTGATGTTGAAGTCTAAGGCTACGGAAAAGGGGTTGGATTTTGAGGTTCGATACAAGACAACATTTCCCGCATTTATTCACACTGATCCCACTCGAGTTTACCAATGCTTGACGAATTTAATTGGCAACGCTATCAAGTTCACTGATGAAGGGCATGTATATGTCACAGTTTCTTTGGAAGAAATTGAAGGCAATCCCCATATCCGTTTTGATGTTGAAGACAGCGGCATTGGCATTCCCGTTGACAAGCAAGATTTGATTTTTGAATCTTTTTCTCAAGCTGATGGTTCGACCACACGGACTTTCGGTGGGACGGGTTTGGGCTTAACAATCACCAAGAAGTTAGCGGAGCTTTTGGGTGGCAGTATTAGTGTGGAAAGTGAAGTTGGGAAGGGTTCGGTTTTCTCTCTTTGGGTACCGGCTGGGATTGATGTTGAATCTCAGGCGATGTTGGGTGAATCAAAGGTAGAAGAACATAGGCAGAAATCAAATAACAACAAGAAGAAAGGTTATTCGGGCAATATACTAGTGGCGGAGGATAGTGTTTCAAATCAAAAGTTGATTGAGATACTTTTGAAGCGATTAGGGTTAAAGGTGACACTGGTTGATAATGGTCAGCAAGCTGTGGACACGGCGACAGCGGAGATGTTTGATATTATTTTCATGGATATGCAAATGCCGGTGATGAATGGCTATGACGCAGTGGGGGCTTTGCGAGGAAAAGGTTTCACGGTGCCAATTATAGCTCTGACGGCTAATGCTATGAGAGAAGATAGAGACAGATGTCTGGAGGCTGGTTGTGATGAGCATCTGCCGAAACCAGTGGACAGTAAGAAGATCGCTGTAATCCTAGAGAAGTATTTGGTTAGCGATTCATCTGAACGCGTTTCGGAACTTGTGCCGGGCTGTCTGGGGGATGCTTGATTATAGTAAGGGTTCAACCGGCCGAGCTAGAGCAACATAAATATTGCTTACGTTCGGGTGCTAGTAAGGGGATAGCAAAAATGCGCAAAATTTAGACGCGGAAATGAGAGATTTGGTGGGATATGGGCGCGCGGGCGCAGTAGATAGACGCTGGGTAACGGTAGGTGAGATGCGCGATGGTTTGTCGGGAGCGCGCTAGGGTGGGACAGGTGAGAAGGGGCGATCAGAAATGAATCGAAATTTGTTGGTTTTGATTGGTTTTGATTAGAAATGGGACGGTTTTTTTCAGAAATTCGGAGTTTTTTAGGGGTGGCTGATTCTGCGCAGTTTGGTCGGTAGCGATAGTGCGCAATGGGGATTTTGAAACCGCGGATTGCGCGGATTATCGCGGATTTATAAATTTGCCGGGGGCGAATTCTTGGTGGCGGGCTTGTGGTTTATTAGGGGGCGTGTTATAATTTTGGCCACGGATTGCGAATGGTCGCCAGCAGACGCAATAGGGAAGCGGCATTTTTGATTGCATATTGAGGTGTTTAAGAATGTGTAATTTAACTACAGGAAGGTTAAAAAGATAACATGTCATATACAATTGGTCTTGATTACGGCAGTAATTCGGTTCGCTGCATTGTGGTTAATGTGGCCGATGGTACTGAACTGGCAACAGAAGTGTTCAACTATCCGACGGGCGATATGGGTATTATGCTAGACGGATCGGACCACAACGTTGCTCGTCAGAATCCGCAAGATTATATTGACGGGCTTGAGGCAACGGTCAAGAACACCATCGCGGCAGCTAAAAAAGCAGATAGTAATTTTGACGCGTCGCAGATTATCGGCATTGGTGTTGACACTACCGGTTCGACGCCGATACCGGTGGATGAACAGGGTAGGCCGCTTGGTTTACAGGACGCATTTAAGGATAATCTCAATGCTATGAGCTGGCTTTGGAAGGATCATACAGGATATGCTGAAGCAGCGGAGATCACGGAACTGGCCCAAAAGTATCGTCCACAGTATCTAGCTAAATGCGGCGGAACATATTCTTCGGAATGGTTTTTCAGCAAGATACTGCACTGTTTGCGTGTGGATTCTGCGGTGTTTGACGCAGCTTATACTTGGGTTGAACATGCTGATTATATGACCGGATTGTTGACTGGCACGAGCGATCCAAGGATTATTAAACGATGCCGCTGCGCAGCCGGTCACAAGGCGATGTTTAGTGACACATGGGGCGGTTATCCGGATAAAGAATTTTTATCCATGCTGGATCCAAAGCTGGGCGAACTTCGAGACACATTAAGTGACCAAACATACGCGATCGATACGGCTGCTGGAGATTTGACAAGTAAGTGGGCGAGTAAGCTTGGCTTGCCGGGTGGTATTCCGGTTGCTATGGGTGCTATTGATGCTCATCTAGGGGCAGTGGGAGCGGGGATTGGTAGTGGGACAGTTGTCCAGATTCTCGGCACGAGCAGTTGTGATATGG
The DNA here is from genome assembly GCA_016928435.1 of Sedimentisphaerales bacterium. GTDB lineage: Bacteria > Planctomycetota > Phycisphaerae > Sedimentisphaerales > SM23-30 > JAFGKT01. The sequence continues at coordinate 70,528 of JAFGKT010000060.1, read as the reverse complement.
TGGTATCGCCGAATACGGATGACCTGCCGGATGTGCCGGGGATTTGCGGGATTGTCGATGGTTCTGTTTTGCCGGGCTTTTTCGCCCTGGAAGCAGGACAATCGGCTGTGGGAGATATTTTCAATTGGTTTGTCAATTACATTCAGCCCGGCGGCAGTAAAAACGGCAGCCACACTGCTCTGACGGAAAGAGCTGCTCAACTCAAACCCGGGGAGTCCGGACTTTTGGCATTGGATTGGAACAATGGTAACCGTACCGTTTTGGCTGATCAGCGTTTGACCGGATTGTTGCTGGGACAAACATTGCATACCAAACCGGAAGAGATTTATCGCAGCCTTATTGAAGCAACGGCTTTTGGGGCTTTAACAATCATTAATCGGTTTGAAGAATACGGGATAAATATTGAAGCAGTTATTAACTGCGGCGGGATTGCGGAGAAGAATTCTGTTCTGATGCAGATTTACGCTGACGTAACCGGGCGTGAAATGAAGGTGTCCCGCTCGGCACAGACTTGCGCATTGGGTTCAGCGATTGCCGCGGCTGTTGTGGCTGGTAAGGCAAATGGTGGGTATGGTAGTTTCCAAGAAGCTCAGAACGCTATGACCGGTGTGAAGGATATTACGTATAAGCCGATTCCTGAAAACCACAAAGTTTACGCTGAACTTTATGGGCTCTATAAACAAGTTCATGACGCTTTTGGGACAGATAGCTACTCAGGCAAACTGAATCATATCATGAAAGACCTTTTGGCGATCAAAGAAAGGTGCAAAGGATAAGGTCGTAATTCGTCAACCCAAATACAGCAGGTGGTTTTTAAGAGGGAAGCGCTCAGGGGCGTGGCAATCTGGGATGGAAATGGCGTTAAGAGGGTAATGCAGAGAATTTTTGGCGGCGGACTTGTGGTTTGCGGCGGAGCGTGCTATAATTCCGACCACGATTTACGGATGGTGACCGGCGCAGGCGACGCGGGGGCGACGACGGAACAGCACTGCCGTAAAGTGTGTATTCGCAGTAATTTGCGGGCGTAGCTTAATGGTAAAGCCCCAGCCTTCCAAGCTGGTCATGTGGGTTCGATTCCCATCGCCCGCTTTTTTGCTGCGCGGTGAGAAGGGGTTGATGTGGGTTGGTAAGTTGCGATTTGGCGTTCCGGGCTATTGCGCTATGCTATGTGTCGCACTTTTTCTTGATTTATATTGTCGGGGTTCGGCGCGGTTTATTCAGCGGTTACATCATTCTCTAACTTGCCAATACCATCAATTTCCACCACGACCTTGTCTCCCGGTTGTAAAAATACCTGCGGGTCTCGCGCAAAACCTACGCCGCACGGTGTGCCGGTCAATACCAACGTTCCGGCAGGAAGTGTCATGTTATGAGATAGATAACTAATAATATCGCGTACTGAATATATCATTTTTTTGGTGGAATCATCTTGCAGGCACTGGCCATTCAAGAACAACCGAATTCTTACATCAGTTGGATCAAATTCGGTTTGCACTACCGGGCCAACGGGACAGAAAGTATCGAACGACTTTCCCCGGGCCCATTGCTTGTCATAACGTAATTGACAATCCCGGGCACTGACATCGTTGACACAGGTATATCCAAATATGTAATTATCGACATCTTCCTTGGCTACGTTCTTGGCGGGCTTACCGATAATGACTCCCAGCTCCGCTTCATAGTCCACCTCTTGGGGAGCTGACCGGGGCAGTATTATAGGTTTGCCGTGAGCATTCAAACTGGATATCGCTTTTAAGAACACCAACGGCAGATCCGGCGTTTCGACCTTACTCTCCTCAATGTGTTCGGTGTAATTCGCCCCTAGAGCGACCAGATTGATAATCGGAACCGGGGGGAGATATTCGGCGATATCATCCGCTCGGCATATCTCTCCTGTAAATTCATGTTGGCCCATAATCTCGCCTTTGAGCAAAGCGATCGATCCATCACTTTTCAACTCGCCTTGTCGGGTCTGGCCATTGTTGTCCTTAAAACGCAAATACTTCATGGATGCTCCAATCGAATTTTACTGTAAATCTAATTTATCCAACACTTCCGGATTGCGTATGTACTTGGGCTTTTTGCCCGCCAGTACATCGACCGCACTCTGCGCGGCGGTCATCTCCACCCGCTGCATAGACTCAACCGTACTGCCAGTGCAATGAGGCGTGATAATCACATTATCCAACTCGTACAATTTATGGCCGGGACCGGGCGGCTCCTGCGTCATTACATCCAAAGCAGCTCCGGCTATTACATTGCCCTTCAACGCATCATATAAGTCATTCTCATCGACGATTGGACCACGGGCATTATTAATCAAAAACGCACTGTCCTTCATCCGGGCGAATACCGAAGCATTGATCAAGCCTTGAGTTTGGTCGGTCAAAGGCATGCAGATCGAGAGAAAGTCCGCGGATTTGACTACTGTATCGAAATCTACAACATCAATGTCTAATCCATTCAATTGTTCCGCTTTGACAAGAGGATCGTAACCAATGACATTCATCCCCAACGCAGCGGCTTTCTGCGCTAGTTTAGTCCCAATGCGACCCAATCCTAAAATGCCCAATGTTTTGCCTTCGATATCCACACCCATCGCGACTGTATGGTCCCAGTTTCCCTGTCGTACCGAAAGATCGCCCAAGCAGATCTTCCGCGCCAACGCGAACATCAAAGCAAGAACATGCTCCGGTGCTGTGGGCAGATGATACTCGGGGCAATATGTCACGACTATGCCTTGGGCGGTAGCTTGGGCAATATCGATATTATCCGTACCAATACCATATCGGGCAATAACGCGCAGCTTTTTGCCTGCCTCGATGACATTGGCTGGGATCTTGCTTAACGCGACCAATATCGCATCACAGTCGGCGACCGCTTCCGCTAGATATTGGGGGTCTTTGCTCTCGGCCATCTTCAGTTCCAACTGTCCGGCGAAGATATCGCGTTTTTCCCGCTCAAATAAAGGCAGAGTGTCAACTACCAATGCTTTATTCATATTTGATTCCTATCGCCCCGCTTTATGCAGCCAATCTCGTTAACGTCGTATGGTACCAATGCGCCCTCCCAATGGTACAACGTCGCCCTCTTGGGCAAGTATTTCCACCAATGTTCCCGCCATCGGCGCCTCTACATCGACGGTTGCTTTGTCCGTCTCTACTTCCAACACCGGTTCGTCCGCAGCGACCTTATCGCCGACCTTTTTCACCCAGCGTACAATCGTGGCTTCAGTTACCGTCAGATCCATATTAGGCATTAAGAACGGCTCGCCTTCGGCTTGACTGGTCACTTTAGGCGTGGCTGGATTGGCACTTTTCGGGCCTTTATCGGATCCCTGGGATTTTATCTCCGCTTCGGCGGTGCTGTTCGATGCTGAGCTGGATGCTCCTCGGGCAGAGCGCGGCGCTCGTGCTATACCTGCCAAGACTTCTCGCACGGCGGTTTTTATTTTTTCACTGTTCAAAACGATGGCAGCTTCTAAGTTGGGACTGAAAGGCGGAGTAACAGTATCGGTATGCAGTCGTGCCACCGGGGCATCGAGATAATCGAAGCCTTCTTCCATTACCGCCGCGGCGATTTCCGCTCCGACTCCGCACATGGCAAATCCCTCATCCACAACCAACAAATGATTGGTTTTCGCCAAGCTGGTCATTATCGTATTTCGGTCCAGAGGTACCAGCGTGCGCAGGTCAATCACTTCACAGTCGATGCCTTGCTGGTCCAACTGTTTTGCCGCGGCCAAGCAATGATGCAGACTCAATCCGCACGATACTATGGTAATGTCCGCTCCGGGGCGTACGATCTTAGCCTTTCCAAAAGGCACAAAATGCTCCCCTACGGGGACCTGTCCTTTAGTTGACAACAACGACTTATGCTCATGGTAGATCACCGGATCGCCACAGCGTAGAGCTGTCTTGAACAATCCTTTCGCATCGGCTGGGTTTGATGGAACCGCCACGATCAGGCCGGGCACATGGGCCCACACGGGGTGGAACATACCACTATGATGGGGGCCGGTATTTTTTACAAACCCGGCTCCTGATCGAATTATCATCGGCACCGACAACTGACCGTTACTCATATAACGCAGTTTGGCGGCCTGATCCACAATCTGGCTGCCGGCTTCGAAGAGCAGATCACTTATCATCAGATCGGCTACGGCGCGGCATCCTGAGGCTGACGCTGAAATCGCTGCTCCGGTAAAACCGAGTTCGCAGATCGGTGTGTCTATCACCCGGCCAGCGCCAAACTCCTGCCACAAATCCTTTGTATGGCCAAAGGTACCGCCCCGCTCACCGATTCCTTCGCCTAAATAAATGATGTGCGGATCGCGGCGCATTTCTTCGGCGATGCCATCGCGTACCGCTTCCATCCAGCCTTGCTCCACTGTCTCGGTTGACGACGTCGCCAAGGCTTCGGGCGGATTGATGGGCTCAGCCCAGACATGCTTGGTCGCAGTGGCAGGATCGGGCTGAGGGGAAGCCAGGGCAAACTGCACGGCCTCTTCTATGATATTCTCGACTCGCTGGGCAATCTCTTCTAAATCCGCGTTGTCGGCAGTGCCGGTCTTGAGCAAATGCTGCTGGTAATTCATGATCGGGCAGCGTTTTTTCCATTGCTCCAATTCTTCTTCGGTACGATAGGTTCCGGTCAACACATCGCCCTCATGATGACCCACTACTCGGTAAGTTCGCGACTCAATCAGTGTTGGTCCTTGGCCCTGTCGGGCTCGCTCAACGGCTTCCGCCGCGGCTTGCCGGACCGCCAAGACATCATTGCCATCCACGGCCACGCCCGGTATTCCATACGCTGCCGCTTTGCCGGCCACATCCGCATTCTTGGTCGAATCCGCTAAAGCGGTGCAAGTCGCATATAGATTGTTCTCGCATACAAAAACTACGGGCAAATCCTGCACGGCAGCGAGGTTTATGGATTCGTGAAACGCACCATGATTAACGGCACCATCCCCAAAAAAACACACCGCTACTTGACCACTATCGCGTACTTTGGCGCTTAATCCCAGGCCCGCAGCCAGGGGCATACCACCGGCCACGATTCCATTGGTACCAAACAATCCTACCGCGGGCGCATAAAGGTGCATGGTTCCACCGCGTCCCCCACAGCAACCATCTTGTCTGCCGCACAATTCCGCCAGCACCGTCTTGGGCGGGAGTCCTTTGGCCAGGGCGTGTCCGTGTCCACGGTGGGTACTGGTGATCCAATCGCTTTGGTCCAATTGCGCACATACCCCAACGGCAGTGGCTTCTTCTCCCACATAGAGATGGATGAATCCCGGCACCACGCCCGCTCGGTAATGTTTTTGCACCGTCAACTCAAAACGCCGCAACAGCAACATTCGCTCATAGAGCGATAACAACTGCGTTTTACTCAATCCCATGTTGTTCTCTGTCTGCTTTTTCATTATTCTTACTGTGCTAAGTATCCGCCGTCCACGTAAACTACTTGTCCTGTCATCATCGCTGCCGCATCCGAAGCCAATAGCACACAGGGGCCTACTAAATCTTCCGGCAAGCCAAAGCGACCAATCGGAATCCGCGCCAACATTTTCGCTGAGAGCGAATTCTTTTCCCCAAAACGCTCATCTTCCAACATTCGTTTCAATGGCGGCGTTAAGAACTGACACGGCGCAATCGCGTTGACCCGAATACCGTGTCCGGCCCATTCCACCGCCAACTCCCGCACCATGGCGTTAAGGCCCGCCTTTGCCGCGGCGTATATTCCGGTGCCCCGCCCCAATGCTCGCGCCCCAGCTATACTGCTTATATGGATCACGCTGCCCCCTTGGCCCTGGGTTCGCATTGCTCGCCCGACGATCTGGGAACAAATAAACGCCCCCCGCAGGCAAGTATCCATGGTTTGATCGTACTCCTGCCGACTCATTTCCAGAATCGGCTTGAGTACCCCTACCCCAGCGATATTCACGAGAATATCCAGTCGGCCAAATCGGTCCAGCGTTGCTTTTACCACCTCTGTAACTTGCGTCTCATCAGTCACATCACAGATCATCCCGGCAGCTTGTCCACCTTCCGCGGTGATTTTGTCAGCCATCTCAACTACGGCATCTTTTACAATATCCGTTGCCACAACCGCAGCGCCATGTTCAGCCAGTCCGGTCGTAATCGCCGAACCAAAACCTCCTGCCGCCGCGGTCACCAGCGCCACCTTACCCGATAAGTCGAAACGAACCGGTTTGTTTGCGACTGAACTCATCTATGAATCCTTGTGATGCGTCTGCCCTAAATCTCTGATCTATCCCTTTAATTCCACCCCATAATAAGCCATGTGTTCAGCCAGAAGCTCCCTCGCCTCCTGCAACTTCCCCTCAGCCAAAGCCTGCACCAACTTTCGATGATTCTTCATTCCCTCTTTCCAATGCGACCGGTGAAAAATAAACTCCTCTCGAAATCTACTGAAAAACGTGGCCAGCAGATCCCCAAAGGCCACCAGTGGATCAATACCACTTTCTCTCAGCAGCGTTTGATGAAACTCCGTATCCAATGCGATTACTCTGTCAATATCCGATTCTTTCTCTGCTTTCTCGATTATGTCAATAAGGCGTTCATAGATGGTGGGGTCTTCGGCCATGCGGGCCATGGTTTCCGGCAGCACTCCCGACTCTACAATGAAACGCGACTTCAGCAGACGCTGTTTGGGATAATCACTCAAGGCAAAATGGAATCCTAGATACTCCATTATCTGCCCCATATCCACATCCCCCACCGTAAGTCCTCTCCGCGGCGCGGATTGCACGATACCCAAGAAGCTGAGCGTCTTTGTCGCCTCGCGTACACTGGATCGACTGACCCCCAACTGCTCCGCCAACTCCACTTCGGTCGGCAAGCTGTCGCCGGGCTTGAGCGACTGTTCGATTATCAACCGCTTGATATAAATAATTACCTGGTCTCTAATCGGCGTTCGCATTATTGTTGCATTTATCATACTGTAATATTATACTACAATATGATGAATGCAAGAAAATTTTAGTTTTACGCCCGTTATAGCGCTCCAAACATCCAGTAAATCTGCCATAACTGTAACGCTGCATTCCGGCGTAACCGGCCAATCCTTAACAGTAGATATTTTGTGCAAGGTGATAGAATATGGGGCATTGCGAGAGTGTTATGCTGTATGACGGGGGTCTGCCAATCGCCATAAGTATTGTATCCACAATAATATATGTTAATTTAGCGAATTATTTAGATAAATAGAGGGGCTCTGGGAGAACGGTGCTGCCGGAGCGGTTTCTGGTCTAGGCAAGCGTAAACCCTAGGAAAAGACAAGAAGACTATCATATACCATAGAAGAAATCGTTTCAGTGCGCTACAATGCGGACTTAGAAGAATAGCTATTTTATGGAGCTGATTACGGATGGCTAAATCTAAATCAAAAGTGGGTATCGGCGACATCGCCCGGGAAGTCAATCTTTCCAAGACGACGGTATCCTACGCGTTGAGAGGCAAGCAGGACCAAGTGAATCTTTCTCCGGAAACGGTTGAGAAGATTCACCAAGCAGCCAAGCGACTGGGGTATCGCCCGAATTACTGGGCTCGGGCTTTGGTGAGCAAAGAAACGAAGTCAGTGGGTGTCCTATTCAATGATTTGACTGGTTCCGCTGCTCATGAGATCACCCGTGGGATACAGGAAGTGCTTGGTTTCCATGGTTATGAGACAATGTTGTCGGTGAGTTTTTGGGAGGAGGCGAAATGCCGTAAGGAATTGAAGTTGATGCTGGAAAAGCGAGTGGACGGCATCATCGCGACACCTCAGCCTATTTGTGAAGACAGTTATGCGGCAGCCGTGGACGAAGGTGTTCCAGTGGTGTTTATTGGTGACTACTCTGTTTCCTCGAAGATACCGTCTGTGGTTTTGGATCCCGAAGACGCGATATATAAGTTGCTGAATCACCTGCATCAGGTAGGTCACAGGGACATAGGTTTCTTGACGGTGGACTTCAATTCTCCCATCCTTACAGAGCGGGAACAGGTGTTCAAATGTGGACTGAAGAAACTTGGATTGGAGTGCAAGGATAATTGGATACATCGCGCGGAGTTAGCCAATGAAATCTCTGTATTTGAAAACGTACGTAACCTGATGTCGCAGGAGGATCGGCCTTCGGCCTTGGTTTGCATTTCCGACCCTGTAGCAATGCAAGCCTTGGGAGAACTGGCCCGACTGGAAATATCCGTTCCCGACACTTTGGCGGTGGCGAGTATTGGTAATATTGAGGGCAGCGATCATCCGTTTTTCAGCTTGACGACTGTTGACGAGTGTCGTGTCGATTTAGGCCGTGAGGCCGCGAGGATATTGCTCAAAAAGCAAGATGGTTCCTATAACGAGACGCCAAGCATAAGAATTAAGGGGCCGTTGATTACACGTGCCTCAACGGTGGGGGCAAGTTTAAGACCTAAACGATAGTGTCGGGGCTTCTTGTTTTAACTATACAATTAGACGAATTATAAACTGCGGAGAATTATTCGAAGTTGAAAATGCGTCTTATCTCGTTCACTTTCTCGACTCCCGCTAGCTATTGCGACTGGATGTAGGAACCGCGTGGGTAACATCGGGCAGGTTACCCGAAATTACCCACCCTACCGGGGATTGAAGTAATTATGTTTTTTCAGTTAATCAGAGGGATTATCTATGGCGGTACAGAATCAGAAAGTCGGCGTAATTGGTTTTGGCATCATAGCGCGTGAGCTTTGCCGTAATTTTCTAGAAATTGGCAATCACATCGTGGACATTACGGCAGTGGTTGATCCTTCCGATGATAATTACGCGTTGGGGTGTAAAATACTTAAGATTTCCCCCCGTCGTTATGCTTCGGTGCCAGATATGCTTCAAGAAGAAGAACTCGATGGGGTTATAGTCGCTGCACCTAATAATCTGCACCTGGAAATCATCCGCCGGTTTGAAGGTCTCGATATTCCCATTTTGCTCGAAAAGCCGTTAGATGCCAACTACGACAACATATGCGACGTACTTCGTTTTTCGCAAACATATCCAGGCAAGATCGTGGTCGATCATTGTATGCGTTACGCGCCCATCGTCATCAAAGCGAAGCAGCTCATTCGCGATAACGAGATAGGCCGAGTGTGTTCGTTCAATTTCGTCCAGAATTGCCACTATGGCAATACCATGTATAGGAATTTCCGCAGGACCATGGCCGGCGGCGGCGGCATGTTTGTGGAAAAAGCCACGCATGATTTTGACATCCTGATACATCTTTTGGAAGCTAAGCCAGTTCGGGTTGCCGCGATTGCTAAAAGACAGGTATTTGGAGGCACAAAAAGCAATGATCTCACATGCGGGGCTTGCCCGGAAAGCATTTCTTGTCCCAGCAGCATCCATAACATCAGCCTTAATTATGGCGTGGAACCAATGGAAGCCCAAGGACAGAATAAATGTGTTTATGCCCAGGAAATTGATGTGCCGGATAACGAAGCGTGTCTGATCGATTTTGAGAATGACATTTTTGGCTCTTACAGCGAGTGTTATTTCACGCCTTCAAGTTGTCCCAGTCGAGAGTATGAGATTATAGGTTCCAAAGGCATTCTGAAAATCAGCTTTACTCACGACGGCGATGACAACCACGGTCGAGTAGTCCTCTGTCAGCGGTTTGCAACTCCGGGCGATAAATCCGTTTTCGATTTCGATTACCGTAATCGCATACACTACAATGGCGGCCACAATGTCGCTCGGCATTTCTATCAACTAATGACAACCACTGCGCATCCTATGACCACGGTGCAGCAAGCCTTCGCAGCAGAAACGCTTGCCCATGCTGCCACGTTAGCATATTCCGAGGACAAGTTCATAAACATAAGAGATGTACTCCCTGGTGATTTGCGTTCGGCATGGCTGGATGGGTGGGAAAAGGATTTCTATCTTCCCGATTTTATCCCGCAAACCGAGAATGCCTAAAAATAACCCAAATAGGTCCTGTTTATATTGAAAACCCAGGATGACATAAGAATCCTATTGCGATTAGGCCAATTCCTGAGTATATAAGAATCCTGCCGCGAAAGTCGAATTGCGAGTAGCTGGGCTCATCCGGGTTCCTGCGATCCCCTCATACATATCGGTACAAAAAGCGGTAGCGGGTTGCCTTAACAGCAGTTTTGCGTATTACAGTCCTAACGATTATTGAAAGAGGTGATACTTTGCATTGGATAGATTGGTTAATCGTTGCGATTCCGGTTGGGATTGTTGTATTTAATGGTCTCAAGGCTCAAAAATACGTCAAGGGTGTATCTGATTTTCTGACAGGGGGACGTGTGGCGGGACGTTATGTGCTGACGGTTGCTTCCGGTGAAGCGGCGTTCGGCTTGATTAGCTTGGTCGGCATGTATGAAGTATATTATCGGTCCGGTTTTGCTTATGGTTGGTGGGGAGGTATAGCTGGGCCGATCGGCATAATACTGGGTTTGACAGGCTATTGTATTTATCGTTTTCGCGAAACCCGAGCGATGACAATGGGTCAGTTTTTTGAAATGCGTTACTCTCGCAGTTTTCGTATTTTTGCTGCTATTTTGCAATCCATTTCGGGCGTGGTAAACTATGCTATCTTCCCGGCGGTTGGCTCAAGGTTCATTGTTTATTTCTGCGATTTGCCTATTAACATATCAGTTTTCGGATTTGTTTTTCCCACTTTTGGGTTGGTTATGGCGATATTTTTGTCTGTGGCGGTGTTGGTTGCCACCAAAGGCGGGCAAATTACTATTATGGTCACCGACGCGGTGCAGGGGCTGGTCAGTTATCCTCTTTATTTGCTGGTTGTCGGCTATTTGATTTACCGGTTTTCGTGGTTTAATGAAATCGCCCCCTCGTTGCTTGATCGTCCGCCGGGTCAGAGTCTTCTGAATCCATTTGATATCGAGGCGCATCGTGATTTCAATCTGTTCTTTGTGCTTGTGGGCATGCTAGGCGGCATCTTAAACCGTATGGGCTGGTCGGGCACTCAGGGTTACAACGCCGCGGCATTAAACGCTCACGAGCAGAAAATGGGTGGTGTTTTGGGAACCTGGCGTTCGGGTTTTTCAGGCATGATGTACGTTCTTTTGGCCGTTGTAGCTTTGACTTTTTTGACCAACGCGAAGTTTAATGACGGCCCCAGCGGCGCCCTGGCATGTCGAACTGAATTAGCTACCAAAGCCTTAAATGACATCGTATCCGGTGAAGAAAACGCCCAAGTTCGCCAGGAAGTTACACAGTATATTAATACAGGTGAAGTAACCCCGGCTGTTCGGGATTGGCTGAACCAAAGTGAAGAACTAAGACTTCAGGGCGAAGCAGAAAAGGAGCGGATCAGGCTTGCCGGTCTGGGTGCAGGAGAGCAAGAAGTTGCAGTTGAGTCGCCGATAGTAGCACCATCAGCCGGGGAAGAAGCTCGCGCGGCGCGTGAGGCACGTATCTTAACCGCGAGAGATTCTATCAAAGCGGTGGATCCTTCCGGGTCACAAACATTCTTCACTATCTTCGGGCAGATGCGTGTGCCGATGGCTCTTCGCTATATTTTACCTATAGGGATTACAGGGGCATTTTGCGCGTTGTGTGTGTTTTTGCTGATTTCTACGGATACGACATATATGCATTCATGGGGCAGCATTATCGTGCAGGATCTGATATTGCCGCTTCGGAGGAAGCCCTTTACGCCCAAACAACAGTTACGAGTTCTTCGGTTAATTATCGTCGGGGTCGCGTTGTTCGCGTTTTTGTTCAGTTTTTACTTTGGCCAGGTTGACTATATTCAGATGTTTTTCGCGATAACGGGTCTGATTTGGCTTGGCGGTTCCGGTCCTTGCATTGTCGGCGGTTTGTATTGGAGTCGCGGGACAACGGCGGGGGCTTGGGTGGCTTTAATTGTGGGATCATCAATGGCGGTAGGCGGATTTTTGGGCCAACAAATGTGGGTGGAAACGATCTATCCGTGGCTATTGGACGCTGGCCTTCTCGGTACGGTGACGGCGATTGTTGAAGGGGCATCGGCTCCGTTCGAGCCATACATTCTGTGGCGTGTTGGGCCTGATAAGTTCCCGATCAACTCACAGGAGATGTATGCTATTACTATGTTCCTTGGTCTTGGTCTATACATTGTTGTTTCATTGCTGACTTGTCGCGAACCGTTCAATATGGATCGTATGCTGCACCGCGGCAAGTACAAGCGGGAAGGTGACCGGGATGATAGCATCAAGAGGCGTCTTACTCCTAAGGCTGCATTTTTGCGACTTATAGGCATCAACGAAGAATACAGCAGGGGCGACAAAATTCTTACCTGGTCGGTATTTATTTATAGCTTTGGATGGGGGTTCTTGATTCAGTTTGTCGTTGTGGCGGTGTGGAATGTATTTTTTGGCCAATGGAGTAACGAAGGCTGGGCGAACTGGTTCTTTATTCAGAATATCGTTATCGCAGGTGCTGTCGCCCTGGTTTCCACGATTTGGTTTTCTATTGGCACCACTATTGACTTGAAGAAGCTCTTCCGAAGATTGAGAGAAAAAGAGGTTAGTGTCCTTGATGACGGCCGGGTTATAGGTAATGTTTCGGCAGATGATATTGCCCTTGTTGAACAGGTCGAAAATAAGGTTATAGATGAGGCCCATCGCGAAGAAGCGATGCTGGAAGACGCTCTCGAATCCGAAGATGACGCTGCAGATATTGAGAACCTACATAAGCACCAGAAACCGGAAGATAAGGACGCATAGAAGGACGCGGAAGCTGTCCCGGTCGCATCGGGGCAGCCAACCGCTGTTTTTGGCTAGACACAGCTATAACAAATAGGCAAAAACCCTAGCAAATATCGACATCACCAGTCTCTCAAGACTATTGGCTGACGGATATATGGAGGTATAACGCTGGGTATATAGGTTGTTATAGGGATTAAACCCGCAACTAGGCAAAAGACGGTCGGATAATTAGGGATTGGGGGGTGGTAAAGTGGAGCTTTAGCACGGATTATTATGTGATTTGACGATGTTTTTGGCAGGAGCAGGGAACTGGGAGAAAATTGACGGTTTTTTACTTGACTAAACCGTTATAGTTTGATTATTATGTCGATAGGTAGTTTAAGGGCAGCTTGGGCTGCTTTTTTTAGCCGGGAAAACTAAAACGTTCTAGTTGGTTTGACTTTTGTTCAGTTGTCAAATCCGGGAGAGTTACCGGCGGGTGTTTTTCTTACATTTAGAAGGTAGGTGCTGAAATGCTGCATTCGCGGAATAATGGACGGTTCAGCGGGCAACTGAGGGGCGGTTTCACATTGATCGAGTTGCTGGTGGTGGTTTCGATCATTGCGTTGTTGGTATCGATATTGTTGCCGGCGTTGGGCAAGGCTCGGGAGCAGGCGCGGGGTGTGGTCTGCAACACCAATTTGCGGCAACTGGGGGTTTACTGTCAAATGTACCAAATGAACAATGATGACTGGATTATGCCGGGACTCAACCAGCCTCCGGGTTGGCCATCGTTTATTGATGATTGCTTCAAGCTGAATTCAGGGGGAGGTCAAGAAGGGGAAGTTGCCGAAATATTGACTTGTCCGTCGATTAAAGAGGTGCCGGATGACGCGATTTCGGCGGGTTACGCGTATAATTATCTCTATGGGGCGAACGAGTGGTACCCCCAAGCTTATCGCATCACAACCATTAGTTCCCCGTCGGAGCGGATTACCATTGCTGATTCGCAGTGTGTGTATCCGTATACTATGGTTTTCCTCTTTCCGGACCATATTGACTGGTATCGTCATTCGAGCCGAAAGCCCGACCCCCGAGGCGGTGGGGGATGGTTCACTACTGAAGTGCAGCAGACATATGGTGCTGGGGCATTCAATGTGTTATGGCTGGACGGACATAGTACCCGGGAGGACTACGGCAAGCGTCCTATGACGACCGATTCTCCGTATGCGAGAAATTGGAATCCGGCGGTTGACTAAAGAATAGGTGTTGGGTGCGAATACGAGCCACCATGGAGAGTAATTTAGTGATTGCAAGACGGATTTTGTTGTTATTGTCGGTCATCCTGGTTGGGTGGTTTTCCGCGGGGTGTCTTGGCCAGGAAGCGGTCGTTCTAGAAGGCGTTACGGTGTCGTCGGCACGGGCGATGCAGGGGGAGATTACGAGCCCGGCGGTGAACGTGGTTGACGGGGATGCAGGTACGAATTGGGAATGGACGGATTTCGATCACGGCGCGGAAGTGGTATTGGACTTGGGCAAGCCTTGCCGGGTCGAGGGGTTGGTGCTAACGAATGGGACCGGATCGAATCGCAGTCTTTGGGCGTTGGAAGTGCATGTAGGCAATGGTGGAGAACTGGACCGGGAATTGCTGTATCGGCAGGTGAATTTGGTGACGTCGCCGGGTGCGCGGACTGAGATAGTTGTGGCCCCGGCGGTGGGGCGTTATGTGACGGTAAAGTTGATGGGGACGGGTTTGGCGGAGATTGAGGTATTAGGTCGGGAAAATTTGCCGGAGCGTCATTTGTGTGGCTGGACGCTGAATATTCAAGGGGACTATTTAGACAAGATTGACTATCTGAGCGATGAATTGGGCGTAACGGATATCTGGTTGGATTATGTTGAGACAGCTTGGCCGCAGACGAACTACAGTGTCGGCTTGGATTCTTGTGTAGAGACCGGCGCATTTGAGCAATTTGCCCAGCACGGGATACGATATTGGCTTGGCGAACATGAGTTCTTCACCTGCTTGGTTGATAGTCCTGAGATGCTGGAAAACGACCAGGTCTGGCAGCGTTGTTTTATGCAGGCGCGACAGGTTTATGCTCGCGCACGGGATTTAGGGTTCACCGGCCTCGTTTGGGATGGCGAGACTTATGCCAATGAAATGGCTTGGCGCTACACCCAGCATTGGGGGCCAGACGGACTGTACTACCAACGCGGACTGCAATATGGCACAGTGTTGAAGGAGGTTTGGGATTGTGAAGTGATCCAAATGTGGGAAGGTCGGTTATTTGGCAACTATCAGTTGGTCGGTGGTGCGGAATATGTGACGCAGGAGACGCCTGAAGATTATCAGCAGGGCAATTATTGGTTTCTCAAAGGTATTAGTGACGCCGGGATTCGGGTTTCGATGGCACTGGAGAAGACATATGGTGCGGGCAACAGTGAAATGCCCTCGAGTGTAGAAGGGCTGATCCATTTGAATCAATACTACCTTCATATGCCGGACTTCTATGTGAACCTGACCTATGAAGCGTATCCGTTTTTGTATCGGGTGTTACCGGGCTTTCATCCTTGGAATTGCCGAACACGCTTGGCGAATTATCTGCCGCGTTATCTTGATGAGCAGCTAGATTGGGCGCGGGAGACGGCGGACGGCTATTGGATCTATACGGAGGGGCTGCCTTCCGGTGGTGATCCGCGGGAAACATTGGATGCGGAGGCTTTGGCGGAATACGGAGTGACAGCTCAAGATTATGTGGACGTATTTGATTCGCATCCGACGGAACGAACTGAGTAAGAATTGTTATTTAAGTGATTAGTTGGGCGGAATTTGCTTGACTATAACGTTTTAGTCTGATATTATATAACTATTGGGAATAAATAGTTTTAGTCTGAATAAGAGGAATTGATTTTGGCCAAGAAGGTTGGAATAGCTGATATCGCCAAGGAAGTTGGGCTCTCGAAGACTACGGTTTCGTTTGTATTGAATCGTAAACACCGGGAAGTCAAGATTGCTCCGGAGACTGCTGCGCGAGTGCTGAAGACAGCGCAGCAGTTGGGGTATCGCTCGAACTATTGGGCCAAATCACTGGTCAATCGCAAAACGCATCTGGTGGGTGTGATGTATCCGGACTTGACGGGTTCTTCGGCACATGAAGTTACGAAAGGGATCCAGCAGGTTCTGGATATACACGGCTACGATTCACTGTTGGCAGTGTATTATTGGGACCGAGACAAAGAGCGGCGTGAATTGGAAATGATGTTGGAGAAGCGGGTTGAGGCTTTGATTGCCTTGCCGTACGCTTTGAGTGCGGAGGCTTACAAGGAGGTGTTGGCGGAAGGTTGCCCGGTGGTATTCATGTGTGATTATCTGATGAAGGTTGAAGGGGCTTCGTCGGTGGCGTTGGATCCGGTGGATTCGGTGGAAAAGTGTGTTTACCACTTGCACAAGCTGGGGCATCGCAATATTGCTTTCATGACGGTTCAATATGAGGCGGAGACGCTTTTAGGTCGAGAGGAGGCCTTCAAGCGTTCACTGCAACAGTTGGATTTGCCTTATCATGACGGCAGCATAGTTCGGACGATGCTAGCGGATGTTTCGTCGGTGGCACAAAGTGTGCGGGAATTTATGACGCGGAAGAATCGGCCGACAGCTTTAGTGACAATTTCGGATGCTTTGGGTTTGCAGACATTGACGGAATTGGGCAAGTTGAAGGTTCGGGTGCCGAAGGAATTAGCGGTAGCGAGCATTGGCAATATGGGATTTACAGACAATCCATTCTTTTCGCTGACTACAGTTGATGAATGCCGAGAAGAAGTGGGACGGCAAGCCGCGAAACTGGTTATGCGTTATTTGGACACGAAAGATGGAACGAAGATCGATCCTGAACATATTCGGATAAAGGGTCCGTTGATCGAACGGCGTTCGACATTGGGGGATGCTTATGTGGAAGAAGATGAAGGAATTCGGGAAGTAGCCGAAGAGGTGTTGAAGAAACAAAGTTAAGTTGGGCCAAGTGTGAAGTAGTTTTGGCCGAGTCGGATGGTTTTTGGCGTACAAGAAGGTGGTTGAAGAAGGCAGGAGCAAAAAAAGAGGTGGCCGGCGTATCACTTTGGTCAGTAGAGCCGGCGCACCAGGTTACGGAATAAGGCAAGTTATAGGCCTTAAACCGTGGTTGTTCATGTCTAAATGTTTTTGACAGTGTTGGTAATTGTCGAAGAATTCTCCATTTTATCGGGTCTGTGTCCACATTTCAAGCTCTAAAGTGGTTTGTGGGGATGGCTGCTGAGACAACAGTGTCAATCTTAAGGCACAAGTTGAAGTGAATAGGTATATGAATTTATGAATCAAGCTCGTCCAACAACATTTAGATCTTCACTTTGGTGTCGGAACCTATGACCATGAGCCTGCCGGCCCTCGCTTGGGTATTATTCATCGCAAGAAGTAAGTAGGCAACCGCAGCAATTTGAGTTCGGCAGGGGATTCATCGCCCCCTGCCGGAATTTTGCATTCAGACGATGTAATGTGAGTTTAGTGGTCGCGAAATGCGTGCCATTATAATAGAGCCGATATTGGAGTTATGGATTATCAGCCCGATGGTCGGGACAGAATGATTTTTGATACAATAGGAGAATATGATGAAACTTAGATTACTCATGGTAGTGGCGTTGAGCTTGCTTTGCAGCAGTTGGGTGTTGGGCGAGACGGTTTATAGCTGCGATTTTGAGCAAGGCGAACAAGGGTTGTCTTTTACGGTGGATCCTTGTTGGCTTGCAGGGCAAGGTACGCCGGCATGGTCGGCTGGGTTTCTACCCGGCAGCACTGATGGGAGTGGGGATGTGGTTGACACGGCTGGTTTCTTGAGCGATCAATCGTTGTATTTGACAGGGTACCACACGAACTGGTTGGACTTGGGTGAAGTTACGCGGGCGCAATGGTTCGCGTTTGCGTTTAAACCGAATCTGCCGGATTCGGATGATCCAAACTATAGCTGCTGGATTGGTACGACACGAGGCGGTCCTGGCGATATGACTGGGATAAGCATGTGGCTGAACAACGAAACCAAGCGGATTATGGTTCGTGACAATGATGTTGATGCGGACATGGGGCCATGGACAAACCATCAATGGCATACGATCGCGTTTTACCACCAGTCGGGCGGTTTCTATTTTTCCGGCAGGTTTGATGTTTATGTGAACGGCAACTATGCGGGTACCGCTTCGTCTGAGAGTATACATCACTACAACGGTCTGGGGACGATCGTTTTTTCGTCGGGGCACAGAAGTTTTTATGGTACGCCTTATAACACAGACGGCGATTGGTTCATAGACAGCATTTATATTGGTGATGAGCCGAGATTCCAGACGTTGGAAGACTGTGAGACGGTGGCAGTGTTGGGGCTGAACCTGGCGGGGGATTTGTCAGAAGATTGTTACGTCAACGAAGTAGATTTGTATACGATGGGTTCGGACTGGTTGGACACCGGCAG
The DNA here is from genome assembly GCA_016928435.1 of Sedimentisphaerales bacterium. Lineage (GTDB taxonomy): Bacteria > Planctomycetota > Phycisphaerae > Sedimentisphaerales > SM23-30 > JAFGKT01. The sequence goes on along the minus strand of JAFGKT010000060.1, from coordinate 52,350 downwards.
CGATATGCGGAGTGACATTGCCCCCGATGATGTTGTGAATCTGCCGGACTTTGCGATATTGGCGAATGATTGGCTGCGTTGTGCCGATCCGACGGACGCTGATTGTGGTACTTATGTGAAGAAGGCCGCGGTGATCGGCAGCGAATACATCGTTACGGGGGAATATGCGGATTATGAGCCGGGTGCGATGTGGGATAATAATTTGCAGTATTTAGGTTATGAAGTAACCAAGCTGGCGAGCAAGAACATGGCCGACTGGGCTGATAGTTTGGGTCAGTATGACTTGGTGTTGTTCACGGCTCTGTACGAAGCTGATCCAAATGCGGAGCTGGTTAATTGGTCGGACCTTGGGGATGAGTTGGCAGATTTTATCAGCGAGGGTGGATTGGTGATAATGGAAGGCGTGCGTTCGAATTACGCATCGGTGGATTGGTTGACGAGCGTTAACGCGTCGTGGGATTTGACGGTTAATGACCGCTTGTCGGGTCTGCCGGATTGGACCGATCCGTGCTTGATGAGTTTGCACAGTCTGCCGGACGGACCGGAAGTGGTAGCTTATTATACCGCACGGATACCGGAACCGGCTGCACCGGATTTTGCCAACGGCGGTATAACGGTTAGCGGCGGCACGGTGCTGGCGACGAACCGTAATGACAATACGACGATCTGGACCGATACGATGGGCGACGGGCGGATTATCGTGACAACATACTTCAAAGGTTACGCTTTGGACAAGTACATGTTTGAGAATTTGTTGGCCTGGTGTGAGGGCGCAGGTTATACGCCGGTGTTCGAGGAAGGGCCGACGGTTGCTGAGCAAGTAGCGACGTTCGAGCCGGCCGGTTCCAACACCAGTCCGATTACGGTAACGGTTAATGATGACAGCATCCTGGAGATTGACGGCAGTCCGTTCTTCCCGTTTGGGTTCTATAAGGTGACTTACGGTTCGCTCAGCACTGTATCAACAAATGGTTTCAACTTCACGATGAATCCGACTGACATTTTGGATTTTTCGGCTTGGAGCTTTGGGCTGCGGACTACGTATCAGATGCCCTGGGACACGTCGATGTTGCCGGCCCGGATCAATGGTGACACGGTCAACGCAGGACTGATTATTCGCGACATGGGTCAACAACCGAGCTATTGGACAACCCCTGTGAGCAATTACTTCTTCAGGGTTCGTTCGGGGGTGGCGTCGAATTTGGATTCGGACCGACCTAACTTTGTGGTGATGAGAAACCCGGCATCCTTCGAAGGATACGTGGAAATAGGCGATATGTCGACAATAGAGCCGTTTTGCATCAGCGATTCGACTTCTTCCCTGGCAAAGATAGCCGATGATATTGACGCCGTGGAAGAAATTACCTATGATGGTTCGGTATTGGTCTTGCTACAGGCGTTTTATGAAGCGGATGAGTATTCATGGCCAACCAGTGCACAGTTGCGGGGCGAAATGTATGTGGCCTTAGCGGCAGGTGCCAATGGGATTGTCTGGCACGCGCTCGAATATTTTGAACCAGAGTACCAAACCATCAAAAAGCTGAATGGTACATATCAAGAGCCGCAATGGACGACACTGAAAGAGTTGGCGGATGAGTTTGCTGACATCGAAAGCTTTATCATCGGTTCGGATGATACGGTGACGGTTTCGGTGCTTTCGCCGAGTTCGGGCGTGTACGCGGCGGTGTTTACTCGGACGGCCTCGCCGGAACATCTTCTGGTTGTGGTAAACTCCGAGAGCAGCAGCCAAAGCGTGACGCTGAGCTGGCCTTTGGATATCTCAGCTAACACAGCATTGTGGGATAGCCCAGCGATCAGCGTGGACACGGTTAACGACCAGATTACGCTGTCGCTGACTGGTTACCAACGTGGTGCATACACGTTTGATGAATAAGGCGTTTTATAGACGCTGTTGAAAGATGTGGGCCCAGGCGGCGGTTTTAAGCTGTTGCTTGGGCCCTTTTTTAACCGACGGTTTACTGAGCGGAGCAGGAACAGAATATTGCCAAGGAGTAGTCAAGAGCGGGGCAGGAATTGGTGGTTGGCACGATAGAACTTGCGGCTTTCCGGGGGAATACGGAATATCAATTTATGACGGGCGGGCAATGAGGGGTTCATCCAGATAGGATTCATAAGCAGCTTAACGTTCAGTCTTGACGATTCGATTACTGCGGGTTTGAGCATTATGAAAACGAAGCCCAGCCTTTTTTGGGGTAACCAAATAATAAGATTGTGGTTTGTTCTTCTTGAGTTTATAACCCAAACTGACCGACTAGAGGGATTGTGATGATAGGTGTGATCGTCATCGCTATGTGATTAGATGACAAGCGGGAATTAAAGTTTGTTTGAACAGTTACCGTTAGTGCGAAATTGACCATTAGTAGTTTTAGCAAATGAAAGAAAGCTTAACTATGGGATCAGCATCAAGCTTAAATGGATGGAAAGCCGATATCAGTTTTCGAGTTGGTGTTCGGCAATGGTTTTCGGATACGCGTTTCCAACAGCTTCTGAAATTTTTCGCTGAGCGCCGAACCGCCACCGACGAAATTACTTTTTTTACCAGCGAAACGCACAGTCCGCTTCCACTGGATGAAGTCCGCGAGCGAAGTGAACTGCTTAAGAAGCGAATGCGTCAGGTTCGTGAACTTGGTTTTAGTTCGGGGATTAATATTCTCAGCACTACCGGTCATCACACTGAAAACATTGAGAATTCATTTTCCGGTGCCTATACGAACGCGACCGACATTCAAGGCCGAACTTGCCCTGGTGTATTTTGCATGGCGGACCAGAACTATCGCAGAGATTACGTGGAGCCGGTCTATACCTGGCTAACCGAGGCTGAACCTGATTATATTTGGGTTGATGACGATGTTCGATTGGCCTGGCATGCGCCGGTGCTTTTTAGCTGTTTCTGTCAGAACTGTCTGAACCGTTTCGCCAGTGAAACCGGAACCAATTACACCCGCGAAGAACTGCAAAAGGTTTTTGAAAACCCAGAGAAAAAGGCGGCATTGCAAATACGCAAGCAGTGGCTGGAACACAATCGTCAGTCGACTGCTGAATTTCTCAGCTTTATAGAAAATGTTGTACACAGCATCAATCCTGATATGCCGCTCGGTTTCATGGACGGTTCGAGGTTTTACGAAGGCTACCCGATGACCCATTGGGCTGAAGCTCTAGCGGGCAAAAATAAGGCCACGGTTAGGTGGCGGCCGGGCGGAGGCAACTACGAAGAAATTCGTCTTGACGCAGCGGTGGAGAAAGCACATCAGCTTGGTATGGAAGCAGCACTGCTTCCGGATTGGGTTACTTCGATCCAGTCGGAACTTGAGAGTTTCAGCTATGAACGGCTCGCAAAGAGCATGCGTTACACCTCGCTCGAATCCGCTATGTACATTGCCGCTGGGTGCACCGGCACAGCTTACAACGTTCTTTCTCAATATGACGAACCCCTCAACGAGTACGCCTCACTGGTTGATCGTCTCGCGGAAATACGGCCTTTTCTGGACCGGTTGGCATCGACCTTTGGCCGCGTCAGACCCACAGGGATATACACCGGCTGGAATCAGGACAGTTTTGTTGCCAAGGACCTTGGAAAGACCGGTTGGCTGCAAAATCCTTCAATGATACCAGGCGTCGGTCATGCTGAAGAGCTTTTCCACATCGGCCTGCCGCCTGCCTACCGATTTGAGGATTCGTCTGTAACGGTCCTGAATGGTGACAGCGTTTTTGTTCTCGATGACCAGACCATACGTCAGATTCTATCATCGGGAGTCTATATGGACGCTGAGGCCCTGCGTAATCTAAACGAGATGGGTTACGGCGAATTAACAGGTTTTACCGTTGCCGAGGAACACAACGCCGATTCACTTCAGCAACTTCTTGAACATCCGATCAATGGTCAATTCGCAGGGCGATTCCGCGACGGACGACAATCGTTCTGGAACACGCCAGCTTATGCTCTTGAGTCGAACCAGGATGGTGCTGAGTCGATTGCTAAGCTGATCGACTACACCTACTGCACTGTCGCTCCATGCACAACCGGCGTATTCGAGAACAAACTCAAAGGCCGAGTTTGCGTGAACGGGTATTTCCCGTGGTCGAAGCTTCAGAGTCTCAGTATGACGTCGCAGATGAAGTCTATCTTCCGCTGGCTCTCCCGCGACACGCTTGAGGCGTATATCAGCTCCTATCATAGAATCAATCTTTGGCACCGAATACTTGCGGACGGCTCCCAGGCGACGGCACTGGTAAACTGTTATCTCGATCCCGCGGAGAATGTAATTTTGAATCTGCTGTCGGAGAGAACAGAGATTACATTCACGGATATCGACGGCAACCAGACGAGGATAACGGCCAATCAATCCGCCGGGCCTTATAAGCAGTATAAACTTCCTACACTGGATACGTGGCAAATATATCTAGTGGCTGAAATTTGATAACGGTATTTGAGGCAAACGCAATGAATCAGCACTCTCATCAAATCTTTTCCGACGCACCCGCTGACATTTACGCGGAAGGTTACCCTATTGGCAACGGCCGACTCGCTGCGATGATTAGCGGTGACCCGCTGAAAGATCGCGTGGCTTTGAATCACGACCGCCTATGGCGACGCTACTGGAAATATCCCAAACGCAATTTAGCCGCCAAATTCAAGCGGTTTCAACAGTTGTGCCTTGAGCAGAAATGGGATGAGGCATCGGCGCTTGTGGCACCGGAAATTCAGCGATCGGGTTTTGGTTTATACGTCAATCCGTTTGTTCCGCTGGCGGATATCGGCATCTATCCGGACTTACGTTCAGACAAGCCGGTTGACAGTTGCCGTCGCAGGCTCGATCTCTCCGAGGCGGTGGTAACGACAGACTACCATGTTGGTGACATTGATTTCAAACGTGAATATTTCGCTTCATTTCCTCACAACGTTATCGTCATCCGATTAAGTGCAAGTGAGGTCGCCGCGGTGAGTGGTGAGTTTTCGCTGTACCGCATGCCGGATCGTGAATGCAGCGTGACGGCTGAATCATCATTGGACGAACTGACCCTTACCGGGAAGTTTGAAGAAGGAGTGAAATTCGCAGCGGTTGTTCGCGTTATACAAACCGGCGGGCGGCTAACATCGGGCATTACTGACTATATGCCGCCGGCAGCACCTGAACCGCCAAAATTTCTTGACGGCTTTGCCTTTGGCTTTCGCGATTGTGTCCATCCTGAAGTACCTGCCGGGATTTCAACGTGTGTAGATTCGGCGGACAGTGTGACGCTGTTGGTTAAAATGGCGACAGATCGCGAGACGGACGATGACCTGGCGGATTACTGCCGTGGTCATCTGGACAAGCTATCATCAGTTGACTATGAAACCCTGAAGCAACAGCATATCGAGGACCATCAGTCGCTCTATAACCGTGTTGAACTGCAGATTGGCGGGGCTGGGGATTCACATGCTGCCGTACCGCATCCGCGACGGATAGCCGATTGCTATGAGCAGAAGTCCGTCGATGATCCCAAACTTGTCGAGGGCGCCTTTGACTTGGCGCGTTATCTGGCCATTGCGGCTGGTCGCCCGGCTGGGCCTGAGATGCCGTTAAAAGCGCCTATGAACCTGCAGGGAATCTGGAATGAAGACCCCCGGCCGGCCTGGGACTGCGATTATCATTTGGACCTTAACCTGCAGATGTGCTATTGGGGTCTGGGCATGGTCAATCTCGCTGAGTTAGGCCGACCGCTTATCGATTGGGCTTATTCGCTACTACCTCAGGCCGAAATAGTCGCGGCTGATATCTACGGCCTTCCTGGCGCGTGCTATTCGGGCGTATGCGATGTAGAAAATATCGGCAATTACTGTCAACTTGCGATGCTTGGGACGGGCTGTAATGCCTGGCTCGCGCAGAGCCTGTACCAGTTCTGGCAATACTGCCGCGACACGGACCTGCTGAGAGACAGAATCTATCCGGTACTTCGCGAGATAAGCAGATTCTATCAGCACTTTCTGGTCGAGGATTCACAAGGCAGGCTTGTGCCGGCCCCGAGCCATTCGCCGGAGAATTTCCCGCAAGGCCGTGTGATTCCATCGGCACTGTCAGCCCCTTCTGCCTTTGACTTAGAACTCATACGCGAACTGTTGGAGAACACCATTGAAGCACATGACATACTGAATCTTGACGATGCCGACCGTAAGATTTGGCCTGAAATGCTCGATAAAATTCCCCTGCCCACGATCAACTCTGAGGGGCGACTTCTGGAATGGCTCGAACAGGATTATGCTACGCTAGACCCGGGGCACCGGCATCGATCGCACCTTGTGGGTATCTGCCCGGGTACAAGGATTTCGGTCGAAGAAACGGCGGCATATGCTGAAGGTGTGGCAAAAGCAATCGAACTGCGTCTGAGCCACCAAGGCGTCGGAAGTTGCACGCTCGATCTTACCTGCGATGCTTACATTTTTGCCCGTCTGTATCAAGGCGAGAAATCATTAGCCAAGATCAACGAGCTGATCATCAATCATTCCATAGGAAACCTTCTGCTTTGCCTGTGCGACTGGCGACCGGGGAGCGGCTTGCCGTGGTTCGGCGATCGGCGGGTTTTTCAGATCGAGGCGTCTTTCGGCCTAATGTCCGCTGTAACCCAGATGCTGCTGCAGGACCACCAGGACCTTATCCGGATACTCCCGGCACTTCCCGCAGAGTGGCCGACCGGGTACGTGAGCGGTCTGCTGACGAGAACCGGCCATACCGTTGATATCCATTGGGATGGCGAGAAGATCACGAAACTGAAGATTCTCTCGCTGCGCGGCGAAGACTGTAAGCTCAAGATAATGACCGGCCAGAAGACCTTCACGCTCACAGAGAATGATGAATCTCGACAGCTCACTTTGGATGCGGATAACACGGTTGGTTTTGCCACGAAACCACAAACCGTTTACACCCTCACATTCGGGCACTAAAATCATAAGGCGATCTGGTCGTGACCAAAGAGTCAGGGATTTTTCGCCGGCTGGGCCTATTCCGCATTTATTGGTTTGCTACAAGACAAGTGGATCGTAGCGTTTGTCGGTTATTATTTCACAGACGTCAAGTGATTCCGGGAGTTTGGTGAGTTCCAGTACAATTTGAGCTTGATCGGCAGGGGGAACAAGTTGCGAGGTGTCGATATCGGAGCCGACTGATTTGAACAAGTTAGTATTGGTGCCGGTGGGCGAGAGGACGTTGACGCGGATACCGTGCGGGCCGAGTTCTTTAGCGAGGACTCTGCTAAAGACCACAACGGCGGCTTTGGTGGCGCAGTACACAGCGATAGTCTGCATGGGGTAATGAGCAGCCAGAGAGCCGATGTTGACGATCTGGCCTCGCGGTGATTTCTTCAACAGCGGTATCGCGGCATGGCACATCGTCATTAGGCTGCGCAGGTTTAGATTGAGTACCTGATCGATTTTCTCGGTAGGCATGCCGGCGAACTCACCCAGATAACTGATGCCGGCGTTGTTTACCAGAAGGTCGAGGCCTTGCATTTTGTCCTGCGCGCATGTCATAATCTTCTGGGGGGCATCGTTGGCAGTGAGATCGCACTGACAGGGGATGATGCGGTTATTGGATTCTTTGGCCAAGGTATTCAGTCCGTCGCCATGCAAATCTACCGCAAGAACGGTCCAATCGTTTTCGGCCAGCAGCGTTGCGATGGCCCGGCCGATACCGCTGGCGGCACCGGTGACGATGGCTCGTTTCTGATTAGTATTTTGGTCCATTCCAAACTCCGGGATAAGAGGATACAGTTGGCACAATCGCTTATTTTATGCGTTCCAAACCAAATCTTATCTTTGGCCTTGTTCGATTGAACGCGGGGTTGGGTGCTGCTCAAAGACATCTATGTAGTCCTGAGCTGTCACATCATACTCAGATAGTATTTCAGCGTCGAGCGTATCGCGCGGGTCGCCGGCCTGAGGTGTACCTTCGGTGTAGATCCAATAGGCATCGGTAATTTGTTGAGCAATAGTCAATTGCTCGTCTAAATACTGCGGGAGATAATTGGCCCTTTGGGTTCGGCAATTCCAAGGATGGAAACCGGGCAGGACACGATGCAAGAAAGGATAAGCTTTGTATGCCAGATCGACATAGAAGTCGGGCATGTGTTCAAACCAGCGGTTCAGCTGGTTTAGGCCTTCTATGCTGGGGGGCATTTCGCTATTGCCGGCGCCATAAGTGATTTCCATGGCCAGGGAAACTCGAAGGCCGGCATCATGAATGCCTTTGAGAAACCAATAATTGCCTTGCAAGTAATCTTCCTGCTCGATTTCCGGTACAAACCGGATACCGGGCAGCAATGGGAAATTGCCGAACACTCGCCCCTCCCACAGTTGGATTATCTCACAGTCCCAGATTTCCTTTATGACGCGTCCGTACTGCAGGCCTCGTTGGTAGTAGAGTCCATCCGGGCCCCAATGCTGCTCATATCGCCACGCCATCCGATTGGAGTAGGTTTCAGCATCCCAAGCCAAGCCGGTGAAGCCCAGATCCCGCGCTCTAGTATATACCTGTCGGGCTTGTATGAGGCATCGCTCCCACACCTGGTCGTCCTCCAGCACTTGAGGACTGTTTACCAAGCAGGTGAAAAACTCATGTTCGCCGAGCCAGTATCGGATTCCCCGCTGGGCAAATTCTTCAAATGCGCCGGCGTCCTCCCAACAATCCAAGCCGGTATTAAAATTCGTCTGCGGCCAAGCTGTCTCAACATAGTCCAGCCAGATATCCGTTACGCCCAGCTCATCGCTAAGATAGTCGATCTTATCCAAATAGTCTGCCTGCATACGCGTCGCCCAGCCGCACAGATGCCTTTCGGGAACATTTTCACGGCCTATAACTTCTATTTCGGCAAGACCGGTGCCTAAGAACTTTAACTTTATGTACCGGCCCACTGCCGGGCCGATCGATATTTCCGTGCGTCCCCCCGGCACCGTAGCCAGATTAATAGATCGATGCAGAAACTCCCTATCCAGATCCCCGCCGTTACCAACCCATATTTCATTAGCCCAGATGCAGCGGTTCTCGCCCGAGCCGTTGGTAATAACCACTCGGTCCACCCGGCAAGCCCGGCCCAAGTCCAACACGATCTCCACACCACCGTTAAAAAAGGTCCACTCGAAGTTGGTAGCGGCATCGCCATCCACCAGATTATCTGCCGGGCTTGTAATAACGCCGCCCAGCGGTTGAGCTGACAACACAGTCACACCCTCTATGCCCCCGCTGTCTTGCCCTAAACAACCACTGACGAAAATACCTACTAACAGCAATGAGATGAGGCGCATTTTCAACATCGAATAGTTCTCCGCAGTTTACAGATTAGTTGAATTGTATCGTTAAAGCAAAGCCCGAGCCCAGTAATTCGGGCGATACCTCAGTCGCTTGGCAGCTTTCTATATCTATTATTAAGAGGCTGTGATTTTCTCGCATTAACGCCGATTATGACGAACTATATCGATTCAGTCAATACTTTTTTTAGGGTTCTCCCAGCTAAGCAGCCAAAAGTGCAGGCAAAGCCACAGAGTACAATGGAGTTGTTGAGGTCAGATAAGTCGGTAAGATGCCGGCGGTACACGGTTGGTCAGGGAGGAATCCCCGCGGCGCGAACCGCACTGGTAGATATTCCGCGTGGGGCTCTGATTGAGGGGAAAGGAGACGAGATGCAGGTGGAGTTTTGCTTGTGAGGCGACTGGGCTAGACTGAGGTGTCGGAGGCTTGGGCATCGTCGGCGGGGATGACGTTGAGTTCTTGGAGTGCGAGATAGGCGGCTAGCTGTTCGGCTTCTTTTTTGCTGGGTCCCCAGGCGCTGGCGAAACGTCGATGATCGATAACAACTCTGACCTCGAAGCATTTGCTGTGGTCGGGGCCTTTCTCATCGAGGATTTCGTAAACAGGGGTGGTGTCCATGGTTCTCTGGGAATATTGTTGGAGCATGCTCTTGAAGTTTTCCTGATGCTGGTTGGCGTCGGCTTGTTCCAAGAGATCGATGGTGCAGCGGAGGATGAAGTCCCAGGCAGCTTTTTCGCCGCCGTCAAGATAGATGGCGCCGATTACGGATTCAAAAGCGGCAGCACGACAGGAAGTTGGAATTCTCTTTTGCGCGGCCATGCCTTTACCGACTTCCAGGAAATCGCCGAGCCCTAGATCATCGGCGATTTTGGCGCAGGTTCGGCGAGAAACCAACATGCTTTTGATCTTGGTAAGTTCGCCCTCGAGATAAGAAGGGAAGCGGGTATAGAGTTCGTGGCAGATAACCATACCCAAGATAGCATCGCCGAGGAACTCCAAACGCTCATTACTGGCTGCTCTTTGGCTAGCCACGGACGCGTGGATCAATGATTGTCGAAGCAAATCGACGTTATTGAAATGATAGCCTAATACCTGCTGGCAATCTTCCAGCGAAGAATGATCGATGGTCATGATTTTCACTCTTGCAGGGGCAGGTCAAGGGCGAAAATGGCTTGCTCGCCAGCGAGGTTTGGTCGCGGATAAGTCATTTTCGCCGAGAACCAACCGAACTACTTCTGCCGAGCCCATTGCGATACCGACGGCAACGAGGCCCGAGAAGATACTCAATATCCTAACAATTATAGGACATTTTGTCAAGAACCGCTATTAGTTCATCGGCAGGATTGTGGGAGGAATTAAGGGATATCTGATAATGGGCTTGGCGGCGGTGATTAGGCACGGGGGATTGGGCGAGAGTGCAATCTGGATGAAAGATCAGGGAAGCCGGTAGGACGCCGGCGATACGTGGTTGGTCAGGAATGCAGTGAGGTTTGGTTGGCGTTCGAACACCCTTTAGCTGCGCGAAAGGGTGCCACCCGGAGACGGGAGCGAGGATAAAATGGAGTCGGTGTGGTCAGGTAAGCCGGTAGGATGGCGGCGGTACGTGGTTGGTCAGGGAGGAATCCACGCGATTACGCTTAGGGCTCTGATTGGGGGGAGAGGGATTTACAATAGCCTTGCACTTGGCGGGGGTACGGTTAAAATGGGGGTGTTATTTGCTGATTTTGACCTGTCACGAAAGGATCGGACGATCCGCGAGGAAGTCGCTCATGAAACTCAAATCCTGCTATTTATGTTTTTTGGCTATCGCTATGTTCGTTGGGTCTGCGGGCGCTGACGGGCCTGGTGAAACGATCGAGCAATACACGGTTGCATTTGACAGCAGCCGATATATTGACGTTGACGAGATCGAGGCGGGGATGCGCGGTTACGGGTTGACTGTTTTTCAGGGTACGGAGCCTCAACGGTTTGAGATTGAGGTTATAGGGATAATTCGGCAGTTTATGGCGCACCAACGGGGGATTATGATTCGGGTTGTTGATAACCCGGAGTTTGAGCAGGCGGCAGGGGTTGAGGGGGTAAGCGGTTCTCCGGTCTATATCGACGGGCGATTAGCTGGGGCGATGGCTTTTGGTTGGTCGTTTGGGGAAGAACCGTTATACGGGGTGACACCGATCCGGGATATGCTGGAAGTACGTCAAGCGTCGCGGGTTCAGAACACCAGTTCGGTTGATACGCCGGGCGCTTTTCATTTTGGGACGGAATTATACACGAATATGCTGCGGCCGCAGTTGTTGAGCCGGGAGCAAGTTCGCTCGGCATTGATGGCTTCGGGGTTGGCTAAGCGGGCAGAGGCAACGCAGGGGCTGACAACTTTTCCGCTGCCTTTGACTTTGTCGAACATTAGTCCGGCGGCGCAAGAAGCGATAAACGAGTATTTGCCGGACCTGGCGGTTAACGTGGGTATCGGGGGCGGTATGGGCAGCGATGCGGGACCGGACGAGCCGGCCGCGGAGTTGGTGCCCGGGGCGACAGTGACGGTTCCGCTGATCGCGGGAGACATGAACGGAGCGATTCTCGGAACGGTGACAGAAGTTATCGGTGATCAAGTTTACGCATTCGGACATGCATGGAACGGTGAAGGTGCGGCGCGTTGGCCGATGGCGACGGGTAAGATTATAACGTTTGTGAGTCGTGCCAACATTTCGTTCAAACTTGGGGAACCGTTGGAGATTGTTGGGGCGTTGCTGGCGGATGAAGCGTCGGCGGTATATGGTGAGATCGGCGCGACGGCGAATATGGTTCCCGTTAGGATTCATGTAAGGTGGGTAAACACGGGTTTCGACGAGACGGTAAACGCACAGATAGCGCAAGACGAATTGGCTGATCCAATGTTGGCGACGATTTCGCTGTTGGCTTCGGTATTGCGTCGGGGCGGGTTGCCGCGTGAGCACACTATTGATTATCATATCAGGTTTGAGTTTGATTCGATTGATCCAATTGAATTTACGAACCGCAGCAGCGCGGCGGGACCGATGGAGTTTGTCTTTGATTGTCTGGAGCCGCTTTATATGCTGCTGAACAATCCTTGGGGCCGAGTGAACTTGACGGATGTATCAGCGGAGTTTACGATTCAGCATGAGAACAATGTTTGTTTTCTGGAAGCCGCTTCGATTGGTCAGCGGATTTATCGGCCGGGGCAAACAGTGACGGCGCAACTACGATTGGCGCCCTTGCTGGGCAGCAGTTTTGAGCAGAGTATATCGTTGGAGTTGCCGGGGGAACTGCCGGACGGGTTGTACACGATTGTGGTTGGATCTTGGGATGTGCCGGTTATGCTGATGATGGACGCTCAACCGAACCGCGCGATGGCTTTTGATTTGGAGAGTCTGCATGACGTGATGCAGAGAAGGTTGGGTTTTCAGCGGAACGCGGCGTATATCGCGATGGTGATTCCACAACCTGGCATCGCGATTGAGAACAACGAATTGCCGCATCTTCCGGGCAGTCAGTTAATGTTGCTGAACGATCCATCGCGGCGTCAGGCGGTTATGCCTTGGCAGCCGATTATAACGAATACGGTGGAGATGCCTTGGGTTCTTAATGGTGCGCAATCGTTTGAGATTGAAGTGCGGTCGCGATGACCATTATCCATTCTATAGCAAGAAGAACCACTAATTGACACTAATATTCGCTAATATAGCTGTCAGGGGCATGGTAACGGCACAAGGGTGGTTGGTGCTTAATCACCCTTTAGCTGCGCGAAAGGGTGCCACCCGGTAGATGGTTGGGAAAAAGCGCTTAGCGCCGGGCGCTGCCACAGTGAAATCGGAATTTCAGGGATGGATGTCAGCCTTCGCTGGCATGACAGGCGTTTTTCGGTCTGGCTAAGTCACATAACGACATTGTTGAGACCTGGTCATCCTTTTAGGACTGCCAGGGGTTTGAGGCGTACTACTGGTCGGGCTAGGCCTGCGCCGGCGACGACATCAATGACTTGGTCTATGTCTTTGTAGGCTGCGGGGGCTTCTTCCTTGACGGCGAATTTGTCGGCGGCGATTAGGGTGACGTCTTTCATTGAGCGTTTGAATTCGTCGTCGGTAATGGCGGCGGGTCGGATTACTTTGCCGGTACGTCGATTGCGTTTGCCGACGGCGGCGCTGCGGCTCATGGTTCGTCCTGCCCCGTGGTTGACGGACGCGAGGGCTTCTTCGGAACCATCGTCGCCGATGAGCAGATAGCTGCCGGTGCCCATAGAGCCGGGAATGATGACGGGTTGGCCGATCGCGGCGAAAGGGGTTCCAGCCATGCGTTTGGGGCCGAACGCGCGGGTGGCGCCTTTGCGATGGACCCAGAAACTGCCTTGGCTGTGCTGTTCGAATTGGGCCATGTTGTGCGAGACATCATAGATGAGGGGCATTTCGAGATGGGGGAATTCGTGGCGGAAACAGCGGCGGACGAGCAGCATCATTATGTGACGATTGACATAAGCGAAGTTACCGGCGGCGTTCATGGCGCCGACATAGCGGGCGAACCCTTTTTCGTTTTTGTTTAGGTAGGCCAATTGTCGGGCTGGTCCTTGGGCATCTCGGGTATCGGCAGCGAGACGCATGTATTCATCAGCTACTTCGTAACCAAGGCGACGTGAGCCGGAATGGATCATGACGGTGATGTTGCCAATCTCTAGGCCGAAAGTTCGAGCCAAGGGTTCGTCGAGTACTTTATCGACAATTTGAATTTCGATGAAATGGTTTCCACCGCCGAGGGTTCCAAGTTGGGCGCCGCCTTTTTCGCGGGCCTTGAAGGGCACAGAGGATGCTTCGCCGGGCAACGCGCCGTTGCGTTCAACGGCTTTGCGGTCGATGGTCCACTGCTGAGGATCATAGGCTTGCCAAGCTCGATGGGCGTTGTGTTCGGCGAGGGCAGGTAAGGCATCCAGGCCGTTGGTGAGAACGGCGTCGAGGTCGTCGCCGGTCAAGGTGAGATTGGATTTTCCTTCGCCCAAGGGAATATCACGAGCAATGCTATGGGCAAGGCGATCAACGTCGCAATCTTTGCGTTTGAGGGGTGTGGTGAGCAGTCGCATGCCGCAGTTAATGTCGTATCCGACGGCGGCGGGCATAATAGCGTCCTGGAGGGCGACGACGGCGCCGATTGGTACGCCGAAACCTACGTGAATATCGGGGGTGGCTAGGACTTGACGGGCAGGCTCGAGGCAGGCGGCGTCGCGGAGTTGCCTTAAGGCGTCGGGTTCGACTTTGAGGCGGTCGGAAACATATACGCAGGCAGGGACGCGCATGGCGGGGTCTGGCTCGATGAGACAGCGATATTTGTCCAAGCGTTTGAGCTGCATTGGGGTTACCCCACGGCCGAGCGTGTTGGTTTTGTCAGCAGATGAGGGAACGTTCTACGCCAGGTCCTAATGTAACAAAAGCGGAGGGCCCTTACAAGATGTTACTCATAAGGGCCCTTCCGCTCGGAGCAAAGGAGGAGGAGAACGAAAATGCTGTTGTTTGCTGTCTTTGGTGCCTTGTGTGTGTTTTCAGTTGGTTGTTTGGTTGTTGTTTTTGTATTCTCTTACTGTTAGATTATACGCAGGCATATGGTGGGAAGTTCGTTTTTTTTGGGGCAATATTGCATTTTGGGGTGAAAAACGGATAAAAAGGTTCTTAAAGTACGTAAAAACAATGTATTATATGGATGCTCAGGCGACGGCTAATTCTCACTTTTTTTTCAGTTAAAAATAGGCAATATTGGGGGGTTTAGTGGAAGGTACTATAGAGCCCAGGAGTTACCAAAAATGAACAAGGTCGGTTTTATTGGCGCTGGAAAAATGGCGCAAGCGCTCATGGGGGCAATGATACGGAGCGGGTTGATTGGAGCAAAAGATATAATATGCAGCGACGTGTCGGGCGAGCAACTTGAGAAAGTTGAGCGGGAATTGGGGGTGGTTACGACGGGTGATAACGCTGAGGTTTTTCAGACGGCTGAGATGGTGGTTTTGGCATTCAAGCCGCAGAACTTTCCGGACGCGATCTCGGGGTGCGTTTCGGAGGCGCAGGCGGATCAGGTGGTGGTTTCGATCATGGCGGGGGTTCGGATCGAGAAGATACGAGAGGTGTTGGCTGAGCCGGTTGTTCGGGTTATGCCGAATACGGCGTGCCTGGTGGGACAAATGGCGGCAGGGTTCGCTGTTGGTGCCGATGTGAGCGATGAGCAGCTTGCGCGGGTACGCGCGATGTTGGCATGCGCGGGGACGGCGGTGCAGGTGGAGGAGGATTTGCTGGACGCGGTGACGGGGCTAAGCGGATCGGGGCCCGCGTTTGTGGCGCGGATTATCGAGGCGTTCATCAACGGCGGAGTGCGGGCGGGGCTAGAGCCGGGCGTGGCGCGGGAACTGACGCTGAAAACTTTCGCGGGTACAGCCGAATTGCTGAGTGAGTGGAAGATGGATTGTGAAGAGTTGATTCAGATGGTTTCTTCACCTAACGGTACGACGGTGGCGGGTCGGGAAGTGCTGGAGAATTCGCCGGTCGCGGAGATAATCGAGAATACGGTACTTCGGGCTACGCAGCGCAGTCGTGAATTGGGGAAATGAATTGGATAGCACTATTTCCACGATTATTTACTGCGTTTGGTATGCGGGGGCTGTTATCGCATTTGTGTATTGGCTCAAACGCAGCGGGGGTTTTGCTGCGGCGTTGGAGGATGCGCCGCAACGGCCTCACCGCTTGGGGCTTAAAGAATTGGGGATTATATTCATAGTTTGGGTGATTCTCAAAGTGGTGCCGTTGAAGGCTGGGATTGAGGCGGGCACTTCGGGGTTTTACGGCCTTTATATATTGACGCAGGTTTTGACGATCGGCTTTATCTTGCTGGCAGCCAAGCGGTTTTTTGATGATGGACTGAGCGGGTTCGGGTTGGTTAGAGGAAAATGGCTTGATACTGTGCGACGAGGGGGAGTGATTTTTTTCGTTGGTACGGGATTAACGCTTTTGACTCTGTTTATCACCATGACGGCATGTTCACTATGCGGGTATGACACAGATCAGCAGCACGAAGTACTCAAAACGCTGGCGGAGAAGCCCGACGCGTTGCTGAGGGTTTTGATGGTGGTGATGGCGGCGGTGTTTACGCCTATCGAGGAAGAGCTTTTTTTTCGGGGTATGGTGCAGAGCTTTTTAGTTGGGCTGTTTTGCAGACCGCGGTCGGTCTTTGAGAATTTGTTACCTGGTGAGGCGGTGCCTGAAAAGTTGCCGGGTGAGTTGAGGAGTGCGAGTCCGCGGCAACGGTGGTTGGGGATTATTGGGGCTTCGGTTTTTTTCGTGATGCTGCACGACGCGGGAAACTGGCAGCATTGGCCGGCGCTTTTTGTGTTGGCGATGTGTTTGGGGTATGCTTACGAGAAGTACCGCAATATTTTTATTCCAATTATCGGCCATGCGCTTTTTAACGGGATGCAGTTGGTTTTGACGTTGTTGACAGCATAAGGGGTGAGGGGAAAAAACGGATTCGCCTATTATCGGGGTTTGTCAGACTATTGGCTGAAACCCCCTGACAGGTCAGGGGGCTAATTTGGCGAGTGTTGCGGGGGTTAGATGATTTTTGCGATTGGTTTAGGCTTTGAGGGCTTTTTCGGTGAATTTGATTATTTGGCTCATCATTTGTACCGCGGCGACGGGGTGTTTGCCGACGGCGGTTTCGCCTGATAACATTACGTAGTCGCTGCCGTCGATTATGGCGTTGGCGACATCGCTGACTTCGGCGCGGGTGGGACGAACGTGTTCTGTCATGCTTTCGAGCATTTGGGTGGCGGTGATGACGAAGGAGCGGTGGCGGCTGCATTTTTTGATGATCATTTTTTGGACGATGGGGACTTCGTAGATGGGCAGGGAGACGCCCATATCGCCGC
Organism: Sedimentisphaerales bacterium; assembly: GCA_016928435.1. Lineage (GTDB taxonomy): Bacteria > Planctomycetota > Phycisphaerae > Sedimentisphaerales > SM23-30 > JAFGKT01. Next base: position 35,139 of record JAFGKT010000060.1, on the reverse strand, counting down.
GGGCGATCATTATGCCATCAGCGACATCCGCGATTTCATCGATGTTGGCGATGCCTTGGCGGTTTTCGATTTTGGCGATGAGGGGGCAATTGTATTTGCGATCGTTGATGAATTTGCGGACATTGATGACATCGTCTTTGGTGCGTACGAAGGATTGGGCGATGAAATCGACTTTGTTGGCTATGCCGAACAGAAGGCTTTGCTGATCTTTTTCGGTCATGCCTTGGAATTTGAGGTCGGTGTCGGGGATATTGATACCTTTGTGTTCCTTTAGGGTGCCTGGTACGATGACTTCGGCTTTTACCTTGTTTTTGTCGCGGGTTTTGACCTTGAGGGCGATGTTGCCGTCGTCGATGAAAATATGACAACCCTGCTTGATGTTATATAAAGAACCATCGTAATCGAACGGTATTACGTTTTTCTTGTCGGTTTGGTCGGCTTTGATGAAGGTAATAATGGCGCCTTTGACCAGTTCGATGGTGCGGCTTGGGGTTTTGAGTCGTCCGACCCTTATGCGGAAGCCTTCGAGGTCTTGCAGGATTTTGAGTTTGTTTCTTTTTCTATGGTTTAGCCGGCGGATTGTATCTACGGTTTGCTGATGGACGTTTTCGGTGCCGTGGGAGAAGTTGAGGCGGGCGACGCTCATGCCGGCCTCGATCATTTTCTTTAATGTGGCAGGGTCGCTGCTTGCGGGACCTAAGGTGCATATTATTTTGGCTTTGCTCATGTTTGCTCCGATGAAGTTAATCCGCATGGGCTGAGAGCCCGTTCTACGCGAGTCCAATGGTTTTTATAATGCGGGAGGCATGTATTAAGAAGACATTTTTGTGGTGATTTGGGCGACGTGTTGACCTTGGAAACGGGCGAGTTTGAGTTCTAGGGGTGATGGTTGGCGGGAGCCGTCGTGGTCGGCGAGGGTGCCGGCACCGAGGGGAGATCCGCCGTGGGGTTGGGAGACGTCCATTAGTTCGGGGCATGCGTAGGGCAAGCCGACGACTATCATGCCATGATGGAAAAGAGTGGTATGGAACGATTGGATTGTGGTTTCGTTGCCGCCGCCGGTTCCGGTGCTGGTGAAGACGCTTCCTATTTTGCCGACCAATGCGCCTTGGGCCCATAGGCTGCCGGTCTGATCGAGAAAGTTGCGCATTTGGGCAGCCATATTGCCGAATCGTGTGGGTGAGCCGAAGATGACGGCATCATAACCGGCGAGTTCTTTGGGGTCGGCGACAGGAGCGGATTGATCGAGTTTGGCGCCGGCTTTACGGGCAACGTCTTCGGGCATGAGTTCGGGGACACGTTTGAGGGTGACTTGGACACCTGGGACGGAAGAGGCGCCTTCGACGACGGCTTGGGCCATTTGTTCGACATGGCCGTACATAGAATAGTAAAGGACAAGGATATTTTTCATGGTTTTGGCTCCTGGAGGAAAAAGGAGGCGAATTTATGTTTCCCACATATATCGATTACATGATAGACAGATAACTTGGCGTAGGCAAATGCAAAACAAATATCGCCATAGCCTGCTGGGTGAGGAAATAAATGGGTATATGCGAGGGAAAATTACGAGAGGGAAAAAAGACAAAAAAATGGCTGATTATAAAGGGTTGCTAATAATAGGTTTGCGTGATAGTTTGTGGATAGAGGCAAAGAAAAAGAGGCATTTTGGGGAAGAAATGGGGTTGACTGAGCTGAGGGAAAAAGCTACAAGGAAAGGTGTATTATCGATAATATAAAAGGTGTTAAAAATCGGGCCTCACGGCATAGTTAAAGGAGTTTAACGATGAAGATTGGTATCATTGGTGCAGAGAACAGTCACACTGCAGCTATCGCGACGATTATCAATATATGGGGCAAGATCAAGGATTGCAGCGTAGATTACGTATGGGGTGAGACGGCGGCCTACGCGAAGGCGGCGGCTAAGGCTGGAAAGATCAAAAAGATCGTAACAGATCCCAAAGACATGCTGGGTAAGATCGACGCGGTGATTGTTGACCATCGTCATCCGAAGTACCATTTGAAGGCGGTATTGCCCTTTGTCAAGGCTGGGGTTCCGACTTTTGTTGACAAGCCGTTTTGTTATCGCGCAGCTGAGGGGAAGGAATTTCTGGCGATCGCGAAGAAACATAAGACTCCGGTTACGAGCTTTAGTGTATTGCCGCACCAGAAGAGCTTTGCTCGGTTTTTGAAGAAGATTGAACAGATGGGTGAGATCGTAGCTGGTGACACTTATGGGGCATCCGATTTTACGAATCCTTGGGGTGGGGTGTTCTTTTATGGGATACATCAATTGGACGTGGCATTGAAGGCTTTTGGCTATGATGTTGCGTCGGTGCAGGTTATTAAGAACGGCGACGGGGCAACGGGGCAGTTGATTTATCCTAAGGGCAAGATTGTGACTATGCACATGAAAAAGAACTGGCATGGGCCCTTCGCGATAGGTGCTATGGGCGCAGAGAGTACTTATCATCAAGTATTGAAGTTTGACGCCAGTCCGTATTTGGGCGGGGTAAAGTGTTTTACGGATATGTTTAAGACAGGGGTGGAGCCGGAGAGTCATATGCAGATGCTGCGGCCGGTGCAGGTTTTGGAAGCACTGGAGAAATCGGGCAAATCCGGCCAGAAAGAAAAAGTGATCAAGTAGGCGAACACTAGAGTAAATACACTAAAAATGATCTAGGAGTTTGATTATGATTATTGATGCTCACGCGCATGTGTTACTTTGGCCTAAAATGCTACCCGCTCCTAACACTACCACGTTTATGTCGGTAGAACAGCAATTAGCGATAATGGAGGCTAAAGGGATCGACAAAACAATTATTTTGCCGATCGTTAGTCCTGAGCCGCTGCATATAGAACCGCAGAGCATTGGGGAGGTGCTGGAGATATGCGAGCGTTATCCGGGGCGGTTTATCCCGTTTTGCAATTTGGATCCGCGGTTGGGCAAACGGCCGGAGAATACAACGGCGGCAGACTTTGAATTTGTACTGAAGCAGTTTAAGGATTTGGGCTGTAAGGGCATTGGTGAGATGACGGCAAGGGTATATTGGGACGATCCGCAATTGTGGTGTTTGTTTGAGGCAGCGGAGAAGTTGGATTTGCCGATCACTTTTCATACCACTACGCCGGACTGCGACAGCTACGGGATATTAGATGAGATAGGATTGCACCGTTTGGAAAAAACGTTGGCTCGGTTCAAGAAGCTGAAGTTTTTTGGGCACAGCCAGGATTTTTGGAACGAGATGAGCGGGGATGTGCAGGCCAAAGACAAGAACGGTTATCCGAAGGGTAAGGTTCAGCCGGGCGGGCGTTTGCCGGAGTTGCTTCGGAAGTATCCGAATTTGTATGGTGATCTTTCGGCAGGCTCGGGATTGAACGCATTGCAGCGCGATCCGGAACACGGATATAAGTTTATCGATGAGTTTCAGGACCGGTTGGTGCTTGGGCTGGATTACTGCTCGGTGAAAAACGATATGCAGCATATTGAATGGCTGACGGAAATCAAAGAGCAGGGGCAAATAAGCGAACAAGCGTACGAAAAGATTATGTGGCGTAATATTAATCGTTTGATTGATTTGGGTTTGGAATAGTTTTACAGCATGGGCTGAAACCCATCCTACCTTATTGATTTTGGCTTTTAGGTTCTAAAGTATTTTGGAATTGGAGTATTGAAAGATGTCGAATGAAAAATTGGCGATAGATGGCGGCAAGGCGGTACGGAGCGCGGGTTGGCCTAGCCGAGGGCTGATAGGTGAAGAAGAAAAAGCAGCGGCGATGGCGATGTTTGACAAAGCGATCAAAACCGGTAACGCGTTTGGATACGGCGGCGAAGCGGAACAGCAGTACGAAAAAGACTTCGCGGAGTTTATGGGGGGCGGATTCGCGGACGGGGTAAACTCAGGAACGAACGCGGTGTTTTGCGCGTTGGGCGCGTTGCATTTGGAGCCTTTTTCGGAAGTTATTATCCCGGCGATAACCGATCCGGGCGGGGCGATGCCGACGGTGCTGGTGGGCTGTGTGCCGGTGGTAGCGGATACGGATGAGAAAAGCTACAACGTGGGAGCGGCGCAGATCGAGGCGGCGATTACGGAACGGACCAAAGCGGTTGTGGTAGCGCATATCGGGGGAGAGCCGGTGGATATGGACGCGGTAATGGCGTTGGCACGGAAGCATAACTTGTATGTAGTGGAAGACTGCGCGCAGGCGCACGGGGCGAAGTACAAAGGCAAATACGTGGGGAGTTTTGGTGACATCGCGGCTTATTCGACGATGTTCGGGAAACATCATTGCACAGGCGGACAAGGCGGTGTGGTCTATACGCGAAACGAAGAGTTGTTTTGGCAGGCGAAGCGTTTCGCGGACCGGGGTAAGCCGTTCAATTTGGATACAGCGAGTAACGTGAGGGCGGCGATAAACTGCAACTTGAACGACCTTTCAGCGACGATAGGCTCCGCGCAATTGAAGAAGTTGGTAAGTATTGTGGCACGGAGGCGTAAGGTTGGGGAGACGGTAAAGGCGGAGTTGGCACGCAAGGGCAGCGTAGTGCAGGTGGGCGTACAGGAGCCGGAGACGGAGTGTTCGTATTGGTTCTTGCGGTTGGCGTTGGATGTGGCGGGGTTGAAAGTGGACAAGGCGGCATTTTGCGAGGCATTGACAGCGGAAGGTATTCCGGCGGGGTTGTCCTACAGGCATATACCGGCAGAAGCGGTGTGGTTCAAGGAGCGAGTGGGCTTGGGTAATAAAGGCTATCCTTGGACGTGCAGCGATTACAAAGGGCCGCGTGAGCCGCAGTACAGGATCGATAACGCGATAAAAGTGACGGATAAGCATTTTAATATTGGGATTCACGAGGGTTGCGGCGAGCAAGAGATCGCGGATATTCTGGCGGCAATCGACAAAGTGGAAAAAGCTTATAGGAAGTAGGCTGTAGCGTCAAAAGCTCCGGGGGCGAAAACTAGGTTGCATCTTGAACGGCAACAGGGTACCTTAATGTCACAGCAGAGGCTGTTGGGGCATAAGGCGCCTTGTTGTCGTTTTTTTATGATCATTGCTGAGAGGCTTTTATTGGATTTGGTATATATATGGCATTACTAGGGATGCAGGATGCGAGTGTGGGTTATGGGGGTGCGCCTTTGCTGTCGCATATGAATTTGCAGATAGAGGTGGGAGAACGTATATGTTTGCTGGGGCGAAACGGGGTGGGCAAATCGACACTCATGAAGCTGATAGCCGGGGAGTTGGTCCATGAAGATGGGGAAGTGACGCGAAGCGCGGGCTTGCGAGTGGCGAGTTTGAGTCAGCATATCCCCGATGCGCTGCCGGGCACGGTTTTCGATCAGGTTAGTCATGGGTTGGGTGATAAGGGAGATTTGCTGGCGGAATATCATTTGGTCAGCCATCGGATGGCGACGGAGGCGGACCATGATGTTTTATTGAAGCAGTTGGACGAGCTAGGCCATAAGTTGGACGCCAATGACGGTTGGCAAATGAACCGTCATATTGAAATGATAATTGAAAGGATGAAGCTGGACGCGGACGCGGAGTTTGCCAGTCTTTCAGCGGGGATGAAGCGCCGGGTGTTGCTGGGGCGGGCGATTGTCGGCAAGCCGGACATTTTGCTATTGGACGAGCCGACGAACCATTTGGACATTGACGCGGTGCGATGGATAGAGGATTTTTTGCTGAACTATGACAAGACGTTGGTTTTTGTGAGCCATGACCGAGCGTTTTTGAAAAAGCTGACCACCCGCATAGTAGAGTTGGATCGAGGGCGGTTGACAAGTTACGCTTGTGACTATGATACATACTTAAAGCGTAAGGAAGAGGCATTGGCGGCGGAGACGGCTGAGAACGCTGTGTTCGACAAGAAACTGGCTCAAGAGGAAGTGTGGATACGTAGAGGTATTCAAGGCAGGCGGACTCGCAATGAGGGACGGGTTCGGGCGCTGAAGCAGATGCGGGCCGAAAGAGCGCAACGCAAGGAGGAATTGGGCATAGCGCGGATGGAATTACAAGGGGCCCAGAATTCCGGTAGAAAAGTGATCGAAGCTAAAAATATTTCGTTTAGCTATGAGGCGGAAAAACCCATTATTTCCGGCTTCTCAGCAACGATTATGCGCGGTGATAAGATTGGGATAATCGGCCCTAACGGCTCAGGCAAAACAACTCTGCTGAGAGTGCTGCTAAAAGAATTGGAAACTGACCAGGGCAGCGTAACGCATGGTACGAATCTGGAAATCGCGTACTTTGACCAGTTGCACATGCAATTGGACCACGAAAAGACTGTTACTGAAAACATCGCTGACGGCAGCGACACAGTAATGATAAACGGAAAAAAACGCCATATTGTGGGGTATTTGCAGGATTTTTTGTTTACGCCTGCGCAGTCGCGTAATCCGGTGAAAAATTTATCCGGGGGCGAGCGCAATCGTTTGATCTTGGCACGAATGTTCACACGGCCTTCAAATGTGCTGGTGCTGGATGAGCCGACGAATGATTTGGATATTGAAACACTCAGCTTATTGGAAGAGTTGCTGTTGAATTATCCGGGTACGGTGCTTATGGTTAGCCATGATCGCGAGTTTCTTAATAATGTTGTGACCAGTACGATGGTGCTGGAAGGAAAAGGGACTGTAGCGGAATATGTGGGAGGATACGATGATTGGCTAAGGCAGAGCAAAATGGGGTTGGATGCGGAGAAACAGAAGGATCAGGCGAGCGCGCGACAGGCAAAAAAGCAAGCGTATAAGCAAGCCAAGCAACAGGCCGCAGAAGAAAAACCAAAGCGGTTGACGTTCAAGGAGAAAAAAGAGTTGGCGGCATTGCCTGGGATGATCGAGGAGTTGGAGCAGCAGCAGAAACAGTTGCATGAGATTATGGCTGGGCCGGACTTCTACAAAAATAAGGCGGAGATCGTAACGATTAATAATCAGCTAAAAGAGGTAGAGGCCCAATTGCAGAGTGCTTATGAGCGATGGGAACAGCTGGAAACACTGGAAAACTAGCCAGTTAGGCAAGACCAGCGAATTCAGTGTTGACGTGATTGGTCAATTCTTGATACGATAGATGGGTTATTTGCTAATGGTTGGGTTCTGCCGATGAGATAGGGAGGCCGAGGCGGCGAGAACCTGCTTATAGAGGGATTCAAGGAGACTATTGTGGCAGAAGAAAAGCATAAGCCCAAGCGTAGTTGGAAACGTAAACTGCTGAAGTCGGCCTTGGTTTTGATTATTCTGTTGGTGGCGCTTCTGGCGGTGATCAAGTTTTGGGTTGCGCCGGGGGTGATTCGCTGGGCAGCGGTGAAGGCGATACACGAGCGTTGGGACGGGCAAGCGGAGATCGAAGGGGTCCGGTTCAACTATTGGGGGCCGATGGTTTTGGGCAGATTGTGTTTATATGGTCCGGACGGACAGATGTGGTTGGAGGTGGAAGGGGTGGAGTTGACGCTGGCGGATTGGCCGGGATTGGCGCCGGTACTGCGCGCGGTGGATGTGAATCGGGTGACAGTGAGTCCGCGTTTTGGGGCGGATCGTTTGGAATGGCCGTTGAAGCCGGCGCCCGAGACGGAGTTGGATATGAGTCAGTATGTTGACCTGGACCATGTGACTGTGAGGCTGATAGAAACGAGTGTATACTATGGCGAAGGTGAGCAGACGGATTTGGCGGATTTGGAGTTGAAGGTAACGCGGGCGGGGAGCGGATATGAGGTTGCTTTGGCACCGTTGGCGGGCGAAGGGTTGACACTTAGGGGCAATGTGGGAGAGGAAGGCAGCTTTGAAGGCACGGTGCGAATGGCACATGAGGTGAAAGCGGGAGAATCGGCGTTTTTGTTGGCGGCGTTGGCGGGGTTTGAAGGGGCAACTGAAGGAAGATTGAATTTGGACTTGGCGATCGCGATTGACTCGGCAGGGATGGAAACGCTGGACTTGCGTGGGGAAGTGGCGGTGGAAGATGGATCGGTGCGGGCGGGTGAGCGATTGTTGTGCGAGGGGTTGGAGGTACGGGCGGAATTTTTGGGGGATTCGGTGCAGTTGAATACGATGACGGCGCGAACACCTGGCGGTTCGATTAGTGGCCAGGCGCGCGCAACGTTGCCTTGGGGTAGGGAATTGGAATATGATTTGGATTTGAACGCGACGGAGATACCGTTGGCGGCGGCGGCAGATTTGGTTAATGGCCCCGGACTTAGCAGCGGATTGGGGCAGGCGGAACTGCATGTGCAAGGACGAGGTTTTAATGAGGTGCGGGTCTCGGGCAGCGCTTCGTTGGAGGCGGTAGTGGAAGAGGGGCAATTAGGGCAGTTACGGCAAGCTACGGGGAGCAGCGAGTTTGACATTACGGTGACGGGGAACTTGTTGGAACGGCAAGGGTTGGAGGCACAGGGAGATTTAACGCTGAGGGATTGGCGCTTGGCCAATAAGGAAGGGCAAGAATGGCAAGCGGAATTGACACGGCTGGTGGTGCAGTTTGCGGGACGGCACTGCACAATAAGCGATATGCAGGGACAATTGGGGCAAGCAGGGTTGAGCGGTGACGGGGAAGTGGTTTTGCCGAGCGAGGACGAGCCGATGCGATACTCGGTTCATATAAGGACGGATAGCGCGGTTGATTTGGGGGAGGCGGCGGATTGGTTGGGTGAAGATTTGCCGATGGGATCGGTGGAGATGGACGTGACAGCGGATGGGTACTCAGCGCAGGAGATACACGCGGCAGGATGGCTGGCGGGGACAGCCGAGGGCCAATGGGGTGAAATCGCCAGGGGAAGTGGGCGAGCGAATTTTGATGTCGTGGTACGGCAGGCTGAGATGCCGGAGGAAACAACAGTCAATGGTGAGGTGACGGTTGAACAAGGACGGGCAGAGACGAGCGACGCCGTGGTGGCGAATGAGATATCGGGGCGGTTTGTAGTGGCGGGACACACGGCAGCGATACAGGACTTGCGGGCACATACAGGGGGAGGTTGGGTGACAGGGTTCGGGGAGGTAACTTGGAGTGCAGAAGGAGTGGGCGAGTATGAAGCGACGTTGAACATCGAAGGAGTGGACGCTTCGGAGGTGGTGAGGTCATTGGGGCAAGACAGCGAGATTGCTTCAGCGGTGGCGACGGCGTTTGGGGAAGATGGGAAAATCGCTTCAGCGGTGGTATCGACGCAGGTGGTGGTAAGGGGTAATGCTGACGGCATGACGCTGCAAGGCGCTGGTGAATTGGCGGCGGTCACAAGAGGGCCGGACATTTACGAAGCGGCAGGCGGGTTCGACCACGACTTAGCGTTGACCTTCGCGACGGAAGACACGGCAATGAGGTTAAATGGGACGGTGGGTTTATCGGATTGGCGCGCAGCACAGGGAGAGAAGACGCTGGCAGAGCAGATGACGGCTCAGTTTGGTTTAGAGCCTGGACGTATAGAGGTGGCAAACGCTTCGGCGGAGATGGCTTGGGGGACTATGGAAGCGACGGGTGAAGTATTGTACGGTGAAGAAGGGATTATCGAGGCACGGGCACAGTTGGGGCAGTTTGATTTGGCGGCCTTGGCGGAGTACTACAAACCGGGATTGGGTTTGACCGGTAGTGTGGCGGATTTGCAGGTGAACATGGAGTTGCGGGATCAGCAGTCGCTGCATTTGACGGCGACGGGCAACGCTGCCGCGGGGGTTGGCGAGGCAGCGACCGATGCTGGGTTGCTGGCAGTAGATTTGACAGTTGACCATATTGATGAGCCGGAGACGCGAGTTATTAATGGCACAGTTCGAATGATGGGCTGGACGCTTGCTGGGCCTAGAGGCGAGGTGCTGCGTGACATAACGCTGGACGCGAATTTTACGGACAGGGTTGTGACGCTTACGCAGTTAAGGGCAACGACGGCGGAAGGTGAGTTATTCGCGGGGGCGACGATTAGCCTGGGAAGTGATGGGCCAAGCAACGTGGAGGGGCAGTTGCGTTTTACGGGATTGGATTTGCCGAGCACGTTAGCGATGGCTGACAAGGGAGAGATGGTTCGGCGAGGAACTCTGAGCAGCAATATTACGCTTAGCGGGGTGATCGACGAAGAGTTATGGGTGACGGCGGCGGGCGATGTGCGGATGGAATTGGAACATGAGAAGGTGACCGAAGTAGGCGGGGGTTATCAGGCGAATTTGAGGTTTGTGGGGCCCTTGGGCGATCGGGATCGTTTGATGGTGTATGGTACGGGTGAAGGTTTGGATTGGATGGTTAATGGCGCCGGCGGCGAGTTGGTGGAGCAGTTGGGGCTTAACTTGGTGCTGAATGGGCGCAGTTGTGACATAGACAATATACGGGGTTCGATAGGGACGGGGCAAGTTAGAGGTTTGGGTAGAGTGAGCGCGCCGGTGGGAGGGGAAATGAATTACAGGGGAGAGTTGGCGATTGTGGATGTTGAATTGGAGCAGGTGTCCCGGGCTCTGGGACAGGAAGGTGAAACGGATTATGGGCAACTTCAGGCGGAGTATGTTTTTTCGGGGCGAGGCACGGAATTAGAGAACGCCCATGGGCAAGGGACGGTAACGATTGTGGATGGCAGATTCAGACCTCGGGGAGCGTTTGAGGCTATACTGGTTTACATGCAAGTGATACCTTTACAGGCGGGGGAATTTGATGTTGACGGGATGTTCTATACCGAAGGGCCGGTGGTAATTTTTGACAAGGTGAATATGGCGGGTTCAATCATGGTAATTATGATTGAGCCGGGCAGCCAAGTGGACCTGGAAACACGTGAGCTTGACGCGTATGTGGTGGCTGGGTTGGTGGAGGAGATCGATACGGTGTTCGGCCAATTCGAGATACTGAACATAACGCGGAATTTGCTGCACAAATTGACTCGTCTGCACGTTACGGGGCCTTACGACGATAGTTCCGGAGTTCGGATCAGCAAAGAGATACTGCGTGATATTTCGGAAGGCACGATTGATTTTCTGCGTGAAGTGGTGCTGAACGGAAATGAAGTGAATCTGGAAGACATACTGGATATCTTCCGCCGGATCGCACCGTGACCTGGGTTGGTTTTGGAATAGCTAGGCTGAGGATGTCCATGCCACCGGCACTAGCTTTTGCGAAGTTTCACGTATTCCAGCTTTCGGCAACAGGAATTGGCTCACCATTTCAGCACCAAACTAGCTGTGTATCTCTTAGACCTCGACACCAAATCCAGGTTCGAGCAGGCAGATTCTTGTCTCAGGTGATTTCTCCCTAACACTTTCTCTAAATGGCATCGGGTCGGCATTACCGTGCTCGGCAAAGAGGCCGTAATGCGTGGGTATGGCGACCTTAGACTCACAGGCAGCTACGAGGTCGGCAGCTTCATCGGAGGTCATATTCCCAAAGGCTCCGTTGATACACAGTATGGCAATGTCGGGTTTGCGCTCGATAATCGTGCTGAGCATGTCCTTGTTATAACAGGTATCACCAGTCAGATAGATGCTACGTGCGCCAAAGCTCAGTAAGAATCCCACCGCTTCAGGACTCAAATCGCCATGGTCGGCAGGCACAACCTCGATAGTCACATTACCATCGGCAAAAGTCGTTCCCACTGTGACAATGGTATATACAGCTTGCTGCTTTTCGAGAAACTCCACGCAATCCTCAGCGGCGAAAATCTTGCAGTTGAGATTGGCTTTTACCAATTCCGAGAAACTATCCGCATCAAGATGGTCCCCATGCGAATGGCTAATTAACAAAGTGTCGAAGTGAAGTTGGCTGGGTTCGATAACAGGGCGAAATAACCGCTTGAATCCAACCAGCCTCTCTACGTAATCGCTCAGATAAGGATCAACACAAATCGTGAAGCCATCATCGAATTTCAGTATATGACCCGCACCGCCCAACCAGTAAACGAGAACTTTGCCCTTGCTCGCGGACTCATTGGTAATATCCTTCAAATCAAGCTTTTCCAGCACCTCTATGCCTCCTTGACTGAGCAGATCATCTTCGATGCCTTGTATAAAACATTAATCGTCGCGTCCCGACCATGCTTACCAATCGCGGCCTGCAGCGCTGCGTCAGGAGTGGGAGCCCAGTTAAATCCCATCGCTCTGGTGTCCTTCTCGTCAATGCCAAGCGTCACCAAGTAGGCCTCCGCTTTGTCCAAGAGACGTCTTCCCAGCAGCAGGTTGGCTGCTACCGCCCTATCAAGCTGGTCGGTCTCAACCATTCTTTTCGTGTCTTCAACGGGTATGTAGCCCAACGTTGTCAATTCACCATGCTGAGAACTCGTACCTTCCGGGCACAGCGTAACAAGGATCACGGTGCCGCCCTTCTTCACTGCACCATATGCTGCGTTGAGCCCCTTAAGCGCCTGCCAGAAGTCAATGTCGGCGCCATATGAATCCGCAATAACAATATCAGCCGGCGCATCAATCTGCACCGTACAGATATCCTTGGCAGCCAAACACGCACGCCGATGAGCCGCGACCGGATCCCCCGCAAAAACCGCTGCTATGCGATGATTCGAACCGGGCACCTCATTGATAATGAAACGTAAGCCCGCTTTCAAGGCAACCTCGTCGATGATCTGCCGCACCGCGTTATCGCGCACGGCGAAGAGCTTGTCCTCCGGCACCTGGTTGCAGAGCCAATGCATATGGCCGATCGTATCTCCATCAGCGCAGCCGGGATTGATGATCTTACCTCCACCGCCGAAACCAGCGATCATATGCGGTATCGTCTGACCCACGCCGATCACATAGTCTGCTTCCATAATCTCGCGGTGTATCCGGATATCGAAGTTTAGCGACGATTGCCCAACCTTGACATATGCCGTCTTTTCATGCCAATCCGGATTGATAATCCGATAATTCTCCACAACGGCGTTAGTGTACTTCTCAGCCATCTCCTCGACAGACATTTGCCGATGCGTTCCTAAGGCGATAAACACCGTCACATTTTCTCGGCTTACCCCCGCGCGTAGAAGTTCATCGAGCACCAAAGGCAGCATAAGGTCGGTGCGTGTAGTGCGACTGCTATCATCTACCGCGATAACAATCTTCATCCCGGCGGAAACTTCATCAGCAAGCCGCCCGCATCCAATAGGATCAGCCAGTGCATCAAGCACCAACTCCTTATCTGTCGCGCGAGGACAATATTCGCTTAACTCATATACGCCCGAAATATTGTTATCAGGTATTTCCAGCGGCGTAAATTCAGGATAAGGGAATTTATGCAACATAGGCTACTCAAAAATCACGATTGAAGCCGCAGGTCCAACCGCCGTCCACAACGATGTTGTGACCATTGATATATGATGCCGCATCCGAAGCCAAAAACGTCACCGCGTCGGCGATTTCCTCTGCCTCGCCGGGACGACCTTGAGGAATAAACGAAACGACGCGCTCGGCCTGCTCCTGGAATGAGCCGGACTCACCGTAGAATAATTTTCGCGTGCCTTCGGTCAGTGTTGAACCAGGCGAAACAGCATTGATCCGCAGTCCCTTGGGCCCCAGTTCGCAGGCCATCGCTTCGGTTATCTTTAGGATGGCGGCCTTGGCAGCTACGAAACCGATCTGCAATCTAAGAGCGACAACTCCGGCCACCGATGAAATATTGATAATACTTCCCGATTTCTGTTCGAGCATAACCTGGGCCGCCGCCTTACAGCAGTAGAACGTTCCGTTCAGGTCCACATCAATCATCTTGCGCCAGGTTTCATCGGGATATCTATCAAAGGTAACGCGGTCTTCGGGACGGCTCGAATTGATCCCGGCATTGTTCACCATCACATCCAGACGCCCCAGACGATCCACCGTCGTACTCACCAGCGACCAGACTTGTTCGCAATCGCTCACATCGCAAGGAACGAATATCGCATTGCCCCCGAGTTCTTGCGCGGTTTTTTGCCCTTTTTCAACTTGCACATCACTGATGACCACGGCAGCGCCATTCGCGGCCAAGTTCGCTGCAATCGCTTTGCCGATACCACCTGCCGAACCGGTGACAATGGCAATCTTGTCCTTAAGATTGTATTGGGCATTCTTTTGATTCATTCTACTACTCGATCTCTCGGTAAGTTGTACCCCATTGCTCTTTACGCATATCATACACTTCGTTGGCGCCGGGCTTCGGTTGGCCGGGCCAAACGGTTATAATCTCAAAGTCTTCCGTCTCGCTCTTGTTCTTGAGTGAGTGGAATGTACCCCCGGGAATAAAAACAACACTGCCTTTCTCGATATCGTAGTCCACCCCATCCATGTGTAAGACAGCGCTGCCTGACAAAACAATATAAATCTCATCGTGAGGCGACTCATGCACAGCTCCGGGGGTCCCACAGCCCGCCTTGACCACACCATGATTGACCTGCATCCGGTCTGAACCGGCATTATACACATCAATCAGCATCTTCGATACGTACTCACCCTTAAACTCCGGCGGAGAGAACGGCATCACCTTATCAATCTTCACCACGATTCCTTTAGCCATTAAGCTCTCCTTAATTCGAGCATTACCGCTACTCCGCATGCTTATGTTAAACAGATGCGGTTTTCATTTCAACGATTTCTTTGATCCGCGTGGCGTTCCTTTCGCTCATGCCTGCCATAATCGCAGGAATATCATCAAACCCGTATCGACCGGTTACCAATGGGCCGGCATCCAACATGCCAGCCTCCATCAGTCTCAGTACGGGTTTGTACATCCCCAAGCTTCCCGCTACGCCGCGAATCTTTACACCTCCGAACACAAACTCATCGATATCAAAGTCGGGCACTTTTTGTTCGTAGAACGCCACCACCGACACCACACCGCCTTGGTTGACCAACCCCACAGCCTGCTTAAATAGTGCCGTTGAACCGGATGCTTCGATGACACAATCTACTCCCCAGTCTTTGAACACCTCCTTGACAGCCTCTTCCAGAGGCATTTGATTGGTGTCGATAGCAGCGTCAACACCCAGCTCCAATGCCTTTTGCAGCTTGAATTCCTTACGCCCCACGACTGCCACCTTAGACGCCCCGCAAAGCTTGGCTAACTTGGCAGCCAAAAGTCCAATAGGACCAGAGCCAAGAACCAGCACCGTATCACCAATCTTCACGTCACCGAGAACAACCGAATACAACGCCGTCGCCGCGGGTTCTACAAAAGCGCCGTTGACAAAGCTGATTTCATCAGCCAGATGGAAAAGATGACGCTCGGGCATAAGGATATACTCAGCATACGCCCCATCCCACGTAGCAATCGTTCCCACGGCTCGCATCGCTTTACAGTTACCATATTGTCCTATCAAACAATCATAGCATTTCCCGCATGACACCATCGTATCGCCGACCACCCGCTGGTCCGGCTCAAATCGAGTTACACCAGGCCCGATTTCCGCGACAGTACCTGACCATTCGTGTCCCGGCGTCATGGGAAACTTGATCGAACCATTCTTGACGAATGAGAACTCGCCGGTATATATCGCATGATCGGTGCCGCACACGCCCGCACAAACGACTCGACAAAGCACTTCCCCAGGACCAGGAACAGGTGTGGGAACCTCGACGATGCGAATGTCATTACTGCCGAAAATTCTTGCTGCTTTCATATCAATATCTCCATTGAGGCGCGTTTTATGTACTCGCAGGAGTACGCAGCGCGGTTACGATCGCTGCGACCGCCTTAAGTCTGAATACTCAGAATAGTCGCTCGACTCCGAGTTTGGCCAAACCGGAACGAGATTTTTTGGGCAATTGATTTTCTCGTGGTTTTTCTGGTTGAGTCTCGAACTTTGCCTTGTCTGTTTGTGGAGTCAGCAGAACTGTTTGATTGCGCTTAAGTGGAATAACCAGTTTCTTCTTGTTTGTGGATTCTGTGCTGCCAAGAGTTTCCACATTTGTTTTAGACCAGGGATTGTATATGACGGCTTCGACCGGACGCAGCGCCTTGAGGTGTACCCAGCAAACTTTGCCTGCGACAATCTGAGCGGACACGACAATTCCGTTGGTTGCATGGAGCGTGAATCTGGCATTCTGCTTATTGTCAACCGCCGGGGCGACACGTATGACGCCGCCGCAGCTCTGCAGCAGTGCTTCGTTCATCGCAGTCGGTAGAATATACATCGCTTCCAGCGAAGCGTGCCGGAAGGGCCAGGCCGGAAAGAGAGTCTTATTCTCGTGGTGCGCTGGGCCGGTGACATCTGCGTCGCGCACCTTGTTCCGGTAAAATCGGATGTTTTCTTCGGATTTCATGTTTTCCCGGATTCCACATTGGGTAAAGCCATTGGGGTAGATCTGCCATTGATCGGGGAAATCGGGCAGAACTTGGCTAAGTTCCCTTCCCAGTCCCAAGCGTGCCAATACAATCGGCATCGGGTCCCACCCCATGCCGGCGGGAGTATAAAGCTTGGCGGTATTGACAGCGGCTTTGAAGTCGTCCGACGAGCGATCTTCGAGCGTTATGGGCCCTTCCGGAAACACAGTCGCAAATTCCGACCAGGGGAAGAAACCTTCATTATTGAACCACTCGTCTCTAACATACATCACGGGGAACTCACCATTTTCGCGTTTCTGTATCATCTGATGTACATCATCAGTCTTTTCCGCAGCCGGCACTCTACGCGGAATAAGCGAGGTAATCTGGGTCTGGGCCTCAATCCCCAGGCCGCAGGAGAAGATTTCCTTTGAGCACGGCTTGTCGTTCTTAAAAAGGCCCAGCTTGAATGTATTAGCTTTTTTGTCGAGATATGCCTCGTCCATCTCGATTTTAGGCAAAGGTACGAGGTTGTCAAGTATGTCCTGCCAGTGAGGCAGACGGGGCTCGCTATGACCAGCGATTTCACACAACTCTATGGCCGCGGCGAAAAGGGATTTCGCACAGGCCAGTTCGGTTATACAGTCTTTAAGGAGAATCCAGCCTTCGTAAGCGGTGCCCGATTTGGCGTGAAATTTCCCATCGGATTCTTTGGTAAAAAGGGATTCGAAAAACTTTGCAGCTTCAATCACGTAAGGCAGGGCGCGGTTTCGGAGAAAATCTACATCACCGGTGTAAAGATACTGGCGGTAAAAATCCAGGGCAATCTGGGCGACAGGGGTATGATTGTCCGATGCTGCCGCTGCGTTGAAGCCGCGGCGATCGCACACGTCGGACACGAATGCCCCGCTCGCTTTGAAGAGGTCGCGGGCATCGTTGCAATCATTAGGCAAAGCGGCAAAGCGGTATTCCAGATAGGACTCGAGCAGATCGTGATGGCCCGCGGCATTCAACGGCCAATACAGTTGCTGCTGGTTCCAGTGATAATAATAATTCCACGCTCTAAAGTCGCGGTTCCAGCCCCACAGAGCATCGATGAATCGGCCCGGGTATTTGCCCCGCTGACTGGCGTTGGCGTAATACATCGCCAAGTGCCAAAGATTATTGAGATAGTCGTCGCCGAAATCCATCAAAGAGCGGAGCCAGAATGTCTTCCAGGCTTTGCGATGCGCGGCGACGTCCGTGTCGTATGACGTGACCGAATCCAGCATCTCGCAAGCAGCGGCGGGCGCGTCTTTATCCATCGGTTCTGTAACTGCCGCGATGTAGGTGAATTCTTTCTCGGTGTGGTCTATGACAGCACTCAGTGCCCGGCTATGCGGCTGATTGTATGTCACTGCTGAGGCATTCTCCGCAAGGACTTTGGCGGCAACCGCGAAAGTGCCGCTGGTGAGTTCGTGGCTGATGAGCATGGTTGATTCTTGAAGGGCCCCGCTCGTACCGGACAACCCGAGTTTAGCATCGCGTCTAATGATACTATACCAGTGAGCAAATGTACGCGAACCGAGTCGTTCGGTTGCCACTTCAATAGGGACCGGTTCATTCAGCCCGTTTTTGACCTGCAGACGCAGCGTCGCCGTGTCATGGTGAATGAATGCTTTAACTTCAATCGAACCGAACGGCGATCGGGCTTTAATGGTCATGCTCGCGTCTGCCAACGACAAACGTCCGCGAAAATCACTCAGATAGCAGATGTCAAATACCGGCAGTTTGAAGTCGATGATTACCCGGCAGGCATGACGCAGCGTCGTGCTGAATTCTTCCTCGTCTGGGTGCCAGGAACGGATTTTCTCGAACTTTGAATCATCCCACAGATCACACTTGTTTAGTGCGAAGATGAGCTTTGAATCGCTGCACCAGCATAAGGCGCCAAGATCACCATTGCCCAGCGGTATGCCCTGGGTTGGTTCTTCCGGCGGCGCGAGATAGACGAGGTCGTACTGGGAGACACGGCCGGGCCATTTGATTTTCCAATCGGATGTCTTCGGATCGAACGCGGTTTTCATAACTGTTTCACTTTCTCGCATGGTTTGAGTCGGAAATTGGTTGCCTATTATCCTGCGGTTATTTTGGAAGGATTGAATTTCAGCAGAATGTGAGGGTGTAAAAGGATTGCTGTTTCATAGCAAAAACGACAGTGCTATCCGCATCCAAAGTAAGCTGTCGTGATTCATCATTCTCTGTGAGCATTAAGGTCTTGCGGCCGGTCATTATCTTGAGCTTACAGTCTTCGCCGCGAAGTGAGAGAATTCTCAGTTTTGTGATTTTCGCATTGTCCCAATGGATATCAACG
Organism: Sedimentisphaerales bacterium; assembly: GCA_016928435.1. GTDB lineage: Bacteria > Planctomycetota > Phycisphaerae > Sedimentisphaerales > SM23-30 > JAFGKT01. The sequence continues at coordinate 16,616 of JAFGKT010000060.1, read as the reverse complement.
GCATGGCTGGTTCTCGTAAAAAGACCTGTAATGTTCATCAAAACCCTTCAATTCCCGCTTATCATCGAATCATAAACCGCCGGGCAGTTTATCACTTCACTAACCCAATTCAAGAACATTATAGAAAAAAGCCAAAAATAATTATTCAAACCACCCGACTAAATAGGTTTAGTTGGCAACTGTCATTCAGCAAAAACTCCCCTCAAGCCGACAAGCATAGTGTTGAAGCCTAGTTGTGTCTTGAACCGACCGTTCTTTTCTTTAACAATGATTTCATCACTCCTGACCAAGCACTCAGCCGACTTGTCCTTCGAACCGACGGTGATGCAATCCTTACCGTCATAATGGTTCTTGACAGCTACGTATATGCTCGAACGGTTCGCCAAAAAATGGCCTGTGAATTCCTGCGTCAAATCTGTAAGCCTATCTTGGTGACCGTTGTCGCTCACTACTTCTTCATTCCTATAAACTATGCTCCCGAATGGACAATTTACGGCCGTCAATAGCTTGCCCGAAAGGCCGGGCCGCCACCAACTATGAAACTTTTCCCAAGAAAATGACGAATGCCCAGCAGTTGGGTGGTATCAATCCTCTCACAAAACAAGAGCGAGAGTTTATTGATAATTGGGAAGGGAAGAAATTCCGAGTCAGGGTTGCAAGACAATTATAGGGGCTTTTATTGATAGATTTAGCTCATCGGGTTATTCTGTAATTTGTTCATCATAACCTTGTTTAGCCAACTCAATTGCCGCCCTACCGCAATCACCGCTATGTTCCAGCAACGTATAAACCACAAACAGCAAATAGGCTTTATTTGATTCAAATGACAGCGAAGGCTTGGAGCATGTTGTCGCGGGTGTGGTGAATATGTTCCTGGAGTGCCTGGACAGCTTGGTCGTAGTCATTTTTGAGAATGCCGTCGATAATGCGAAGGTGTTCTTGGAGGGCGATGCGGGCGCGAGTGATCTCGCGGGAGGTTTGAACGCGGAACAGTTGGAGGCGGGTTTGGATTTTGGCGAGCATTTCCTGGAGGTTGATAAAGCCTGAGGTGTCGATGATGAGATTGTGCAGTTTGGTATCGAGTCGGACTTCGGCGGCGATTAGTTTTTGATCTTCGAGTTGTTCGCAATCGATGAAAGACTGTTTGAGTTGGCGCAGATTATCGAGGTTGAATTTGCCGAGTGCGTGTTTTAGGGCCATGGTTTCGAGCAGTTCGCGGATTTCATATATTTCGAGGATTTCGTTTTTTTCGGGCTTGGCGACATAACAGCCGCTGTAGGGAACCAATAGCACAAGGCGATCCTCAGCGAGGCGTTTTAGGGCTTCGCGGACAGGGGCGCGGGATATTCCCATGTGGGTTGAGATACTGGTTTCGGTGATTCTGTCACCGGGGCTGAGATTGCCAGATACGATTCGCTTACGCAGGGCGTTATAGACAGTCTCGGCGAGGCTGGCGTTTTTCTTTTCAGTTGTTGGGAGCATGAAAAAACAAATCCTTGACAAAAGTTCATGATAGCTTATAATCATTATTGTCGACAATGTGGTTGATGTCAATAAAATTGTCGGTGTCGGGGTATGGTTTGGACGTATTTTTGTTGGAAGTGGTCGGCGTTGTTTTTGTGGACGAAAGGGGTCTGGGCGGCTACAGCATTTATAACAATCTGTTCTAAAATGATTTATACCGCGTAAACGCGGGATTGTTTTGGCTGTGGCAGGTTGGGGCGTATTGATTTACGATATGGAAGATAAGTAACTTTGAGTTTGCAGAGTGGTTTGCCGGACGGCATTAATATTGTCGACAATAAAGGATGAATTCTTTGGAATTAAAACTGCATAATAAAGTGGCATTGGTTACGGGTGCAGCGCAAGGGCTGGGCAGTGTGATCGCACGTTTTTTGGCGACTGAGGGCGTGAAGGTTGCGCTAGCGGATATAAATGCCGAGCAATGCGGAGCGGTGGCTGAGGCGATTCGAAATGATGGCGGTGAGGCTTTGAGTATTGTGTGTGACGTTTCGCTGGAATCGGACTTGGATGAGTTGTTGCGAGCGATCGAAGAGAAATACGGGTCGATCGATATTTTGGTGAACAACGCGGGTATTTGTCCGCGAACTGCATTTGCTAAGATTACCAGCGATGAATGGGATAGAGTTTTGGCGGTTAATTTGAAAAGTGTATTCCTGTTGTCGCAAAAGGTAATGGCAGGGATGAAAGAGAAGAAGGCGGGGCGCATTATAAATATGGCATCCGGTGCAGGTAAGGTTGGCGGAGTTCAGGTGGGAGCTCATTACTCAGCATCAAAGGCGGGGATTATATGCTTGACTAAAAGTATGGCTTTGGAGATGGCTGGGTATGGCGTGACGGTGAACGCGATATGCCCGGGAGTGATGGCGACGGAGATGACCACCGCTATCTCGGCAGAACAGATCGCGAACTATAAATCGCGGATTCCTCTTGGACGTTTGGGGACGGCTGAGGATGTGGCGAACGCGGTATTGTTTTTGGCTTCGGACATGGCGGGGTATGTAACGGGCGAGATAATGGATGTGAACGGCGGATTCATAATGGATTAATGTGTGTTGGGGTCGCATTAAGGAAACGCATGAAATGATAATTGACGCACATATGCACTTGTGGGATAGGGTTTGCGGGCAGTTAGGTACGCAGCAGGTGAAGCCTGTGGGCGATGGAGTGGTGCAGATTGGCGGGCAGAAGGTGCAGGGGATGCCTAGCTGGTTTGCGGGCTGTCGCAACACAGCAGAGATGGCGCTGGCGGCGTTTGATGACGCGGGAGTGGACGGCGCTGTGGTGACACAGGAATACCTGGATGGGAATCAGAATGAATATCTTCGTAAGGTAAAGAAGCGGTATCCTGATAAGTTCTTTGTGCATGGGTTGCTTGATTTTCGCAAACCGGCAGGGCTGTTGAAGGAGTTTGAGGGGGTTGCAAAGCAGGGTTTTGGCGGGATTAAATGCCCGGCGATGTTTTTGCCTAGGATGAAAAGGCCTGTTCGTTTGGATCGTCCGGAACTTATGGCGGTTTGGGAACAGATGCAGGAGCGGGGAATGATTTTAGCGATTGATCTGGCGGCAGGTGATGAGCAAGTAGAGCAGATGGAGAACGTGATAAAAACTTTTGGTGATTTGAAAATTACCATTGGGCACTTTGGTATGGTGACGCAGGGGAATTGGGAGGCGCAGATACGACTGGCACGGCAAGAAAATGTTTATGTCGAGAGCGGCGGGATTATTTGGCTGTTTCGCGATGACGGGATTGACTTTAAGAAGGCGCAGGCGTGTGTTAAACAGGCAGCCAATTTGGTGGGCGTGGACAAACTGATGTGGGGGTCGGATTATCCACGGACAATGGTTGATTTTACGTATCGGCAGAGTGTGCGGTGGGTGATAGAAGGATGTGAGTTTTTTTCTGACGCGGATAAGGAAGCGTTTTTGGGTGGTAACGCGGCGCGAGTTTTTGGTTTGAAGGTGAATAAGAACCATAAGGCCAGACGGGTGATTACAGAACCATAAGGGAGTTAAGCTATGATGCTCAAGGATAAAGTGGCGATTGTGACAGGCAGCAGTAAGGGGATTGGTGAAGGGATTGCGCGAGTGTTTGTGCGAGAAGGGGCGAAGGTTGTTGTCACTTGCCGAACCGAGGCGATGGGCGAGAAGATGGCTGAGGAGTTGGGCGCAGCGGAGGGCAAAGCGATTTTCGTTAAGGCTGATCTAACGAAGGACGAAGATATTCAGGCGTTGGTGGCGGCGGCGCTGAAGGCGTTTGGTAAATTGGATATTCTGGTGAACAACGCGGGGTATCATATATCCAAGAACGCTGAAGATACAACTTTGGAGGAATGGGAGTTTATTCAGAATACAAATTTGCGGAGTACTTTTTTGTGTTCTAAATACTCATTGCCGGCGCTGAAAAAGACCAAGGGCAATATTATTAATATTAGCAGTATGGTAGGGGTTGTGGGGCAGCCGAACGCGGCGGCGTACTCAGCGACTAAGGGCGGGCAAATCGCGATGACCAAAAATATGGCTATAGATTACGCTCCGGACGGGGTGCGGGTGAATGTGATTTGTCCGGGTTGGATTCAGACGCCTTTGGTGGAAGATTGGTTTGGTCAACAGAGTGATCCGGCCGCGGCGAGAAAGTACATTTACGGCCAACACCCGCTGGGCAGAATTGGAACAATTGAAGAATGCGGGGACTTGGCAGCTTTTATCGCCAGTGACAAAGCGTTGTTTATAACGGGGGCGCGATTTGATATCGATGGTGGTGTTACGTTAGGGTATTGAAACAAGATTGCAGACATAGACAATCGGAGACTATAAGAACAAGGTTTTATGATGAACAAGAATTACATAAACGGTAAATGGTGTGACGCGAGCAATAAGGCAACGTATCAAACGTACGATCCAGCGGATTTGAGGGAAGTTACGGGCGAGTGGCCCAAATCAACGGTTGAGGATGTTGCGCGGGCAGTCGAGGGGGCGCAGAAGGCGTTTGAGCAATGGCGAAAACTGACGGTTTACCAAAGAGCTGAGTACCTGAAGAAGGCGTTGGTGTTGATGACGGATCGGGTTGGGCAGATCGCGCAAGTGATAACGAAGGAAAACGGCAAGACTCTGAAAGAATCTCATGGTGAAATCCAGTCAGCAGTAAAGGAGATGGAATTTCAGATTAATGAAGGTATTCGTTTGGCAGGTGAGACGCTGGCTACCGAGCGTGAAGGGGTTATGGCGTATAGTCAGCGGGTGCCTTTGGGTGTGGTTGCGGTTATCGCGCCGTGGAATTTTCCTTTTAATGTTCCTGGTCGCAAGGTGGTACCGGCGTTGATAACGGGTAACACGTGCGTTTTGAAACCTGCGACTTCGACTCCGGGTGTTGGGGCGGAATTTACAAAGTTGTTTGTTGACGCGGGGATTCCAGCGGGGGTGTTGAATTTTGTTACCGGGAGCGGTTCGGTGATCGGCCCGGCATTGGTGGAGAATCCTTCGGTGAAGGCGGTTACGTTTACCGGTTCAACGGAAGTCGGCATGGGCATCCATGAATGCGCGAGCAAACAGCTTACTCGAACGCAGTTGGAAATGGGCGGCAAGAACGCGTTGGTGGTTTTTGCGGACGCTGATTTGGAGGCCGCGGCGGATTCAGCGGTGTTGGCTGCGTATGCTTGTGCGGGGCAGTGGTGTACATCGACGAGTCGGGCGATTGTGGAAGAATCAGTTTATGAGAGTTTTGTGAAGTTGGTGCAGGACAGGGTAGCCAAGATTGTGGTGGGCAAGGGGACTGATGACGCTACGACAATGGGGCCTGTCTGCGGCAAGAGTCAGCGTGACGGTATCTTAAAGGCGATTGAAAAAGGCAAAGCTGAAGGTGCCATTTTATTAGCGGGGGGCAATCAGGTGGTTGATAATGGTCTTGGCGAGGGGTGTTTTATTGAGCCGACGATTTTTGGTGATGTGACAGCGGATATGTTTTTGGCGCAAGAGGAGATATTTGGGCCGGTGCTTTCGGTGATGAAGGCTAAGGATTTTGAGGATGCTTTGGAGATTGCCAATGGTATCCGGTTTGGCCTGTCATCGTCGGTATATACTAATAGCTTGGATAAGGCGCTGAAGTTTGTGGAACAAACAGATGTTGGTTTGACGCATGTTAATTTGCCGACGGCGTTGAAGGAACCGCAGTTTAGCTTCGGAGGGGTAAAGCTGAGCGGCAGCGGGGTGCCGGAAGCTGGGCATACGGGTGTTGAGTTCTTTACGGAACATAAGGTGGCTTACGTTAAATATCGTTGAGTTTAGGGCGATTGTGAATGACTACACCCTTTAATTTCGTGAAAGGGTGTCACTCAATATAAGGTAGATTTGTTTTATGGCAGTTACTGTTTCTGAGAAGGGTTCTTTGATGTGCAAAGATTGTGGTGATATTGAGAATAAGCAATTAGCTTTTATGGCTTTCGAGATATTTTTGATTCGTGAGTTTGAGCAGAATCTTTTGAAGTTGGCTGGTGATGGGTGTGTGCATGGCCCGGTCCATACTAGTATCGGCGAGGAGGCTTGTGCTGCGGGCGCAATGGCGGCTTTGCAGGGAACCGATAAGATCGCTTCAACGCACCGGGCGCACCATCATTATTTGGCTAAGCTGTTGAGTTATTATCAGCACAGCGAAGGGTTTGATCCGCAAGGTGATATTCCGGCGGTGATTCAAGAAGAGATTAACACGCTGATGGGCGAGATTATGGGGCTGAAAATCGGTTGCTGCGGCGGACGGGGTGGGTCTATGCACCTTCGGCACGAGAAAATTGGTGTAATTGGGACAAACGCGATTGTGGCCGGCGGGGTGCCTTTGGCAACAGGGGCGGCGTTTGCTGCGAAGTACCGAAAATCATCCGATGTGGTGGTTTGCTTCTTGGGGGATGGGGCGATCAATCAGGGTGCGTTTCATGAGGCAGCGAATTTGGCGGAGGTTTGGCAGTTGCCTATAGTTTATTTTGTGGAGAACAACCAATACGCTGTGGCGACTTCGATAAGGGATACGACGGCTACGGCGGACTTGGCGGATAAGGCCGCGGCTTATGGTTTTCCAGGGGTGATTGTTGATGGGATGGATCCTTGCGCGGTGGCAAAAGGGATGAGTGACGCGGTGGCTCATTGCCGAGCGGGTAAGGGCGCGATTATGGTTGAAGCTAAGTGCTATCGTTTTCCGCATCATGCCGGGCCCGTTGACGGAAGCAGTTTCGGATATCGTGAAAAGGAAGAAGAAAAACAATGGCAGCAACGTGATGCTCACAGTGTGTTCCCAGCGAAGTTGATCGAGCAGGGGGTGTTGTCAGCGGAGCAGTGGGAGGAGTTGAAGGACAAAGCGCAGCGGTTGGTGAAAACCGCGGTTGACAATTGTGCGGAGTTGGTCGATGGCAAGTTGCAGGTCCGAGGTGAGCTTTGGCCTAAGGCTGAGACGGTGGAGTTGGGGTTGCACAGTGATGGTAAAGAGTTTGAGGGGGTGAGTTTTAAGGAAGTGGAGGATTTTGGTGAGTTTGAGACCATTGGTTATTCGGATGCCATAGCCGCGGTGACGGGCCGGTGGCTGGAGAAAGATGACGATGTTTTTGTGGTGGGTGAAGAGATCGCCAATTTCGGCGGTGGGCCTTACGGCGCGACGAAAGGGTTGCCTGCGCTTTATCCTGATAGAGTGCGCAATACGCCTATTAGCGAGGCGGGGTTCGTGGGGTTGGCCGGCGGCGCGGCCATGAGCGGCTTGAAGCCGATCGTGGAAATTATGTTTCCTGATTTCGCTTTGGTGGCGGCGGATCAGTTGTTCAATCAACTGGGCAAGCTGCGGCATATGTATGGCAATTCGACGGATATGCCGGTCGTGGTGCGAACACGTATCGCGATTGGTTGCGGTTACGGCGGTCAGCATTCGATGGACCCGGTGGGGATTTTTTCGCTGTTTAGCGGGTGGAAGGTTGTGGCGCCGTCGAACGCTTTTGATTATATTGGGTTGTTTAATTCAGCGATGCGGAGTAAGAATCCGGTGCTGATGGTGGAGCATCATGCGTTGTATTCACGCAAGAGTGATGTGCCTAAAGGTGATCTGGACTATTATGTTGAGATTGGCAAAGCCAAGGTTGTGCGGAAAGGCAGCGATGTGACGGTTGTGTCTTATTCGGTTTCGTTGGGGCTTTGTATGGAGGCGGCGCAGAAGCTGGCGGAGCAGGGTATTGACGCTGAGCTGATTGATCTGCGGACTCTGAGCCCTGGCGATATTGATTATGACACGATTGGCGATTCGTTGAAGAAAACGGGAATTCTGGTTATTGTTGAGCAGGCACCTAAGGGACTTTCGATTGGGGCGAAGATAACGGATCATTGTCAGAGGGAATTTTTTGATTATCTTGACGGTCCTATTGTTACGGTGGCAGGACGTGATATTCCCAGTCCGGTATCGAAGATGCTGGAAGCGACGTGCGCACCGAGTTTAGACGAGATTAAACAGACTATTTTTGAGGCGGCTAAGAGGCAACTGTGATGCATAATACAACGGCTAGTGATATTGATCAAACGTGTTGGCAGGAGCGGTATCACGCTTCGGACATATATACTTTACGATGCAAGATATTGGATCGGCCGGGTATGCTGGGCCAGCTTATCAGCGCGATTGGGCAGACTCAGGCTCATGTAGGTTCGATTCATACTGTTGGTATAGAAAGCCAAAGTAAGATTCGTGATATTCAGGTATTTTGCTGTGATCGGGCGCATCTTGATCGTTTGCTGGCAGTGCTGGCGAATATTTCAGCGGTTGAGGTGTTGCAGGTCAAAGACGATGTGCTTGAGATTCATCACAGAGGCGCGATTAATATTGTCAGTCGGGTGCCGATTACGAATCTGACGGACTTGCGGATGTTGTACACGCCGGGCGTCGCGTCGGTGTGCCAGAGAATCATTGCTGATCCTGCTTCGGTACGTGAGTTGACGGGTATCGGCGATCGTGTGGCGATTGTTACCAACGGCACAGCGGTTTTGGGGTTGGGTAATATTGGGGTGATGGCTTCTCTGCCGGTAATGGAAGGCAAGGCGGCGATTTTTTCGGAATTTGCCAAGATCAGCGCCCTGCCTATCTTGATCGATAAGAAGAATCCTGATGAGATTGTGGAAGCGGTATGCAGTATTGCTCAGAGTTTTGGCGCGATTCAGTTGGAGGACATCGCGGCGCCGGCTTGTTTTGAGATCGAAGAGAAGTTGCGAGCGCGATTAGACATTCCGGTTTTTCATGATGATCAACACGGGACGGCGACGGTAGCTCTGGCGGCGTTGATCAATGGTTTGAAGCGATGTTCGCGGAACATTGAAGAGTGTAGAGCGATAATAGTTGGCGCGGGCGCAGCGGGTTACGCTATTACTACAATACTTTTGAAGCTTGGTATAAAGGACATTGTGGTTTATGATTCATCGGGGCCGCTCTATCGCGGTCGAGAAACCAGAATGAACGCGTATAAGCGGAAACTGGCGGAGATGACGAACAAGACCATGATAACGGGCGATCTGCTGGAAGGTTTTCGGGGTCGGGATATTTTTATCGGAGTGGCGCAGCCTAAGATGGTTTCGCAGGAAATGATACGTGCGATGGCGGAGGGGCCGGTCGTGTTTCCGTTGAGTAACCCGATAGGTGAGATTACGGTGGAAGAAGCGTATGAAGCGGGCGCAGCGGTTGTGGCTGATGGTCGGGTGATTAACAACGCGTTAGCATATCCTGGTTTGTTCCGGGGCGCGTTAGATGTGCAGGCGGGTGACATAACGACAGAGATGCAATTGGCAGCGGCGCATCAATTGGCAAGTATGGCGGGAAATGGGATGCTGCTGCCTGATATTCTGGATCGGCAGGTCCATAGTGAAGTGGCGCGGGCAGTCAGTCAGGCTTGGCTAAAAACGATAGACAGGAGCGCAATATGATCAAATCGTTAGGGCATGTGGGATTGGGCGTTAGTGATATGAAGCGGTCGCTGGAGTTCTATCGCGATTTTCTGGGTATGAAAGTGCTGATGGAGCTTGATATCACTGATGACCGCATTGGGCGAGTGATCGGCACAGCGGGGGCGCAGTGTGGGATTGTTCATTTGGAGTTGGGCGGTACGATTCTCGAGTTGTTCCAATACCGTCAACCCAAAGGAAGCAACAAAGCTGAGCAGATGCAGCAATATGACCAGGGGTTGATTCATATTGGTTTTGAGGTGGATGAGTTTCACGAACTTGTGGATCAGTTGAAGGCGAGGGGGACGGTGTTTCTGGGGGAGCCGGTGGAGTTTCGGCCTGATGTATGGATTGTGTATGTGAAGGGACCTGACGGCGAAGTGGTAGAGTTTCGCCAAAGACCGGAATAATTATTGAACAGATATTCCGCAACGATGGTTGGGTAGGTCAATTTTTGCCATTAATGTCGCAACACCAGAGCAAAGATTAATCAACATATCTGCCTACTATCAGCGTTTTGGAAGTTTCACCAATACGGTATGATTTGAGCCGGGGGCCTGGGGCGGGATTAGGTTCTCAGGCAGTAGCTTGCCGTTCATGGACACTTCGACACTTTGTACTGACTGAGTCTTTCGGATTGTGATATCAAATTTGGCTTGTCTCCAGGTTCTGCTTATTTGAGCCTTGTTCCATTGGGCCGGTAGTTGCGGATCGATTCTCAAGCCGTCTGTTTCACCGCGTATGCCAAGCAGTTGGGTGACGACTGTTCGATAGTACCAGGCTGCGGTGCCGGTGTTGTAATCGTGGCTGCTTTTGCCTACATTTTTAGGCGCATCAAGGCCGACGTAGTAGTTGGGCAGAAAAATAGGCAGTTGCCCGGCGGCCTTTATCGGATTGTCCTTACCACCTGCCAAGAGCCGTCGAAGCGCTCTATAGGCTAACTCAGATTTTCGAGCAAGATAAAGTGAAAACGCGTAAAACACTCCGGCATGGCAGTAAACAGCACCGTTTTCAAAATGCCCTATATTCTTCTGGGTAAGCTTTCCGATATCGCCACGAAAACCTGTAAATCCTGGGCCAAGCGTCATTGCACCGCAAGGAGACATAAGGTGTTTTTCAACAGAATCTACACAGGAATCCAGGCGTTTTCTTTGGGCGGTGCCGCTGATGATAGCCCAACTTTGGGCGTTTAGGAATATCATCCCTTCCTTATCCTTCTTAGTACCGAACAACTTGCCGGCATCCGTTGAGCCGCGCGCGTACCACTTACCGTCCCACATATATGAGTTTAGAGCTTTTCGACAACGATCAGCTTCCCTACGAAAACGTCGGACAATTTGGCTATCGCCGCGCTGCTGAGCAACCATAGCCCATTGATCCAGGGCATAAGCCAGTGCTTCTGTAAGCCAGGTTGATTCGCCTTTGCCTTCGGGGCCGGCCATGTTCAGCGGATCGTTCCAGTCTCCTTCGCCGATATGAGAAAGCCCTCGTTTGGTACGATCACGCAAGCAATAGGCTAATCCAAGGCATATATGTTCAAACAGTGTGGCGCCTTTGGGATTATCGCTAAAGGGAACTATCTCATCGAGTATTGATTGGTCGCCGGTTTCATTGATATAGAAAGCGATTGCCCCTGGAGCCCAGACATTCATGTCGCGATGGTGAATCAGATTGATGCCGCCCAGTGTGATACCTTCTTCCAACGGCAGACCATGAGGCAAGTCACCATCCTGCGTTTGAAAACTGAGCCACTTCAGCAGTTGTTTACGGGCAACTTCAGGAGCGTTCAGTACCGCTCCCATGGCTTCTTGAATTGCGTTGCGGCAACAAGGGCAACGATTAACGCGGGTCGTGGTGGCCATATAAAGTATCGCGTTGGGCAGCCAACTATTGATAAAATGATTGAGATTCTTGTCGGGAGTATCAATCCTAACCTCAGTACTGGTCAGTTGCTGTCGGTATTGACGCACTTGTTCTATCGCTTTTTCTATTCCTCCGGGGCTAAGGTACTTTCGTTTAAGCTGTTTTATTTGTCGCTGATCTTTGGCTGGGCCACATATAAGATTGACGGTGAAATGCTTACCGGGGGCGAGTGTGCGCGCAAATTGCAGAATCGCGGCTGACGGTTCCAGAGTGGTCATGCCTCCGGACAGCTTAGGCTGATGCAATTGGCATGGATCTTTCAATCCGCCATCTCCGGTAAAACTATCAAGGTCACATTCGTATGAGGTGGGCGTGGTATCCGAAATACAGATCACGTTATTCGCTTTATTACGAAGTTTGTGATAGTCCTCTATTCTCGCGTAATACGGAAACGACTCGTATACGATTCCGCCCAGCGTCTTGTTGAAATCGCATTTGTCCGCGAGCGGCCCCACATAACCAATCGGGATACAAGGGTATAAAGAAAGTTTTCGCTTTTTTGAGGAAACATTGGTAACCGTTACAGTCCACAGTTCCAGTGGGTCAGTCTTGGGCAGTGAAGCACGAATGCTAATCTCGATGCCATCGGCCCGAACCCACCATTTGATATCATCCCTGCCAACGGAAAACTCAAAATCATCCGGACGACGGCACACCGGATCAAAGGGCGCCGACCAGAATTTGCCGCTTTGGTCATCTCGTATATAGAAGCATCGCAATCGGCTGGAATATGTAGTAGCTGCCGGCTGAACGAAGTAACTGTTGCAACGACACCTCTGATCCAAACGCATATACAAATTATCGTTCCATAAGAAGCTGTCTGCTTGCTTGATAAAGTGTGGGTCTCGAACGATATATCGTGAGCCGTCATCACTAAAACCTGCTGTATTTGTCTTTTGTTTGCGCACTTAAATCTCCGATAGTTTTATTCACTAAATATATAGCGATGTTCTGGCATCAACACCTTTTTCAAGACAATCTCGCAATCGGTTATCATCGGACACTCGTTATTCACGCCAAATGCTGTCAGCTCGGTATTGAACATGTGTTCTATTCGCATATTCAGATCATGCTAGTCATGAGCTAGAACCACCACATCGTCCGGGTCGATATAATCAGGCACCGTTACGGGCAGTTTACCTTGCGCTGCGATTTTGCCGAATATCACATCGCCGACTGCTTCCATGTTGTATCTACTGTTACTATAGCACACTATCACGGTCTCGGCAAAGCCCAGTTCCGATATCACGTAAGGATTGTTCACGACAAATATCGTGTTGCGATTGGTCTCTTTGATCGCTTTACACAATGCCACCTGTTCTTTGGTTAGCAATCCGGTTTGCCCCGCCTTGCTTCTAAAAAACGTCGAAATCATAACGTAGTCATGTTCGCCTGCCAACCGGCACAGTTCATTCATATCGTTCACGCCAGGCTGCGTCGGAAACACCTTCAGTTCCACCGCTTCAGCGTGATCCATGACATATTCGTTCAGACCGTGAATGCTGAAGTGTAATCCCCATTCTAGACTGTGATTAGGATGCTCCGGTTCCAGAATCAGTATTTTGGCTTTATTTTGGTCGTCGATAGGAATCAACCGCGATGAATTACGCGCGCAAGTAATGGATTTCTGCGCGATTTCACGCGCCAATCTGTCTTTGACTGCCTTAGGAGTTTTGGCTTTAGATGCCTTTTGGATCACTTCGGGCGTATTTATCATATTCTTGTACTTAAAAATTCTCTCAACTGCCTCATCGATAACCGAAACATTCAACCGCCCGCCTCGTACCGCTTGGGCAACATATTCTATCACCCCTATCGGATCTATTGGTCCTAATATCAGATCGTTACCGGCTTCGATAGCCAAAAATGCAGCCTCCATCCCATTCCACCGCTTACTGATGCCGTGCATTTCCATCGCGTCGGTAATGATCAATCCTTCAAAACCCAATTGGCCTCGCAGCACATCTCGCAGCAAAACCGAAGACAATGTGCAAGGTCGATCAGGATCATACACCGGATAAATTGCATGGTTCACCATTATCATCGACACCCCCGTTCGTACCGCTTCGGCGAACGGCTTCAAATGAATGCTTTCCATCTCTTTTCTGGTTACATCCACCTCCTCCAGATTCAGATGTGGATCCTTCTTGTGCATTCCTCCGCCCGGAAAATGCTTGGCCTGAGGCACTAGCGTTCCCAACGAAGCCATGCCTTTGGCGTAACTAATCGCGATTTTGCTCACTAGTTCCGGATCATCTCCCACTGATCGCGTATTGCAGATCGGGTTTATAGCCACCGTATTTACATCGAACACCGGCGCGGGCGTAATGTTGACACCTAGTTTGTGTGCTTCCTCCGCGACGATCAAACCGGCACGATAGGCATACTCTGCCCCCGCTTCACCTAAGGCGCCAAAGCTCATCATGCCCGGAAATTGCGTGCAACTACCGTCTGTTATCAGTTGGCCGCAACCTTCCTCGAAATCGCAGCATATAAACAGCGGAATCTCGGCCGCTTGCTGCAACTGAGCAATGATGCTCGTGAAGGTGGCGAAACTATCACGAGGTACTCCAACCGGCCAAACCCCTCCAACCCCGCTACCGATAGCCGCTAATGCATCTTCCTGGTTACGATACGTGATCACTATCATCTGGGCAATCTTTTGCTCCAGCGACATGCCGGAAATATTGTACATCTCTAGCACCTCAAGGCATATATCAAAAATAACATGCTGGCGATATAGATTAATGCATCGGCTCTGTCAAATGAAAGGCTTTGTCGTCATCACTACCACCTGCCGTATTTGCTTTTTGTTTGCGCACTTAAAGCTCCGATAGTTTTATTCACTAAATATATCTTGGTGATATCGTCTGTTTACGATGTAAAGATACGATGCGCTGGCCCACTGATAGTCGGGACTGCCGCCGCCGGGCTTAGAAGGATCGCTAAAATAGTTTTCCAGGATAGCATCCTGCTGATTCATCATTTTCAACAGGCGATCAGCGGCGGTGTCGGCTTCTTTTTGGTATCCGAACTTCCAAAGCAGTTCCAAGATCCACGTCGTTGTATGAGGCCACACCCGACCACGCCAATAACCTTCAGGAGCATAAAAAGGATCATCATAAGCCAGATACGGAAAAGGATAATCACCATAAAACGCGCCAGGCTTAAGCAAATGTTCTTCGATAACGGTTTTGGATATCTTTTCACTCAAGGGCATGCCCGCCCAAAGCGGCAACGCGGCAGTCAACACGTGAGCCCGATTGAACTGCTTGATATGATGGTCATAATCCTGAAAATACTGCGTCTGCTCATCCCAACAAATCTCAACCAGCCGATCCGGGATATGCTGAACCTTATCCATGACCACTTGGGCGGCATTATCATCGCCTGTCAGTTCATAAAGCTTAGCCAAGCACCGTGCATCCATATAGTGAAAACTATTCCACGCCGGAGATGCGATAGGAGGAACGAAAATATTCCATAACTCAGGATGCGGCTGCACGTGAGCTATATATCTGTCATACTGCGGAGCGTTGTCAGCTAACTGGCCGGTAAAGCGAATCTCTACCAAACCATCACCGTCATGGTCCTGCGTATCGTGAAACCAGTCAAACAAACGCTGCATCTTAGGCAGCATAAACTTCACATAATCAGCGTTATGGTATTTCCGGAACATACGCAGAACCGCCCAGGATACCAAGGGGGCCTGCGGATAGAAAGTCGAGCCAACCACACTCTCGTAAGCATGCGTAGGAACGCAACCTGTTTCATCCTGGAAAGCAAACAGTACCGCTAAGGCGTCCTCAGCTTGCCGGCGGTCAAATTCCGCCAATCCCAAAACGCCAAAAACCGAATCCCAAAAAAAGGCTGTGCAAGCCCAAGAGGTGAGCATACACATGCTGGCAATGCGATTATCCCAATTGCCATGTTTGCCGCGGTAGCCGCACCGGTCTAAGATGCACGCCGCCCGCAAATCACGGGTTCGGGACATGCCGTTTTTGTGTTCGATGTTACCAAGCATTTGCGTCCAGCGCTTCTTGCTCTCCTGCCAGGCCAGATCAATATCGCACTTTTCAGGGAGCGGGCCCCAAACTTGGCTTTGTTTGGGGGGGCGATTTTCAACTTCTATTATCATTTGCACTTCAGTGCCATGAGTAAGATCGATTTTGCCGACATCAATCACATAACACTCTCCGGACTGTTTGACGGCTAGGCTTTGGCCGGGAACGCTCAGACGCCAGCAGGGAACAAAGTCATCCTGAGTATTATAAAAACGATTAGACAATTCATCTTCGCAATAAACGGTAAAAATAATCGCTCCGTCAGATTGCTCCACCGTGGTTTCAGTAAACGAATCGGCAAATTGCCCAGTCAGGCTAAGAGTTAAAGAACCGCCCACAGCGGAATCCGATTCAAAAACCGTGTTCAAAACATAAACATTATGTTCAGGACATACAAGCGTGCTTCGGGATTTTGAAGCTGACTCTCCAGATCCCAAAATGCCGTTTTGAAGTGCCCCCCATGGATAGGTTTCGAAGTCGCTGACACTAACCGAAGCGGGAATCTGATCACACTCTGATTCCAACTGCAATCTGAACGAAGGTGAAGTCAATTTCTCCCGGATTTTCAGAAGACCTCGGGCGGCAATCGCGTCAATTCCGAGATACTCGCGTGAAAGCGTAACTACCATCTGGGAATGTCGATCGACAAAACCAGTGAGGTAATCCGCGAAATCAAAACGGTTTTTCAAAAGGTCTGCAAAATCACAACCCTGCGCTGTCATCCTTACACTCCTTACGGATTATTGTACAGCTATAGATAATTAGTTTGCCACATTTCTTCTGAAATCAAATACCTGATGGTCCTCGGCTCCATCATCCACCGTAGGGTAGGGCGTGAACACAAACCCATCGTCGCCCGACCTGGGGAGATACGACGATATGGGAGTTAGAACATACTTTCCTGCTTCTATTCCATCGTCTTGGCTTTGCACTATTACAATGTTATATTCATGCATATAAACTCTAATAGGCTCTAACCTGCGAATAGAATCAGCCCAATATTCCAGCGGAATTCCACTTAACATAGCGGCAGGATCAACTCCTCGAGCATTCAAATAGGTGTCATACGCACCGCCGATGAGTTCGTCCGGAGATACTGTATCATCACTTCTCGGCAGAAAAGGCAACTGACCTTGGTCTGAATTTTGACATGCATCT